>URPE01000001.1 GCA_900549625.1 uncultured Mycoplasmatota bacterium
TGGAAAAAATTACTAAGTTAAATACTGATGCTAACTTTTGGGAAGTATTTACACCTGAAGAAGATGAAAGATACATTAGAAACACTATCAAAAAAGAGAGTGAGAAAAAAGGTGAACAAAGAAAATCATGTGAAATTGCTAGAAATATGCTTGCCAAAAATTTAGACTTAAATTTAATCATGGACGTTACTAATTTATCTAAGAAAGAAATAATGAAGTTATAGTAAAGTATTAAAAAGAAGGCTTTTGCCTTCTTTTTGGTTATATATCAATTCTTTTTATTGTTTCATTAACAACATTAATAAATTCATTTTTAATGCTTTCTAAATCTTCATTTGTTAGTCCTTCAAATCTTAAAGTTAAATTAGGGCCAGTATTACTTGCTCTAATAAGTCCCCAAGCATTTTTAAAGTTAACTCTTACGCCATCAATATCTAAGTAAGAATATTTCTTTTCTATGACATACTTTTTAACTGCGTCTACTACTTCAAATTTATGTTCATTTGAACATGGTACTTTTATTTCTGGTGTTGAGTAGTAGTTATTAATGCCTTTTAATAATTCACTAAAAGTTTTTTCTTCTTTTGATAATATTTCAATAAATCTAAGTCCCGCATATATAGCACTGCAAACTTCTGGTCCCCGATCATTAAAGAAAATATGACCTGATAACTCTCCACCTAAAGGTATATTATTAATCTTTGTATTTGCTTCAGTAAAACTAGTTCCAGTTCTACTCATAAACACATGTCCACCATCTTTTTCTATCTCATCAATTAATGATTTAGAACACTTAACATCACATAAAAAAGTCTTATTACTAACTTCTTTAATCATACTTTTCATTGCTACGATTAAATACTTATCAGCCATTATAAACTTACCATGTTCATCAATAATACCAAGTCTATCGCCATCACCATCAAATGCAATTCCAATATCGGCATTTGTTTCTAATACCTTTTCTTTTAACATAGCCATGTTTTCTTCCACAGCAGGGTCTGGATGATGATTAGGAAAAGATCCATCACTTTCATCACATATATAAATAGGTTCAATATTGGGAAATTCTTTTATAACATCCTTTATAATCGTAGCTGTAACACCATTACCCATATCAAAAACAGCCTTTATCTTTTTCTTGCCCATATTAATATTATCTTTTAAATAACTTAAATAATCTTTTTTAATATCTTTATTAACGGCTATTCCTTTACCCTTATAAAATTCACCCTTAAAAGTAAATTCTTTAAAATCATCTATCATATCGCCTCTTGCATTAGCGTACTTATCAAAAGAAAACTTAAAACCATTATCTTCTTTTGGATTATGACTAGCTGTTACCATTACCCCAAAAGTATTTTCTACATACCTTGTATAATAATGCATAGGTGTAGTAATTTCTCCATAACAAATAACATTAATACCAGAATCTATTAAACCATTTTTTAAGGCTTCATAAAGAGCAGGTGAAGATAAACGATTATCTCTACCAATAACACATTTATTCTTATCATAAAACTTTTGTAAATAAGTACCATAACTTTTACCAATAATATAAGCCCCTTGTTCATTAATTTCATTTGGGTAAGTTCCTCTTATATCATAGGCCTTAAATATACTTTCTTTCATTAATATCATCCCCTTTATATTGTATATTCAGTTTATCATAAAAATAATGCAAAAAAAAGAATTTACATTTATTGACTATTACATTTACATATCAAATTGACAAGTAATTAAATATTTATTATTATCTAATTAGAAGGGATAGAATGTTATGAATAATAAAAAAGAAATAGAGTATATGCCAATATATAGTAATGAGTTAAATGTAAGAAAAAAGAGTATACAAAAAGAAGAAATTAAAAGAAGAAAAAAAAGAGGCTTAGCAAACATTAAACTCTTGCTTTTAGTTGCTGCGATGGGCTATGGTGGCATTAAAGTAGGCATGCATATCGAAGAAAGTTTAAATAATCAAGAAAAAATAAGAATTGAACAAGAAAGAGAAGAAAAAGAAAGTCTGGCTCTTTCTAATGCCTATACTAAGTATCGTGAAGAAGCTACTAAAATAGTTCATGAAGCAATGACTTACATAGGTGATAGAAGTTCAAATAGACCTTATAATTGGGATTATTTAATTGCTAGCAATGAATTAGAAAATGTAATAAAAACAGAAAATTTAAGTGATAATGATATTACTGAACTAATATTTACAGTTCGTGATCGTATCAAAACTGAATATAAAGGCCAACCATCTTTTGATAATACTAGTGCCATGCTTGAGGCTTATTGTGGTCAAACTATTGATGAATACATAAAAGCTCATGACTTACCAGAAGATAGAGAAGAAGCAGATAACTACTTAAGAACAATAATAGCCATTAAAAAAGGTTATCAGTTTGATGATTTAAAGGAGAATAATAACTATGGAAGAAAATAATATATTCACGATTGCCGATCAAGATTATATTGAAATATCTAGAGTAACATTAAATGAAAAAGTATATGTATATTTAAATAAGCTAAGTAATGAAAATGAATTTATTATAAAAGAATATGAAGAAGAAAATAATATATTAAAAGATGTATTAGAAAATGATTATACATCTGTATTAAAAGCTTTAGAAAAAGAATTAACTAATAGTTAATTCTTTTTCCTTGAAAAATATTAATAAATTAAAATATTTAACATATATATTTTTTAAGGAGATGATAATTTTGGAAAGTATTATACCATTTACAAAAGATTTAGAATTTCAAACTAAAGTAAGTGAAATTACAAGTATTTCATTAGAAAGAGATTTTACTGTGCAAGAGTGTGCTGTTACAGGTAATCTTTATGTTACAGGTGAATATAAAAGTCATGAAATAAGCGCTAATGTAAGTCCATTTAATTACAAGATTCCCTTTACAATTGAAATACCTGATAATATAGATAAAGAAAGTATTAGACTAGAGATTAATGATTTTGCCTATGAAATGCTTGAAGATACTGGTATAAGTGTTCATGTTGAGTTGTTATTAAGTGCTAATGAAGAAGAAAAAGTTATAGAAGAAGAACCAGTACCAAAAGAAGTTGAAGTAGACTCTGATGAAATAATAAGAATGTTAGAAGAAGAAACAAAGAATGAAAAAGATGAAAAAACTAACGAAGAACCAGAAGAAACACCACGCTATGATGAAGAAATAAAGACCCAAGACACCAATATTTTACTTAATAGTACCTCAAATACTGATGAATACATTACTTATCATATTCACGTTTTAAAAGAGGGAGAAACTATTGCTAGTATTGCAAGTTTATATAATATAAAAGAAAGCATTTTACAAGAGTATAATGATTTAACAAATGTTTCCACTGGTTATAAAATAGTTATTCCAAGTACAGATGAATCATAAAAGCATTGAAGTTGTAAAAGAAATATATAAACCTTATAAATACCAAATTAAAAAAAATGCTCATATATTAGAATCTACTAGTGGTAAAATTGTTTTAAAAGAAAAAAAGAATGACATAGCAAGTCTTTTTTCTTATTTAGAAAGTCGGAGCTTTAAAAATTTTCCATCTTTAATTGATGGCACAAGAGATGGTATAAATATCTATTCATATATTGAAGATACAACTATTCCTAAAGAACAAAAAGCCCTAGATTTTATGAAAGTCATTGGTTTACTTCATCAAAAAACAACATATTATAAGGATGTAGTAGAAGATGAATTTAAACAAATATATGATAATATCTTAGATACTATAAATTATAATACTTATTTTTATGAATATGAGTATAACAAAGCATTTAATAATGTTTTCCCATCTCCAAGTGAATTTTTATTACTTCAAAATTATACTAAAATAAAAAATGCTTTCGCATTTACTAAAGAAGAGTTAGAGAGTTGGTATAAAACTGTTCAAGATAAGAAAAAATATCGTGTTTGTCAAATACATAATAATTTAAGTTTAGAACACTTTATAGAAGGTAAAGAACCAACTTTAATTAGTTGGGATCATAGTACTAAAGATAGTCCTGTTATTGATTTTTTAGGTTTTTATAAATCTTCTTATTTTGATTTAAATATGGAAGTATTATTTTCTGAATATCTAAAGTATTGTCCATGGAGTGATGATGAAAAAAAATTATTTTTTATTGTAATCAGTATTCCGCCTAAATATGAAGTAAAGGGTACTAATTTTGAAATTGTCAAAAATATAAGAAAATCGCTAGATTATGTATATAAAACTGAAAATTTAGTAAGGCCATACTATGCGGTAAAGGAAAAAGAAAAGTAAAGCAACTTCAATAAGTAAAACAAAAATATTAAATCTTAAAGGCAGTATTAAAGTAATAATTATTTGATAAAATATTAAAACAGAAAGACAAAGTACAGCAAGAACACTAAAAAACCCCCCGTTACGTCTACATGGCTTCATAAAATCACCTATGGTAGTTTATGGCTTTTAAGTCTTTTGGTGAAACTAACAAATATAGTTAGTTTTTTTTGTTAGTCTAAAAGTAATAGTTAAAATGTTAAATTTGCAAAAAAGCACAAAAAACAATAAACAAATCATAAAAAGGACTGAATTAAATAGTAAGTTTCCAATATAAAAAAATACAATTTCATAAGAAAGTTCCCGTAAATATTGAACTTTTAAAAAAATAGTTTGGCATAAATATATGTTTTATGATATATTGTTTATGCAAAAAAAAACGTTAAATCGTTTTTGCAAGGGCACTATCTAACGGTGGAGCCCTATTTTTATGCATAGAATTGGAAAAACCTTTAGATAAATATTTGTAGAATGAGAATCTTAAAAACTGTAATTTTTAAATTTTATAGATGCCAAAACTAGATGCTAAAGCTCAAAAATAAAGTTGTTTTTATAAATTTTGATAAATTATAATAAAAGAAAAAGCCTTATTTCCCAAGACTTTAACAAATTATTAAATTGTTATGAACTGATATTAATATTTTCCAAGGTTTAAAGTAATAGAACACCACAAAAAGTGAAAAAAAGACTATCTAATGTAATAAAAGATAGACACTTCCTTTTTTCGTTTGTTCATTACTTAATACTCTGGTTGCCAATCAGCATTGTCTAATCTCCATAATTAACGTTTTTAGTATATAATAATACTTATTTTTTACAATAGGACATTTTGTTTTATAAATCACATATAGTTAATCTAAAAAAGCTAATTATTTTCAAGACTAAGTTCCCATCTATGAAAAACGAAAACTTTGAATTTAATTTAGTGAAATAAATTAAAAACTTCCTATAAAAGTAATATATGTGTTATAATTAGTCCAGATAGAACGTGAAAGAATCACAAAAATAAATGTTTAAGAATTACTTTTGAAGGGAGGTAAGAAAAATGGAAGTGAGTAAAATTAAAAAAGCGTTAGTAGAGCAAAAAAACATTGGCTTATCTGGTAATCTTTATCATAAGACTCAACTCGATTTTGCCTATAATACAAATCATATTGAAGGATCCACAATAACGCCTGATGAAACTGCAAGCATCTATGATACAGGAACAATTTTAACTAGTAGTGATAAGGTCATTGTTCTAAAAGATGCTACTGAAATAAAGAATCATTTTACTTTGTTTAAGTATATGTTAGATACTATTGATGATAAGTTAACTGAAGATATGATAAAGAAATTTCACTTCATTTTAAAAGATGGAACTTTAACTGATAGTGAAAAGGAATGGTTTAATGTTGGGGAATATAAAAAGAAGAAAAACTTTGTTGGTAATATTACAACATCCTTACCATGTAATGTTGTAAATGATATGAAAGAGTTATTAAGCTGGTACGATAAAATAGATAAAAAAAGTTTTGAAGATATTATTGAATTTCATGTGAGATTTGAACGCATTCATCCCTTTCAAGATGGAAATGGTCGTGTTGGCAGAATGATAATGTTTAGAGAATGTTTATATAATGACATAATGCCTTTTTTTATTGAAGATAGAAATAAAGATTTTTATATAAGAGGTATTAAAGAATACCAAACAAATAATGAAAAAGGATACTTAATTGATACTTGTTCAAATAGTCAAGATAATTATGAAAAAATAGCAACTTACTTTTTAGAAGATAGTGAATAGTAAATCACCAAACCAACTACCAAAATAGGTAAGTTTTATTTTAAAACTGTATTTAACCCAAAGTTTAATGGTAATATGTATTCATAAGATTGCCATAACCCCTAAGTAACAACATTTATTTTATTATTTATCTTGCTATAGTCAATTTAAAAAAGCTAATCGTTTTTAAGACTAAGTTCCCATCTACGATAAAACGGTAACTTAGAATTTAATTTAGTGGTAATCAAAAAAATCTTGAAAAAAGATAATTTATTACTTATAATACATATATAAAACGAAGAGAAAGAGGAGTAAAAATATATTGCTTTTTAAAGAGAGTTCTTGGTTGGTGTAAAAGAATAAGCAAGTATTTTGAAGAAACTTTTAAGTGACTATTGTATACAAGGTAGTCCGGGTAATCCCGTTATCAAAAGAAGAAAAAAAGAAGGTGGTACCGCGGTTTATCTCGCCCTTTGGTGTACCATCTTTTTGTATTTAGAAAGAGGTTTTATTATGACACAAAAAGAATATGCAGATATGCTTTTACCTAATGTAATGCATGATAGAGCATATTATGAAGACTTGTACAAAAAAAGAAATTTAAGTGATGGAGCTATGGTTACGAGAATTGGACCTAGTCCGACTGGCTTTGTTCATATTGGCACACTTTATCAAGCAATGGTAGCTGAACGTATGGCTCATCAAAGTGGCGGTGTATGCTTTGTAAGAGTAGAAGATACAGATCAAAAAAGATTAGTAGAAGGCGCAATTGACCAAATACTAAATTCTGTAAAAGAATATAATATTAAGTTTGATGAATATCCTCTAGATAATGGTAAGTCAGTAGGTGAATACGGGCCATATATTCAAACAATGCGTAAAGATATCTATCAAGCCTTCGTTAAAGATTTATTAATGAAAGATTTAGCTTATCCATCATTTTTGACTAGTGAAGAATTAAATGAAATTAATGAAAAGCAAAAGAAAAGAAAACAAAGAATAGGCTATTATGGTATATGGGCTAGTAAAGAAAGAAGCCTTACCCATGAAGAAGTAGAAGAAAAAATCAAAAATGGTCTTCCATACGTTATAAGACTTAAAAGTAAAGGCAGTTTTGATAATGAAATAGTTATGGAAGACTGTATTAAAGGTCGTATTAAATTTCCAGAAAATGATATGGATGTTGTATTGTTAAAGTCAGATGGTATACCAACTTATCATTTTGCTCATGTTGTTGATGATACCCTTATGGGGACAACTCATGTTTCACGTGGTGATGAATGGCTTAGTAGTGTGCCAGTTCACTTAGATTTATTTAAAACACTTGGTTTTGCACCACCTAAGTATGCCCACTTAGCAACTATTCAAAAAGAAGAAAATGGTAAAAGAAGAAAAATTAGTAAAAGAAAAGATGCTGAGGCTAACGTAGCATTCTATAGTGAAAAAGGTGTTCCAGTAGAGGCTGTTAAAATATATTTAATGACTCTTGCTAATTCTAACTTTGAAGAGTGGTTCTTAAATAACCCTGATAAAAATTATGAAGAATTTCATATGGACTTTAAAAATATGAGCACCAGTGGAGCCTTATTTGATATGGAAAAACTACTTAATATTGCTAAAAATTACTTAAGTCGTATTACAGCTAGTGAGTTTTATAACGAATTACTTACTTGGGCTAGTACTTATGATAAAGAGTTTTTGCAGGAATTAGAAGAATATAAAGATATTATTATTAAGACTCTTGATATTGAAAGAAATACTAATAAACCACGTAAAGACTATGCTATGTATAGTGAAGTAAGACAAAATATTAGTTATATGTATGACTTTAAAAATATTAACTATGAATGGCAAAAGATTACAGATATAACAGAAATAAAAAGTATTTTAAATACTTATATTAATGAATACTATGACGAATCTTTAAATGAAGAAGAGTGGTTTAATAATATCAAAGCCATGTGTGATAAATTAGGTTATGCTTCTAATATGAAAGAGTATAAGAAAAATCCTGAAAACTTTAAAGGTAATGTTGCCGATGTATCAACAGTTATAAGAGTTTCCTTAACTGGTAAGTCTAAAACACCTAATTTATATGATATTATATGTATATTAGGTCGTGAAGAAATAGTAAGAAGAATAGGGTTATTATAGGAGGATTTATGTTAAATATTAAAACTGATTCAAGAAAAGTTGTAAAAGGCGATACTTTCGTAGCTATTAAAGGTCATACAGTAGATGGTCATGACTTTATTAATAAAGCAATAGAAAATGGGGCAATAAAAATTGTTTGTGAACATGGAGAGTATCCAGTAGAAACAATTATTACGCCAAGCCCTGAAGAGTGGCTTAAAGAAACGCTAGTAAGAGATTATAGTGATGAGATTAACGAGTTAACACTAGTCGGTGTAACAGGGACAAATGGTAAAACAACAACTTGTTTCTTAGTTTATCAAATGCTAAAACAATTAGGTATTAAAGCCGCTTATATGGGAACAATTGGTTTTTATTTTGAAGATATAAAAGAAGAGTTACCTAATACAACTCCAGAGATAGTAGATGTCTATAATTATATTTTAAGGGCTAAAGAACTTGGAGCAACTCACTTTATAATGGAAGTGTCAAGTCACGCTTTATCATTTAATCGTGTAGCAGGCCTTAAATACACTGTAGAAGCTTTTACTAATTTAACAGAAGATCATTTAGATTATCACAAAACAATGGAAAACTATTTACAAGCTAAATTACAAATATTAGATTTTTTAAAAAATGATGGCGTGATAGTTGTTAATAAAGATGATATGTATAGCAAGTATTTCATGACCAAAAACAATATAACTGTTGGTTTTGGTGACTGTGACTTTAAAACCCTTAGTTATACCGAAAATAGTGCAGGTATGGATATTACCTTTACTTATGAAAATACTTCATTTGTTGCCCACACTAATTTAAAGAGTCGCTTCAATGTCTATAACTATTTAACTTGCCTTGCTATATGTAAAAGCCTAGGTTTTAAAGTTAGTGATTTACTAGCTGCTTCATTAAGTATATATCCACCCCATGGTAGATGTGAAAGTATTAAACTTAGAAAAGGGCAGGCTATAGTGGATTATGCTCATACACCTGATGCTGTTTCTAAAATTATTGATGCTTTCTTAGAAAATAAAACTGGTAAAATTATAACTATCGTTGGCTGTGGTGGTGATAGAGATCCAATGAAAAGACCTATTATGGGTGATATTGCTACTAAAAAAAGTGATTATGTAATATTTACTAATGATAATCCAAGAACAGAGAATCCAGAAACTATAATGAAAGGCATTTTAAATGGTGTTGAAAGTAATAATTATTGTGTTATCTATGATAGGAAAGAAGCTATTTTAAAAGGCTTAGCAATGCTAGAAGATAACGATACATTACTTATCTTAGGAAAAGGACATGAAGATTATCAAATAATCGGTCATACTAAACACCATTTTGATGATACTGAAATTGTTTTAGAATATATAAAAACACAAGCTTAATGTCTTGTGTCTTTTCTTTGTCTTGTATTACCGAAAACATCTTTTAAATAAATTTTTCCTTCTTCTAATAGACTCGGTTCTAATAAACTCCAAACCAAGTCTTTTTCTTTGTCTACTATCCCACTTAAGGAAGCTATACCTTCTTCTTCTAAAACATTTTCTACGACATATATATCTTTAAAAGGAACAAACCAATTATTTTGTAATTCTAAACCAAAAGCATTTTGTGGTATTTTACCCCGAAAATCATAGTAACTATTTGCATACTTTATTATATAGTGGTTAGAACAAAAACAAATAGTTATGTCATTTAACAAATTATAGATAGTTCTAGCAAAATAAAAGCAATAACCAGTGTATAAGGGACTAACATTTAAAACAATGTCTTTACATTGTCCCTTTATTTCACGATACTTTTGATCAAAAGTTACATCTAATGTATATATTAAACCTATTATTATATCAGTAGTTAAATTCATCTTGTTTTCCACCTGCTATCTTTTTAAATTGTCTGCCTTTATAAGTTCATCTCTTTTTTTATATAATGCACCACTAACGTTTAACCAAACCATGTCTTTAATAGGGTCTTTAACACTGCCAAATTTATTACAACTTACTTCTTCATCTAAAACATTTAATATTTCTATTGGCTTAATAAATGTCCCATCTAAATCTTTTATGTTCCCACAATTATCTTTTTTAATCGGGCATCTTTTCCCATGTTCATCATAATTATCTCTAGCGTCATAATAGTCATCATAAATTTTAACAAAATAATGATCGCCAGAAGGATTTTTACACATAATAGATTCAGAAAAAGTATCATATAATAGTTTAGCAAAATAAAAACAGTATCCTTCATACAAAAGATGAGTTGCATCATCTCCTTTATAAAGTTTGTAATATTCTGTATCAAATATTTCTTTATAAATATCGATTATATTTAATATGTTTTCTTGCATTTAAAAACCTCCTTTAAAATAGATTTCTTGCCTATATTATAAAGTTGTTCAATATAAGTAGCAAAAGAATTATTGCAAGTAGTGTAAATAAATGGTAAACTTTTCATATAATTATCTAATGCTTCGATAAAGGAGATGATTTTTAATGCTAGAAGAAAATAGAGTTATTGTTGATACAAGACTTGAGTTTATAACTGCACTAGTTATTGCTTACAAAAAAGATATTGCTTTTAATAAAGATAAATATGATTGGGTAGAGTATTATGATAATTCTTATGTTCATGAATTAGTAGAAAAAATCGCAATTAAGGAATATGAAGAAATATATAAATATTTAGAAAATATAACTTTTTGTGATATTTATACTGAGTTATATTTATATTTAGATAATGAGATGAATTATTATGGTGGTTATACTAAAGAACCATTTAAAGATTTAAGTATTGTTGATTTTGGGAAAATTATTCATAAAATATATATAGATAGAAATTTAAAAAGCTTTTTTGAAAACGCAAGTGAAAGGTATAACAATCTTATTACTTTCGTTAATAATATAATGTTTGACAATAATGCTTTAGATGAGGTAAATAAATTTTATAATATTGAAGTACCAGATTATCATATCGTTGTTTCTTTATTATTTAACGGATCATTTGGCTTTGAATTTAAGGGGAAACCATATATTTTACGAAGTATTGAGTATAAGGATGATAAATATATTTTAAATAAAAATTTATTATTACAAAAATTTTTTCATGAAATTTCTCATCCAATTGTGAATGCTCTAGTGGACAAACATAGAAATGAAATAAAAGTTGATGATACTTTTCTAGAAGAAGCCATTAATAATGGCTTGCCAACTTGTTATCAGCGGCTTTACACATTATTATATGAGTACTTTGTTAGAATAAATGAACTTTATTTAATAAAATCATACGTTAATGAGAGCCGATATAAAGAAAGTGTTGAATGGGCTAAGAAAATAGGCTTCACGTACATTGATAATTTAGTTGATTTACTTGTGAAAAGGCGTTTTGCTTATAAGAATTATGAAGATGTTCTTACACAAGAATTGATACCTTGTTTAAATAAAATAAACAATAAATAGAAAGAAGGATTTATAATGAAATTAACAATAAAAGAAATAACTAAAGCTTGTAATGGTAAATTTATAGGTAATGATGATACACTAGAGATTACAAGTTACTCTAAAGATACAAGAACAATTAAGAAGAAAGATTGCTACGTTGCAATAAAGGGTGAAACTTTTGATGGTAATGATTTCTTAGATAAAGCTCGTGATTTAGGTGCTAGTTGCGCTATTGCAAATAAGGTAGTAGATAACTTACCAACTATTTTAGTAGATGATACAATATTAGCTATTCAAAAACTTGCTACTTACGTAAGAGATAAATCAAATGCCTTTGTTATCGGTGTCACTGGTAGTGCGGGTAAAACTAGTACTAAAGATATGATAGCAAGCGTCTTAAGTGAAAAATATAAAGTTTTAAAAACACCAGGTAACTTAAATGGCCAAATAGGACTACCCTTAAATATATTAACTTACGAAGATGAACCTGTCTGGGTCTTAGAAATGGGGATGAATAATTTTGGCGAACTAGATAAATTATCACGTATAGCCAAACCAAACGCTGCCGTTATAACTAATATTGGAACAGCACATATTGGTATTCTTGGTTCTAGAGAAAATATTTTAAAAGCTAAATTAGAAATAGTAAATGGTATGAATGAAGAGGGAACACTTATATTAAATGGTGATAATGACCTATTAAAGACTGTGAAAGATAAAAGAAATATTATTACATTTGGTATGGATAGTAACAACAATTTACAAGCATCTAATATTCTAGTTAATAAAGATAGTACAACATTTTCTTGTTCTAATATTACCTATAATGTCCCAGTTCCTGGTGAAGTATTTGTCTATAACGCTCTTGCTAGTATTGCCGCTGGTAAACTTCTTAATTTATCTAACGAAGAAATTAAAAGAGGAATTGAAACATTTAAAATGAGTGGTAATAGAATGAACTTAACTAAAACTAAATACTATACCATATTAAATGATACTTATAATGCTAATCCTGATTCAGTAAAAAGTGTTTTAAAAACTATTTCTTCTTATCAGGAAAGAAAAGTTGCAATTTTAGGTGATATGTTAGAACTTGGTACATATGAAAAAGAACTACATGAAAGTGTCGGTGAATATCTAAATGGCAAAATAGATGTTTTAATTACTATTGGTTCTTTAAGTAAACATATTAATGATAAATTTAATGGTGAAAAGTATCACTTTGATAATATAGAAGAAGTAGAAAAACAAATAACATCTATTTTAAAACCAAACGATTACGTTGTATTAAAAGCAAGTCATAGCATGCGTTTAGATGAGTTAGCTAATTACTTGACAAGCATAAAATAAAATGCTATAATTCTCTCTTATTTTGTTATAAGGGGGAATTTTTATATGGATAAAGAAATATATATATTGAACATTAAACAAAATAACAAAGAAGACTATAATATACCAATGTCTTTAGAAAATATCGATTACTATTTCAGTAACTTTGACAAACAAACTATATTAGAAAATTTAAAATCTTATGATTCAGTTATAGAAATTCATAATAATCCTAAAATATCTATAAAAAAACTAGTTAATGGTCACTTAGTTTCTGATAAATATTTAGAAATATATACAGACAAAAATTATTTAGAATTTAATATTTTAGATTTATTATGTAATGAAGAAACAAAGGAAAGAAATATTAATATTTTAAAAAATAAATTAGAAGCCTACTTAAAAAGGACAATCAGTCCCAATTTTCATGAATTTATTATTTTACTAAATAGTACATTACCAAGAGTAGTATTAGAACAAGAATTAAATAAATTGAGTTATGGTGAAATAAGAATTATAAGGGGCATTATAGTTAAAGAAATTGGTCTAAAAGAATCTTTAGAAAAAGGCAAAAATATTTTATCAAGAAATTTTAAAGCTATTTAACTTTTATTAAAAACAATAACTAATACCTTAAAATGTACTAGTTTTTTTTTTTAGATACTGATATAATATGCATAAGAGGTTTGGTGATTACATGAAACGATACTTACAACTTATATTTGCATTTTTAGTAGTTGTCATTAGTTTTAATTCGGTTAATGCCAAAGAATTGCTAGCAACATGCAGTTATAAAAATGACATTCAAGATTTTGAAATCAATATATATGATAATAAAAAGCTCGAATATTCACCAGCTGCTGGCTTTAGAACATTAAAAAATGGTGGTTACGTATTTTGGGGATACAATAATATTGATAAGACGTCATATTATAACAAAGTCTATTCTAATGGCAAATTAAGTTCTACTTGTCCAATGTTATGGTATTGTTCTGGTAGTGAATACTATGTTGGAACTTCATCAATGTGTATTGATACCAGTACAGGTGTTTCAATAACAGGTACAATGCAAAAAAAATCTTCTAATGTTGAACAAAAAACAGATAAAAGTAAAACATATTGTACAAGATATTTCACTACTAGAACGGATTCAGTGCAAAAGAAAATAGTTTTTGGATTAGATAGTGATGGTAACAAAATATTTAAAATTTATAACAACAATAATTCCAATCAAGGTGGCGAGGCCAATTATGATGGGCTTGTGTCAATTGGTAATAGAGTATATAGTATTAATGAAAGAGTGGTTGAATATTTTTGGAATGAAGATACATGTGAAACTACACCATTGTATCAAAAATTCTATAATGGGGCGACAGAACATGTAGTTATAACTGATAAAGAAGCGGATGGTTATCTAGATGCTTCAGTTGATAATGGCTGGGATGGTTTTGAAAAAGACAATAACGCATCTGATTCAACATCAAAAGATGGTAAAGATACCGATGATAATGATAAATCAAATTCTGATGTTGTGAACGATAATGTGTCTGTCGAAAGTATTTGCGCTAAGCCATATTACAGAAAACCCATGAAATTTATTGGTACACTAGTTGGTTTTGTAAAAATTTTAGTACCAATAATAATTATTTGCTTTGGGGTTATGGATTTATATAAGGCTATAACTGGTTCTAAAGATGAAGCCTTACCAAAAGCTATAAAAATGATTTGTATTAGGGTTATAGCCGGTGTATTTATTTTCTTTTTACCAGGTATAGTACAATTTGTTTTGAATATGGTAAATGAATATTCAGATTATAAAAATAATTGGTGTTGCTGCACAGAATGTATTTTGAATGGCAATTGTGATGTTAACTCATGTAGTAGTGCTAGTTGTAAAATAAAAGGAGTTGAATAATATTATGAAAAAAGTATTTATATTTATAAGTGTAATAATATCTTTTATTATCTTTACACCAAATGTTTATGCTGAACCATTTTATTATGAATATTCTAACGGGTATATGTTATGTGAAGAGTTTGGTAGTGCGAATTGCCAAACTATTACTAAAACCCAAAGTGGGGCAAGCTTCGATATTAAAAATGGTCAAATAACTTATAATGGCACAACTTACAAATTTAATAGTGCCCAGCAAGAAGTATATAATAATTCTTTAGTAGGAAAAACTAGAATGTTTTATTATATTAGCAAAGATAGTCGTTATGTCTTATGTACTGAAGAAAATGATTGTGAAAGATATTCATTTGAAACATTATCAAATAGTGGTGCTGTAATTACTAATGGCTCTAGTGTAAAACTTAGTGATGGAACCATTTACTATTTTAATTCTGAAAAGCAAAATGCAATAAACGCAAGTAAAAATACTACAAATAATAATAGTAATAATAATGATTCTAACCAGATATCAACAACTAAAAGTAATGTTGATATAAGTCAAAGCTCAAATTGTACGCGAATTAAAGAGCCACTTATGTTCATTGGTAATATTGTTTTAGTAGTTAAAATTGCTATTCCTATTATTTTAATTGGATTAGGAATAATGGATTTATTTAAGGCTGTAACAAGTGCCAAAGATGATGAATTAAAAAAATCATTAAGAGGATTTGCTATGCGATGTGTGGCTGGTGTTGCAATATTTTTCTTACCAACCATTATCAGTGTTGTTTTTGGAATGGTTTCATCTTGGGCTGATTTAAAAGGGGAATTTAATGCTTGTCAAAAATGTATACTAAACGTTAGAAGCTGTAACAAGGAGTGATATTATGAATTATTGTGCAAATGGAAATTTACAATCTACTTTTATATTTATTGGCCATATAGTTGCAATAGCCAAAATATTTATACCAATAATCATTATTGGCTTTGGAATAATGGATTTATTTAAAGCTATAACTGGTTCTAAAGATGATGAAATAAAAAAATCATTTAAATCACTTGCAATGCGTTGTGTTGCAGGCGTATGTGTTTTCTTTTTACCAGCCATTATCAGTCTAGTATTTAGTTGGGTTGATAGTTGGAATGAAGATGATTATAGTGAATGTATTAAGTGTATTTGGGATGTTAAAAGCTGTGAAAAATCATAGCTTTTAACAAAATAATTTAAAAAAGCTAAAAAAATACTTGCGTATCTAATTTTTCTATGATAATATATTCTTGTCCTTGGGGGATTAGCTCAGCTGGCTAGAGCATCTGCCCTGCACGCAGGGGGTCGCGGGTTCGAATCCCACATCCTCCACCAATTGGATATTAAAGTCCTTTAAATAAAGGATTTTTTTTATATTTTAAACATTTTTTCTTTTAATTTTAAAAAAAATATGCTAACATTTAATTGGGAGTTGGTAATATGTTAAAAGTACTTTTATCTATACCTTACGAAAAAACTACCCATGTATTACCAATTTTCTAAAACTTTCTTTTTATGAGAAAGTTTTTTTGCATTTAGAGGAGCTGTAACAATGAAAAACGAAATTAAAGAATTAATTCAAAAATATCCTATGCGTTTTAAAAAACTTAAAAGATATTTTAAATGTTATACAAAAGAAGAAAAAGTAGCCTTAAAAGATACTTTAAAAGAATTGTGTACTGATGGTGAAATTTACTTTAATGGCTGTACATATAGTAGTATGCCTAAAAATTATATAATAGTCAAAATAGAAGAAATGAAAAAAAATAAAAAGACACCATTTAAAGCTTGTATTGTTTTAGATAGTGGTAAAGTAATTCCTATTATGGAAGATTCATTAAATGGTGCTTTAATAGGTGATAAAGTAATTTTAAATTTAAAAGAAAGAAAAGTAGTATCTATATTAAAAAGAGCTCAATCAGTAATCTTTTGTGAAGTTATCGAAAAAGATGGCATAAAAGAACTAAAACCTTTAAGAGTCTTGGGGGCAGAAAACTTACGAGTCCGTATCTCTTCAAATGACATGAAAAAATTATCTATAGGTGACATTATAACAATAAACTTAAGTACAGATAAAACAGATGAAACATATGAAGCAGACTTTGCGGCTATCGTAGGTAATAAAAGTGATACATCTCTAGCACTAAAAGTAATTGCCGCTAAACATGGCTTTTATAAAAAGTATGCTAAAGAATGTATGCAAGAATTAACATCTATTCCTACTACAGTAACTAAAGAAGATTTAATCGGTCGTGTTGATTTAAGAAATAAAAATATTTTTACTATTGATGGGGTGCATACGAAAGACATGGATGATGCCATTGGCTTAACTACACTTGAAAATGGCAACTGCGAATTAATCGTGTCCATTGCCGACGTTGCCCATTATATTAAAAAGGATTCCCATCTTTATAAGGAAGCCACTAAAAGGACCACATCACTATATATGGTAGATACTGTAATACCTATGTTACCAGCTCAAATATCAAATGGTATATGTTCATTAAATGAAAAAGTAGATAGACTAACACTTAGTTGTATAATCACAATAACTCCAAATGGTGATGTTTTATCATATGATGTTGTAAAATCTGTTATCAATTCCAAAAAGAAAATGAATTATGATGATGTTTTAAAAGTTTTAAATGGCACGTCAGTTTTAGGCTATGATGAATTTGAAGAAACCATTCTAAAAATGAATAGACTAGCTTTAAAACTAAAACAAAAAAGAGATCTTATATCTTTTGCTTCGAGCGATATATCATATACATTTAATGATGCTAAAGAAATAGTAGACTTTAAAAAAGAACCAACTACTATGGCAACCAATATAATTGAACAATTCATGATTTTAGCCAATCACTTAGTAAGTATGTATGCAACATTTTTATCATTGCCAACTCCATACCGGGTACATGAAGAGCCAACCATTAACTCTCTAGAGACTCTCTATCAAAAACTAAAACTATTATCTTTTGAAATAGATGATTGTCTTGTAAATAATAATTATGAAACATTAAAAAATATTTTAGCTAAATATCAAGATAAACCTGAATACAATTATCTTTCTAATTTAATTTTAAGAACAATGAAAAGAGCCAAGTATTCATCTTATAATATTGGTCATTATGCTTTAAAAGAAAGATATTATTCCCATTTTACTAGTCCAATAAGAAGACTACCAGACTTACTTTTACATTACCAAATTCATAGTATTCTAGACAATACATATCCAGAAAATGTGATTAAAGAAGATAAGATGGAAGAGTTATGTTACCACGCATCATTTATGGAAAGAGAAGCTGATATGGCTGAAAAAGAAGCCGATGAATATGTCATTATAAATTATATGGCGAGTCATTTAGATAGGTTTTATACAGGCTATGTTGAAGATATTACAGAATCTAATGTAACTATAAGAACAAAAGAAGGCATCAAAGGGTATGTCTCATTATTAGGGTTAGAAGGACTTACGAAAGACACAAAAAACGGCACTTTAAAAAGTGACAACCACCTCATTCTAAAAATAGGAGACACATGTCTTATCAAAGCCAAGCAAGTTAATGTTTTATCGGGAGAAATAGAATTTATAATTGAAAAAAATCTAACTGAAAGAAAATACGAACAAGATTATACATATGTTTTAAAAAGAGTTATGTAAAATAACTAGTTTAATAAGTAAATATTTGTTATACTTGTATCGGTGATGTAAAGTGATAATAGGTTCACATGTTAGTTTTAAAAGCGATGGATTACTTGGTAGTACAAAAGAGGCCATAAGTTATGGAGCTAATACATTTATGTTTTATACTGGGGCTCCTCAAAATACAATTAGAAAAGATATTGACCCCTTAAAAACAAAAGAAGCCCATGCATTAATGCTTGAACATGGTATTGATTTAAAAAATGTTATTTGTCATGCCCCTTATATTATTAATCTCGCTAATAACTTAGATGAAAGAAAATGGCAATTTAGTATTGAATTTCTAAAGAATGAATTAAAAAGATGTGATGAACTAGGAGTTAGATATTTAGTATTGCATCCAGGATCTCATGTTTCATTAGAAAGAAGCGTTGGTCTAGATAATATTCTTAATGCTTTAAATAAAGTCTTAGAAAGTGATTTTAAATGTAAAATTCTTTTAGAAACAATGGCTTTAAAAGGAACTGAAATAGGTTCATTAGAAGAGATAGGTTATTTAATAAAAAATACTATTAAACCAGTTGGTGTGTGTATTGATACGTGTCACTTAAATGATGCTGGTTATGACTTAAGTGATTTTAATGCCTTATTAGAGACATTTGATGGTATTGTGGGTATAGAAAATATTTTCTGTGTTCATTTAAATGATAGTAAAAATATAATTGGTTCACATAAAGATCGCCATGAAAACTTAGGACTTGGTACTATTGGTTTTAATACTCTGTTAAATATCTGTTATAATGAAAAATTAAAAAATGTTCCTAAAATATTAGAAACACCTTATATTGGGGATACCGATGACTCTAAAGAAAGAAAATATCCTCCTTATGCTTATGAAATTGACTCTTTAAAAAATAAAAAACAAAATCCTAATCTCTTACAAGATATTAGAGACTACTATAATAAATGACCATACTTTTGATAATACATTTGTATTAAATTAACAATTTTAACAAAGTTTTCTTCACTATAACGACTTCTATATCTTTCTACATTTAATAACTTTGGGTTCCTAATAATAGGTTCCCAATTTTTTTTAACAAACTGATAAGTAAAATCAAGTTCTTCTTCTGATAAATTAACATTTTTACTAATAGCAAAATCATTTAGTTGTTCTTTAGTCAAATTACTTATATATCTTTTTATTAAATTATACATTTTATCACCTATAACATTGTATGAAAATAAAGTTTTTAATAATACTAATAAAAGGTGATTATATGAAAATGCGTCTTTTTTTACTTTGTCTTTTTCTAACTTTTTTTAGTGTGTTGTATCATATTAATAATATAGGACACAGTTATTATACAGTTTTATTAGATGAAAAATTAAATCGTATTACATATGGTACTAGTGCTAGACGTGGTCGTATACTAGATCGTAATGGAGTAGTCTTAGTTGACAATGAAGCTGTTTTAAATTTAGTATATCATAAACCAGTAAATACGAGTTTTGCAAGTGAACTTAGTCTGGCAAGTACCCTAAAAGATTATGTTACAGAGTATAATATTACTGATAATGAACGCAAGAACTATTATTTAGTAACTCATAATAATGGTTATGATTTAATAACACCTACTGAATGGCAAGAATGGGAAGAAAGAAAGCTAAATAATGATGATATAGCATCTTTAAAAAAAGCCCGAATTACAAAGGATATGCTTACGTATTCTATAGATGAAGAAAAAATAATTTATCTATTTACTAAGATGAATGATGGCTATAGTTTTCAGGATAAAATTTTACTAAGTGACTTAAGTGATGAAGAGTTAGCCCGTATTATGAGTTTAAATAATGATTCTTTAAGTATCAGTACAACTTCAAAAAGAGTCTATCCCTATGAAGATACATTAAAAAGTGTTTTTGGGTCTATTGGTAGTATTCCTAAAGAAGAAAAAGACGAGTTTTTGCGACTTGGTTATTCCTTAGATGATATAGTAGGTATAAGTGGTCTTGAAAAAGAATACGAAGAAATACTTAAAGGGAAAAAGGCCAAATACGTTATTAATTCCGATAATACTTTAACAAAAATAAGTGAAGAAGAACCTGGTACTGATTTAGTTTTAAATATTGATATATCTATAAATAAAGCTATGGAGAATATTTTAAAAGAAGAATTAAACTTAGCAAGTGCTTATAAAAGTGCTAAATTTTTTCATGATGCTTATATGTTTTTAGGTAATCCTTTAGATGGTAGTGTTATTGCTATGTCTGGTATAAGAAGAAATTCAAGTGATACATTCCAAGATATTACTATAACTTCACTTACTTCATCTTTTGCCATGGGTAGTGTTGTAAAGGGAGCTAGTAACACAGTCGGGTATCAAACAGGTGCTATAGAAGTTGGGAAAAAAGTACGCGATAGTTGTGTTAAACTTTGGAGTGAACCTAGTAAATGTTCATATAAACGTCTTGGGTTAGTAGATGACATAACTTCTCTTAAAACATCATCTAATTACTATCAATTTTTAACCGCTATTAAAAGTACTGGACAAACATATAAATACAATATGCGTTTTTCAGTAACAGAAGAAAACTTTAAAACTTATCGTGAAACTTTTAAAAGTTATGGTCTAGGTAATAAAACAGGTATTGATTATCCCACTGAAAACACAGGTATCTTAGGTAATAAAGTAGCAGGTGATTTACTTTTAAATTTAGCAATTGGCCAATATGACACCTATACACCTATTAGTCTTTTACAATATATGAACACTATTGCAAATGATGGTAATCGTTATGCTTTGAGACTAAAAAAAGAAGATTATAAATCGTTTTTAAATCAAGTAAATTTAGATAAAATTTATTTTGAACGTATTAAAGAAGGAATGTATCAAGTATTTCATGGTGGTACAGCCTCAAATTATGTTGATAAATCTTTAAATGCTGTTGGTAAAACAGGTACAAGTGAAACGTTTTATGATAGTGATAATGATGGGACTGTAGATACTAGTGTTATTAATTCAACGCTTGCTTTTTATTATCCAAGAGAAAACCCTACATATACTATTGTAGTTGTTGCCCCTTATTTAACTGATAGTAATACATTTCAATATCCCTTTACTAAGAATGTTAGTAAAAAATTAACTAAATATTTAATGGATAATTAAATATGAAAAAATAATAAATTCTAATTTTATGAAGAAATAGATAGTTTTAAAGTTGTGTTTAGAAATGGTGGACAACAAAATGCCAAAAAAAGAGATAAGTGGACAACAAAATAAGAATAAAAATTTAAATTTGACAACAAATGATTATCAAAATATGATATTAGAGTTTTGTAAGGAACCAAAGACAGCTGTTGAAATAAAAAAATATCTGAAAATTAAATCTCGGCAATATGTTTCATCTAAAATAATAAAACCTCTTATTAATGCTGGTAGTTTAGAATATACAAATAAATTAAATATAAATGCCAGTAATCAAAAATATTTAAGTATTAGTAATTATCCTTTTAATAATAATAAAATTCTATAATTTAGTGCAAATAACTTAGGGATTGATTTTTTTAAAACAATACATTATACTAATCAACAAGAAATGGGGGATTTATATGTCAAAAAACCAAGAAAAAATAATTATGGAAAATGGAAGATTTGATTTATCAAAAGAACTAAAAAAAGTAAACATTAAAGATGAACAACAAATTGAACCAGTGGGAATGCATCAAGTTCTTTTAGAAGGACAAGTTTTCTATATAATGGAGTATATTGATACTTCATCTAGTAAAGAAAAAAACTATGCTTTATTAACTAATATAAATGGAGAATTAGTCAATGTCTTAGTAGATGATTATGATTTATTAGATGAATATGCTAAAAAAAAGTCATATAAAAAAGTAGCTGATTTTACTTTTCCATCACACATATCATCTACGCAGATTACTTGCTTTAAAGAGTTATTAAATAAATTCAAATTTAGAAATTACACTCATAATATTTTTGTGCCAACAATTGAAGATATGGATGAGCTTCTACTAAATTCATCTTTTACGAAAGTTAAAAATAATAATAAAGAACTTCTATGTAAAGATGCGATGTATAAAGAACTTGAAAAAAAGCTTCTATTATTAAAAGAAAAAATAACAATCAATATAAAAACTGGCGCTACAGGTTATGTTAGAGCATACGATGATGAAGGTTACATAAGAAACAAACAAGTATACTTAATGCCTGGCAAACATGTTTATATTCCTCTATATATTGATTGTGAAAGTATGTGTGATTTTGAGGAAAGTGAAAGAGCAAGAATAATATTATCGAAAAATACCGTTATTGCTCCAACAGGTAATCAGGCATATTGCTATAATTATAATGGTACTTTAATAGAACCAAAACTAACGAAATTTAAAAAATAGTTTTTTAATAAATAATCCTGTGTTATACTATTGTTAGTTATAGTAAGGGAAGTGATAATATGTTTTCTAATGCAGATATTTTAGAATACAATAATGAAAAATACGTGGTTGTGGCTATTCACAAAGATAAGGTAATGAATAAAGTTTTTGCTCTAGCATGTTTACTAACATATAATAATGAGCCAACAGATGATTTTAGTGTCTTTTTTGGCACGATAAAAGAGCCACATCTAGTTATGGATACTGACTTAGCCAATAGATTGATGCCAGTATTCCAAGAACAAATAAAAAAAGATATAGAAGAGTTGTTTTAAGTGAGGTTTATATGGAAATAAATTATTTAGAAATAAAAGATAGATTGATAGATTTATATAAAAAAGGTGCTTTAAATAGTGAAAATTTTATTGATAGAAAAAATACACCTAGTGAAAGATTTGCTAAATATGCCAAAATTTTTCTAGGTGAAAATGTTGATGTTTCAAAAATTGATAGTACTAATTTACATGAATTTATTAGAAAAGTTTTAAAAGATATCCATCCAGATTCTAATAATTTGGATAGTGAATTTGAAAGTATTGCGTCATTTGTATCAACAGCTTATGGAGACATAAAGAAAAATATTAATGAACACCCTACATTCGCGATGAACTTTGAATATGTTAGTAAAAAAGATTTAGAAAATAAAGACCAAAAAGCAAATGATGATAAAGATGTAATGGATGAGTCATTAGATAACTCTAAAAGTGATGATAAAGCTAAAGCTGATTCTGATATCAAAACTGATACAAATGCAAGCGTTTTAGCTAATGCTAATCAATATAATAAAGAACCTGAGCCTAAAGATATGACGTTTAATCAATCATCAAATACATTTGCAACAGGTGTTATACCTGTAGGTGAGCCTATAAATCATTATGAAAATAATAATGATTATAAGACGCAAAGAGAAATTGTAATTAATTATGTTGAAGTAAAAGAAAGATTAATAAAAGCAAGCCTTGCTAAAGAACTAAATACTACCAACACAACGGCAAAAGAAAGATATTCTAAATATTGTCGGATAATTCTTGGTATAGATGATATTAAAAACGTTGATAGTGTTAACTTTAGGAATGTTTGTGCTCAAATAGCCAAAGATTTTAGTAATGAAACAATTAATAATCGAGAAGAAAAAATATTTGTAGCAGAAGATAATGATTTACAAAACATTCAAGGTTTTTTAAATGGTGCTTTAGGTGAATTAAATGATAAATTTGAAATATTATCAGATAATCCATATAAGATAAGTTATATTGGTAGAAGCAAAATTAATGAAGCAGATGAAACACTTGTTTATAATATGCGTAAAATGAGTGAAAGAACAAGAAAAGAAGAAAAAAGTCCAGAATCTTTAAATAAAGAACAAGAGCCAATCCCAGCGCTTCCAGATAAAAACAAAAAAGATATTAAAGCTTATATGAAAGCCGTTGGTAAATTACTTCCATATGCACTAGCTGGTGCTGGTGTAGGTCTTGCAGCAGCAACGATTTTACCAACAGTTACATTCTCAGGACTTGGTACTATAAGAATTGTTTATTCAACTGCCAAACTTGCTAATAAAGTTGTTTCTAAAGGCTTCTTACATGGTAAACCAACACCAGTTGATAATATTGTAATGAATGCCAAAGATAAATTAAAAGAAAAATATGGTGATAAGAAAGTATATCAAGCCGTTGTAAAAGTAAATGAATTTTTAAAAAATCCAAAGGTTCAATGGTTCTTAAATGGCGCTGCTGTTGGTTATAAAATTGGTGAAGCCCTAGATTTACATGACAAATTAAATAGTATGCTTCATCCAGAAAAAAATACAGTTGACACCAATGTTATGCCTGAACAAGCAGCAAATGAAATACCAAAACAAGAGCCAGATATTAATAACCCAACTCATGATAATAGTGCAAATTTTGATACTCCAGTTAGTCCAGAACCAAATACACCATCATACTCCGATTTAAATACTGGTGATAATATTGACTTATCAAGTGTCGATCATGGTTTTGTAAATTCAGCAAATGCTATGAGTGATGCTGATCCAGTTCATTTATTAACTGAACTTGCCAATCGTGAAAATGGCACTAGTATAAAACTATTAAAATTACCAGATGGTTCTAACTTTACCGGTAATATTGGCGACTTATTACAAAGTGGCATTGATCCAAATCAAGTTGCAGCAAGGATAGTAAACCAAAATGGTGACTACGCTTGGTTAAATTTACAAGATGTATTAGATGCATACACTAATGGTGTTGGAATGTCTAGGTAGGTGAATTATGAAAAATAGTTTAATAAATTTAAAAAATGGTAATAGTTTTTATATTCTAGAAGATACAGTATATAATAATAAAAACTATGCTTTAGCTGTATCAATAAATGAAGATGATACTAATAAAATGAATGTTGTTGTTATGGAATACTACTTTGAAAATAGTCAAATAATGGTTAGTGAAATAGCTGATGATAACATAGCAAAGACTGTCACAGAGTTATTACAGCAAAAACTTCAAAATAACGAATAGTAAATCCGTAAACTAAAATAAAGAAACTGCAATTTTAATTCAGTTTCTTTTGTTTTATAAAAACAATCATGATATAATCTACTTAAGAAAAGTTTGGTGATAATATGAAAAAATATTCAAAATTAGTATTTATGTTATGTTTATTCTTTGTAGGCATTAATTTTGTTAGTGCAGCGCCCCGTTGTCAAACACAGGATTCAAGTTGGGAATATGATAAAACTGAAACGATGTCTGAAAGTAACCAGGGTACAAGTTCTACCAGTGATGAAAAAAAGGTTGTTTGTTGCTCAACTGGTGGCGGACAAACCAAAATGTATTATTGTGACCACTATAACAAAAATAATTCTGGAAGTAATGATGATACTATAACAGAAGAAAAAGAGAAAGAATTTAAAACAAATACAATATGTAATCAAAAAACATCTGAAAGTTTGGATTCTAACTGGCAGTTTCAATATTGCCAAACTCATTATACGGAAATCAGCCCTGAAAAAGAAGTTCCAGCTGTAGAAAAAGTTGTTTGTGGCAATATTTTAGGATCAAATGCTGGAATTGGACAAAGATTCTATAAATGTGATCACTATATATGGATTGGTGGAGCGCAAAACGCTCCAAGTGATTCTGTTAAAACTGGGCCATATGTTGGTTCATGTGAATATCCAGAAGGATATGTATATTCATACAGTAGATTAAATAGCCAAACTGATGTGTCTGGGTCTGGAGAAAATAGTGTAACATGTTGCAAAGAAGTTGGATCAGAATTAACTGGAACACATCGTTTTATGTGTGATACATATGTTGCTAAAGAATATGCTGATAACATATTAGAACCTGCTGAAAAGGATAGTGGCTATTATACGCCAAGCAAAATATGTGGAAAAGATGGCGAAAATTGTAATGTATCTTTAGCAAAGTTTTGCACTAAATCTAAAGTAGCAAGGCTTTTAAAGGGTGTAGGTATTTTAATAGTTATTGCTAAAATACTAGTGCCAGCTATAATTATCTTAATGGGCTTTGTTAATCTATTTAAAATAATAACGGCTGGCAAGGAAGATGAAGCAAGAAAATATGCTAAGAGTATTGTAACTAAAATAATAATTGGCGTAATAATATTCTTATTGCCTGGTCTTATTAACTTTGTTTTTGATATAGCAAATAATATTATTGCCTCTAATAACGATTATCAAAGTGAATTTACTAACTGTGAAAAATGTATTTTAGATATTGGTGAATGTAATATAAATGGAAACTAGAAATAAAGAACTAGTTTCTTTTGTTTTATAAAAACAATCATGATATAATAAAACAAAAGAAAGAAGTGATTGTTATGCAAAAAAATAAATTTGTTTATTCTATTGGTCTTAGTGTTCTAGCTTTTACATTAGGTTGTCTATTCTTACTATTACCAATGTTTTCAGTGAGCGATAGTACCTTAATATATCGTTTGTTTTTAGGAATATATGGTTTAATAGGATTAGGACAATTTATTGTACTATATGAAAAGAAAGATTATACTAACTTTTTTGTTTTTGCTATAAGTGCTATATTGTTTATTGTAAGTTTTATATATGACTTAGCCGTACCAAGAGTAACATCTTTAACATTACTTTTATTTGTTGGTGTATTTTCTTTAGCCAAGCTTAAAAAAGCAGATTACTATCATGACCGAAAAAGTAGAGTATGGAGTATTGAACTTACATTATTATTGTTATTCTTATTTAGTGGTGTTTTAACATGTTTTCAATTTTTACATTCTACAGATATAGCCCTAATTCTTGGCTATTTTACCATTATAAGTGGGACTATTGAAACAAGTGAATCTTTTGTTTTATATTTAACGAAGGGAAAAATAAAATGAGATTAGTTAATGATTTTAAAGAATATCAAATTTTAGATATGGCCCATGGTGAAAAATTAGAAAGTTGGAATGGCGTTATTTTAAGAAGACCAGACCCTCAAATAATATGGTCAGAAGAAACTCATCCTGAGTTATGGAATAAAGCCTGTGCTACATATCATAGGAGTAATACTGGTGGTGGCTACTGGGAAGAAAATAAAAGAGTTCCTAAAGTTTTTGATGTTAAATACTTAGATACTACATTTAGGTTAAAGCTTATGGGTTTTAAACATACAGGCTTATTTCCTGAGCAAGCCACTAACTGGGTAAAAGTATCTAATATAATTAAAAATTCTAAAAGGCCATTAAAAGTATTAAACCTTTTCGCTTACACTGGTGCAGCTAGTGTAGTAGCCCTAAAATCTGGCGCAAGTGTTGTTCACGTTGATTCATCCCGTGGTATGGTTGATTGGACTAAAGAAAATGTAGCCGTTAATCATCTTGAAGACAAGCCAATAAGATTTTTAGTAGATGATTGTTTAAAATTTGTTAAAAGAGAAATTAGAAGAGGTAATAAATACGATATAATCTTAATGGACCCACCAAGCTTTGGTAGAGGTAGTAAAAACGAGGTCTGGAATATTGAAAACAATTTATATGAATTAGTTAGTTTAGCAAGTGAACTTATGAGTGATGACTTTAAATTGTTTTTAATCAATTCCTATAGTACAGGCTTGTCTAAAACAGTTCTTGAAAATATTTTATATCTTACAGTAAACAGACAAAAAAATGGTGTTATTTCTAGTGATGAAATAGGGGTTATGATGCAAGACTCTTCTTTAATACTACCATGTGGTGTTACAGCCATGTGGGAAAATAAAGATTTACAATGAATTTAATTTGTAGTTGAAAAGAATTTATTGTATAATGTTTAATGTAAAGGTGGTTATGCCACATAGTTAGGTAAAAGTGATGATAATGAAAAAAAACATCTTATTTTTAATAATATTTCTTGTGACAATATTTGGTATTAACACAAGTGTTAATGCAAAGTCTATCCATCCAAGTATTAGTGCCTTAAATATCGTTGAATATCGTTTTGATGATGACGACCCAAAAGACGCAACTAACGCTCCAGGAAACAATTTTAGTGATATTAAATCCGATATAGACTATACACCAAGCAATGGGAACTGTCCAATTTTTGCTAAAAAAGATGGTTCTGGATATAACGAATTATATTATATCCTACAAGAAGCTTTCACATTTATTAAAATATTAACACCAATAATAGTAGGTGTTTTATCGCTTATTGATTACATTAAGGCTATAACGAGTTCTAATGATGATGAGGTGAAAAAGGCCACACAAAGAACAATCAAAAGATTAGTTATAGGAATATTACTTTTCTTTCTACCATATTTCTTAGATTTATTATTTGATATTTTTGGCTTTACTGATTTAAGCCGTTGTGGAATAGGAACATAGGGGGTGCTTATATGTTAACACTATGGTTTGTTACTGATTGGATAAATGAAGGCTTTCATAGTTTTTTATTACTAATTGACGCTGTGGTATATTGGTTTATATCTGTTTGCTATAATCTGTTTGTTTTTCTAGCAACAGAGCCTATATTTAAAGAAGAATTTTTTACTGATTTTGCAAGAAGAATATATGCTATATTAGGTGTATTTATGTTATTTTATTTAGCATATGCCTTATTAAATGCCTTAGTAGATCCAGATAAATTATCTAAAGGTGATAAAAGCGTTTCAAAATTAGCAATGAATTTAGTAATTTCCTTAATATTATTAGGTTTATCACCAACGATATTTAATTATGCTTATCGTTTACAAAACTATATCTTATCATCAAATTTAATTGGTGCAATTGTAATGGGTAGTGAACTAGAAGAAACAGATTCTATAACTAGTTTTGGCGATGAATTATCATTTACAGTTATGAATACATTTATAAATCCTGAAAACGCTGATGCCTATATGGGCGATAATGAATATTGGAGTGATTATGAAGAATCTGTAAAAGGAAAAGCCCACGATTACATGGGACTACCAGGGTTGTCAAAATGTGTTACCAAAGGATGTGTTATAAAATCGGATGATGGAAGTGAAGGCTCAAATAAAAAGGTTATAACCTACTATCCATTTGTTTCAACAGGAGCGGGAATTTTCTTAATATATATAATTCTATCGTTCACTTTAGATTTAGGAGTAAGAGTATTTAAATTTGCTTTCTGTCAACTACTTGCTCCAATTCCAATAGTAATGCGAGCAATGCCTGGTAAAAAAGCACAGTTTGATAAATGGTTAAAATTAACAATAACAGTTTATTTAGAAGTTTTTGTTAGAGTAGGGTGTATGTATTTGGCAGTATATTTCATTCAAGCCCTAAGAAAAAACATTACTTTTGCAGAGTTATTTGAGGGAAGCAAAATAATGGGAATGATAGCCTTAGTAATATTAATAATGGGCGTCTTTGCCTTTGCTAAACAAGCTCCAAAAATGTTAAGCGAAATGTTAGGCTTTGATTCTGGTAGCCTTAAACTTGGTATTACAGATAAATTAAAAGCAGGTGGCCCTGTTGGAGTAGCTTTAAACAAAGGAGTTGGCGGAATATCTGGTTCTCTAGGAGGTATGGCAACTGGTTTATTGAATAGAGATGTTAATACATTTGCAGCTATGCGTCAAGGGTTCGCCGGTGGCTTTAAAACTGGTGGCAGCCAGTTTTCGGCACAAAGAGATAAAACGTTTAAAAGCTATTTTGGCTATAATGCAGAGCAAGGAATTTTTGGCGGTAGAAGTTTTGGACAACGACTTAATGATGCTTACGGAAAGTCAGTGGAAAAAAGTGCTATTGAAGATGCAAATAGATATATTAATAGATATGAGCATAAAGATAATAAAAGAAGTAAATTCTATTCAACACTACATGATGAACTTGCAAATGGAAATCAATTAAATGATATTGCAACAACTATAATGAATTCACAGAAATTTTCTAGAATATTTGATGCAGCACAAACTAAGGCTGATAATGAAGCAGTAAGGCTAAATATAAAAAAATCTGATCCAGAATATAAAAGAATATATAACAAATATTTAAATGATTTAATAAATCGCTCTACAGATGATACAGTTGTAAGAGGTTTAAAAACTCATAAACAAGCAGAAGCAATGGCCGACAAATGGGATACATTTATGACGGACTATTTTGCAAAGTATAATGCAAATGCAGCCGTACTTATGTCAGCATCAGATGCAGATTTACGAGGCCTTTACCATACTGGCAAAATAAGCGAAGAACAATTAAATGATACTTTACAATTTAAGCAAGAATGGGAACAACTTACTAATGATTTTGCAAAAAATTTGGCCGATGGAACATATTCAAGAAAAGACAATGGATCACATGATAAAATATATGATGATGGTTATAGAAATGCAAGAAGTCAACTTAAAGAAGTTGGAGCAGACTCAAAAGACTCTGGCACTGGTAGCGGTGTCAATCGTACTAAATCTGATACTGAAAAAATTATTGAAGCTATCAAAAATAGCAGAGTTTAATAGAAGGGAAAGTGTGATATGAACGAATATTTAATACCAGCTAATACAAAGAAATCTAAACTTATTTTAGGTTTCTTCACACCCGTTGATTTAATTATATTTGGTATTGGTTGTCTAACAACTGTAACGTTACTTTTTATCTTTCAAGAGATGACTTTTCAAATGGCCTTAGTAGTTTTACTACCAGCTATTGTTTCAGGATTCTTAGTAATGCCTGTACCAAATTATCATAACGTTTTACAACTTATTACAAATATAGTTACATTTATTTTAAATAGAAAAAGATATTATTGGAAAGGCTGGTGTATACATAATGGCGAAAAATAAAGAACAAGAAATTTCTAGTAAATGGACTGAGGATTGGGTACCTATTAAAAATATCATGAATGGGATGATTCAACTTGAAAATGGGGAATATGTAACAGGTGTTAAAATAGCGCCTAGAAACATATTTATACTAGATCCTGGGACTCGTGATAATGTTATTTATCAATTAAGAAATTTCTATAATGCAATTAATTTTGAATTTTGGTTAGTTGTAGCCGATAGACCTGTTGATATTAATGTTTATTTATCTCAATTACAAATTCTTTATAATCGGGCAACAAATGTTGTAACAAGAAAACTAATTCAACAAGATATGAATAAAGCTAATGCTTTTATGGGACTTGAATATAACGTTGTAGATACTGAATATTACATATTATTTAAAGAAAGAAAAATGGACGTTGTTCAAAAGAGATTACATACAATGATTAGTAATCTAGCTAACTGTGGCTTAAATAGTCAACAAACTAGTAATAATGACTTAAGAGTTATCCTAGATAATTTCTTTAATGGTGGGTCTGCTACGACTTTTAGTGGAATGGTAGGTGTTAACTAATGAATTTAAAAGCTCAAATAGCTCCTAAGGGGATTGAATTTAAACCTACTGAATTTATGATGAGTGGTAAATATTGTACTATTTTAACTGTTGTAAGTTATCCTAAATTTATTCAACAAGGATACTTAGCTAATTTAACCAATTTATCTGGTATTAAGATTGTTGCTAAGCATATCCCTATAGAGCTTTCAACTTTACAAAGAATGATTAATAAAGAAATTGCTGACTTAAAGATGCGTTACCAAAGCGAAAACGATAAAACTATTCAAGAAAGAATTCGTCAAGATTATGAATCATTAGAACAATTTATTTCTCAGTTAGTTGCTACTCAAGCAAGAATTTATGATTTTCAATTGCATATTCTAATTACAGCTGATAGTAAAGATGAACTAGAAGGTAAAAAAATGCAAGTAAGAAACTACTTAGATGCTCTTGGTATGCGTGGTATTGCTCTTATGTTTGAACAAGAAAAAGTTATTAAATCAATGGTACCAATCTTTCCTAAGCAAGACATAGAAGAACGTGTTGGTACACCAATTCCATCAAGTACCATTGCGGCAATGTATCCATTTATTTTTGATAGCATTAAAGACCCTGGTAATAGTACATTATTTGGTGTTGATTTTTCCGGTGGTGTTGTTTTATTTAACCAATTTCTTTATCAAATTAAAAAAGAAAATAATCGTAATAATGCCAACATGATTATTCTTGGTGCATCTGGTTCTGGTAAATCAACCGCGGCTAAGCTACTTTTAAGAAGCCATATAAGAAATGAATATAAACTTGTTTGTATTGACCCAGAAGGTGAACTAGAAGACATGACTCGGGGCATGGGTGGTGATTTTCTAGACCTTGGTAAGGGTGGCGAATTTGGTATGGTAAACCCTCTTGAAATTGTTATTGATGCTGATGAAGAGGAAATAAATCAAGGTCTTGGTTATACCGTTTTAACAAGAACTATCCAACAACTAAAAGCTTTCATGAAATACTATTCACCTGATATTGAAGATGACGTTCTAACTATGTTTAGTGAGGTCTTGCAAGATACCTATAAACGTTATAAAATTGATTATGATACTGATTATACTAAATTTACTAGTGAAGACTATCCAACATTCGATGACTTATATGCTACAATAAAAGGCCGTTTATTATCTATGACTGAAAAAACACATGAACGTGATGTTATGGAACGCCTTGAACTTAAAATAAGACCATTAGTAAAAGAGCTACGTTACTATTTTACAGGTCACACTACATTAAATATTAATAGTGATTTTATAGTATTTAATATTCGTGAACTTATGACAGCTGATGAAAATATCCGTAACGCTTTATTCTTTAACATTTTAAAATACGCTTGGGGCTTATGTTTAGATAGTTCCGTTAATACTGTTTTATATGTTGATGAAGCCCATGTTTTACTATCAACTAAAAATGAGCTTGGTGCTGAGTTCTTAGCCAATATTCAAAGACGTAGTAGAAAATACAATACAGGTACTATTATTGCTACTCAACAACCAACCGACTTTGCAGCACCTAGTATTATTATGCATGGTAAAGCCATATTTGATAATGCCTCTTACTACCTAGTAATGGGTATGAAAAAACAAGCCGTTGATGACTTGTCAAAATTAATTGATTTAAATGAAAACGAAAAAGATAGCATTAAATACTATAACCAAGGTGAAGCATTATTTGTCTGTGGTAATAGAAGAATGCGTATTAATGTTGTAGTTACCCAAGAAGAACTAGATTCATTTGGCTCTGGTGGGGGACTATAATTAAATTTTAAGCCGTGTTTAACGACTTGTTACAACAAGCCTTATCGCGGTTTTTTTTGTGTCATTAATTGTTACTTCACTAAAAGAAGGAATAACAACTAATTCTGTTCCACTAGGTGTCACGTAACCTCTTGCAATTGCAATTGCCTTAATAGCTTGATTTAAACTACCTGCGCCAATTGTTTCTATTAACACACTGCCATCTTGTCTATAAATATTTGCTATAGCCCCAGCAACCTTGCAAGGTATAGACTTTGCTTTAACTTTTAATTTTTCCATAACTATCCTCCATACTTAATCATATTAAATTTTAAAAAAATAATGCCAAAAAAAATACTACTTAATACTAAGTAGTAGGGCAGCTATTAAAAGTCCTAAATTCAAAACAACAAATATAATAACAGAAGCATTAGTATAACCGGCTCTTCTTTGCTTTGTTCTTGTAAGTTTTAAAATATTTTCTTCTTTTAACTCTTCTTTTTTTCTTCTTTCCTCTAATTTTGATTCTATTGGTATAATTTTTGTGCTACGTTCTAAGGCATCATTTTGGTTACCATTTCTTTCCTTTAAACTCTCTAAAAAAGCAATTTGACTATCATATCCATTACTTACTTCTTCAGTAAAAGGAGTATCAGTATACTCTTTATATCTTTTAATATCTTTAATATAATTTTCAAATTCAATAACTTTATTATTTTCTTCTTCATTTAAAACATTTTCTTGATTAATCAAATTACTATATGTCTTTCTACTAACCATTATTTAACACCCTTCCAAAATCTTCTAAAGTAACATTTTCTTTAACACTTTTCAAAGTATTATACGCTTTTATAGTTTCCTCTATATTAGTTGTATCAAAACGATACTTTTTATCATACTCATCTGTAATTGCAATAAAAACAATACCATTATTATCAATTTCTTTTTTTATATCTTTAATTTTAGGATATTTTAAATATTCTTTTTGCTCTTGTCTTAACAAATCCTCTGTTTGACAATATACCTTAATTATATGAAATAAATCATAACCATTAATTTTATCACTATCCCAAATATCTTGTCTTAAAGTTTCATTTTCTAAAATACCAGGTAGATAGTAATTTCCTATATCAAGTTTTTCCTCATCTTTATATTTCAAAATAGTCCCATCGATTGTAATATCTTTTGCAATTTCCTCATTGCTTTTCATCCATTCAGTTAAATACATAATATTATCTTGCATAATTCTACTATCCATAAGCCTCTTCCTATTCTATAAATTATTATACAAGAAAAAAAGATAAAAAGAAATAATTGTTTTGCATATTTTGGTATTTTTTACTATAATAACTCTGTGGTGTATATGAAAGAAAAATTAAATCGTGATTTTATAATAAATTTATCAAATAAAAAAGGGGAGCCTAGTTGGATGACTGCGTTTAGACTTAAGTCTTATGAAGCATTTCTTAAAATAGAAAATCCTACCTTTGGGCCTAGGTTAGATTTTTCTTTTGATGATTTATTATATTATAAAAAAACTGAAGAACAAAAGAAAAATTGGCAAGATGTAAAAAAAGAAACATATCATACTTTTTGTAAGTTAGGCGTAGTCGATGCCGAAGAAAAATATTTAGATGGTGTTAGTAATCAAATGGAAAGTGAAGTAGTCTATCACCATAATATTACTGATAAAGATATTATTTTTTGTAGTACAGATGAAGCTTTAAGAAAGTATCCAGATCTTTTTAAAAAGTATTTTAATACTTTAGTTAAATATAATGAAAATAAATATACAGCTTTAAATGGAGCCGTTTGGAGTGGTGGCTCTTTTATCTATATTCCACCTAATACTAAGTTAGATAGGCCTCTTCAAAGTTACTTTCGTATTGATACAGAAAGTTTAGGACAATTTGAAAGAACAATAATTATTGTTGATGATAACTCAGAACTATCTTATATTGAAGGGTGTACGGCAAAAAGTTATTCTAAAAGTTCACTTCATGCTGGTGTTGTAGAAATATTTGTTGGTAAAAATGCCAAGTGTCGTTATAGTACAATCCAAAATTGGAGTACTGATGTTTATAATTTAGTAACAAAAAGAGCCATAGTAGATGAGTCTGGTTTAATGGAATGGGTTGATGGTAATATTGGTAGTAAAGTTACGATGAAATATCCAAGTGTTATTTTAAAAGGTGATTATGCTTGTGGTAATTGTATATCTATTGCGTATGCAAAAGAAGGGCAAGTATTAGATGCTGGTGCTAAAATGATTCATTTAGGAGCTCATACCAAAAGTAATATCGTTAATAAATCTATAGCTAGTTTAGGTGGCGTAAGTAACTACCGTGGAACAACACATATTGCCTCTTCTGCTAAAAACTCACTTGCTAGTGTTAAATGTGATACGATTTTATTAGATAATATTAGTAAAAGTGATACATTTCCTAAAAACATTGTGGAAAATGAAACTAGTACCCTAGAACATGAAGCTAGTGTCTCTAAAGTAAGTGCGGAAAAACTATTTTACTTAGAAAGTAAAGGCTTAAGTGAAGAAAGAGCTAAAGAATTATTTATTATGGGCTTTATTGAAGACTTTAAAAAAGAGTTGCCTATGGAATACGCCGTTGAATTAAATAGGCTTTTAAAAGAAGAATTGTAATTTCAAAAATTTCTACTTATTTTTAAAATAGGTAGTTTTTTTGTGTCTAATTTTGAAAATTGTCTTAGTTAAAATTAAAAATTGGTATTAAAATAATTGTCGAATAAAGTCTTTTTGAAGAAAATTGGCAATTTTACTATCCATGTTATATGTGTTTAAATAAGCCACGAAAGGAGGAAATATGAATCAAATAACATTAGTTGGTAGACTTACAGAAGAACCTGTACTAAAGACCAAAGAAAAAATCACCAAACTAAATATTACTATTGCAGTTCCAAGAACTTACAAAAATCAAGATGGTATATATGAGACAGATTTTATTAGATGTGTTTTATGGGATAATATTGCAAGAAGAACTTCTGAGTATTGTCATAAAGGTGATTTAGTAGGCGTCAAAGGAAGGTTACAAGTAAGAAATTACCAAAGTGATGAAGAAACAACGAAATATATTTCTGAAGTAGTAGCTGAGTCATTAACATTTTTAAGTAGTACCAAAGTAAGTCCAGAAAATAAAGAACCTAATAAAGAATCTAGTAGTTAAATTGTTCTTTCATGAGTCATTATGAATACTTTTATAACATAAGATAATTATAGGTGATCCTATGAGCAAGTATTTACGTATTATTGGTATTATATCTCTTTTATGTTTTAGTTTTTATTTTACCAATGAAGTGGCTATTTTCGTAAAAAAACAAGACCCAATATACCAGAATATCGAAAGTGTCATGTCATATTACAAACAAGAACCAATCGATGCGGTTATAAAGGGGGATTTCATCATCCCAGGCTTAAATGGTGTATCTATAGATTTAACAAAAAGTTATCAAAATATGAAATACATAGGTCATTATGAAAGTAGTTCGTTAATATTTACTGAAGAAGTCCCAAATATTTCTATAGAAAATAATAAGGATAAAATAATATCTATGGCTAATCCTAAAAAAAATGGTGTAGCAATACTTTTAAATAACAATAACTTAGTAACATATTTTGAAGAACTTGGTATACCTTATGTCCTTCTTGCTAATAAAAATAACTATCAAAAAGAATTGAAATATGGTATAAAAGTTATTGATGATTATGAAAACCATGATCTTATTTATACATATTTGAAAAAAAATAAACAAGATAATTCTTATTGCTTTATTCATAATGAAAATTCATGCAAAAGAAAGGATAAAATAAAATTAAACATTTCTCTTTACATTTCAAAATCAAATTTTGCAGAAAATTATTCTAAAATAGCAAGAGGATCATTTGTTTATTTAGATAGTTCTTTAGATATTTCCTATGTTAAAATTCTTTTAGATAAACTGGCATTTCAAGGTATAAAACCTCAAAAATTAGACTTATTAGTATCAGAATCCCCAAGTTAATTTGCAAAATAAACAATCTTTTGCTATAATGTTCTTGCTTGTCAAAAAAACTTTTCAAAAATTCTTTGTTTGAAAGAAGAAAATTTAATAATAAAAAAGGAGAATGTTATGGAAAAAATAAAAATATTTAGTCTAGGTGGACTAGATGAAACAGGAAAGAATACTTATGTAGTAGAAATAAATGACCAAATATTTGTTTTTGATTGTGGTCTTAAATATGCTGAAGGTAATCTATTTGGTATTGATTATATGATTCCTGATTACGATTACTTAGTAAAAAACAAAAGAAAAATAAAAGGTGTATTTGTTACCCATGGTCATTATGAAAATATGGGTGGGGCTCTAGATTTAATAAAAACCATTCCCACTATTAAGTTTTATGCTACTCATTACACTAAATTTGTTTTAATGGATCTAGGTGTCAAAGAAGAGAGTATTGTTGAAATAGTCCCTAATAAAAAATTAAACTTTGGTGGTATATCTGTTTTACCAATGGCTGTGAGCCACAGTGTACCAGGGGCAGTAATGTACTTTTTAAATACCAATCATGGTTCGATATGTTATACGGGTGACTTTTTAATTGACCCACTTATGAAAGATGGCTTTGATATGGATTTAGGCAAAATTGCTTATGTTGGAAAACAAGGAGTTTTATGTCTTTTAAGCGAATCCGCTTTTTCAGAGCATCCTGGACATACCTCACCAACTCATCGTCTTGAAAACTTTTTCAAAGACGTAATTAATGGGTGTGATAATCGTATCCTTTTTAGTGTCTTACCAACCCATCTTTATACTATAAAAGATATTTTTGAAGCTGCTAAAAACTCCCATCGTAAAATTGTTATCATGGGTAAAAAGTTGCAAAACTTTATTCGCTTTGCCACTGACAATAACTATTTAAAATATGATAAAGAACTATTAGGGGACTTATCAAATGTAAACGATTCTAATGTCATCCTTTTAATATGTGATGATAAAGCTAATGCTTATGCCGGTATTAGTAAGATTGTTAATGGCTATGATAAATTTATTACTTTAAAAGATGGTGATGCCGTTGTGTTTGCTGAACCAAGATATGACTCTAACGAAAAAGCTCTTGTTAAATTGGAAAATGATTTAGCCATGGCTGGCTGTAAAATTGTATCTTTACCAAAAACTAAAAACATTTTACATCATGCTTCCCAAGAAGATTTAATGCTTATGATTAAACTATTAAATCCTACTTATTATATGCCAGTTAAAGGGGAGTACCGTTACCTTGTTAATAATGCTCATTTAGCAAGTCGATTAGGTATACCTGCTGAAAATATATTCTTAAAACAAAATGGTGATGTTTTATTGTTTCAAGATGGCAAAAAAGTTGAAACTGAAGAACACATTAAAGTTAAAGATATTCTAATAGATGGTAAAAGTAGTGATGACATAGGTGAACTTGTTATGAAAGATCGTGAAATGTTAAGTGATAATGGTATAGTTCTAGTTAGTGCTACTTTAAGCCGCAAAGATAAAAGCCTTTTAGTTGGACCAGAAATTACAACTAAAGGATTCATTTATGTTAAAGATTCAAAAGACTTAATAATTGGTATGAAAAAGTTGAGTGAAAAAGTAATTCTAGACAACATAGTAGACGGTGTCGTTGACTATAATCAAATAAAGACTGATATAAGAAGTGAGCTAAGTAACTACTTATATGAACAAACAGAATGTAAACCAATGATTATTGCTGTTGTCCAAGAAGTATAGAAATTTGTTTTTTGAAAAATCGCTTAAGGCGGTTTTTTTGATGAATATAATTAAGAGCAAAAAAAACAATAACTGCTTATAAAAATGTATAATTAAATAAAAAAAGTCCATCTTATAAATGGTGATAATTATGCAAGAAAAAGAAGTTGTTTTAAAACTATATCATAATGTTTATATGGGGATAATTGGTATAGAATCTATTACAGATAAGATTAAAGAAAGACCTTTACTAAAAATAATTCTAGCCCAAAAAAGTGAATACGAGAATTTAAAAAATGAATTATTAAACCTTTGTGAAGAGTATCATGTTCTTAATAAAGACATTAGTCCACTAGCTAAAGTATCTAGTGAAATGATGAGTAAAATGAAACTAATGGGTGATAACAGTAGTAGTCATGTAGCAAAAATGATGATGGAAGGTACCAATAAAGGTCTAATTGAACTTGAAAAGATAAATAATAACTATACTGGAACTGATGAAAAACTAAAGAAACTAATTAGTGAAATAATTAAAGTTGAAGAACAAAATAACGAGGATTTAAAAGGATTTTTATAAACCCTTGTTTTTTTATTTTTTATTGTGTAAAATTAATATGTGATGTTTATGAAAAAATATATTCCTAATTTATTAACAATATCTAGAATAATAGCCATTCCTATAATAATATTCTTAGGGATAAATAACTATTATAAAGCCTTAATTGTCGTTGCGGCCTTAATTGCTTTTACTGATTTCTTAGATGGCTTTCTAGCCCGTAAATGGCAAGTAACTAGTTTATTAGGTGCTAATTTAGACGCTATTGCTGATAAACTTTTAGCCATTGGTTTACTAATAATATTAATCATTAAAAATCATGGCTTTTTCTACGTACTAATTCTTGAGTGCTTAATTGGTATATTAAATCTATACTTCTATTTAAAAAAAGGTGTAGGATCTTCATTATTAGTAGGTAAGTTTAAAACTTGGATTATTTTCATTACTATCTTACTAGGTTTCGCTGGCCTTGTTATTCCAATTAGTAATTACGTTACTATTGCGATTTATTTAACTGTAATCCTACAAGTTATAACTTTAATATGTTATATTTTATTCTGGTTTAATATAAGCAAAAAAAAAAGCCTCTTCGATGACTATGTCGAATATTATCAAATAATCGAACCTATAATTAATCATCCTGAGGTTCAAAGAAGAAAAAAATATCCCCATCATATTGATGAATCAGTATATGAACATGTTATAAGAGTTTCTTATGATTGCTATAAAATAGGTAAACGCCTTAATATGGATTATAAATCTTTAGCTATCGCCGGATTATTACATGACTTTTATGAACACCCTTGGCAATATAGTAATGAAAAAAAACCTTTTTTCCAAAATCATGCCTTTACCCATGCTAAAAATGCCGTTTTAAATAGCAAAAAATTTTTTGGCGAAAATATTATAACTCCTAAAATAGAAAATATTATGATTACACATATGTTTCCTCTAAATAAAAAAATACCAAATAGTAAAGAAGCCTGGCTCCTTACTTTAATAGATAAAGCAGATTCAATTGATTTTATTTTACATCCAATCGCCTTATTCAAAATATTCTGTCATAAAGAGTACAAAAAAAGACAAAGGATAACCATAAGAAAAATAAAAAATTTTATGAAGAAGAAACTACCAAAAAAAGACAATACCACCATCAAAAATGCCAAAGAGTAAGTTGGAAGTTACGTTTATTTCTGTGCGTTTCTGATTAAAATCATGTCATAGTAGTCCTTAGTATCGTTTTCTAAATTTGCTAGTAAATAATATCTTTTAATAAATTATGACAAGTAATTAAACTATTTTTTTTATTACTCATGTTTAATTATTTGGTTTACTATATTTTTTAATAACTTAGTTAATACAAATCTTTATTTATATAGTTATAAATATTAACAATAAAAATGCACCTTTGTTATATTTGTAGTGCATTTTTATAAACTAAAATTATATTTAATAATTCTAATAAACTTTAAAATGGTGTGCGAGTAAACCACGTTTGGAAATTTGCATTAAGGTTAATTCCTATAATCATTGTAATATAAATATTGAAAAAGTAGTCAAAAATTTTACTTGTTCGCTTGTTTTACAATTATAGTTATTATATAATCCTAATAGGAATGTTTGATGTGAGTGTCGTCCTCCAATCTTGAAAAAGAAGGGAGGTAGATATTGATGAAAACTAAGACTTTTATTATAAAAGTTCTAAAGCTCATTGCTATCATTTTGCTACTTTCTACCTTATTGGTGTTAGCAATAAAAAAATAGACACTCTTCAGCTTTGATAGAGTGTCACAACTATTTAATTAGAGGCGACATTCACTTGCGACACAAATGTTCCTCTTTTTTATTTTATGCAAATTCTCTTGCTTACATACTAATGATAGCATAAATTATTTAAATTGTCAAAAAGTTCATTTAAATGGGGAATTACTTTGTTTCCATATAAATAATAATTAAATATATCATTTAATATTTGAACAACATAATTATTTATTTTATCATCAATAAAATTATTATCTAAATATTAGAATAGTTAAAAGCAAGAAACACATTATTTTGATTATTATTTTATGTTGTCCAATATAAGATAAATTAATTTTATCTACTTTTCTAATACAGCCATTAATGATTGTTGGTGTAGTATTACAAAATCACAAATAAACTCTATTTTTTTTAGTTTTTCATCAAAATGTAAATTTTCACTAAATATATGTCCCATTTTATTTTTCCTTTCTTAAATCAAACAAAAAGTATCAACTTCTTTTGAAATTGATACTTTTTGTATATAAAGTTCGAATAGTTCGAATAAGTCTTTAATGGTGCCTATTAACAGAATTGAACTGTTCTTTCATGCTTACCATGCATGTGTACTACCACTGTACTAAATAGGCCTAAAAACATATTAACATATTTTTAACATAATTAACATATTTTTATTGTTATTTTTAATAAAAAAAATTATAATTAATTTATAGAAAAGGAGTGAAGAGATGTATTGCGGTGAATGTGGTGCCAAGTTAAAAAATAATGCTAACTTTTGTGGTGAATGTGGTAGTAAAGTGCCTAAAGAAAAAAAGCAAGTTACCAAGAAAACAAAAAAGCAACATAAACCACTTACTAAACAAACAAAAATCATTTTAGGTGTCATTTTAGTTATTGTTATATCTTTTATTATTGGTTTTAATATTTTAGGCCATTCCTTAAGTGCTAGTGCTGTATCTAAAAAGTATATGGAAGCCCTACAAACAAGCAATAGTGACGAATTATATGAAACTCTTAATATAGAGGGTGACAAAAGATTTGCTAGCAAAGAAGCATTTAGTAAGATCTACAATAATGATAATAATGATTTAAAAGGTATTAGTTCAATAACTTTACTAAATATTTCTTATAGTAGTGATAAAAAAAGTGCAGTAGCAAGTTATAAAGTAGTTAAAAATGATAAAGAAATGAATATTATAGTTAATCTAACTAAAAATGACAAAAAGAAATATTTATTCTTTGATACTTGGACTGTTAGAGATGATGTACTTGATATGCTAGATATTACTATTGTTAAAGATTATACCATTACGGTTCCATCTAATAGTGTCGTTAAAATAGATGATGAAGATGTCACAAGAAACTACATTAATAGCGAAGAAAGTAAAGATGGATTAGATGTTTATGTGATACCTAATATTTTTGAGGGTTCTTATAATATAAGTGTTGTATTACCTAATAAAATATCTGTAACAGAAGAAAAAAGAATATCTTATTATTATGATAGTTACACATTTGACTTAGACTTAAATGATTTGAGTGATGAACAAAAAGATAATATTGGTAAATATTCTACTGATTTTATAAAAAGTATTTATAGTAACTTGATTAACAAAAAAACATTTGCAGAATTGCAAAAAAGTAATACAGCTATTACTGATAACTTAAAAGATACATATGATGATTTATATAGTAAAATTGTTAAAAGTGATAGTTTATCATTACTAAAATTTGATATAAGTGATTATAGTATTACTGGTATAAGAGTGCAAAGAGATGGACAACTTTCTGTAACGGTTAAGTATAATTATAGCTATACTACAATTGTTAAGCATGGTGATAAAACTGAAGAAAAAAATAGTAAATCAAATCAAAATAGTACCCTTATATATGATATAAGTGATGGAAGCTATAAACTAACAGCTTTAAACAGTCCAGTAAAATATTTTAGTGTTTGGTAAATAGAAAAGGAGAATGATTATGGCAAAATTTTGTACAAACTGTGGTAAAAAATTAGATAAAGATGGTAAATGTAATTGCAAAGTAGAAGAAAAAGAAATAGTAACGGAAGAGGTTACAGAATCAAAATTTAGTAAAATCTTAAATGATTGTATTTTAATTATTAAAGGTATGTTTATAAGACCAGTTGATACAATGACATATTATGCTAAAAGAAGCAAATTTGATTTAGGTATGCTATTAATAGTAATTAATTGTTTATTATTTGGCTTATTTATTTATGTTTTAATGAAGAGAGGAGCAGTGGCTTTATATGACTTATTTTAATATTCCAAGTTCTAGTGGTAGTAGTTTAAATCTAGCAAATGGCTCTGTACCATTTAAAGTTTTTGTAGTCGCAGCTTTAATGATGTTATGTTATCATTTAATATTAGGTGGACTATTATATTTAGTAAGTAAGAAAATACTTAAAAAAGAAAGTGATATTAAAAGAATTTATGCTTTAATAGGTGTTAATACAACCATTAGTAGTATTATGCTAATTATTGCAACTCTTGGTTTATTCTTAAATCTATGGATTACAATTATTGCAGGTGTAGTATCTGGTATTTTATATTTTCTTAACCTATATCAAGGTTTTAATGAATTAAGTAAAGTTGATAAAAATCATATGGTTTATGCTTTTGCTTCATGTTATTTCATTACATTATTTATTGTATGCTACATAATTCCAAAAATATTTGCATAAATTTTAAACGGGTAAAATTAATACTCGTTTTTTTATTTCGACAAAAAATCCATTTTTTCTTCAAAAATAATAAATATGTGATAAAATAGATTATATAAGTAAGAGTAGGAGGTTCTTATGAGCAAGGAACTTATTATAATCATCGGTATTGCCTTATATTTTTTTACTGTTGGCCTAATTGTAGCCGTTTTAAATTGGCTAAATAATAAAGAAAGAAAAGAATATCGTAAAAAATTGGATGAATTACAACGAAATAAAAACCTAATTATAAGTGCTAACTTAATAGCCGAGTTAAAAAAAGTTGAACCACTGGCCATGAATGCCAATATGAAATCTACTTATGAAGAGTGGGGACAAAAGTACAATACTTTAAAAAGTGAAGATGTTCCAGGTATTACCGACAAACTTATTAAAGCTGAAGAGTACTATGATATTAAAGATTATAAAGCCTTAAACAACTTATTAAGTGAAATAGAACTAGATATTTACTTTGTTAATACTAAGGCAAACTTTCTATTAGAAGAAATAAAAGGTATTACCTTAAGTGAAGAAAAAAATAGAGATACTATTACAAAACTTAAAACTCATTACAGAGAAATACTTAGTAAATACCAAAATAATGAAAGAGCTTATACTGTTGTAACAAAGCCTTTAGAATTACAATTTGAGCGTGTTGATAAACTTTTTAGTGCCTTTGAAGTAGCAATGGAGCAAAAATCATATCAAGAAGTAAGCAAAATAGTAAAAGCCCTAGATGATTTAATTGGTAACTTAAAATTAGTTGTTGAGGAAGCTCCTAGTATTATCTTAATGGGTAAAAGTATTATTCCTAAAAAGATGGCTGATATCACTAATATCTATAAAAAAATGAAAGAAGATGGCTACAACCTAGAATATCTAAATATTCCTTATAATATTGATGAATCTAGTAAAAAAATAACTGACATTTTCCAAAGACTAAATGTTTTAAATATTGAAGACTCTATCTTTGAACTAAAAACTATGCAAGATTACTTTGAATCCATATATAATGAATTTGATAAAGAAAGAATAGCAAGAAAATCATATAATGAACTTCTAAGAAGTGTACTAATCAAAATAACTAAATTAACTAAAATTAATGATACATTATTAAAGAAATTAAAAGATATTAAATACAGTTATGATTTAAAAGATGAAGATGTAGAAATTGTTTTTAAAATTAAAGAAGAATTAGCAAGTGAAAGAGGAGAATATGATGACTTAATAGAAGATGGTAGAAGTAAAAACTTTTCATATTCCCATTTAAATAAACATATGGATGCCCTAAATATTAAAGTTTTAAAAACAGAAGAAAAATTAGATATTGCCCTAAGAACCCTTGGTAGTTTAAAAGAAGATGAACTAAGAGCACGTGAACAACTAGATGAAATGAAGGGTATTTTAAATGATGCCAAAATGCTTATGAAAAGCTTTAAACTTCCTTTTATACCAGAAGTTTATTTTATTGAACTATCTGAGGCTACAGAGGCTATTAGCAATATGATTCATGAACTAGAAAAAACACCAATTTCTATTAAAGTATTAAATACTAGAGTAGATACAGCAAGGGATCTTGTTTTAAAATTTTATAATACAACTAAAGAAATGATAAAAACAGCTAAAATGGCTGAAACAGCTATTGTTTATGGTAATCGTTATAGAGCAGTAGAAGAAAGTGTAGCTCTAGGTCTTGCTAAAGCTGAGAATGCTTTTATAAAAGGTAATTACAAATTATCTCTTGAAAGCTCTATTCATGCTATTAATATAATTGAGCCAGGAATATATAAGAAACTAATGGATGAATACCAAAGTTAGGAGAATAACATGCAAAAGATAATGATAGATTTAGATGAAACTATATGTACAGGTGGTTATTTAGAAGCTGTAAATGCCTATTTACATACTAACTACAAAGATGAAGAGATAGACTCATATTATGTTGAGGATGTAATGAATGATGAACAAAAAGAACAGTTTCTTGATTACTTTTATCAAAACGTTAATATTTATAAAGAAGCTAAAATAATACCAGATTCCTTAAAAGTGATTGAAAAGTTAGCAAAAAAATATGATATTTACATAACAACAGCTTTTGTTGATAAAAGAAGAGTTTATGAATCAGGTATTATGGCTCGTTATAAGTACCAGTGGATTGTTGAAAATATGTCGTATATAGATCCTAGAAAGATAATATTAACTGCTGCTAAAGATTTAGTAATGTGTGAGATTAAAATAGATGATAAAGTAAGTAATTTAAAAGGATATGGGCAAGTAAAACTTTTACTAGACCAACCACATAATCAAAAATATGGTTATGAAGAACTAGAAAGCCTAGGTATCAGAAGAGTTCATGATTGGTTACAAATTGAAAGTATTTTATTAGGGAGTGAAGTAGAGTGATATATTTAGATTATAGTGCAACTACACCAGTAAACTATGATGTGTTAGATTCCTATTTAAGAGCAACAAAAGATTTTCCAGGCAATCCTAATTCCCTACATAGTTTAGGTGTTAAATCAAAAGCTCTTTTAAATAGTGCTTTAAAACAAGTAAGTGAAATATTTAATGTCTTAGAAAGTGAATTAACATTTACAAGTGGCGCTACTGAGAGTAATAATTTTGCTTTAATTGGCACAGCCCTTGCTAATATGAAATATGGTAATCACATCATTGTTTCTAAGTTAGAACACCCAAGTATCTATGCTATATGTGAATATCTAACAACCCTTGGATTTAGCATAAGTTATGTTGATAATGATGAAAGTGGGTTAGTAGACTTTGAAGATTTAAAAAAGAAAATGCGTAGTGATACTATTTTAGTAAGTATCTGTGCTGTTAATAGTGAAACTGGCGTAAGGCAACCACTTAAAATGATTCGCCAAGTTATTAAAAAAGAAAATGCTTATACTTATTTGCATAGTGATATGACACAAGCCTTAGGTAAAATTCCTGTTAATTTTCACGATGTTGACCTAGCTAGTTGTTCTGCTCATAAAATCTATGGCCCTAAAGGTATTGGTTTGTTTTATAAAAATAGTCGTGTAAAATTTAGTCCTGTTTTATATGGCAGTGGTCAAATAAACAAATTAAATCCAGGTACGCCAGCAGTGCCTCTTATTGTTGCTTTTGCTAAAGCAATAAGACTAGCTACCAGTGACTTAGATAAAAGAGAAAACTTTATTAAAAGACTAAATGATAAAATAGTAAATGAACTAGAAAAATATGATGGCGTAATCATTAATCATTCAAAAATATGTATTCCCCATATACTAAATATTTCTCTAAAAGATATAAAAGCTGAGACATTCTTACATGCCTTAGAAGAATATGAAATATATTTAAGTACTAATACGGCTTGTTCTAGTGGCGAACTATCTACTTCTGTCATGGCTTTATATAATGATCAAAAAAGAGCAAGTAGTACATTAAGAATTAGTTTGTCTCACTTAACTACAACCGATGAAGTAAACAAGTTCTTAGCGTGTTTTAAACTAGTATATCAAAAACTAAGTTTAATAAAAGGAGAGTAAAGAGAAAATGCATGTTAAGTGACACATTAAAATATCCTGAAAATAAAATAAAATGACGAATTATTTTACATAGAAAAGACATGTACTAATTAAGGTATGTGTTTTTTAATGCTAAAAAATATTGACTGAAGAACAATTAAAAATTAAAATAAGATATAAAAAAAGAAATGGCTTACTGGGCTGCAACCCACCACTTCCTACCTAACGAGGTGATATTATCATACTATTAAAGCAAACTTAAATTAATATGAAAGAACAAGTTTTTCATAAATATAAATAATTAGTAAAAATTACTATAAATAGAAACATATCGCGGCACTTCTTTATTATCTTGATGAAAATGATGCTTTAAAATTAGAAATATCTATTAATGAACATATTTGCTGAAGAGAATAAAATCACTAAATCATTTAAACTATTAAAGAATAATCTTAGTATGTCTAATTTAGTCCATTACCAGAGTATATTAAAATCTAAATATAATAATGAATTGTTAGAATTTTATAAACCTTGAATAATTAAGTCATCAAAAATAGCATCAGATAGAAACTCGTATTATAACTTATGTTTTTATATAGAAAAAATGCAAGAACTTGATAATTCTGATGATTTTATTTTTGATATGTTAAAAGAAATGTATCCAAATTATAAGAATAAAAGAGCATTTAAAGATGAAATAATAAAGATTTTAAAAAGTAAAAACAAATAAAGATTTTATAGATTAATAAAAAAATTGTAAATACCAAATTCCTAGCACATGCTAAATAATAAATAGTTAAGCTATTATTGTGGTAAAAGTATAATCTTAAAATATAAATAATCCATTTATTATTTATTATAAGGGCTTAATATAAGCCTTTTTTGATCTGCAAAATTAATTGCCAAACTAATGGTTAATTGGTATAATTAAATTATTCTAGGAGAGTGAAAAGGTATGGAAAATAACGAAAATAACGAAAATTTAGAAACTACTAAAGAAATACTATCTTTAAAAGATTTTGCTTTAGAAGCTACTAATAATGAAGAAAGTGTAGTATTACCAATCATTGAAGAAGCCCCGATTGAAGCTTTAGATGAAAATATGGAAGAGTCTAACTTAGTCTTTGATACTGTTGTAAAAACTAAGGAAGATATTGCTAAAAATGAAAATGAAGAACAAAAGACAAAAAAGAATATCTTTAAAACCTTAAAAGATAAATGGTCTAAATTAGACAAAAAGAAAAAAATAATAGTAATTGTTGTAACACTTATTTTAATAATTCTAATCTTTCTTGGTATTATCTTACTTGTTACTAATAATAAAGGTGATAAATCACCAGCGGAAAATATTGTTCTAGAAAGCGATAACTATCGTTATGAAAATGGTAAATTGATATTTCTAGATAATGATAAAGAAATAGGTGAGTATGAATGTAAAAATAAAGATGAAAATAGTTGTGCAGTATTCACTATTACTAGTCATGATAAACTTGATAATACTATTAAGGTAAATGAAAATAACGAAGAAATATCTGTTCATGCTAAAATTTATGATGGAACATATGCTTTTATAATTGATCATGGTTCAAGTGATGACAAAAGTATCCTTCTTTATAACATTAAAAATAACACTGTTGAAGAAACTGTTTTTGATGTCATAATGTATGGTGATAACTACGTAAGTGTTAAAAATAACGAATCAAAATATGGTTTATTAGAATTTAAAGATGAAACAGTAAAAACACTTATTCCTTATGATTACGATGAATTAAGTCTTATTACTGAGGGTGATACTTCTATCGTGGTCGTTAAAAAAGATAACAATTCTTACTTGGCTAGTTTAGATAATAAAATTCTTACTAAAGCTTTTAATGAGACTATTACGGGGGCTAATGCTAATCATGTTAAAACAAAAGATGCTAATGGTAAATATAATGTTTATGACTATGAAGCCAAAAAAGTAAGTGAAAAAACATATGACTTTGTAAGTCTTTTAGACAATATCATGCTAGTTGTTCGTGATAATGCCTTATACGTATATGACTACGAAAACAACAAAATGATGGATGGTAGTCTTTCATTAAATAATGATGCTTATAACAAAATAGAAACTTATAAAAATAAAAAACTAATTAAAACTAAACAAGCTTATACTTATGAATTAACAGGTAACTTATTAAATATTAACATTTATACCGATGATGACTCTGAAAATCATTCTATTAACTTATTAGAAGGTACACTATCAAGTAAACTAGCTTATATGAATTACTTTGCCGGTAAACTTAGTTTCTATGCTGATGAAACAAAGAAAAATAAAATTGGCGAATACACATGTACTAATCAAAATCAAGTTGATAGTAATACCACTACTTTAAATAATTGCCGTCTAGCAACTGAGTCATTTTTAAGAGAAACAGATTCTAATAATAAAGAAAAAGATGCATCCGCGTCTCTCGGTTGGATACCAATTATTGGTAGTAGATATGCTTTCATTACTGATGGTGATACAATAAAACTATATGATTTTAAAGATAACAAAGAACTTGCTAATTACAGTGAAGTTGATACATTTAGTTATACTAATGCCTCTGAAATTACTTTCTCTAATGCTTCTAGTGTTTCTTTTATTGCTAAATCAAAAAGAACTGGTAAATATGGTGTAGCTAAGATAAGTGGCGATGGGGTAAAACCTATCCTTGAATTCCAATTTACAAGTATTAAAGCATTAGGTAACTACTATGTCGTAGAAGAAGATGGTAAGTATGCCTTGTATAATCTAGAAGGTGAAAAGAAAACTAGTGATTATAATAGTCCTGTAGTTGATTACTTAGGATCTTATGTAAAGACTAAAAAAGATAATGCCTACTTTGTTCATGGCTTTAATGAAGAAGTATCAAGTGATTCTTATACTTATGTTGAACTTTATGATAATTACTATGCTGGTGTTTTACAAAATACGGTTGAAATTTACGATTACAAAGGTAAGTCTATTACTAAAAACTTACCAGAAAAAACTAGAGCTCAATTAAAACTGCAAATTAATAATTTTTATGGTCAAGGTACTAAGGCATTTGTTGTCACCTTTAAAAGTGGTGAATATGCTACAGTTAAAATTGGTACAGTAAGTGGTTCTTATGATACAGTGATAATTCCTTTAGATAACGCGAGTTTAGGTGATAATAATGACTAATAAAAAAATAGAAAAGGGGGCCCTTATAACTACAATTATTTTACTTGTTATATTTGTCCCTCTTTCTTGCCTTTCAATGTATTTTCATATTAAAGGAACTCCTAAAACAGAAGAAAATATAAATCATGAATTTCACTTTAATAACAAATTATGGTTTTATAGTAGTGAGGGCACTTTACTAGGGTCTTACAATTGTGAAACAGAAAAATGTGATTATGCTAACTATAGTAGTGAAGACGAAACTTATTCTATTGACAGTTTAAAATTTAGTGATAATAAAAGTTCTAGTATTAATGACACATTTGCTTTCTTAACAGATGGTACCGAAGATATATTCTTATATAACTTTAAAACAAACCTTAATTTTAAAACAAATCCCTATAAGATTGTTAATAATTACAATACTGGTATAGAAGGGTCTTTATATATAGTTAAAAACAAAAATGATAAATATGGAGTAATACAACTTCAAAATAATGCTATACCATTAATACCATTTAACTATGATTATATCGGTCTAAAAAATGAATTAGATGAAAATGGCCAAGTTATAGCCGATTACTTTATTGTAAAAAAAGATGATAATTGGTTAATAATTGATCAAAAAGAAGCTAAATTAACTGAAGATTTTCAAGAAGAAATAATTTCCTATACTGGTAAAGAAATTATAACTAAGAATAATGATTACTATCATCTAAAAAATTATCAAAACGAAAACATTTTAACTGATGATTTTAGTAAGTTATCTTTCACTGGTAAGTACTTAAATTGTACAACTTTAAATAATGAATTTTATGTATATGATGTTACTACTAATACTGAAATAAGTAATAGATATTCTATTGATAGTGATACATTGATTAAGACCGTAATAAATGATGCCAATAATCTAGAAATTTATATTGATGATAATTTAGTTGAAACAGTTTTATTATAAAATCTACATTAATGTAGGTTTTTTCTTTAATTTAAAACAAATGTATGATATTATATTGCTGGTGATATAAAAATGTATAATTATATAGTTGGTAAAATAACAGATATAGAATCAAGTTACATAGTACTAGAGTGTAGTGGTATTGGTTATCAAATTTATGTTTCTAATCCTTATCAGTTTGAAATAGATAAAGAAACTAATGTATATGTATATACCCAGATAAAAGAAGACGAACATAATTTATATGGCTTTAAAACTAAAGAAGAAAAAGAATTGTTTTTAAAACTTATTAATGTTAAAGGTGTTGGACCTAAACTTGTAATGCCTATGCTTGCCACTGGTAGTGTAAGTGGTATTGTTGATGCCATAGATAGAGAAAATATCCTATACTTAAAAAAATTTCCTAAAGTAGGGGAGAAAGTTGCAAGACAAATTATTCTCGATTTAAAAGGAAAACTTGCTAAGACTAGTGATAACGCAAGCATCGGTGGTTTTGAAGAATTAGTAAGTGTTCTAGAGGGCTTAGGATATAAAGTGGCTGATATTAAAAAGATACTGCCTAATTTAAATCCAACCGATGAAATAGAATTGCAAGTTAAAGAAGCATTAAAATTATTACTTAAATAGGAGGGTGTTATGGAAGATGATAAAATACTAGAGGCCGAAGAGCAAGAAATTGATAGCAGTTTACAAAATATTAGACCTCAAAGCTTAGATGAATATGTTGGCCAAAAAGAAATAACTGATAATTTAAGAGTATTTATAAAAGCAAGTAAAATTCGTAATGAATCACTTGATCATGTGCTTTTATATGGCCCACCAGGTTTAGGTAAAACAACGCTTGCTCATATAATAGCTAACGAACTTGGGGTTGGTATTAAAACTGCATCTGGCCCATCAATCGAAAAAAGTGGCGATTTAGCAGCTATTTTATCGACTCTTGAACCAGGTGATGTACTCTTTATTGATGAAATACACAGGATGCCTAAATTTATTGAAGAAATACTTTATCCTGCCATGGAAGACTTTGAAATGGATTTAGTTTTAAATAATGACGGCAAAAGTAGAAATATAAAAATTGATTTACCCCCATTTACTTTAGTTGGGGCGACAACAAGAGCTGGTGATATTTCCTCACCTTTAAGAGACCGATTTGGTATCATTTCTAAATTACAATACTATACAGAAGATGAATTATTACAGATAGTTACAAGAACAAGTAAAGTTCTTAATATGCCAATTGATGAAGACGCTGCGAGATTAATTGCTAAGCGTTGTCGTAAAACACCAAGAATTGCCAATCGTTTATTTAAACGTGTTCGTGATTTTGCTTTAGTAAGTGGGGCAGATAAAATAGAATATGATATGGCTAACGAATCTTTAAAACGTCTAAAAGTAGATGAATATGGTCTTGATTCCATTGATATTGAATACTTAAAAAGTTTAATTACTAAGTTTAACGGCGGACCTGTTGGCGTTGAAACTATCGCTACTAGTATAGGGGAAGAAGTATCCACAATAGAGGATGTTGTAGAACCATTCTTATTACAAGAAGGCTTTATTAAACGAACACCTAGAGGACGTATGGCAGAAGAAAAAGCGTATGACCATTTAAAAATTGATCATATGACTTCACTATTTTAAAAGGTATACCTATATAAAAAATAAACTAATTATTGATGAAGGGTCAAAAGAGAGTGGTAAAACACTCATTAACGGATGACTTAAGAAAAAATGTTGCTAGTGCTAATTTATACCGCTTATCCGGACAGAAAGATAAAAGCTTGATAGGCTTAAAACATAGTGAGAAAATGTATAAATCACTATTGAAATATCTCCATTCTATGGAAGATGTACCCATGGATTTAATATTTAAAAGATCCAAATTTATATACTGAACGTTTAAAAAGAAATCATTATCAAAACATTAGTTCAATTAACAGCGTTAATCAAGAGAATATATATTTGCAAATTAGTGAAAAATTAAAAGAAAACACTAAATTTAATATTAATGTTATTGCTATGGATGATTTTGATGAGGCTTACAAAGAAGTAAGAAAAAATCTTGATATTTAATGAAAAAGCAGAAAATAAAGAATATTGTCATTTATATTAGAGTTAGCATGTAAAGAAAAAATGTAATAAAATATTTGCAAACACAATATTTAAATAATAAAAGTTTTAGGTGATGTTATGTTAAGACAATTTAAGGGAATAAAATGGATAAATAATATGCCACATTTCATTTTATATAATTATGAAAATAATAGTATAGAATATAAAAAAGTGCAAGGGATTATAGATATAAAAAAAGGAAAGCAAAGAAAATGCAATGGATATTACGATTTGGTTACACATAGATACATTGCCTGTCCAAATTTTAATAGTAGTGAGTCAGATAATGTTAAACAATGTGAAACATGTTTAAATATTACCGGATTTAATGAATGTCTTGGATGTGATGGTAAATATTGCAGAACTGTCAATAGTATTGCAAAAAAGTTTTGCACTCAAAAACATGTTGTGTATATTGCTCTATTCGGAAATAATAAATTCAAAGTTGGAACAGCTGCCGAATATAGAAAATACACAAGAATATTAGAACAAGGTGCTATAGCATCAATGTTTATTGCTGAAACACTAGATGGTAAACAAGCAAGACTTATAGAACATTCAATATCAAAATTAGGATATGTGCTTCAGGTAAATTCGGCATTTAAAATGAAGAACTTAATAATTGATATGGATCGGACTGAAATTGAGAATATTTTAAAAGAGCATTACAATAATATTATGAATGGTATTCCTGATGTATTAAAGAAATATCTTATTTCTCCTGAAATTAATTATTGTGAAAAAATGAATAGGATGAATAAAAGGATTTTTGTGCCAAAAAAAATGCAGTTATCTCTTCTTGATAATAAAGTTCAAAATACATATAATATTAATTATTTTTTGAATTATGATAGTATATGTGGTAGAATAGTCAACGTTATTGGGACTTTTTTAGTAATAAAATCAAATAATGATTTTTTAGTTTACGATACTAAAGAATTAGACGGGTATATTGTAAACATTAAATTAGGTTAGGGAGTGTTTAAATGTTTGATTATCAAGGAATAGATTATAGCAGTATTATTGATTTAGGATGTACTAAGGCAACTTTTGAAAACCATTCGATGAGTCAATCACTTGAAAGATATATAGAAATGAAATTACAAGATATAATTTTTAGTGATTCGATATATAGGATACATGTAGTTGGTAATTATGATAGGAGCATAGGTGTTTCGACTAAAGAAAAAAATGATAAAATTTTCAATTATAAGAGACCAACAGTCTTTGTAGATAATGGTGTTGCGACAATTAATTGCTATCCAGGTATAGATTATGTATATCATTATGCAAGTTTAGTAAAAACATATTTGTCTCTTCTTGGAATAGAAAAAATAATTACAGTACAGTTTCCTACGGTTTCAAAAATTGAGAGTCAGTTAATTAAATCTAATATAAATGAAGTGCCAAAATGTAAAACAGTAATATTGGGTTATGTGCAAGGCTTTGAGTACTTATCCAGTACAGAAAATTGGCTTGGGACTGGAGATTTTCTATGGAAATTAATAACTGATGATAAAATATTAGTTGGCTGTAAGCATAGTTATTGGGGGGATATTTCAGGCTATATTGTTGCTGCCTTAGCACGAAAAGGCGTTGAAAGAGTTATATATGTTGGAAAACTTGGAACATTAAATGAAAAATATGCACCGAATGAGACAATTGCCACTGGAAACAAAAGCATATTTATTGATGGTAGTTTAGTTGAATGGAATAATGTATTTGCTGATTTTAATTATGATACCATTAAGAATGGGGTTCATTTTACGCTGCCTAGTATAATTCAAGAAACAACAGATTGGGTTCTGCAAAACAAAAATGAAATTGCATTTGTTGATCCAGAAATTGGCCATATGGCTAAATCTGCACTGCAAAACGGAATTAGTTATTCCTATTTGCATATTATATCAGACAACTTATCAAAGAAATTCTCTGAAGACTTATCTAATGAAAGAAAAGAAGATGTGCTAATTAAAAGGAAAAAGTTAATTAAAACAATAGGAGATTGTTTAATGGATATATAAAAACTGTGTTACTAAACACAGTGATTTTTTTCCATTACAAGTTGTGGGTATCCTGCAAATATTTGTTTTCCGACATTAATTCCTAACTCTTCTATAGTATCCATAATATATTTCATACTTTCATCTTCGTTATCATATAAATTTGTCTTGAATTCTAATTCTATGAAGTCTCCTAAGTTTTCTATAGAATCAATTGATATAATAATATTATTATATTCAAATGAATTTCTTGTTTTTTCAACAACTATTATTTGTTGAAAATCTAAGGCAATTAACATTTCAAGCATTCCATTATAGTCATCAATTCCAACTTCAATTTCTTTGCAGGAAATTTTATTATTGCCATCACGATTACCCCAATTTTTGTAATTAATAGTTTTTTCTTTCTTTGTATCTCTTACTCTAAGCCATTCTGAAATAGGTCTTTTTTCGAGGAAATTTTCATGTGCTGGTGTATAATATATATCTTTTTGATAGTTATTTTCTTCAACTTTTTTACCTAGTTTTTTTAATTTTACCAATGTATCTTCCTTGTTAATCAAGGGGAATTTTGCTTCAATTTCTATTCTTTTTCTTTCCATATCATAACCTCCATATAAATTATATAATATTTCACTTTTTAATGTCAATCAACTATCAGCAACAATCAGGTCAAATTTTTTTGCTTGTTCGTAATGTGAAAAGTCAGTCATAGGATGATAGTTATCATCAAAATTATATCTAATAGCCCATTTTTCTAAGGGTTTACAATTATTTAAAATAAAGTCATATAAATATTTGGATGGCTCTAAATGAACAAAATAGGCAAATTCTTTGAAAGATAATTTAAAAGTCAAAATGATTTTTATATAATAATTAAGATTAGGATAAAGGCGATTTAAATCTTTACTTGGAATATCGTTATTATGAAAGGTGTTTTGTTTTATTGGCGTTTCTTCTTTCTTAATAGCTATAATAGAATTTGCTTTAGTAAGTGGGGCAGATAAAATAGAATATGATATGGCTAACGAATCTTTAAAACGTCTAAAAGTAGATGAATATGGTCTTGATTCCATTGATATTGAATACTTAAAAAGTTTAATTACTAAGTTTAACGGCGGACCTGTTGGCGTTGAAACTATCGCTACTAGTATAGGGGAAGAAGTATCCACAATAGAGGATGTTGTAGAACCATTCTTATTACAAGAAGGCTTTATTAAACGAACACCTAGAGGACGTATGGCAGAAGAAAAAGCATATGACCATTTAAAAATCGATCATATGACCTCTTTGTTTTAAGATTTTTAGGGAATATTATTAAGCTTGAAAGGAGTTAGACATGAAAAACGAGAATGTAGAAATGAAAATGTGGAGTAGTCACCCACAAAAGATCGATAACTGGGATACAAATATAGACTATGTTATGTTCATTGACGAAAATGGTAATTCCGGAAAAATTAATGATATATTTAAAAAAAGACTGTATAACGAAAAAATTTCTGTAGACGAAAAATATTTTACTATTACAGGCGTTATATTTGAAAAAAGTAATTATTCAAAAATGAGAAATGATATTAGGAAACTTAAGGAAAAATATTGGCAACGTGGTTATTACTATGATTCGAAGCACAAGGATACAAGATATGTTTGCTTGCATTCTAGGGAGATCAGAAACCATACAGGTGCTTTTAATGATAAGGTGATAGATTATGACAAGTTTATAAATGAATTAAGTAACACTTTAGAAAAAATAGAATGTAAAATTATATCAATAACTATAAATCTTGAAAATTATATTCTTAAGGATGAGCAAATTCCAGTTTATGATAAGGCTTTCGATTTATTATTAGAGAGGTATGTTTATGCTACAGATAGTCATAAAAAAGGTATTATAATGTTTGAGTCAAGAGGAAAAAATGAAGATAAAGATCTTCTTAAGCATATTTCAAATATTATGTTTGCAAAAGGAACAGAGCATATTAAAAATTCAGAATTGCAAGAAAAAATTAAAGGAATTTATTTTAACCCTAAATGGTATGGCGGATATTCTTCAACTTATGCTGGTCTTGAAATCGCTGATTTATTTTCTTATCCTATTCATTCCACAATTAAGTTGCGTAAGAAACACCCATCCTTTATTACTATTGAAAAAAAGATAGATTGTTATCCGCATTATGAAAATAAGGGTATTAAAATTTATCCAAAAGAAAAGGACGATATACATCATCCTTAACCGTACGAAATACTTCGTACCCCGAAGCGTTCTGCTTCCATGACAAAATAATAACATAGAAAATACTATTTTGTCAATTATAGTATATACAAAAAAAATAAATATATGCAAATTTTAGATTGTATGCTTTTTCTAAATTTCTTGTATTATTCATACAATATGATATAATAGTCAGTACTAGAAAAGAGGTGCATTATGGCTTTAATGGAAAAAAACAAATGCTATAAAATGAATTTATGCATTATACCAGATGGTGAATTGGTAGTTCAAGGTGATAAATTTAATAAATATTATAAATCAGTTAATGGTACCTTCGTTCCAAATGAAAAGTTTATTGTGCAAGATAGTATTATTGTTAAAAAGGAAAGGTTTAATAATTATGTTACAGTAGTAGGAACTGATATTGAAATACCTTGCGTTATTTTAGAAATAGAAAATGTCTTAAGTAGAAACGAATATGATAGTAATGCTAATATTGTTAAATATATATCTTTGGTTGAAGGTAGAACTGATAAAATGTTAGTAGCCTTTGCAATTAATAAGATAGGAGAAGTTCCAATCATGGAACATGAAGAAAGTTTTATGCTAAAAGAAGCAACTGAAGAAGAGATTAATAGCCAACTAGAAAATAGCCTTTACTATAATTTTGCTGATGATTTACAAGCCTTAGTTAATAGTATTAGAACTAAAGAAATAAGTGATTTAAGAACATATAAAGAAAACTTAAAAAACGAAAAAAAGAGTAGAATGACAAGAGTAATTAAAAAAATCTTGCCTTAATAATAAATTTTTTGATACAATTATTATGTTGGTGATGATGCTGCCTTACAACCAGTGGAGTCAAAACGTAAGATATACGTTACATTCAAAATAAAGATAGTTAGATTCTATGAATTAGGGTGGTACCACGGCATATTCGTCCCTATTGATGGAATCTTTTTTTGTTAGGAGGAACTTATGGATAATTTAAAAAGAAAATATGCTCGCTTTTTACTAGAATATTGTTTGCAATTAAAAAATAATGATAAAGTATTTATTATTGGTTCTAAAGAGATTACAGATTTTATTGATATTTTAATTGCTGAAGCAAACAATATGCATTTAATCGTAAAAACTTATATTAATGATTATCAAAGACAAAGAGAACTATTAATGAATAAAGATTATGAATATTTAATTAAAGATGAAAATTTTGATAAAACAATTTATAATGAATTAGCAAAATCTGGTTATGCTTTTTTAAGTCTTTCCTCACCAATGCCTGATTATTTTTCTTGTGTTGATGCAACTTTGCTAAGTCGTGTTAATGCCTATCAACAAAGTAGTATTAGTTTGTACAGAACTATGCAACTAGATGGCTTTCTAAAATGGAATATTAGTGCAGTTCCAAACTCTTATTGGGCGAAGAGTCTTAATGTTACAACAGATGAATTATGGGAATTGCTTTTTAATATATGTGGCATAACTAGTACGAGTAATACAGCATCTATCTGGAATGATAAATTAAAGAAACTTAATCAAAGAAAAGAATATTTAAATAGTTTAGATATTTCACACTTCCATTACACCAATAGTTTAGGAACTGATTTATACATATATTTACCAGAAGATTATTTGTTTTGTGCAGCTGATGAAGGTAATCTAGTTAACTTGCCAACTGAAGAGGTTTTTTCAAGTCCTGAGTATTCTTTAACAAAAGGAATTGTATATGCATCCAAACCCCTTATTTATAACGGGATTACGATTAGCGATTTTTATTTAGAGTTTTCGGGTGGGCGCGTCATTAATTATGGGGCTAAAGAAGGACTTACTACTTTAAAAGGTATTTTAAGTACTGATGAGGGTAGTAAATATTTAGGTGAGGTAGCCTTAGTTGATAATACCTCTTCGATTGCTAAAATGAACTTTTTATTTAAAAATACTCTTCTAGATGAAAACTCAAGTTGCCATCTAGCCTTAGGTGATGGATTCATGGAATGCCGTAAAAATGGACATTCTATGAGTAAAGAAGAATTACATAAAAGCGTTAATCATTCTATAAATCATGTTGACTTTTTTATCGGGACTAATGATTTAAATATTACAGCAACCTTAAGAAATAAAAAAGAAATTGTTATAATGGAAAATGGATTATTTAAAGGAGAGATGAAATAATGACAAATTTTGAAGAATTACAAAAAAGAGGTTTAATTAAAGATGTAGCAGGTGAAGGCATTGAAGAACTGATTAATAAAGGTGGAGTTACATTTTACTGGGGAACAGATCCAACGGCTGATTCCTTACACCTAGGCCATTATAGTTCCTTAGTAACGGCTAAAAGATTAATGAAAATGGGCCATCACCCAATTTTACTTTGTGGAGGCGCAACGGGAAGAATAGGTGACCCAAGACCTACTAGTGAAAGAGAAATTATTGATATTGACGTTTTAAATCATAATATTGAATGTATAAGAAAACAAATTGATGACGTTTTTGAAGGTAAGGCTCGTCTTGTTAATAACTATGAATGGTTTAAAGACTACAACTATTTAGATTTTTTAAGGGATATTGGTAAATATATTAATGTTAACTATATGTTAAATAAAGATATTATTAATAGAAGACTAGAAACAGGTATTACTTATGCTGAATTTAGTTATATGTTAATTCAAGGGTATGACTTTTTACATATGTATCAAGATTTAGGTTGTACTATGCAAGTTGAAGGAAGCGATCAGTGGGGTAATATTACGACTGGTATTGAATTAATTAGAAAAATATTAGGTCGTGAAGCTTACGGATTTACGATGCCATTAATACTTGATAGCAACGGCAAAAAATTTGGTAAAAGTGAAGGCAATGCCTTATGGCTTGATAAAAATAAAACTAGTAGTTATGAACTATACCAATACTTAATTAATACTGATGATAGTAAAGTAGAAGAATATTTAAAAGTGTTTACTTTCTTAAGCTTAGATGAAATAGATGCCATTATGGCGTGTCATAAAAAGGCTCCAGAACAAAGGGGTGCTCAAAAAGAACTTGCCAAACAAATTATTACTGATTTAAGAGGTGAGGATGAATTTCTACATGCTAAAGAAGTAAGTGAAGCATTATTTACTGGTAACATAAAAAACTTAACGGATAATGAGATTAAAGAAGTCTTTAAAGGCGTGCCTACTATCACTTATGAAGATAAAGATTTAATTGATATTTTAGTAAGTGGTGGTATTACTTCATCTAAAAGAGAAGCAAGAGAGTTTTTATCTAGTGGCGCAATACTTGTAAATGGTCTTGTTGTTCATGAAGAAAATTATCATTTAGAAAATAAAACATACAATATTATTCGTCGTGGTAAAAAGAAATATTATTTAGTAGTAAAAGAGGGATAATATGTTAGAAAATGAATTCGTAAAAAACATTAAAAAGGGGGTATGGGAATCCTTTGTTGCTAGTCTTCTTTTAATCGTTTTTGCTTTAGTACTTTTATATAATCCAGAAAACTTTTTAGAATCATCTATTACTACGTTTGGTTATATTGGTTTCTTTTTAGGTGTTATAAATATCATGATTCACTTTAAAACTAACAAAGATAGTTTAGTATATAAAAATAATTTTCAAACAGGTTTAATTTTAATTTGTGCTAGTATCATTGCTTTCTTTAAAACGAGTGTTATTAAAGAATTTATTGCTTTTATATTAGGGGGATACTTAATCTATCGTGGTAGCCTAAGAGCAAGTCTTTCTATGAATTTCCAAGAACATAATAAAAAAATGAGTTTTGTTATTCTTATACTTGCTCTTCTTAATATGGTACTTGGTGTTCTAATGATTTTAAATCCTTTTACTAGTTTAATTAAAATAAACGAACTAATAGCCATATTAATAATCATTAATGAAGTATTATACATGTTAGAAAATATTATTATTTTAATAAAATTAAAGTGATGAGCGAAAATGGTTTTTAAATTGCCAAATTTATTGTATAATACTAATTGAATTGGAGGAATTATATGAAATTTCGTGTATCTTCTAAAGACTTTACGATATTTGTAGTCTTTTGTGTCTTTTTACTTTATTTATGCGCTATTGCGGTATTAAACTTTTCATCTTTTGCAAATGATGGTTCATTTTATGGTTTAAATCCTTTTCCAGCTTTTGGGAAAGATTATATCGTTTTAACTTTATTTATGTTTGCCGTAGCTCTAGTTATTATATTCTCTAGCGTTTCTTCTTATATATTTGATAAAGATAAAAGTGGTAAAAAATTTTTGAATATTGGTGATAAGGAAGAAAAAGGTTATTCAAGATGGGCTAAAGAAAAAGAAATTAAAAGTGCCAAAGACGTTGTTCATGTTAAAACTATTGATCAACATGTTGAAGGAGCAGGTGTTCCTTTGATTAACAATGGCACTGATGTTTGGGTTGATAATTCCGCGTATCACACAATGATAATAGGTTCAACTGGTTCAGGTAAAACTGAGTGTATAGTAAAACCACAAGTTAACCTTTTAGCCAAAAAAGGCGAAAGTATGGTTATCAATGACCCTAAAGGTGAATTGTATAAGTATTGTGGTGATTACTTAAAAGAACAAGGCTATAATATTGTTGTTTTAAATTTCCGTGATCCTACAGAAGGTAATTCTTGGAATCCTCTTTCTATGCCATACTATTATTATAAAAATGGTAATACCGATAAAGCAATTGAGTTACTTGAGGATATAGCTAATAATATTTTAGTTGACCCTAAAAATAAAGACTCAGCTTTCTGGGAACAATCTGGTGCCGACTATTTTGCTGGTCTTGCCCTAGCTTTATTTAGAGATGGTAAAGAAGAAGAAATAAATTTAAACTCAATTAATTTAATGAGTACTGTTGGTGAAGAAAGAATTGGGGCTAAAACTTACGTTCAAGAATATTTCAATATGAAAGGGGAAGCTTCACCAGAATATATTTTTGCCTCAACTACTTTTAATGCACCTAGTGATACAAAAGGTGGTATTTTATCTACTTTTAGACAAAAAATTCGTATTTTTGCTTCCCGTGAAAAATTATCAGAAATGCTTTCTTATAGTGATTTTGATATGCGTAGTATTGGTGAGAAAAAAACAGCCGTTTTCTTAATTGTGCATGATGAAAAAACAACTTACCATAGTTTACTTACTGTCTTTTTAAAACAATGTTATGAAACTTTAGTTGAAGTTGCCCAAACAAGTGGTGGTAAATTAAAGTATCGTACTAATTTCATTCTTGATGAGTTTGCTAACATGCCTCCTTTAAGTGATGTTGATTCTATGGTTTCAGCTGCTCGTAGTAGAAGTATTAGATTTACCTTTATTATTCAAAACTTTTCGCAATTAAACGATGTTTATGGTAAAGAGGTTGCCCAAACTATTCGTGGTAACTGTGGTAATACAATTTACTTAATAAGCACGGAAATGGCGGCCTTAGAAGAAATAAGTAAAATGTGTGGTGAAGTTAAAAGTAAAGACAAAGATAAAACAGCTTCTACACCACTTGTAACTGTAACTGACTTACAAAAAATGAAATTGTTCCAAGCTATAATTATGCGTATTCGTATGGCTCCATATAAAGTACAATATACGCCAGATTTCAAAATTAACTGGGGTATTGAAAGAAAAGATTTTTCATTTCCTCATCGGGAAGAAAAGACTGTTTCAACATTTGATTTAAAAACTTTTGTTTCGGAAGCTAAAAGACGACAAATGATGGAAAATGCCAAGAATGGTGAACAAGCACCAAATCCTTTCAATCCTTTTGGTGGTATGGGTATGCCTAGTAATCCATTTATGAGTGGCATGGGTGGTTTCCCAAGTTTAGATGCAAGTGAAAAATCATCACCTAAAAGTACATCACCTAATATTGCAAGCCCATTAGGAATAGATGCACCTAATAAACCACTTTCTGCTTTAACTAATGATGAAATTGATAAAATGATAGCGGATATTGATAAAAAATTAGCAGAACTTGAAGAAGAAGAGAAGAAAGAAAAAGAAGCCTCATCAATGAAGAAAGAAGAACCAAAAAATATTGAACTTCCTAAATTAGAAGAACAAACTTCTATTACTAATAAAGAAGAAGTAAAAAAAGAAGATATTAAAGAAGTAAATAATGATAAACCAAAAATAAATGTTGATGCAGATTCAATTGTTATGAATGATAATGTCATAACTGATGATGAGTTCTTTGATGATTTCTTTGGTGAAGAATAAACTTACAGAAATGTAGGTTTTTTTCTTGGAAATCTTTTTAGATTGAAGATCATAATTATCATATAGAATAGAGCTAACCTATATAAGTAATAAGAGTCTTGCTAAGTTTTTTTAGTAATAGGGTTAATGTATCTAAGTTATTATTAATTGTAAAATTTAAATACATGGAATATAAAACGTTTATTGATGAATGATTTTTAATACACTCGCTCCGTCTTATATTTTTACACACACATTCTTAGTTTATTCATTTGATATTGTTAGTAGTGGTGTGTTTTAAATACTTACTTTTTAAAAACACCAAGATTAACTGGGTAAATATTATATGCTTAATATTAAATTTTGCATACTTTATAATAGGTGGTCAATATGAAGAAAATTTCTATTACTGATTATCATAAAAATATGGGTACTTTAATTGATTTGTCTAGTAAAGAGGATTTTATCATCTCTCATCATCCTGATGCAATAAATATTCCTTATCAAAAATTTATGTTATATTATGATGGTTATTTAAAAAAGGAAAAACCTTATTTCTTTATTTGTTCTAAAGGCGTACATAGTAATCGGGTTGTAGGTATGCTTGAATATTTTGGGTATGATGTGACACAAGTTTTACATTAAATAAGACTTGTGTCTTTTTTTTCTTGCACGCAATACGTTTGTTTGATATATTTATTGTGGTGATTAATTTATGATTTATATAATAATGGGTTTATTAATAGTAGTAATTATTTGTTTAATTATTGTTATAATTAAAGTTGAAAAAAATACGAAAGGTGACGCTTCAGTGAGTGCAGAGCTTTTAAAGTTCCAAAATGAATTTACCAAACAAATTGGTGATTTCAAATATGAATTTAGTGATAAATTAATGAAAGATTTTAATGCTTTAAATGATCGCATTGAATATCGGCTTAATTTAATGAATGAGAAAGTAAATCTTAGACTAGATGAAAATTTTGATAAAACTAATAAGACGTTTACAAGTGTTTTAGAAAGATTATCTAAGATTGATGAAGCTCAGAAAAAAATTGATAGTTTATCAACTGATATAGTATCTTTGCAAAGTGTTCTTACTGATAAAAAAACAAGAGGAATTTTTGGCGAGGTTAATTTAAACTATATCCTAACAAGTGTTTTCGGTGAAAAAAATGATAAAATATATGAAATTCAATATAAACTAAGCAATGGTTCTATTGCGGATTCTATTTTACATGCCCCAGCACCTCTTGGTAATATTTGTATAGACTCTAAATTTCCTTTGGAAAACTATGAGCGTATAACTAATAAAACTTTATCGAAAGAAGAAAGAGACATTGCAATAAAACTATTTAAAGAAGATGTAAAGCGTCATATTAGTGCTATATCAAGTAAATACATTATACCTGGTGAAACAGCTGAACAAGCAATACTATTTTTACCGGCTGAAGCAATATTTGCCGAAATTAATGCATATCATCCCGATCTACTTAAAGAAGCTTACAACAAACATGTCTGGATTACTTCTCCAACGACACTTATGAGTACATTAACCACTATTTATATGATTATTAAAAATATGGAACGTGACAAATACGCTAAAATAATTCAAGATGAATTAAAAAAACTTTCTATGGAGTTTGATAGATATCGTGATAGATGGGATAAACTATCTAAAAGTATTGACACAGTAAATAAAGAGGTTAAAGATATTCATGTTACAACTGAAAAAATTACTAAAAGATTTGATTCAATCAATAAAGTAGAAATAGCCGTTAAAGATAATTATGAAAAGTTAGAATAACTAGGTTAAACAAACAGACTAAAAAAATTATTACGCATAAACTACCTTGAGAAAGGTGATATTATGAGTAGAATTTTAAAGTCAGGTGAAAATCAAATTACAAATCCTTATAGTTCTAGACATAAGGCTGTTGATGTAGTAAAAAAATGGTATCAAAAAGATACTGTTATATGTCATAGTGATGGGCTAGTTATATTAGTTCAAAAAGGAAGAAAAAATAATCGGGGTTCAACTGGTAATGAAAGTTATGGTAATTTTGTTAAAGTAAAACATAAAAATGGTTATTATACATTATATGCCCATTTAGATACTGTTCTTGTTAATAGTGGGGCGAGCATAAAAAAAGGTGATACGATTGGTGCAATGGGAAATTCTGGTAATGCTTATGGCGTTCACTTGCATTTTGAATTACGTGATGAAAATAATAATTTAATAAATCCAACTAATTACTTAAATAGCGACTTACCAAATAAAACCGTAACATATCAAGCCTATGATAATATTAAAAAAATGTGGTTACCGAATGTTACAGTGGGTGATGGCGACTATGCCGGTAATTTTGGCAATCCTATTGGGGGCATTTATTTAGATAACTATAAAATGCGGGTTCATGACAAGAAAAAGGGTATTTGGCTTCCTTGGGTAACAAACCGTAATGACTATGCTGGTAATCTTGGTAATGATATTGATGGGGTACAAATTTATGGCGTTAGATACCGTGCTCATTTAAAGGGGAGTGGTTGGCTTTCCTACGTAAATAAAGTGGACAATACAAGTGAAGGCTACGCAGGTATATATGGTAGGTCTATTGATGCAATTGAAATCAAGTAATCCGTTTTTTATGTAAAAAATGCGTAAGGGCTCTTGACAAGGGCTCTTTTTTTCATTAAAATGAATATTAAGTTGTTACTTAAAAAAAGGCCATGGTGATTTTTTGGAACATTATTTTACAAACAATAGTCGATTAAAAAGCGAAGTTCGCACGATTAAGTTTGAAAACAAGGGGCATGTTTTCACTTTTTTTAGTGATTTAGGCGTTTTTTCTAAAGATAAGATTGATTATGGAAGCAGACTTTTATTAGAGGGAATACAAAAAAATAGAGATACGGCAAGTTCTATTTTAGATGTTGGGTGTGGCTATGGCTTTTTAGGCATTGTTTTATCTAAAACTTATGATGCACATGTTACTATGACGGATGTTAACAAAAGAGCCCTGCACTTATGTGAAAGAAATATTAAAGAAAATAAAGTGAGTGGGGAGCAAATAGAAAGTAATATATATGAAAATGTTACTGGTACATATGACTTAGTTGTTACCAATCCTCCTATTAGGGCGGGTAAAGAAGTAGTAAAGAGTATCCTTGCTGGTGCCAAAGAGCATCTAAATAAAGATGGTGATTTATGGTTTGTTATTCATAAGGATCAAGGAGCCAAAAGTATGGCTAAATCCTTAAGTGATATATATAATATTGAGGTGGTTTTAAAAGATAAAGGATTTTATGTTTTTCGTGCAAAAATTTATTGACACTAAAGTTGTTTACTGATAGAATTGTAAATTGGTGACGTGTTATTTTTGAACGTTTTGATATTTTGAAAAAATTATTGTTAGATGGGGTGAAATCATGGCTTACAAATTAAAAAAATGTGGAGATTATAGAACTCGTAGAAGTTTCTCCAAAAGTAAAAATACGATGGAACTACAGGATTTACTAGAAATCCAAAAGAAAAGTTACCAAGAGTTTTTAGAGACTGGTATTCGTGAGGTATTTGATGAATTATTTCCAGTTGAAAGTTTTACAGGTAATGTTACTGTTGATTTTGGTGATTATTCTTTTGACAAGCCTAGATATTCTGTAAAAGAAGCAAAAGAAAGAATGGTTAACTACGCTGCACCACTTAAGGTTGAAGCACGTGTATTTATTCATGAAACTGGAGAGGTCAAAGAACAAGAAATATTTCTAGGGGATATGCCTTTAATGACTGAGGCTGGTACATTTATTATAAATGGTGCAGAACGTGTTATTATTTCTCAATTAGTACGTAGTCCAAGTGTTTACTTTAAACGTGAGGTAGATAAAAATGGACGTCGTGTTATAAGTGGTGAGATGATTCCAAATCGTGGTACATGGCTTGAATTTGAAACTGATGCAAGAGATATTGTTTATGTTCGTATTGACAGAACAAGAAAAGTCCCTGTTACGACTTTCCTAAGAGCCCTTGGGTTATCTAGTAATGAAGAAATTGTTTCTTTATTTGGTGAGAACGATTATCTTTTAAATACATTTGAAAAAGATAATACTAAAAATACAGATGAAGCATTAATTGAAATATTTGAAAAATTGCGTCCAGGTGAACCAGCAACACTTGATTCTGCTAAAAACCAATTAATTATTCGTTTCTTCGATCATTTCCGTTATGACTTAGCTAAAGTTGGTCGTTACAAATTTAATCGTAAATTAAATGTTTGTGAAAGACTAGTAGGTTGTACATTAGCAGAAGATATTAAAGATAGTGAAGGTAATGTAGTAGCGCCTGCAAATACTTTAGTTACTAAAGAAGTTTTAGATAATATTAAACCTGCTATTGCTAGTGGATTTGGTGTTAAAAAAGTTTTGATTCATGAAGAGTTAGACCAATATAATGAAGTTCAAGAAATTAAAGTATTTGATAAAACTAATCCTGATAAAGTAGTACCTATTATTGGTGTTCTTGAAACAACGACTGAAAAAAGACTTACTATTCCAGATATTTATGCTTCAATTAACTATTACTTAGACCTACAATTAGGTATTGGTAATACTGATGAAATAGATAACTTAGGAAACCGTCGTGTTCGTCAAGTAGGGGAATTAATTCAAAAACAATTCCAAGTAGGTATGAGCCGTATGGAAAGAGTTATTAGAGAAAGAATGACTACACAAGAAACAGAAGATATTACACCAAAATCTTTAATTAACATTCGTCCTGTTACTGCTGTTTTAAAAGAATTCTTTGGTAGTTCGCAATTATCGAAGTTCATGGATCAAATTAACCCAATAGCTGAACTAACTGATAAAAGACGTTTATCTTCTTTAGGACCTGGTGGTCTATCAAGAGACCGTGCTGGTATGGACGTTCGTGACGTCAATGCAAGCCACTACGGAAGACTTTGTCCAGTAGAAAGTCCAGAAGGTCAAAATATCGGTCTTATTACTTCACTTTCTGGTTATGCTAAAGTAAATGAATATGGCTTTATTATGACTCCTTACCGTCGTGTAGTTGCGGGTCAAGTTCAAATGGATGATGTTCATTACTTAACTGCTGATGAAGAAACCGATTATTATATTTCTGAGGCTAATATCAAACTAGATGATGACAATCATATTATTGATGATGAGGTTATCGTGCGTTATAACGGCGACAACTTAATGGTTTCTAAAGATAAAGTTAACTTTGTTGACGTATCGCCAAGCCAAGTTGTATCAATAACAACAAGTTGTATTCCATTCTTAAACTACGATGACGTTCACAGAACACTTATGGGTTCAAATATGCAACGTCAAGCCGTACCTCTTTTACAAACTGAGGCACCTATCGTTGGTACTGGTGTTGAATGCGTAGCAGCTAAATATTCTGGTAGTACTATTCTTGCTAAAGCAGATGGTATCGTAGAATATGCTGATTCTAAAAAAATTATTGTTAAAACAGTTGGTGGTAAAGATACATATTATCTTGCTACATTTGAGGCTAACAACGCTGGAGCTTGTACAAATCATATACCTTTAGTACATGCAGGTGATAAAGTAGCTAAAGACCAAGTTATTGCCGATGGCCCAAGTACCGATCATGGTGAACTTGCTCTTGGTAAAAACATGACTGTTGCCTTCATGACTTATAATGGTTATAACTATGAAGATGCAGTAATATTAAATGAAAGACTAGTTAAAGATGATGCTTATACATCACTACATATTGCTATGTATGAAATTGAATGTCGTGATACTAAACTTGGACCTGAAGAAATAACTCGTGATATTCCAAATGTTGGTGAAGAAGCTCGTAAAAACCTAGATTCATCTGGTATTGTAAGAATTGGTACCGAAGTTAAAGAAGGCGATATCCTAGTTGGTAAAGTTACACCAAAAGGTGTTCAAGAACTTACTAGTGAAGAAAAATTATTACATGCTATTTTCGGTGAAAAAACACGTGAAGTAAGAGATACATCATTAAAAGTAGAACATGGTGCTGCTGGTATCGTTCATGATGTTAAAGTCTATACTAAAGAAAATAGTGATGAATTACCTGCTGGTGTTTTCAAAATAATTCGTGTTTATATTATTCAAAAACGTAAAATCCAAGTTGGTGACAAAATGAGTGGTCGTCATGGTAACAAAGGTGTTATTTCCCTAATCTTACCAGAAGAAGATATGCCATACTTACCAGATGGTCGTCCAGTTGATATCATGTTAAACCCATTAGGTGTTCCATCTCGTATGAACATTGGTCAAATATTAGAAGTTCACTTAGGAATGGCTGGTAAAAAATTAGGCGTTCATTATGCAACTCCAGTATTTGATGGTGCTAATATCGATGACATTCATGAAGAAATGGCTGAAGCTGGTATGAGTGAAGATGGAAAAGTAACTCTTATCAATGGTCGTACTGGTGAACCTTTCGAAAACCGTGTTAACGTTGGTGTTATGTACATGGTAAAACTACATCACATGGTTGATGATAAATTACATGCTCGTGCTACTGGTCCTTACAGTTTAGTTACGCAACAACCTTTAGGTGGTAAAGCACAATTTGGTGGTCAACGTTTCGGTGAGATGGAAGTTTGGGCATTATATGCTTATGGTGCTGCTCATGTCTTACAAGAAATACTTACTATAAAATCTGATGACGTTATTGGTCGTGTTAAAGTATATGAAGCTTTAGTAAAAGGTAAAACTGTTAACCAAGCTGGTGTTCCTGAATCATTTAGAGTATTAATTAAAGAATTCCAAGCCTTAGGTCTAAATGTTCAAATAATTAACAATAAAGATGAAGTCTTAGATTTAAAAGAAATAGAAAAAGAAGAAGAAAAAGAAGATATTATTAAAATTGATGAAATAGATGTAACTCCTGAGATAAAAGAAACTGAGCCAGAAGAATTAAATGATGACTTAGAAGATGATTATTCTGATGGCGATGAAGAAGATGAGTTTGACTCTGATTCTTTAGATGATTTAGAATATCCTGGAGACACATTAGATGATGATTCTACTGATAGTTTAGGAGGTAAGTAATATGATCGAAGTTAATAATTTTAAAGGAATTAAAGTAAGTCTTGCTAGTCCTGAACAAATTCGTTCTTGGTCTTACGGTGAGGTTAAAAAACCAGAAACCATCAACTATCGTACATTAAAACCTGAAAGAGATGGCTTATTCTGTGAAAAAATCTTTGGACCTACTAAAGACTATGAATGTTCTTGTGGAAAATACAAAAGATTACGTTATAAAAATGTTGTGTGTGATCGTTGTGGAGTAGAAGTTACAAAGTCTAAAGTACGTCGTGAACGTATGGGACATATTGAACTTGCTTCTCCTTGTTCTCACATCTGGTTCTTTAAAGGCGTACCATCAAAAATGGGTCTTGTTCTTGATATGAGTCCAAGAGACCTAGAAGAGGTTTTATACTTTGTAAGTTATGTTGTTTTAGATCCTGGTAGTGCACCTCTTGCTAAAAAACAAACTTTATCTGATAAAGAGTATCATGCATACTATGAAAAATATGGTAATGCTTTCAAAGTTGGTATGGGTGCTGAAGCTATCCAAAAACTTCTAAAAGAAGTTGATATTGATAAAGAAGTAGAGGATTTAAGAGCTGAACTTGAAGGCGCTACTGGTCAAAAACGTATTCGTTTAGTTAAAAGATTAGATTGTTTAGTATCATTCCAAGAAAGTGGCAATCGTCCTGAATGGATGATCTTAGAAGCTCTTCCTGTTATTCCACCAGATTTACGACCAATGATTCAACTTGATGGTGGTAGATTTGCTACAAGTGATTTAAATGACTTATATCGTCGTATTATAAATCGTAATAATCGTTTAAAAAAATTATTAGAATTAGGGGCTCCAACTATCATTGTTCAAAATGAAAAACGTATGCTTCAAGAAGCTGTTGATAGTCTTCTTGATAACGGCCGAAGAGGAAGAAGCGTATCTGGAGCAGGCAATAGACCACTTAAGAGTTTATCTAGTATGTTAAAAGGTAAACAAGGTCGTTTCCGTCAAAACTTACTTGGTAAACGTGTTGACTATTCTGGTCGTAGTGTTATCGTTGTTGGACCAAACCTTAAAATGTATCAATGTGGTATTCCAAAAGATATGGCTCTAGAACTATTTAAACCACATGTAATTCATGGTTTAGTAGAACGAGGCCTTGCTCATAATATTAAAGGTGCTAAAAAACTTATTGATACTAAAAATGATTGCGTATGGGATGTAGTAGAAGATGTTATTACAGAGCATCCTGTTATGTTAAACCGTGCACCAACTCTACATAGACTAGGTATCCAAGCCTTTGAACCTAAATTAGTTGGTGGTAAAGCTATTCGTTTACATCCACTTGTTTGTACTGGATTTAATGCCGACTTCGATGGTGACCAAATGGCTGTTCACGTTCCACTTTCAGAAGAAGCTCAAGCTGAAGCAAGAATACTAATGCTTGGTGCACAAAACATACTAAATCCAAAAGATGGAAAACCAATTGTTACACCATCACAAGATATGGTCCTTGGTAACTGCTATATTACTCAAGAAAAAGCTGGTGAACCACATGAAGGTAAGGTTTATAAAGACCCTAATGAGGTTCAAATGGCATATCAAAGAAAAGAGATTACTCTTCATACTCGTATTGCCTTACCAGTAAAATCTTTCAAACATAAATTATTTATGGAAAGCCATATGGATGATTACTTAGTAACTACTTGTGGTAAAATTATTTTCAATGAAATATTACCAGATAGTTATCCATATGTTAATGAAGCTACAAAAGAAAACATTGAAGGTATGACACCAGATAAATATTTCTTACCAATGGGTACTAATATCCCTGAAGCTATCAAAGCAATGCCTTTGGGAAAACCATTTGTTAAGAAAGACTTAAGTAAGATTATTGCTCAAGTATTTAAACGTTATCATACAACTGAAACTAGTGTTTTCCTTGATAAATTAAAAGACTTAGGTTTCAAATATTCAACTATTGCCGGTATTACCGTATCAGCATCTGATATAGTAACTTCTAAAACAAAAGCCCAAGTTCTAGAAGAGAGTCAAGCCCTAGTTGAAAAAGTTAATAAACAATTTAAACGTGGTATGATTACTGATGAAGAACGTTATAACACAGTTATTGATATCTGGAATAAAGCAAATGATAAAATCAAAGCTGAATTAAAAGAGTTAGCCGAAGGTGATTATGATAATCCATTGTTTATGATGATGAACTCTGGAGCTCGTGGATCATTATCAAACTTCTCACAACTTGCTGGTATGCGTGGACTTATGGCTAAGCCAGATGGCTCTACTATTGAAATTCCCGTTACCTCAAACTTTTCAGAAGGTCTTACAGTGTCTGAATTCTTCTTATCAAGTCATGGTTCTAGAAAAGGTAACGTTGATACCGCTCTTCGTACAGCAGACTCAGGTTACTTAACACGTCGTCTTGTTGAAGTTGTTCAAGATATCATCGTTAAAGAACATGATTGTGGTTCTATTCATGGTGTTGTTGTAAAAGACTTAATTAATGATAAAGATGGTAGTGTTATTGAATCACTTGCTGAACGAATTTTAGGTCGTTATACTGCTCAAAAAATTGTTAATCCAGAAACTAAAGAAGTTATTGCTGAAAAAGGCGTATTAATCACTGAAAATATGGTTAAAAAAATAACTGAAGCTGGTATTAAAGCAGTTGAAATTAGAAGTGTCTTGACATGTAAGGCAGAAAATGGTGTATGTCAAAAATGTTATGGTCGTAACCTTGCAACTGGAAATCTTGTTGAAACAGGTGAAGCAGTTGGTATTATGGCTGCCCAATCAATTGGTGAACCAGGTACACAGCTTACAATGCGTACATTCCACTCAGGTGGTGTAGCAGGAGATGACATTACTCAAGGTCTTCCACGTGTTGAAGAATTATTTGAAGCTCGTAATCCAAAAGGTAAAGCAACGATTTCTGAGGTTAGTGGTAAAGTTGCATCTATTAAAGAAGAAAATGGCAAATATCGTATTGTTGTTGAAACAGAAGCTGAAGCTCGTGAACATGTTACTAATTACAACATGAAACTACGTGTTGCAGTTGGTGATATGGTAAATGCTGGTGACAAGTTAACTGAAGGTGTTATTTCACCAAAAGAATTACTTGCTGTAACTGACCCAATCACGGCTCAAGAATACATCTTAAAAGAAATTCAAATGGTTTACAAATTACAAGGTGTTGACGTTAATGATAAACACATTGAAATTATTGTTAAACGTATGATTAATAAAGTACGTATTGTTGATGCTGGTGATACTGACTTAGTAGAAGGTTTAAGCGTATCATTAAAAGAATTTACAGACGCTAATAAACCAGTTATCTTAGCCGGTAAAGTTCCTGCTAAAGGTAGACCAATTATGCTTGGTATTACTAAGAGTTCATTACAAACTGATTCATTCTTATCAGCAGCCTCATTCCAAGAGACTACTAGAGTTCTTACTGATGCCTCTATTAAAGGTTCAGTTGACTACTTAAGAGGATTAAAAGAAAATGTTATCATTGGTAAATTAATACCTGCTGGTACTGGTGCTCGTGAATATAGTGACATTGAACTTGAATTAAAAAAACAATTCATGGATGATGATGCTAGTGAGGTTTTAGAAGAAACTTTAATGGACACAACTGGTGATGATGATAGTGTTGAAGGTATTAATGAAGCACTTGATGATTTAGAAAATGAAGAAAATACGGAAGAATAACCGTATTTTTTCTTGCATTAACACATATTTTTTTCTATAATATAAGCATACAAGCGAAGATGGCGTGGAAAACCGGAGCTATATAAAAAAAGTGATTCTTCTAGAATAACTAGGGTGGAACCGCGGAGTATATCTTCGTCCCTTATTATTTTAGAAGAATTTTATTATTTGAAAGGGTGATATTTATGAAAATTACAATGGAAGAGCTAGTAAACTATTGTAAACAATACGGTTTTATTTTTCAAGGTAGTGAAATCTATGGTGGGCTTTCTAATACATGGGATTATGGTTCACTAGGAGTTGAACTTAAAAATAATGTAAGAAAAGCTTGGTGGAAAAAATTTATTCAAGAAAATCCTTACAATTATGGCCTTGATGCAGCGATTCTTATGAATCCTGAGGTTTGGGTAGCAAGTGGGCATGTAGCGTCTTTTGCTGACCCTTTAATTGATTGTAAAAAATGTAAAAGTCGTCATCGTGCTGATAAATTAATAGAAGAATTTACAAATGGTGAAGAAACTGGTGATGGATGGGAAAATGAAAAACTAGAAAATTTTATTTGCGACAATCATGTTCCATGTCCTAAATGTGGTGCATGTGATTTTACACCAATAAGAAAATTTAATCTTTTATTTGAAACACATCAAGGTGTTACGGAAGACACTAAAAGCAAAGTTTATTTACGTGGCGAAACTGCCCAAGGAATATTTGTTAATTTCCTAAATGTTCAAAGAAGCATGCGTGCTAAAGTTCCTTTTGGAATAGGGCAAACTGGTAAAAGTTTTAGAAATGAAATAACACCAGGTAACTTCACTTTTAGAACTCGTGAATTTGAACAAATGGAATTAGAATTTTTTTGTAAGCCTGGTACTGATTTAGAGTGGTTTAATTTCTGGAAAAAAACATGTCTTACTTTCCTAAAGGATATAGGCATTAATGATGATAATCTTCGTTATCGTGATCATGAAAAAGAAGAACTATCTTTTTATAGTGCAGCTACCACTGATATTGAATACAAGTATCCAATGGGTTGGGGTGAATTATGGGGTGTTGCTGATAGAACTAATTATGATTTATCTACGCATATAGAGCATTCAAAAACTGATTTATCATATCTAGATCCTGAAACTAATGAAAAATATATTCCGTATGTAATCGAGCCATCTGTAGGCCTTGATAGATTAGTATTAGCAGTGTTATGTGATGCATATCATAAAGAAATGCTTGATAATGATGAAAGATTAGTATTAAAGATTCATCCAGCCCTAGCGCCTTATAAAGTTACTATCTTACCTCTTATGAAAAAAATCCATGCCCAAAGAGCAATGGAAATTTATGGTGACTTAGCAAATGAATTTATGTGTGGCTATGACGAATCAGGTAGTATTGGTAAAAGATATCGAAGAAGTGATGCCGTAGGTACACCATTTGCCATAACGGTTGATGATGAAACGTTAAATAATAATATTGTAACTGTTCGTGATCGTGACACAATGGAACAAATCAAATTACCAGTAAGTGAATTAAAAAGTTATATTGCAAAAAAAATCAAATTTTAATTGATAACATGTAACTACTAAATATAACTAGCAAAATAAAATCAGTTATAATGTGTGTACGAGATTGTCTTAATAAATAGTCAATCTCTTTTTATATTAAAAAAAGCAACGATTAGATCCAAAAATCTTATAGACTAAATAATTATTTTATGTTATTCTATTATCATAGAATAGAGGGAGTGAGATAATGAAAAAGGTTATCAATCAATTTAAAGGGTTATCTAAAAAAAAGCAGGCTATTTTATCAGCAATATTATGTATTATAATTATTATGTTAGCTATTTTAATTTCATTTTTGTTTTTTAAGCCAGAGTCAAAAGGAAATAATGGTACCGATCAATCAAACAATGTCGTTGAAAACAAAGTAAGTACTGATGAAGCTACAGAAATGTATAACAATGTTACTAAAGATTGCAGTGGTGCGTTAGTATTTGATTTAAAAGAAGGCGATAAAGTTGATATAGAAAATATTAATGATTATTCAAGTGCTTGTAAAACTAATGATTATTATTCTAAGATGATAGGCTATACCTATGATAAAGATGGTCATGTTATTATTCATGTTAATGTTTTAAAAAAGGTAGATAATAAACTATTTGATTTAAATGATAATGAAGTTGCTCCATTTAGTGAAGATACTGTAAAAGAATCATTAAATAAAGGTACTACTTATGAGTACGTTTATAAAGAAGAAAATGATAGTTATCGTTTAATAGAAGTTAAACTTATGAAATAAGATAATGTAATATAAAAAAAATAAAAGATTCTTGCCTTTTCAGACTAAAGCATTTTATCTTTTAAAACAAACCTTCGTGTGGTAAAATAATCACGGAGGTTTTTCTTATGTTAAAAATTAATAATCTTACTGTTGTAAGTGATAATAAAACAATATTAAAAGATTTAAATATCGAATTTGCAAGTGGCGAGACTCACGTTATCATGGGCCCTAATGGTGCGGGCAAAAGTACTATTTGTAAAGCCCTAATGCATCATCCTAGTTACCAGATCACCAAAGGTAGCATTATCTTTAATGGCGAAGACATTACTAACCTATCTACCTCAGAAATTGCTAAAAAAGGTATATATGTGATTAGCCAAAGTCCCGTTGAGATAGAAGGCATAACTAATGCTGAGATGTTAAGAACTAGTTTACTTGATGCTGGTAAAAACATGGATATATTTGCCTTTAATAAAAAATGTACTCAAGTATGTGCAAAATTAAATTTACCCAAATCGTTTTTACACCGTAATATTAACGAAGGTATGAGTGGTGGTGAAAGAAAGAAAAACGAATTATTTGGTATGTGGATCTTAGAGCCTAGTTTAGTTATTTTTGACGAGATTGATTCAGGTCTTGATGTTGATGCTTTGAAAATCGTTGGTGAAAATATAATTGAATATCAAAAAGAATATAATGCAACAATAATTGTTATTACCCATCAAGAAAAACTAATAGAACTTTTAAACCCTAATCATGTAGCTATTATAAGTGATGGTAAAGTTGTTAAAGAAGGTAACTCTGCTTTAGCAAGAACAGTCTTAAAAAATGGTTTTGGCACTATTCTTGGGACAGATAAACTATCTGGAGATGAAAATAATGCATAAAATACTAATGAGCACGAACTCTAGTGATACCCTAAAAATATATGATGATGTATTGATCATTGTTGATAAAGACACTAGTATAAATGAAATGGTTATAAGTGATAACTCGGTGGCCACTATCATTATAAAAGAAGGATGTAATTTAAATATTACATCTACCATTTATCTAAAAGGTATTAATAGTAAAATCCAAATTATTAATGAGAATAAAAGCAAGTTAAAAGCCCATATCGGTATATCTGGTTCAAAAAAAAATAACATTCATATCGAAAATATTTTAAGAGGTAGTGATATAACTAGTGAAATTAAGGTAAGAGTAATAAGCGAACCTAATAGTTATACCTATTTAAAAACAGTTGGTATTTTAGAGAATGGTTATACTAATAATGAATTTCTAGAAGATATAAAATATTTAAATGAATATCCAGGCCAAATTGTTTGCTTACCAGAACTTTTAGTTGCGAGTGATGACGTTTGCGCAAACCATAATATGACTTGTGCATCTTTTGATACCGAAATGCTTTTTTACTTAGAATCACGAGGACTAACTAAGAGTCGTGCTAAAGAACTTATGCGTGATAGTTTCCTAAAATTTGGTAAAAGAAAGGAGGGTATTATATGCGATTAGAAGACTTTCCCATTATGAAACAAGATATTATTTATTTAGATAATGGGGCTACAACATTAAAGCCACAATGTGTGATTGATAAGTTAACTGATTATTACAGTAATTACTCTGCTAATGCTCATCGTGGTGACTATGATATTTCTTATAAAGTAGATAAAGAATATGAGAATACAAGAGAATTAGTAAGAAAATTTATTAATGCTAAATACAAAGAAGAAATAATATTTACAAGTGGGGCAACTGAAAGTCTAAATATTATTGCTACTTCATTTTTTAAAAAATATTTAGAACCAGGCGATGAAATACTTATTACCAAAAGTGAACATGCAAGTAATGTCTTACCTTGGTTTAGATTAGAAACAGAAATAGGGGTTAAAGTAAAGTATATTCCTCTTGATAATAACCACTATGTCACTTTAGAAAATGTTAAAAAGAGTGTTACACCAAAAACGCGTCTTATCGCTTTAGCTGGCATTACAAATGTTTTAGGCGATGAAAGACCTATCAAAGAAATAACCAAGTTTGCCCATGAAAATAATATATTCGTTGTATTAGATGGTGCTCAAAGTGTACCCCATAGGAAAACTGATACCCAAGATTTGGATATTGATTTTCTAGCATTCTCAGCTCACAAAATGTGTGGACCAACTGGGGTCGGGGTCTTATATGGTAAAAAAGAATTGCTAGAAAGCATGGATGCCTATAACTTGGGTGGTGGCATGAATGAATCTTTTGATAGCCCACAGACGGTTTACTTAAAAGACTTACCAACCCGTTTTGAAGCGGGAACACCTAATATTGCTGGAGTCATTGGTTTTGGTAAGGCAATTGAATACCTAGAGAGCATCGGTATGGAAAACATTGCTACTTATGAAAGAGAACTAAGAGAATATGCAATAGAAAAACTAATTAAGATTCCTCATTTAGATATTTTAAATATTGAGTCTGATAGTGGGATAATTTCCTTTAATGTCGATGGTATCTTTAGTCAAGATGTTGCCTATTACTTAAACAAATATAAAATATGTGTGAGAGCAGGTAACCATTGTGCCAAAATTTTAAAAGATGAAGTCGGTGTTAAAAACAGCTTACGTGTTAGTTTATATTTTTATAACACTAAAGAAGACATTGATGCATTAGTAGAACTTTTAAGTGATATAGATAAAATTAGAAAAGAGATGTTATAATGAACGAAGAAACTAAAAGAGCAATAATAATGGAACACTATATGCACCCATTAAATAAAATCGATGCTTTAAAAGAAGGCTATGAAACAGTTAATACATCTAATGCTTCTTGTATTGATAACTTAAATATTTATGTTGATATAAAAGATGACATAATAAAAGACATTTACTTTAATGGGGAAGTCTGTGCAATAAGTACATCATCAACTTCAATCTTAATTAAAAATCTTATTGGAAAAAATATTAAAGAAGCATTAGAATATATTAATAACTTTGAGAATATGATAAATGAAAAAGAATATGATGAAAATGTCCTTAATGAAGCTCTTGCTTATAACGAAATATATAAACAAGGTAATCGTAAAGGATGTGCTTATTTACCATACAGGGGTATTAAGAGTATTTTAGAAAGTCATTTAAAATAATAAGAACACATATATTGTAATGGTGATAATATGAATTTATCTGACTTACAAAGAAAAGATATTATTGATATAAATACAGGTAAAAGACTAGGTAAAATTTATGATGCTAGGATTAGTGAGAATGGGACAATTCTTTTCTTCACAGTTCTAAATCATAAATTTTTTCATTTCTGGCAAAAAGATAACGAACTAAATATTACTATGGATAAAATAAAAAAAATTGGGATTGACACTATTCTTGTCACCAGTGATATTGACAATACTTGACACAGTGCTTTTCTTTTGTTTGACACATATTCCTTTTGGTGTGTTACAATCTATATAGAATGGAGAAGGAAATTAATATAAAGAATAAAAGGGAAAACTCAAGTGAATCACAAATTTTTATCCTTCTAGTACCATTTTAACCCAAAAACACTATCTACCTAGTGTTTTTTATTTGCACATTTCTAATTATTCATTACATATATTAATTTATTTCTTAAGATAATTGTTTTTTTTCATAATTTATACTATACTTTTATTAGAGTTAGTTGGTGAACATATGAACATACATATCGTATTAACAAATTATCTTCTTAAGTTTATGTATGGTGATCGAGCATTTCAAGATCCAATTCTTTTATCAAGAGAAGTATTAAAAAAGGCTTATCAAGAAGGTTTATACTTTATATCATCTAATAAAAGTATTATTGATAAAATTTATGAAGATAAAAAATTTCCTAATGATAATGGTTTTTTCTTTGCAGGTATTCCTAGTATTATTGATGTTTGTCTTTCATCTTCTTTATGTAAAGAAATGTATGCAATTAAACTTAGCCTACCTTACGAAGAACTTACTAGTTTTACATACACTACATCCTGTGGAGAAAAAGTACTATATGAAAAGATAGATAATTTAAGGTCAGATTATTTTAGTAAAACAAAACTATCTTTACAAGTTAAAGACAAGACACCTTTATATATTGAAAGTGAGGAGCCATCATCTCTTTCATATGTTGAACAAGTTAAAATGACCGACTATTTTATCCATGACATTACCGAATATAAATACATGATAGAAAATAGTCTAGATGCTTTAAAAGAAAAATTAAATGAAATAGTACTTACTAATAACTTAGTTAATTTAGAAGAAGTGCAAACACTTTATGAATCTTTAGTAGTAACAAGTACAAGTACTATTTACAAAAGATAAATTAATTGTTAGAATAGGGGACAATAAATTATGAAAAAAAGAAATGTTATGTTAGTTATTTTACTTTTATTAATTGATCAAGGTAGTAAAGGTCTAATGGAAGCCATTTTAACGGGTAAGAGTATAACAGTAATACCAAATTTCTTTAGTTTAGTTTTTGTTACAAATACCGGGGCTGCTTGGAGTATAATGCAAGGTAATACTTTGTTTTTAATTATTCTTGGTATTATTGCTATTTTCTCTTTAATATTTGTAATGCCAACAATTAAAGAAAGTATTTGGAAGTCTATTTCCTTTACAATGTTATATGCTGGTATTATTGGTAACTTACTTGACAGAGCCATATTTCATTATGTTAAAGATTTTTTGAAATTTACTATCTTTGGTTATGAATATCCAGTATTTAATTTTGCTGATATTTTTATCGTAGTAGGGGCTATACTTTTAATAGTTGCCGCTTGGAAGGGGGATATAGATGAAAAAAATAAACGTCGAAAACACAGTTAAAGAAAGAATAGATAAATATTTAAGTGAAGTCTTAGATATTTCTCGGAGTGAAATTAATAGAATGATTAATGATAAGTGTCTTTTGTTAAATGGACTATACCCCAAGGCTTCTTCCAAAGTGAGTGATGGCGATATAATAAGTATTGTAAAAGAATATAAAGCTGACACTAATATTGCCTCAGAAGATATACCTTTAGATATCGTTTATGAAGATGATGATGTTATTCTAATCAATAAAAAAAGTGGTATGGTTGTTCATCCTGGTAGTGGCAATAAAAATGGTACAATGGTCAATGCTCTTTTACATTACACCAGTGCGTTGAGTGACATAAATGGAGAAATAAGACCAGGTATCGTTCATAGAATTGATAAAGATACATCAGGTTTAATACTAGTTGCCAAAAACAATAAAGCTCATGAAATATTAGCCGATGATTTTAAAAATAAACGTGTTAAAAGAAAATATATTGCCTTAGTAAGTGGGGTTTTAAAACATAATAATATTACTATTGATGCTCCAATTGGTAGAGACACGGTTAATCGTAAAAAAATGATGGTTACCGATAAAAATAGTAAGAATGCCATCACTCATGTTAAAGTGTTAAAAAGATATAATGGCTATACTTTAGTTGAGTGTTCCCTAGAAACAGGTAGAACCCATCAAATACGTGTCCATATGGCTTACATTGGGTATCCCATTTTTAATGACCCTGTGTATGGCAAAGGAAAAAGTACTGCTTTTGGCCAATTTCTTCATTCTAGTGAAATAGAATTTATTAGTCCTATAACTAAGAAAGAACTAACCTTTAAAGTACCAATACCTCATGAATTTCAAGCATTTTTAGATAACTTGGATAGTGAGAATAATAAATAATATTATTGTAAATAATAAATAAGGAATAGATAGTGCTGATATATAACCTATTTCTTTTTTTATTTCTAATACTAAAAAAAGGGCATAGATCATTAAAAAGAAAGAAGATATTAAAGAAATTATTTGATCATTAAAATAAAAGATAAAACTAGTAGTGGCAATAGAAAATATTATATTAGAAAGTAATAAAAAGTAAAAATTTTTATTAACTTCTTTAAATAAAAGAATTTTGAAAATTAAAACAGTTAAAGGGATAAGTGCAACTAAGATAGATATTAAATAGGCCATTATGACACCTCTTTACTAATTTTATGTTTTAATGTAAAATAATATGAGTGGAGGGATAGTATGAATGTTTTAGTAAATAAAAAAGATGAAATCATTATGCAACTAGTTCATTATTTTGTTACTTATGAAGATTATTCACCAATGGTTGTTAATGGTGTTAAAGATGAAATATGGTTACAAAATCAAAGTGGTCCTTATAAAATAATCAGAATCAACTCTAATTATATTCATAATAAAGAACAATATGATTATGACTTACTTAAAATAGACAATATTACAAAACAAGTTAAGAGAAAAACTTTAGCCTGGCGTATGAATGTATTAAATATCTTATTAGATGTTAATGATAATGTTAAGTTAGAGAATTCTAAGAATATTGCTTCCGTAAAACTTAAGAACACTAAAAATATTAAAGAAGAGAATATTATTAGTAAGTATCCTGATATTAATGATAAGATTTTACTTGAAAGTGGCCTAGATTTAATGATTGACGTTACTAATGATATTAACGATAAAACAGAAAAAGAAAATAAGGTTTATGAGAGTATCTTTAAACCCAAAAAAATAGTGATTACTAATATACTAATTTTCATAAATGTTTTAATGTTCTTTGTAGTTTTTGCGGCGAGCAAGGCTAATATTACGACTGGTGCTTTAGTTTCTTTTGGTGCTTTATATGTACCACTGGTTAAGAACGGAGAAATATTTAGATTAATTACAACCGGATTCTTACATGGTGGAGTCATGCATTTATTATTTAATATGTATGCTCTATATTTAATAGGAACCCAATTGGAAGGATTTATTGGTAAGAAGAACTTTTTAATTATTTATTTTTATAGCCTTATTAGTGCTTCTTTAATGAGTATGATAATAAATCCATATACTGTAAGTGTTGGTGCTAGTGGCGCCATATTTGGTTTACTAGGCAGTTTACTTTACTTTGGCTATCAATATCGTTTATACCTTGGTAGTGTTATGAAAACACAAATAATACCAGTTATAGTAATTAACTTAATATTTGGTTTTACCATGCCTGGTATTGATAATGCCGCCCACATTGGTGGCTTAATTGGTGGTGCTTTAATAGCTATGGCCTTAGGAGTCCAACAAAAAGAAGATAAAGAACTAAAACTAAATGGTCTAGTAGTATCAATTATTTATATAGCCTTTTTAGTATATATTGCTTTATTTAGATAAAAAAACACCTTTGTGGTGTTCTTTTTATTAAGACAAACAAATACAATTCTAATTTATATAACTAATTTTTTTGCTAGTTAGATTACTTTATAAAACCATGTAGCATAAAGTAATTTCTCCTTATTCTACATACTACAAAAAAACGTCTAAACAATGTGTTTAGACATCCCAAAACAATACTGAGGACGTCTAGCTCATGAAGACTAGAGGTTCTCTTTTTTTATTATATGAAATTTCTTTCATTAGATATATATTAACATAAAAATGCTTGAAATAAAAGAGTTAATTTTGCAAAATTGAATAAGAGTAAGAGAGATAAATTATGAAGCATTAATTTGTTGTGGTGGTTATTAAAAAAACATAACTTTCTAAAGCTACAGAAATTTAAAGAAAAAAATAGTAAAAGAAAAGTAATAGTAACTGCAATAATTCTAAGTGTTTTGTTATTATCTGGTATATATTTATATAGTTCTTTTGTCATGTTTGCAGAAGAAAAAAAATTTAATGCGATAAATGGTGAGATGACTGATCCAGGCGATGTTTATTTTGCTTACTATGTAGATGGAAAGATAACAAGCGGTATGCCTAGTCAAAATACCGGTTACAAAATAGATGCCGAAAAAAGTGAATGTACTAATGCTGTTATTCCCAAATGGGATTATGCTTTATGGGAGTTTAGAGCTAGCTATAGTAACTATAATGCAACCAATTATACAAGAACAATATGCAACTTGTATTTTATAAAAGAAAGTACTATTAGTATAGTGCTAGGTAATTTAACAATAAATAGTTATATCCCAGATTTTAGTAAAAGTGCTTGTGATGACTCTACTTGTGAATCCCACGAAAAAGGAATATTTATGGTGGAAGATGACTATGGAACTAGCCTTGCTTATGGACTTCGTCCAGTTATAAATTTAAAAAACACTTTAAAATTTTCGGGTGATGGTACTAAAAATAATCCATATGTGCCAAGTTTATAGAAAATAATAAAAAATGTTAAAAAAGACTTGGTTCGACAAAATACTCACATTAGTTGTTAGACGTCCTCTAGAAGGAGGATTAGTGTGAAAAAGGATACAGAAATCTGTATGTTAATGATACTAATATTTTTGTTAATTATGGTCATATTAATTTTAGTTTCCAAACTATTCTTAATCTCTTTTCTATAATTAAAAAATCGTCTAAACAAAAAGTTTAGACGTTCTTACAAACAATTGAGGACGTCTAGCTCATGAAAACTAGAGGTTCTCTTTTTTTATTATATGAAATTTCTTTCATTACACACATATTAACATAAAAATGCTTGAAATAAAAGAGTAAATTTTGTGAAATTGAATAAGAGTAGGAGAGATAAAATTAAATAAAAAATAATTTTTTAAAATGATTGGAAAAATAAGATACTTTACTATTGTTTTATATGCACATTTTTTCTTATAAAATTGCTAAAAGTTAAAATATGCTTTTATTTGCCAGTTATACCAACAGTTTATCTGAAAAATAAAAATATTAAATGTCCAAGGTAGTAGTGCGAATCCGCTTGTATTGGACTAGATAAAATTTATTCAAAGATATCACCTTACTATAACTACTATATTTAAAAAAATACATGTATTAAAATATCTAATAATAAAAGAAGGCTTTTGCCTTCATTAACGAATATTTCTATATAAACCAATAGCTTTACCCAAAATAGTAACATTTGGAAAAATAAATGGTTCCATAGTATCATTTTCTGGTTGTAAACGAATGTATCCATCTTCTTTATAAAACGTTTTAAGAGTAACCTCAGATTCTGGTGTCATAGCCACAACAATATCGCCATTTCGAGCTGTATTTTGTTTTTTTACAATTACAATATCGCCATCATAAATGCCTTTGTTAATCATTGATTCACCACTTACCTCTAAAGTAAATATCGTTTCTTTAGCAGGTATTATAGAAGCAGGTAATGCAAAAAATTCATTTGGTCTTTCAATAGCCTCAATAGGATTACCAGCCGTAATTTTGCCAAGAAGAGGAACTTTTACAACATCTTCTTTTTTATCTAGATATTCATTATCAACCAATATTTCAATTGTTCTAAATTTATTACTTGAATTAGTTATTACACCAGCATTTTTAAGTCTAGTTAAATGGGCTTGAACAGTGGCAGGACTAGATAGTCCTAAGGCCTTACCGATTTCTCTTACTGATGGCGGATAACCATGTTCAGCTTTATATTTTTTTAAATAATCTAAAACTTCAATTTGCTTTTTTGTTAAGTTATTTGGGTCTGTCTTTTTCATAATCTCACTCCTTAAAAAAATATTATCATAAAAAATGTCAAATGTCAAACAAATGTTTCTTTATTTCTTGACACGAACAAATGTATTTGATAAACTTTATTTACAAAAGAAATGGAGTGAGTGTTATGGAAAATTTTTTAAAGAAATATGGAGTTATAATTGTTTTTTATCTTGTTATTATATGTGGCATAATATTACTTAATGAAAGGTGTAGATTACTTGCATAGTGATTTACTAATTAATTAATTTCTGCTATAATACTTTAAGAATAGAGAGGGTGTATTATGAATCAAAGTGATATAAAAGCAATCAATGAATTAAAAATTTTAAGTATAGATATGATTAATGGAGCTAAAAGTGGTAATCCTGGTATAGTTTTGGATATGGCACCAGTAATGTATACGCTTTTTGCAAGAGTTTTAAATGTTTATCCTAAAAATCCAACTTTTTTTAATCGGGATAGAGTAGTGTTATCATCAGCCCATATAAGTCCCTTATATTATAGTGCCTTACATATGGCAGGCTTTAACATTTCTAAAAGTGATTTAGAACATTTTCGAAGACTTGGATCTAATACACCTGGGTTACCTGAATTAAATAATCCTTTAGGAGTTGATGCAAGCACTGGTTTTGCTGGTGATGGGATTGGTATATCTGTAGGTATTTGTATGGCTAGAAGATACTTAGCCAATATGATTTTAAATGAAGATAAAAAATTGAATTTGTTAGATTTTACAACATATTGTTTTTTAAGTGATGCTGATATTATGAGCGGTAGTGCTGATGAAGCATTTAGCTTTGCCATTGCCCAGAACTTAAATAATTTAGTATTTTTATATGATGCAAATAACATGAATGGTGAAGGGCCTTTAGATGATGTCTTACCTGGTGGTATTGAGAAAAAATTTATGGCCATGGGCTTTTATGTTGATAGTTTAAAAAATACGGAAAACGTAAAAGAAATAGCAAGAGCTATCGAAGCTGGCAAAAATTCTGGTAAGCCAGCCATAATAATTTTTAAAAATGTTATTGGTAAAGATTCCTTTAATATGGGGAAAAATATTGTCCATTCTGGACCGCTTTCTATGGATGATACAGCTAATTTAAGAAGAAAATATAACCTGTTTTTACCACCATTTGAAATATCTAAAGATAGTATGATCCTTTTGGGTAATCAGATTGAACAAAGAACTAATAAGATATTAAAGAAATGGAATGATTTATATAGCAGGGCTAAAAATATTAATTCGGATAGTTTAAATAGTATTCTTACTTTGCTAGAAACTGGTAATAGTAATATTTCTTTTATTGCCTCTAATTATAAAATTAATGATGGCTATAGGGAGTCCCTAATAGATTCTAATTATAAAGTCTTAAATTTAATAAATCCTAAAAGTCCTTTCTTTTTAGGGAGTAGTGCTAGTGAATATGTAACATCTAAAACCATGTTAGGTGGGGAAAACTATCAAAGTAGTAAAAATCCTTTAGAAAAAAACATTCGCTTTGGGACAAGAGAAAGAGCAATGGCTCATATTTTAAATGGTATGTCTTTAATGGGCTTGCGTGTTTTTGGTAGTACCAAGTTGTGTTTTTTAAATGAATGTTTGTCTGGCCTTAAAATGAGCTCTATGATGGGGTTACCAGTCACTTATATTTTTACTCACGATAGCCTATACTTTAGTGAGGAGGGACCTGCTAGAATTCCTAATAATGAACTTACTATTTTAAGAACAATACCTAATATGATAACTTATAGACCAGCAGATATTTATGAACTTATGGGGTGTTATGAAAATATTTTAAATAAAAGTGTTCCATCTTCTTTAGTTATCACCCGTAATAGTGTGCCAAAGTTACCTGGTTCAAATTATGCTGGTGTTTCTAATGGGGGATATATAATCAAAAAAGAAGTTAGTAAACTTGATGGTATAATTGTCTCTTCAGGAAGTGAAGTTGTAAGTAGTATGCAAATCGCTTATGATTTATACCAAAAAGGCTTAGATATAAGAGTTGTTTCAATGCCATCCTTAAACATATTCTTAAATATGGATAAAGCTTATCAAGAAACAGTTCTACCTTCTTCTGTTAAAACAATTGTAATTGAAGCTTCAAGTGGTCTTATTTGGAATAGAATAGCTTCCTCACCAGATATGATATTAAGTATTGATGACTTTGCTTATGGAGGAGTTCCTATTGAAGTTCTTAGCAAAATGGAATTTGATTATGATTCTTTAAAATTAAAAGTAGAATCTTTACTGAATTAGTCTTTATTCGACAAAATATACGGATATAATTTGTTACTCTATAGACGGGTGATTATATGCGTATTTTTTATATTTTTCAAATTAATCCAAGCTTAGAAAAAATCATGAAAGAAAATCCTTACGATTTATTTCATACATTAGAAACAGTTTACTATCGTACTTGTGAAGATAAGGAACTTGCTTATTTGTTTTTACATCAATTAATAACACCAATTAAAATAAAAGAACTTGATATTGCTTTATTTAAAGAATTTAGAGAGTGTTATTTTTATACAAAATATCGTAACACGCATAGTATGCATGACGTTTATCGCAAAGAAAATACCAAGCTTTCACTTTATAAAACATACATCAAACTTGAAACAGATGCTTTAAAACCAAGATTTTTAGAAGAATTACAAAAAAATCACAGTTTCTTTGTCTGTGATTTTGAGAATATGGATTATTTTTGGCTTGATAGTTTATCATTTAGTCCTGTTTATATATAGGTTTATTACGTATTTCAAAGGCATATGTATTAGCGTTAGTTAACATATCGTATATCAAGGACGCTAGTAACTCGGTTTTATAAATAGTTGAGTTATAATCTACTTTAGTTGGTAATAAAAAATTATCTTTATTCTCTCTTAAGAACGAAGCCCCATTCTTATTAAAGCCTAATATATGAATATATGTTAATTCTACTTGGCCTTTTTTAACTTCTAAGAGTAGGTGTATTAACATTCTTCGTAAACGGTTATAAGTATATCGTTTGCTTTTTAAGTTTTCGATTAATTCGTTGTAACTATGAGAACACTTAATTACTTTTTTTAATTTGTGGTCTAACCCTTCCGTAATACCTTTATACTCATTTAAATTATCACTTGTTAATATTTTATAGTAAAGGAGTTGAAATAAGAGAGTGTCATTAACTTCTAATATACTTTCTAAAGAAGGGGCTGGCAAGTATTTTTCTAACGGTTTATTAAGTCTCTTTTTTTCTAAGATATTAGAAGCACTTATAATTTTTTCTGTGCTATTTATGTCGTGGTAAGAACTTGTTCTTTTAATAAGAACAGGAGTTATTGGATAGTTATATTTTAATATATTTTTAATATAACTTATACCTAGTAAGTCATTAGGTAAAACTTTTTCGATACCAAGTGATTCGGCAAGTCTCTTAGGATAAGAATCCTTACTAGTATTGTCAAGGATATAATCGTTATTTAATTCTTTTTTAGCAATGGTTGTAAGTCTTTCTAAATCTGTATTTTCACTACCAAAAATAAGTTTGTTAACACCAAGGGCATTTAATAATTTTAAGGCTGCATATGCAAAAAAGTCCCCAGATTGTGTTCCAAAGTATATGGGTAGCTCAATAACTAAATCAACGCCATAAGAAAGAGCAAGTTTTGTTTTATCTTCCTTAGTTAGGGAACTAACAAGACCTCGCTGTGTAAAAAGGCCATTAATAGCAAGAATGATTAGGGAGTCTGGATATGATTCCTTACATTTATTTATATGATAAATATGTCCGTTGTGAAAAGGATTGTATTCACAAATAATACCAACTATATTCATAGGTCACCTCATGCGTTTAGTTTAGCATAAAACTTAAAAATAGACTAGCCAAAATATTAAAAATAATGTACAATAATGCTAGGTGGTTTTGATGAATATAGATTTAACCAAAGTTGTTATTCGAAAGTGTTCCTACAAAGGAAAAGTAGAAATTCCTGTGGATTGGTTTAAAACAACGCCAATAATAGAGGCTGATAAATTAGACTTAGAATTTACTATTGACTTAGATGCCAATCAAGACTTTGTTTTAGATTTACACTCTAATGGTAATCTTTACTTAGAAGATGCCCGGAGTTTAAATAAAGTTAAATATCCTATTTCAATTAGTCTGCAAGAAAAAATTAATGAAGAAAGTGAACTATTAGGAAAATTTTTAAGAAATTCACAAAATACACTTGATATTCTAGCCGTTTTATGGGAGAATATTGTACTGGAAATCCCAATTAGTTATACCGTTTGTGACGAACTAGAATTGCCTAGTGAGCGTGTTGGTTGGGATATGGCTCATGAAGAGAGTAAAGAACAAATCGATCCAAGGATGGCACCTTTACTTGATTTGCTAAAAAAAGAAAAGGAGTGAGATTATGAGACTTAATCTTCAATTATTTGCTGTTCCATTTAGAAGAACAAGTAAAACAAAAAAAAGAATGCGTCGTACACATTTAAAAAAAGAAGTAGGGGCTATTAGTGTTTGTCCTAAATGTGGTGAAGCCCTAAGACCTCATCGTGCATGTGCAAAATGTGGTTTCTATAAAAACGAAGATGTCCTTCACTTAAAAAAAGAAGAAGAAAATTAGTAGAAAATATTGAAATTATAAAGCAAATGTATTATAATTTCTTTGTAACGTCCTGGTAGCTCAGCTGGATAGAGCAATCGCCTTCTAAGCGATCGGTCGTGAGTTCGAATCTCGCCCAGGACACCACTTATGTATTAAAATCCCTTTATTTAAGGGATTTTTTTATATTACTTTTTCAATTGCATTAAAATTTAGTAATATTTATTATGTTTCCTTTATAACAACATTACTAACATCTAAAGAATCTTTAATACTCATCACAATTGCATAGTTTACTTGTTCTTTTAAATCATCACTTGTTAATCCTTCATATAATTCATCATTAAAGTTAAGTGTCAAAGTATCGCCATCTAACTTAGAATCTGATATAGTAGTTGATGCATTTAAATAGCTCATTAGATTAGTGTTTATTTGGGGTCTTGATTTTAATCTTTCAATTACTATTTCTAACTTATCTTTATTAGTATTATTTAAAAGCGTAACAGGTACATAATAGTTAAATCCATCTTCATTTGCCATGTAGTAAACTGTAGTTTTTATAGTGTTTTTAAAGTCAGTTAAATTAGAAATTTCATTAATACCTAGTTTTCTCGTTAAAACATTTGGTAACTTATTACTAGTATTTGGATAACTTTTTAATAAATCACCCTCAACATAAATTAAGACACCATCTACATTATCTAGCTCTGTTAAAGTATACACTATAGAACTTATTAAATTCTTACTATTAGAATTAGGAATATTTAAAAACTCTTTACTAAAATTTACTTTCAATATTTCATTTTCAAGACTTATACCAATAATCTTTGTCTCTTTAGGAATAATAGGCTTAAAAATTGCTGGTAAATACTCACTTTCTAAAGAACCAATAGTTAACATGTTTAAAAGTTCTTGTATTTTTTTTTCATCATCGGTTTCTTTAGTAGTGGTAGTCATCCTAACTACTAAATCATCTTTATTTAATACATAAATAGCTCTAGGTGGTGCATTTGTATAAGAAATAGATATATCCTTAATTTTTTCTTCTGTTTTAGGAAATGAGATAGTAATAATAAAAACTAATAATGAAAATGTAGTAATAATTAACTTTCTCTTAGCACAGTTTTTTAACACACAAATCACCTAATAAAATATATGAAGAAAAAAAGAAAGTATGCTCTATCTTTCTTTAAAGTTTTATTTCACCTAATCTAATTAATTCAATTACGGCTGAAGCTCTACCACTAACACCAAGTTTTTGCATAGCATTAGAAATATGATTTCTAACTGTTTTTTCACTAATACCTAAAGTTTTAGCAATTTTCTTAGTTGAATAGTTTCTTATTAAATAATCAAATATTTCCTTTTCCCGTGGTGTCAAGATTTTGGTTTTCATTTGTACCTCCTTAGTTACTATAGTATTTTATGAAAAAGGAAATGTTTTGTTCTTAACTATTTATAAATTTTACTGTTACATAAACTTCTTTTTTAGAATTTTCATTTACGAGTCTTATAACATTGTTAGCTAGAGAATTTGTTTGCTCCTTAGAAACTAGAGTAACACTCACTGTATCATCTTTAACTTTTACAAAACTATCTAACTTTAATGTTTCTTTAATATTTTTTTCTAACTTTTCTTCTAGTGATCTTGCTTCGCTTATTGATAATAGGCTATTGTAAGCATTATTTTTTTCATCACTTGTTTTTTTAATATCTAAAAGAATTGATTGATAGTTTTCGGTTTCTTTTAAAACACTTTCATCATCTTCTACTCTTAATGATACAAGAATAGAACTTTCTTTTATTTCACTATTAACAGCAGTCGACTCAGTTGAACTATTGCTTTCAATAATTCCTTTTAAACTATTATCACTCATTGTAACATAGTAAATTGACAAAACTAAAATCAAACTAAATAAAGTAACAAACCATACACTCTGTTTATTTATCATACATGCCTCCATCTCTAAAACATTGTATGTCAGATATTTTAAAAAATACATAAAACAAACATTATATGTTATAATATAGGTTAGTTGAAAGTGGTGAGACTATGTATGAATTAACATTCTTGTTTGTAAAATTTATCCTTTTTAGTATGGTAGGGTATATATTTGAAACAACTATGTGTGCAATTATTGATAGAAAATGGACTAACAGAGGTTTCTTATGCGGCCCAATTATTCCCATATATGGCGTTGGTAGTATCATTCTCGTCTTTCTTTTAAATGATTTTAAAGATAATATCTTTCTTTTGTTTTTGTTTGGTATAGTAATAACTTCTACAATTGAATATTTAACAGGCTTTACCTTAGAGAAAATATTTCACAATAAATGGTGGGATTATAGTGGTGAAAAATATAATTTAAATGGCTATGTATGTTTAAAAAATTCATTATGCTTTGGATTAGGTACACCTATAGTTGTATGTGTTTTAAATCCTTTATTTAACACGTTCTTGCTTGATATAAAAGATCCTGTTTTATATGGCATAGGTTTTATATTACTAATTATTTTTATTTTTGATGTTAGTTATTCTGTTGTTGTAGCCTATAATCTTCGTAATCGCCTTATAATTGTTGAAAAACTAAAGAATGATAAGTTAATGAAAATACCTGGTGTTTTAGAAAAATCTATTAAAAAACGTTTAGGTAAAATTCATAAGTATCCAAAAAGACTTTTAAATTCATTTCCTAATCTTTTAAAAAGTAATGAAAAAGAATTTGCTCTCATGAAAAAAATTTCCCTAACAGAAAAGAATAGACGAAAAGAAGCCAAACAAAAGAAAAAAAATAATAGCAAGAAAACAAAATAGATTTTTACCAAATCTTTTTTTTATGCCATAAAATGTAAACTAGATGTCAAAAATTAAGAAAAGTTTTATAAATTTTACCGAAAAAAAAGAAAATCAAGAGTTTTGCTTGAATAGTAATAGTAGGTGATGATAATGACTAAAATAATTTTACAACGAGATTACAAAGACTGTGGGGTGGCATGTCTACTTTATTTAATAACATATTATCATGGTTATGTGCCATACAACAAATTAAAAGAAGAAACAAAAACTAGTGACTATGGCGTTACAGCTTATGACTTAGTAAAAACTTTAAAAAAATATCATTTTGATGCCGTTGGTAAAAGAGTAGAGTATAGTTATTTACAAAATCTAACTATTCCTGTTATTGTCCATTTACATTTACTTAATGGTCTAGAACACTTTGCTATTTTAGAAAAAATCAAAAAAGATAAAGTTTATTTGATGGATCCAGCTCTTGGTAAACGAGTAATTACTAAAATAGAATTTTTAAAAATTTTTAATAACGTTATAATTGAGTGTTATCCTATTAGTCCTATTCCTAAACTTCCTAAAGAAAAAAATCCTTCTAAGCCTTTTTTAAATATTTTATTTAAATATCGTAAAATAATAGCTATAATTCTAATAACAGAACTTCTCTTAACACTCACAACAGTTTTTACAAGTTTATATAAACGCCTTGGTTTTGAATATCAAAAGTATCCTTTTCTTTCTTTAAGTTTAATTGTTTTATTATCTTACTTTATAAAGTCTATTTTAGATATAGGCAATAATCACTTAAAATTAAAAGTAAAAGAGCAAGTTCATATTAGTTACCTAAATAAGTTTTTATGTCATTTACTAAGAATCCCTTTAAGAATATTCACATCATACAAAGATGGTGAGATATTAAATCGTGTTTTAGAAGCCGAAAAAATAAAAGATTTATTTTTAGACTTGTTGTTCGCAGGGTTTATTCAAGTTATATTTTTAGTCTTTGCTATCATTATTATTTTAAATATTAATATGCAATGTTTTATTTTTATTGGTCTTGGTGTATTAATATATTTACTATTAAGTGTAGTACTGTCCAAAAAATATTATAAAAATATGTTAGAACATTTTGAAATCGATAGTAATTGGCAATCAAGTATTTTAGAAACTATTCATTTATTGCCCTCTATTAAGCACTTTAATTTAGAAGAAAAAGAGAGTAATGATATTTATAATATTTTAAAAAATACTGTAAAATCTAAGACTAAAATAAATAAAAAACTAGTATTATATGGTCTTATTCTAAGTCATTATTTTGACTATTTATTATTTCTATTGGATTTTGTTAGTTTGTGGTTTTACTTACAATCCCAGTTTACTTTATATGATTTTCTAACTTTTCAAAGTATCGCAGTTTTCTTCTTAATGCCTTTTAAAGAATTTGGTACTAGTTTACCTAAAATATTTTATTTAAAAAGTATCTTAGAAAAAATAAATGAGTTAACTTTATTAAAAGAAGAAAAAAGTTTAGAAGGTAAATCCCAAGCTATAACAAAAATTAAAGGTGAAAATATAACGTTTAGTTATTATAACCAAGTTGTTTTAAAAAACTTATCATTTGCTTATAATTTAGGGTTTATTTATGTTTATGGTGCCAGTGGGTCAGGTAAAAGTACATTTTGTAAAATACTATGTCAAGAAATAACAGACTATGAAGGTAAACTTTATTTGAATGATGTAGATTATAACAAGCTAAAACTAAATGATATTAGAAAGAATATTGCTTATTTAAGTCAAGATGAACAATTGTATTCTAAAACCATTATAGCAAATATTTTGTTAGATAGTCCTTTAGATACTGTAAGATTAAATAAGGTATGTAATATTTGCCGGGTAAATGAGATTACTGATAAACTAGTATTTGGTCTTAATACAGTAGTAAATAATAGTGCTTTTTCTGGTGGTGAAAAAAATCGCATATTACTTGCTAGAACTATTTATCAAGAACGCAGTATGTATTTACTAGATGAACCATTAAGTGCCGTTAGTACAAAAATGGAAAAAGATATAATAAAGGATTTAAAAATCTTTTTACAAAATAAAATGGTATTTTATATAAGTCACCGTAATTTAAAGGATATGATTGATAATACTTTGATAATTGACAATCCCTTGAAAGGAGGTGATGAACATGATTATGAATGCTAATGAACTTAAAAGTATCACTGGTGGTAGATCGGCATGGGTTATGCTAAGTGCCGTTGCTGGTGGCGTTTTAACGTTTTTATTTGGAATGCTAGATGGCATTTTTAGACCACTTGCTTGTAATAAGTAATAGAAAGGAGCAGTTATGACTTTAGAAGCAAACGAATTAATGAATGTAAAAGGAGGGGCAGTTAACTTAACGGCGGCATTTCTAAGTGCTGTTGTACGTGGATACACATTACTTTTTGAAATGGGCCAAGCCGTTGGTAGTGCTCTTCATCGTGCTTTTTCTGTACGTAATCGTTGTTAAAATTATAAGGGCTAAAGCCCTTTTTTTGAAAGAAAAAAACATATGACCAAAGAAGAATCAAAGTTAGAGATTGCTAAGGTCTTAAAAATAACTCATAAAAAAAGTACCAGCCACAGGTACTTTTTTAATATTCAGTAAGATATAAATCGACATATTCATCATAAGTAATATTTTTATCATGCACTTTAGTAGCAATGTCTCTACCTAAGTATCTAATATGCCATGGTTCTTCTTTATAACCAGTTATCTTGGAATTATCTTTTGGGTATCTTACAATGAAACCATATTTATAAGAATTATTAAGCATCCAATCATAATCATTATCAGTTAAACTATACCAGTGGCTGCTACTTCTAATATCAATGGCAAGTCCAGTTTGATGTTCTGAGTGTCCTGGCCTTGCTGAATAAGTATCAACTACCTCTTGTGAGTCTTCTTTTAAATATTTTTCATACAAACCTTTTTGATAATCATAAGAACGATACGTACTATAAGGTATTAAATAAACATTATCAAGCTTGGCAGCTGCTAAAAGACTCTCAAAATCATCAATAGCTACTTGTCTTAAAAGAAGATTAGGAAATGATGGTATAGCTACTAAATCACTTGGTACATAATCACTTTTAAGAGCATGACTTTTATTGACCAAAACTAAAATGCTACTAGGGTCTTTAATATCATTAACTGTTTTATAAAACTCTTCATCTAAATTAAGATTTACTCTTGTAACAGCATCACTAGCACTTATATTTTCTTTTGCCATATAAGCCTTATAACGGTCTAATTTATCTAGTGATAAATTAGGTATACTCATAAATTCAGTTATATCTGTATAAGGCATAGTAAGTAAAATACTAATATTTCTTTCGCTTAAATTATCATATATATCATTTATAGTACTAGCAGAATACCCTTTTTCTAATAAACTATTTGCGTCACTCACAAAACTACTAGTAGCCCGTACATTAACACCTTGTTCTTCTAATATTTGTTCTTTTGTCTTACTTTCATTTTCTATTTTTTTTGGTATCTTTTTATACATAGTAAAACCTAATATCATTAAAATTAAAATTATTAAAAGTATAACTAATAAAACAATTTCCTTTTTCTTCTTCATAATGTCACCTTCTTTATATAATTATATGATAAATAAAGATTTAAAAAAAGACTTAAATTAATAAAATACATAAAGTAGCATAATATTAACTAGGTGATTTTGTGAAAAAAGTATGGTTAATAATATGTTTATTTCTTTTTATACCGGGAGTTTTTGCCGAAACAAAGGCTGATTTAGCCCCTAATAGTAAAAGTGCTATTCTAATGGATTTTGATACTGGTAAAATTTTGTATAGTAAAAATGATAATGAAGTGTTACCACCTGCTAGCATGACAAAAATCATGAGTATGTTACTAATTATGGAAAGAATAGATAATAAAACGCTTTCTTTAACTGATGAAGTAACTATTAGTGAAAATGCAGCTAGTATGGGTGGCAGCCAAGTTTTCTTACAAGCTGGTGAAACTTATAAAGTAGAAGAATTATTAAAAGGGATTGCTATCGCTTCTGGTAATGATGCAGTTGTTGCTATGGCTGAAAAAATATCAGGTTCTGTCGATGATTTTGTTGCTTTAATGAATGAAAAAGCTAAAAGTTTAGGGCTTACTAATACCAAATTTTTAAATCCACATGGCCTTGATACAGAAGGACATGTTACTACTGCCCGTGATATGGCTACTTTAGCAAGAGAACTTATAAAACATACTAGTATTTTAAAGTTTACAAGTATCTATGAAGACTATTTAAAAAAGAGTGATGGATCCAGCATCTGGCTTGTAAATACAAATAAATTAGTAAGATTTTATGATGGGGTTGATGGCTTAAAAACAGGCTTTACTAAAAATGCTGGTTATTGTCTTACAAGTACAGCTAAGAAAAATAATACTAGGTTTATAACAGTAGTTATGGGGGCAGAAACAAGTGACAAACGTAGTAGTGATACAGTAAATATGTTAAACTACGGCTTTAATACTTATGAAACAAAAATTCTTTTGAAATCCAGTGATTCTCTTGGTAAGAAAAGAGTAATGTTAAGTAATATTGAAGAGGTAGACTTAAATTTAAAAAATGACTATGTAAAACTTTTAAAAAAAGATGAACAAATGCCAAAGTATTCATATAGCATTGCCACTGACTCTTTAGTAGCGCCTATAAAAAAAGGGGATATAGTAGGTCATGTTTCTGTTATTGATGAGTCAGGTAATATTGTTGATGAGTTAGAAGTTACAGTAAACAAAGATATTAAAAAATCTAATATAATTGAAAATTTCATTAAAAACTTAAAGCATCTAACAACTGGTAAATTAAAAATAACATAAAAGGAATACCTAAATGTACAGAAAACTATATGATTAATAGACATAACAAATATTAACTCTAATTAAAGAGAGTCTGAGATATTAAAATCAGATTCTTTTTTGTTATTAAAAATAACCAGCTAAATACTAGGTGAATTGAAAATTATATGCTAAAATAATTACATAAGATATTTGGAGGTGTAATATGAATCTGTTAGGCAGCAAAACACTTACAACAGAAAGATTGCTTTTAAAAAGTTCTAAAATGGCAGAGCAAAAAAGATTATGGGAGATTCTAATGATACCGAGCGTAAACAAATGGTACTTAGTCGGTGCTAAAAAACACGCAGGCGATCCTACTCACTGGGCTTGGGAAACGCAAGAAAGATTTTATGAATCTAAAGTAGCACAAGCAGATAATAAAGACACATTTGTCTGGAGTGTATTTCTAAAAGGACAGTACACTTGCAGTGGGCACGAAGAGGTAATTGGTCAAGTGTCAGCCCAAAGAAGGGAAGAAGACATTACTATTCGTGATGTTGGCTGGTATATTGATCCTAATTATCAGAAAAAAGGCTATGCAACTGAAGCGGCTAAAGCAATGATAGATTATATGTTTAAAGATGTAGAAATAAATAGTATCTTATCAGAAGCCGTGAAAGATAATGAAGCATCTTGTAAAATTTTTGAAAAGTTAGGCTTTAACAAAATTGCCGAAGAAACCCAAGAATCACCTTATACTTTTTACGATGGTTTATTAACTTTTTCTATATACGAATTAACAAAGGAGAAATATTTTAAGAATGAAAATAATTGAATATACAGATGCATACTTAGAAGATATGAAGGATTTATTAGTTGAACTTGAAGAATATATTTTAAAGATTGATAAAGATAATCTTGATATAATACACCCTGAATATAAAGAAAAAATGCTTCTTTTAGACTTAAATACTATTAAAGAAAATAATGGTAAGGCGTATTTAGCTGTACAAAACAATAAAGCAATTGGTTTAATTATGGGTTTTGTAAGAAAATACGATGAATATGATTATTTAGACTATAAATGTCCAAAAGCAGGTATAATATCAGAACTAATTGTTAGGAAAGATAGTAGAACTAAAGGTGCTGGTAAAATGCTTATGGATAAGATAGAAAAATATTTTAAATCAATTGGATGTGAATATGTTTTTGTGGATTGTTTTGCTTATAACGAAAAAGGTCGTCTTTTCTATGAAAAGATGGGTTATCATCCAAGAATGATTACCAATATAAAGAAAATAGCTTAAAAATGCTTGCATATGCAAAAAACAGCATTAAACTCAATTAACTATAAAAAAAGATACTATTTAATTGGCGATTAGGATGCAATTTATGGTTAGATTTGAATGATTTATATTGCAAAAACTGTAATTTTGAATTTAATGATTTTAATAGGAAGTGTAAAAATATGAATGATGGAAAATTAAAATTAAGGCAATTAATTGATAGCAATGATGATTACAAAAAATTAGAAAAATGGTATCAAGAAGAAGAAATATATTCACATTTTGAACAAAGAAAATTAAATTATAAAGAAATAAAAGAAAAATATTATCCAAGAACATTAAAAGAGGCTAAAATTCCTGTTTATATGATTGAATATGATAAAATACCGATAGGAATAATACAATATCAGCTAATAAACTCTGAAAATAAGAAACTTTATAATATTAATTATAATAAATGCTTTGAAATAGACATCTTTATAGGAGAATTAAATATGCAAGGACAAGGTATTGGTGAAAAAGCAATTAATCTTTTAAGCAAATATTTATTTAAAGAAGAAAATGCCGAATCTTTAGTTATGTGTCCTTTAAAAGATAATATACCTGCAATTAAATGCTATAAAAAATGTGGCTTTAAAATCAATAATTTATTTAAAACAGAAGATACTATTGGCGACTTACAAGAATATTTTTTAATGATAAAAGAACGATAATTTTTAATAGGGGATTTAATAAATAAATTTTGCTTAAGAATATTAAAGAGAGTTAAAACATATTACAGCATGACTTTAAAAAGAATAATGAATATATTAAGTCTAAATTTAGCCAACACCTTTTTTAGATTTTTTAGCATTAGCAAATAAGAACACATAATGTAGATAAGGGATTGTTTTTCTATTGTTTTGCCAAAATATAGATAATTTTAAGAAAAAAGACTATGAAATTATTTCTTGTAAGTCTTTGTTATGAAAAATTGCATTAAACAATTGACAAACAGTATAAAATTTAGTAGAATGTCATTGTTATTGAAAAAGAAACGAGATCCACTCGTTCACCTTAGTATAATAGTACTGGGTTAAAATTAAAGAAATTGTTGTTTTATTGTTTTTTATTTCTTTCAATTTTATAGGTGGATCTTCGGATCCGCTTTTTCATTGTATGGAGGTGCATTTTTATAGCAAAGAAAACAGATGAATTACCAATTAATGATAATATTCGAGTAAGCGAATTATTGGTAATTGGACCTAATGGAGAACAAATGGGAATTAAGTCTTTACAAGATGCGAAGACTATTGCCAATTTTGCTGGTTTAGATTTAGTATTAATGAGCGGTGATGCCGTTCCAGCAGTTGGTAAAATTATGGACTATAATAAGTATCGTTATGAAAAGCAAAAAAAAGCTAAAGATGCTTTAAAAAAACAACGTGAAACAAACAAAGATATGAAAGAGTTTAGATTATCTCCTAATATAGATGTTCATGATTTTGATACACGTGTTAAAAATGCTTTAGATTACTTAAATAAAGGTCATAAAGTACGTGGTTTTATCCGTTTCAAAGGAAGACAAATGGCTCATCCAGAATTAGGACGTGAAGTGTTAAACAATTTTGCTTTAAAACTAGAAGAAGTAAGCATAGTAGAAACGCCAGTTAAACAAGATGGCAGAAATATGTTTATTATTCTAGCACCAAAAAAATAAGGAAAGAAGGAAGTTAAAGATGGCTAAGGGACCAAAAATGAAAACTCATAAAGCAAGTAGTAAAGTTTTCAAAAAGAAAAAAAATGGAGACTTAACTTACAAAGTTGGTGGCGGTAACCACAAAACAAGTAAGGATAGTTCAAAACAAATTCGTCAAAGACGTAACAAAGGTGTATTAAGTAAAGGAGAAGCTAGCAGAATTAAATCTGTTATCTAGTAAGGTGGTGAAAATATGGCAAGAGTTAAAGGTGGAACTGTATCAAAAAACAGAAGAAGAAAAGTATTAAAACAAGCAAAAGGTTATTTTGGAAGCAAACATCGTTTATATAAAACTGCTCAAGAACAAGTTTTCCATAGTGGAGCTTATGCTTATAGAGATAGAAGACAAAAGAAAAGAGATTTTAGAAAATTATGGATTACTCGTATCAATGCTGCATGTCGTATGAATGATATTAGTTATTCTAAATTCATGAATGGTCTTGCTATTGCAGGTGTAGAAATTAACCGTAAAATGTTAAGTGAACTTGCAATTGACAATCCTAGTGCATTCACTGAATTAGTTGCAGTTTCTAAAAAAGCTTTAAATGGTGAAGTAGAAGCACCTAAAAAAGAAGAAAAGAAAGTTGAAACAAAAAAAGAAACTGTTAAAGAAGAAAAAAAAGAATCTAAAGATTATAGTAAAATGACTTTAACTGAATTAAAAGCTATTGCAAAAGAACAAGGTATCAAAGGTTATTCTACTATGAAAAAAGATGAATTAATCAGTAATTTAAAATAATGTAAAGTCCCCTTTTTTATGGGGCTTTTTTTTGCTATAATTTATTTATAATTTAAAGAAAAGGTGAATATATGAATATTTATGATACTATAATAATTGGTGGTGGGCCAGCAGGTTTATGCGCGGCAATTTATTTGTTAAGAGCAAATAAGAATGTATTATTATTTGAAAGTGAAACACTAGGTGGGGCTATTACTAAAAGTGATATTGTCGAAAATTATCCTGGTATTTCTGAAATATCTGGTTTAGAACTAGGTAGTAATATGGCTAATCAGGCTAAAAATTTAGGCCTAGAAATTATTATGCAAAAAGTTTTGGCAATTACTAAAGAAAAAGACATATTTTCCGTTTCAGTAAACAATAATAAATATTATGCTAAAACTATTGTGTATGCAACTGGTACTAGACCACGTATGTTAGATTGTAAGGGAGCAGTGTCATTTATTGGTAAAGGGGTTAGCACGTGTGCTACTTGTGATGGTTTTTTCTTTAAGAATAAAAGCGTTTTAGTAGTGGGTGGCGGAAATACTGCTTTAACTGATGCTTTATATTTAAGTAACATTTGTTCCCATGTTTACATTTCTTACCGTCGTGACAACTTAAGAGGTGAACCGTTAAAAATAAAAAGACTTAAAAGCAAAGAAAATGTAACTATTCTTTATAACAGTATTGTAAAAGAAATTATCGGTAAAGATGTGATAGAAAAAGTATCTCTAACAGTTGATGATACTCAAAAAGAAATCAATGTTTCTGGTGTATTTGTTGCCATAGGTTCTATTCCTAATACTGAACTTATTAAAGATCTAGTTACTCTTGATCAAAATGGCTATGCTTTAAGTAATTATCAATTAGAAACAACTGTTCCTGGCCTTTACGTAGCAGGGGATGTTAGAGAAAAAAATGTAAGACAACTTACAACCGCCGTTAGTGATGGCACGATAGTATCTAAAGAAATATTAGACTATTTAGAATCTTAACAAATAAGACTATCTATGATACAATCTATTTATGAAAGGAAAAAAATTATGAATATAACAATTTTTAAAAGAGCAGGGGCTTACTTATTTGATATTTTAGTAGTATCTATGATTGTTTCACTATTATCATATTTACCAATTTTAAATCCGAACAGAACATTATATAGTGAAAAATATAATGAACTAGTAAATGTCTATGAACAATACGAAAACAAAGAAATTAATGAAAGCGAGTATGATGAAGCAAGAATTCCCATTTCTTATGAATTATATCGTTTAAATGTTTATTATGTTGTTTTAGATGTTATTATTGTTCTTCTATACTTCGGTGTCGTTCCATATTTCTTTGATGGTCAAACAGTTGGTAAAAAGCTATTCCAAATTAAAATAGTTAGTAATGATGATAAACGACTTACAATAACTAATTATTTACTTAGAACTATTGTTTTAAATAACATTTTAATATCCGTAATATTACAATGCATTGTAAGTTTCATAAGTGTCGATAACTACTACTTACTATATCAAAATGTTAATATAGTGGGTTACATTATAATGTATATTAACTTATTTATGATTATTGTAAGAAAAGATAATCGCGGTTTACATGACTTTGTCGCTGGTACTAAAGTAAAATACATTGGCTATGAAGAGAAAAAAAGAGAAGCCAAAATAGAAGAAGAACAAGCTGTTTTAATTAGTGAAAAAGAAATAAAACCTAAGAAATCTAAAGAAGATAAAACAACTTCAATAAAAAAAACTAAAAAAAATAAATAACAAATATTATATAACCTGTAAAGTAAACAAAGCACGCTTTATAGGTTTTTATTTATAGAATAGTAAAGTAGCTGTTTTTTAACTATTCAGATTTGCTTTTTTATATAAATTGTACTATAATTTGACTATATACTTATTTCATAGAATTTTTCTTTGTATAGGAGTAATTAGAAAAGGTGGAAATTTATGATTAACATTATCGTAATAATATATTATATTTTATTTGCATTCTCGTTTATATTTGGTATGTACTTTGCTATAACTGGTTTATTTGGTTTTAAAAATTATCATAAAAGTATGTTTGGGAGGCATAAGCCGAAATATAAATTTGCTATAATAGTACCTAGTAGGAATGAAGAAAAAGTAATTGGTGCTTTAATTAAAAGCTTAGACAAACAAAATTATCCAAAAGATTTATATGAAACAATAATTGTTCCTAACAATTGTACTGATGATACAGCAGGGGCAGCCAAAAAAGCAGGTGCAACTGTTATGGAATGTACAGTTCCGGTAAAAGTAAAAGCCGATGTTTTACAATTTGTTTTTAAAAAATTAAAACCACGTAAAGACATTGATGCTTATGTTATATTTGATTCAGATAATTTAGTTCATCCCAATTTCTTAGCTCGCATGAATGATGCCTTATGTGAAGGTGTAGAAGTAGCACAATGCTTTAGAGACTCTAAAAACATGGGCGATAACTGGTTAACAGGATCATATACATTATTTTACTTTATCCAAAATTTCTTCTTTAATCGTGCTCGTATGAATTTTTCTGGTTCAGCGGCTATAAATGGTACTGGTTTTGTTATTAAAAAAGACGTTGTAAAAGATGGCTTTCATACTAAAACATTGACAGAAGATTCTGAGTTTACTGGCCAATGTGCTCTAAGGGGTATCCAAGTTGCCTTTGTAGAAGAAGCTATAACTTATGATGAACATCCTCAAAGTTTCTGGGCAAGTTGGAAACAAAGAAAACGTTGGACAAGTGGTACGATTGCTTGTCTGCAAATATATGGTAAAAGATTAATGAAAACATTCTTTAAAACAGGTAATATTTCCTGCTTTGATATGTGCATGATGTATTTAAGTCCTATTGTTATGGTCTTAGGCTTCTTCCTATCTATTGTTTTATTTATTTTCCATGTTACTGGTGTTGAACTATTTGATTTCTTCTCATACTTATATGCCATGGGCCTAGTATTCTTTATTTTCTTCTATTTTGTCAATGTTGCTTTAAATATCTTTGTTATCAAATATAATAAAAAGAGCGTTAAAACCTTACTTTCTGGTATTATTTTATTTAGTTTATTCTTAGCTACTTGGATACCAATTAATATTATTTGTATTTTCAAAAAAACTAATAGTTGGGAAGAGATAAAACACGACCGAAGTGATGTCGATTTAGACTCATTAATTAGTTAGAGGCATGCCTCTTTTTTTCTTGCCTAATTTAATATCATATGCTAAATTATATTTAGCTTGGTGGTGAATAAATTGAAAAAGAAGCTTATTTTATTAACGTTCTTAATATTTATTTTTTGCTCTTTATTTATAAGTTTTCTTTATTATAAATATTTATTAAAACCAATAAATGTAGTAGATTCTAATTTAGAAGTTAATAAATCTGATATTTATGTAACACTAAATTTAAAAAAAAGTATATCTAAACTTGTTTGTGCATATGATGGGCTTGAAGTATTGGTTCAAAATAACACCTGTAAATTTAAAATACAAAATGAAGAAACTACCATTGAAATTAAGAATAACTATAATAAAATAAATTATAGTGTAAATCCAAATATAAATAAAGTAGTGGATTTCACATTAAATAAAACAGATTATTACTTACCTATTGGTGGTAAAGATAGGGTCTTATTATCTGCCTTAAAACTAGGTAATGTAGAAGAGGCAATATCTTTAATGAGTGAGGATGAAAGTATTGTTAAAACCAGTCAAAACACTATAATAGGTGTAAATCCTGGTACTGCTAATGTTTCTGTTACTTTAGGAGATGTTACGAAAAGTATTAATGTTACCGTAACTGATTTAATAACTACGCCCAAAGTCATAAATAGAAAACCCAAAATGACTTGTAATCGTTATTCAAAAGAAGAAAGTAGTTTATTAGATAAAATTCTTTTAGATAGAATTAATACTGCGGGTTATGCTACTAGGGCAGGCGTTGTTGCCTCACTTCGTTTTATAACACTTGAACTTCCTTATAAAATACCTTATTTCTTTGAAAATGGCCGTTTAAATAATAATACTGGCGGTGATTATGTTGATGGTGAAGGTAGATTTTATCATAAAGGCTTATATTTAAGTAGTGATAAATTTAGTGAATTAAATAATACCCGTTTTGGGCCTTCTATTTGGGGGTGTCCTTTAACTAATTGGCAAGATGAAGCTGGTTTTAAGCCTGGTGTAAAATATCCTAATGGTTTAGATTGTAGTGGCTTTGTAACATGGGCTATGTATAATGGAGGATTTGACGTTTCTGATACAGGTGCTGGTATGAATAGTTTTACGGATGATGATTTAAGTGACTTAGGAGTACATATTCCTATAACTAGGTCATTACTAACAAGTGGTTCTATTAAAGCAGGTGACTTAATAGGGTGTGATGGCCATATTGCTTTAGTCGGGGCTATTAAAGATAATATAATTTATGTAGCTGAATCAACAACTTATTATGATGGAGTAGTAATGCATCCATACACAATTAATGAACTATTAAACGAACCATTTTTGGACTATGTCATAAATATGGATAGTTATTATGGGTCTCAGGGTAATTATACTGATTATTTTGAATAGTATAAAAGATACTTTCGACATAGTTCGGGAGTACGTGATTTTATGCGACAAAACTTCTCAAAATCTCCCATTGATTATTAACTAATAAGACTTTATAATAACTCTCGAACCTTTAGTTGTTAGACGTCTTCTAGAAAGAGGATAGTTATGAGTAAAAAGGATTTATTAATCACTTTTTTAATCTTACTAATTTTTTTGTTAGTTGGATTACTTTATAAAACCATATAACATAAAGTAATTCCTCCTTATTTTATTTACTACAAAAAAACGTCTAAACAATGTGTTTAGGCGTCCACCAATAAACGAGGACGTCTAGCTAAGCAAAAACTAGAGGTTCTCTTTTTTTATTATATGAGAATTCTCTCATTAGATACATATTAACATAAAAATACTTGAAATAAAAGCCTAATTATCAAAATCATCCGGTATTAATTTATTTAAATATTCTAAAATCTCTTGCTTAGAATATTTTTTTTCATTTTTCAAAAATATAAGACCTACATTAAAAACTGCCCCTATGTAAAACTTAGCAATAATTTCTCCGGGGATTTTTTCATTCTTGTTTTTCTTTATTTTACTTGTTATATCATGATCAAGAACATCATACAAAATATCAACCATTATACTATTTCTATTGTTAAGCATAATTTGTTGATAAATACTTCTTTTTTCTTCAATATGGTTAAGTAATATACTAATCATTTCTAAATAATATTCTTTTGTATTACTAGTTTTAACATTTTTATTTAACTCTTCAATTAAAGAATTTTTCAAATTATCAATCGCGTCTTTTAATAGCTCATATTTGTCATTATAATGAGCATAGAAAGTAGAACGATTAATCAAAGCCGCATTACAAATATCAGAAACTTTTATTTCTTCAAAAGACTTAGTTTTCATTAATTCCATTAATGTATTATATAAAGCATTTTTCGTTTTTTTTACTCTTAAATCATTTTTATTCAATTTCATCACCAATTCCATTTTATCAAAAATAACACATTTGTAAAGATAAAATACACTCTGTTGCTTATTTATACATACGTTTTAAACAAAGTGTTGGTTATCATACAAATAAAAAATTCTGTTGCTGCTTTTTTTCTTATTTGCGAATAAAATATATCAGCGAAAAGAGGTGTTAGAGGTTATGCAAAAAATAGCCCAAAAAATATGTGATAACAAAGTATTAATACTAATTGTTACATCCATTTTATTTGTTCTATCTCTTATTGGTATGAAACTAACTAAAATCAATTATGATATACTAGTTTACTTACCAGAGGAGATTGAGACAGTTAAAGGCCAAAATATTTTGACAGAAGATTTTGGGATGGGTGCTTATTCAGTAGTTATAACGGAAAATTTAAAAGCCCAAGAGCTATTAGATCTTGAAAGCAAATACGAAAGTATTGATGGTGTAAACAAAGCCATAAGTGCTTATGATTTATTTGGTTCGACCATTCCTATTGACATATTTCCAAGTGAAATAACAGAAAAAATTCACAAAGATAATACTGATTTAATCTTTGTAACATTTGATGAATCAACGTCATCTCTAAAAACAATTGACGCGATTGAACAAATGAAAGAAATTTCTAAAAACAGTGCTAAAATAAGTGGTATGAGTGCCATGGTTTTAGATACAATGAATCTTTCTGATAAAGAAATTATGATTTACATTGTTATTGCTATTATCTTATGTTTAATCGTTTTAGAGTTATCTCTTGATTCATACTTAGTACCATTACTATTACTAGGTAATATTGGTATAGCCATTGTCTTTAACTTAGGTAGTAATATTATTTTTGGTAGTATCTCCTATATTACTAAAGCCCTAGTAGCAGTCTTACAACTTGGTGTTACAACAGATTTCTCAATATTCCTATATCATGCCTATGAAAGCAAGAAAAATAAAGGCCTTACTAAAGAAAAAGCCATGCAAGAGGCTATATCAGAAACGTTTACAAGTGTTACTGGTAGTAGTCTAACAACTATTGCAGGTTTCTTAGTTCTTATTACCATGAACTTAACATTAGGTAAAGATTTAGGTCTAGTCATGGCCAAAGGTGTTTTACTAGGTGTTATATGTGTTTTAACTGTTTTCCCAAGTTTATTATTAGTATTCGATAACTTAATTACTAAAACGCATCATAAACCACTTACTATTCACTTTGAAAAATTTAACAATTTTGTCGTTAAACACAATAAAGCTATATTAGTATTATTTTTAATACTATTAATTCCCGCTTATCTTGCTAATAGTAAAGTAAGTGTCTATTATAAAATTGATGAAAGTCTTCCTAAATCATTAGATAGCATTGTCGCTAATAATGAATTAAAAGAGCAATTTAAAATTGTATCACCTGAGATTATCCTAATTGATAAAAATATTAAATCTGAAAAATTAGATGAAATGGTAAGTGAAATTGAAAGTGTCGATGGTGTTGACTTTGTCTTATCATTTTCTAAACTAAAAAGTCGTGGTATTACGGAGAATATGTTATCTAGTGACATCGTAAAAATATTTGAAAGTGATAAATATCAAATGCTTTTCTTAAATTCTTATTATGATATAGCCTCGAATGAATTAAACAACCAAGTAAGTGAAATAAATAACATTATTAAAAGTTATGATAAGAATGCCATCCTTGCAGGTGAAGGACCACTTATGAAAGACTTAGTAAAAACAAGTGATGAAGATTTTAACAATGTTAATACGTCAAGTATTATTTGCATTTTATTTATTATGTTCTTTGTCTTAAAATCTTTCTCTTTACCAATCTTACTAATTCTTGCTATTGAATTTGCCATCTTTATTAATATGTCAATAGCTTACTTTGGTAATGTTACGTTACCTTTTGTAGCGCCTATCGTTTTAGGTACAATACAGCTTGGTGCTACGATTGATTATGCTATCTTACTTACGACAACTTACTTAAAAAATAGAAGAGTTGGTATGGCTAAAAAAGACGCAATCCTTGCAACGACTAACTATTGTGCTAACTCCATATTTGTAAGTGGTATGTGTTTCTTTGCGGCAACATTTGGCGTGGGCGTATATTCAAAACTAGAAATGGTCGGCTCACTTTGCACCCTAATAAGCCGTGGTGCTATTGTTAGTATGCTTGTTGTCTTAACGGTTTTACCAAGTATACTCATTACATTTGATAGTTTAATTATGAAAACTACTAAAAAAGAGAAGGGAATGAATAATATGCAAAAAAATAAAAAATTAGTTACAGCTTTATTTGTTGGTATGTTCTTATTACCATTAAATACATTTGCTTTAACTAAAGAAGAAACTGTTTATACTCGTCTTAGTACAGATGGGTCTGTTAAAAGTACATTTGTAACTGAACATTTAAAAAACACTGAAAAATTAGATAATATTGAAGACCAAACTAGTCTTACTGATATCTTTAATATGACTAGTGATAGGCCTTTCATTAAAAATGGTGATTTAGTAACATTTGAAAGTGCTAAAAAAGACGTTTTCTATCAAGGCTTAACTAACAAAGAATTACCAATCACTGAATCTATTACTTATACTCTAGATGGTAAAGATATTTCTCTAACCGACTTAATTGGCCAAAGTGGGCATGTTACTATTAAAATAAAATACACAAACTCTGATTTACACAAAGTAAATGTAAACAGAACTGTTAATAATTTGTATACACCATTTATTGTAACGACAACTACTATTATTCCTGGTGAAGGAAATGAAAATGTTACCATTACTAATGGTAAAATAGTGGATACTGGTTCTAATTATATGTTAGTTGGTATCTCTGCTCCTGGTTTATATGAAAGTCTTGGTTTAGATTGGTTAAAAGAAATGGACACCATAACTATTTCTTATGATACTAATCGTTTCTCTTTATCAAGTATTATTTCTCTTGCTACTCCTAAAATACTAGATACAGATGAATTAAGTATTTTTGATTCATTAGATGATTTATATAAAAATGTGGATAAATTACAAACTAGTATGAACGCTATTGAAAGTGGGTCTACAAAATTAAAAAGTGGCACAGCAAGTATAAGCGAAGGTGCAAGCTTAATTAGTCAAAACTTAAATACAGTTGCGTCTAAAATAACAGCTATAAAAAATGGTTCACTTAAAATTGATGAAGGTGTAGAAGAAATCCTTAAAAACTTAGAGTCAGCAAGTGCAACATTGACTAGTAGCAGTAACAAAGAAAGCATAACCTCTCTAAAAACTTTAATGGCTAAAAATACTGAAACAATTAATACTTTAAAAGAAGGAAATACAAAGTTAGAAACAGCTTACAACACATATAGATTAAAAGATGTTACATATGATTCTTTAATCGAATCAAAAAACAAAACTTTCTATAATCTTAAATTCCAATATGAAAATATGTATGCAAGTAATGCGCTTATGATAACTCTTTTAGAAAAAAATAATGAAGCATTAACTGAAACTTTAAAAACAATGGATAGTACAAGTAAAACATTAAGTACAACTCTAAATACTTTAACAACATATTTAAAAGAAGTTAAAAGTGGTACAAAAGAACTTTCTAGTGGTCTTACATTACTTGAAAGTGGTGTAAATACTCTTTCTTCTAAAACAAAAGAGTTAGCAAGTGGTGCCAAAACTCTTGAAAAAGGTATGAACTCTTTAGATGAAGGAATTAAAGAGTTTAATAAAAGTGGTATAAGTGCCATTAGTAGTATGGCTAACAATGCTAAAAACTACACTAATAAAGTAGAAGCCTTAAAAGATTTAAGTGATAACTATCAAATATTTGCTGGTAAAAAGGGTGACACAGAGTCAACTACTAAATTTATATTAAATGTTGATGGGGTAAAAGCAAATACTGAAAGTAACGTTGTTACTTCTACAAGTACTAAAAAAACTTTCTGGGAATTATTAAAAGGCCTATTTACTAAATAAGAGTTCGTAAGAGCTCTTTTTTACTATTTTATAAAATTAATAATACTTTTCAACCAATAAATATTATGTTATACTTTTCATATGGTAAAGGATTGATTTTATGAAAAATAAATTAGAAACTATTACAGAACAATTTTTAGAAGAATGTGCCTCTACAAATGACATAATTGTTACATTAAGATCATTAGATGAAATAACAAATATTGAAAATAAAATAATTGAGGTTATTAACAAAACTAATAATGAAAACTTAAAAAGTGAATTAGAAAATTGGCAAAATCATTCCAAAGTATATCTAAATGATATAAAAAGAATAGAAGAAAAAATAAAAGAAAACTCTAGTAATAATGAAGGGTTGTCTATAACTAGTGATTTAGAGGTAAATAAAAACATTTTAAACTTAATTAGAACCGTGGCCTCTTATAATTTATATACCAAAAAACAAAAAGAACAACAAACACTTGTGAAAGAAGAAGATGTTTTAACAAAGAAAAAAGCAATAAATGAATTATATAAACAAACATTCAGTGAAGATAGTGATTTTTACAAATTAGAAAATACTGACTCTTTAGAATTAAAATCATACTTACCAAATGATAATAATAAATCAAAACTTGATGAACAAACCGAACGTTTCCTAGAAGAATGTTCTTATACTAATAATATTGATGCTTCTCTTCTTTCTTTAGATGAAATAACCAAAAAAGAACAAGAAATAATAGCATTTATAAATAACACTAATAACGAAGACTTAAAAAGAAAGTTTAGTAGCATGTTATATATGTGGCAAAAACACTCTAAAACATATATTGAAGATTGCCTTAGAATCCAAAAAGATTTACGAAAGAAAGGTCATACTCTTTATAGCCTAGATAAAAAACCTAAAGAATATTTAATCAATTTAGTAAGAGTAGTTGCAAGATATAACCTTTATATGAAAAGAGCGAGTGAATTTAATTTAAATATTGATGAAAAACAAATAGAAGAATGGAAGAAATCAATAAATATTTTATATAGAAAAACCTTTGATGAAGAAAAAGATTTTTATGAATTAAAAGATAATAAAGAATTAGATTTAAGTTTCTATGTTCCAGATATAACCACAGTAAAAGGTGGGTCAAAAAGCCCTAATAAACAAGATGATGATGGACTAATAAATATAGGCGATATGTTAAAAGAAACAGAAGAAAAAAAAGAACCAATTGCCTTTGCTAAACCTGAAGAAGCCCCTAAAACAATAAAATATACGCCACTTGTAAAAGGAGAGCCCGTGATTCCTCTTAGCAAAGATTATAATCGCGAACGCATTTTAATAAACTCACAAATACCTTCTAAACCATTTGTAAGAAAAAGTAGGGAACAAAAAGATATAGAAGTTCCAGCCTTAATTTATGATGATTATCGTTCGGCTGAAGATTACGCATTTTATGCTCCAATTATTATTAATGAAACGAATCCCAAAATAAGGTATACAGCATCAACTGTAGACATTACTGGCCAAGAACCTGACTATTTATTATACTCATATGATGAACCAAGATATGTAATAAGTTATAATTTACTTTTAAAAAATAATAAAGTAGTTTCTACTTATAATAAAGAACAATTACAAAAAGCATTAAATGCTGGCGGTGTAGTTATAAGTGTCGGTACATTAGATGGTTTTTATAAATTAAGTGATATAACAATTGTAGAAGAAGAAAAAAGAAAACGATAAAAAAAGTGTCCTAAAATTTAGGACCTTTTTAATTATTATATAATCGAAATAAAGTAACAGATGGAAAATTTGAAAATCTAGCACTTATGTTTTCAGTACCAATACCACCTGAAACATAAAGCTTTTTATTATTATTTTCATATAAACCACTTTCATAATTATTAACGTTTTCACCTTTAAATATTCCCCCTACAAATGGTATTCTTATTAAGCCACCTAGACTATGACCTGTAATACTTAGATTAGCAGTATTTTCTTTGTTATCAAAAATAGTTGGTTCATGTGCCATAAGTATTTGGTAAGACTCTTGCTTATCTTTTTTTAAAGCAGTACTAAAGTCTGGTGTATTTTTTTTAATAGATGGTATCCCACTTAAATAAATAGGGGTATTACCATTATAATATATTGGTATATTAGTATTTTCTAAAACTGTAAAATTAGCCTCAGTCATTATACTTTTAAATATATCTTCTTTTGCAATATCACTGTCCCCCATAATAGCGTATTTATTTAAGTTAGTATTTATATTACTTAAAGTACTTTTTAAAAATTTTATATTATCTTCCGATAAATTAATATAGTCGTCAAACAAATCCCCCGTAAATATAACTATATCTGGTTTCATTTCATTTATCTTTCTTACAGTTTTTTCTAACTCTTTTTCATTAGTTGTTCTTCCAAAATGAATATCTGATATCTGAGCTATTTTAAAGCCATTAAAACTTTCAGGAATTGCCTTATCAATAATGGCAACTTCTTCTGTAACTATAAGTTTTGGTTCTAAAAAGTGAATATAACATAAAAAGATAATTATAATAAAGAGAATAGTTAAAAGTAATTTAGGAATAAAACGCATTTTTTTTCTCGTTAAACTAGTTTCTTCTAAAATTTCTTCTTCCATATATTATGCTCCTATAAAACTAGATAATAACACAAGACAAACAGATAAAGAATTATGTAAAACATGAGTTGTAACACTTGTAAATATCGTGTCAGTTTCTATATAACTTTTAGCAAAGAAATAACCTATGCCACTATAAGGGATAATATATAAAATCTGAAAATAATTACTTGTAATATCACCAATGGTAAAAGCACTAAGCATATGTGCCCCACCAAATAAAAGAGCAGTAAATATCATAAATAGGTGTTTGCTTTTAAAAGATTTACGAAAATTCTTTCTAAATAGCATTTCTTCTATAAAAGGACCAATTAATGCCATTGATATTACAGAAAACAAAGGCATTTCACTAATCATTGAACGATTAACACTTTCATTAGTAGCCATATCACCAACTAGTGATAAAACAAGTGAGTTTGTAATTACCATAAATAAAAGTGCTATACCCCAGTTTTTCAAACCAATCTTAAAATCTTTCTTAAAATTATTTTTATATAACTTAAATTCTTCTTTTAATGACTTACCATAGAATATACCAATTAATATGAATGTTAACAAATAAATAAATACATATGCAAGTACATATATTAGTCTATTACTTAAATCAAGGTTTAAAAACCTAAAAATAAATACTACTAAATCGGGAATGAATAACATATAGCTCATTAAAATCAATAATGCTTTACCTAACTCTAAAAAATTTATTTTTTTCATATATAACCTACCTTCTATTAAAATAATATCATAAATTTTCTTTCTTGGAAAGTATTGCATTTTTTAAGTATTTTCAATATACTTATTTCAAAGTAGGCGAAAGATTATGAAAAAATTAGAAATAAAAAACTTTAGTACCTTAATAGCACTTTCTATTTTAGTTACATTAATATCTATTTATATGTTTATTCCTCATTTTATTGCTAAAGAAAAAATTAGTGATTTAGTAGTAAGAATGAACTCTATTAAAGAAAATTAATAAATTTAAAAAAAGTGGTTTCAACCTAATTGAAATACCTATCAAAATATGCTAAAATCATGCTATGAGATTGATTAGAGGTGATTTATGTGCATAAAAGCAAAAAAATAATATTGGCTATATTATGTTCTTTTCTATTTATTGGTGGAGCAAATGCTGAATGTGATTATGAAACAGAAGTAAATATGGCCAAAGAAGCATCAAATGTCAAAGCAAATTATGAAGCAAAAGACATTGTTATTGATGCAACGACTGGTGAAGAAGTATCAGGAATTAATCCAGAGGATGTTGATTTTGAAAGTGACTATGCCAACTGGAAAAAAATAACCGTAAGTATTTATAACATTACAAAAGACATGAATGTTTTAATTACAGGTGATGATGGTAGTACAGAAACTATCACATATGATGAAACTGATAATGGAACATACGCATTTGATCGTTTAGATTTGGAAAAAGTTGTTAATTATGAAATAAAGGTTACAACTACTAATCCAAGTTGTTCTGGTAAAGAATTAAGGACACTTAATTTATTGACACCAAAACGTAACGATTTTCATTATTTAACAGCATGTATAGGTAATGATGATTATTATTGTCAAGAATTTGTTGATTATGATTTAAATATGTCTGAAGGTGATGTCATAAGTAAAGCTGCATCAAAACAAAATGGTACTGATAGTTCCAATACTTCAAATAGTGAGACTAAGAGTTGGTTTGAAAAAGCAAAAGAATATTTAAAAGAGAATAAATGGGTTATATACACTGGAGTTGGTGTTATTATATTAATAGCAGGGGTTGCTACTACCGTAATTGTGATAAAAAAACGGAGGAGTAAAGTATTATGAAAAAAAGAAATTTAATGTTTTTATCTTTAATTGCCGGTGCTCTTTTATTGCCTGGCGTTGCTAAAGCAGATTTAGCATGTAACATGAAGTATGATATTGTGGCTGATAGCTGCCAAAATATTGCCTTAAATGGTACAAATTATGCTCTACACACTTATAATGTAAGTGGCTTGAATGTAAAAGCATATTGCTTGGATCCGGCTAAAACAAGTGGTGTTGGTTCTGCATCATGTGTAAGTAGAATTGACCCATCAAACAAAAAAAATGACGCCACAACACAAAAATATGATTTAGCTATGACAAAAGCTTATCAATTACTTGTTGCAAGTGGCAGAAATACTAATTCGGTTGAAGATCGTCAATTTGGTGAAATAATTTTCAGATGGATTGGTAAACACTATGGTAAAATGAAATATAATGCTAACATAAATATTTATAACACATGTGATAAAAAAAGCGGTACAGTAGGCTATCAAACTTTAGTTAATATCTTTGATGCCGACCGTTTCTACAATCAATATTGGAATGGGTCTAGTTATGCTTTGGCCAAGGATGCTAAAGATATTTATAATGAGGCTGTAAATCTTGCTGACACTACTTCTTATGATGATGCTGTAAAAAACAACTTATTATGGACTGATCAATATGATGTGACAACCATAAGCGAAGAAGTATCTACCTCATCAACTAAAATAACTGTTAAGTTAACTGCTAAAGGTGAAAGAGCATCACAAATTAACTGGACTGAATTTGAAGTTGGTTGTGATAGCGAAGGCTTAAAATGTACTAAGGAGCCTATTCAAACTGATGGCAATAGTGCCACTATTACAATTAATATTTCTACAAAGAGTGGATACACTGTTAGTAGTGCAGGTGTATACGTTCAAAGTTCTATCAAAAGTACAATGTCTGCTAGTGCAAATATGATTATCGTAAATGCTGGTACGGCAAGACAAAATATGCTTATAGTATCTGATGGAACATCTATTTTAAACGGTGGTAGTAAAATTTATATTACCGCAACTCCACCTAAAAATAATGGTCCAAAATGTTCAAAAGACGTTAATAATAACAAATACTATTGTAAAGATGGTCATGAATGTAGTGAACCAGAGTATCGTGCAGATTGTGAAAATATAAATTGTATGCCAACTGTAACAATGCCATCAAATTGTAATAATTTTGATGAAGAAAGTACAGAAAAAGGTATAATTAGTGATATTAACGAAGAATCAAATAGAACATGTTCTAATGGTGCAGTTAACAATGCAAATCAAGTAAAATCTTGTGTTATAGGTCATAACGATTTAACTAATACTTCTTATGAAGCAACGACTGAATTAAGTGGCAACCCTTATTGTAAAGTTTACTGTAAAGAAAAATATACATTTACTTTACCAACAGCTAAAATAACAAGAAGTGGTGGATACTTCACATTAAGTACAACTGTAGATGCCACAAGAGATTGTTATGTTGGTAATGCAGTTAGAAATGCTAAAGGCGAAATAGAAACACAAGGTATTAATACAGCAAAATTCAATAGTGATTTAACTCAGAAATCTCGTGAAGTTGTTGACACATATAATAAATATTTAAAATGGAAAGCTGCTGCTGAAACAGAAGAAAAATCTGAACAATTATCATGTTCTTATAGTGGTCGTGATTCAACATATGATCCAGTAACTGGTGAAGGTGAGCATTCTTGCTCTGGTGGCAGTGAAGGGCCAAGCACAAGTTACTATAAAGAATGGACATGGATTGAATATAATTATGATGGTACGCAAAAAAGTGAAGAATTTAAAGAATCGTATAAAGGCAGTGCAAGTAACGGCGAATGCAGCTGCACATTAAATGTTGAGGCTTCTAGACAAGCAGAACATGAAAAAAATAAAAATGATGCCTACAATGAATTTAAAAACAGACTTGCAGAATTAAATAAAATTATTCAACAATATAACAGCTGTTCTGGAACAGTTGATAATAGTACGCTTGATAGTTTAACTAGTGGGCTAACTACTCAAAATGCAACTTCTAATAATGATACAACTTGGTCAAATAAGATGGTGTTTAATCCAAAAGTGACATTTGATTATAATGAAAACTATAAAAAAGATATATCTGGTGAATTTGAACAAACAAGTTCAAACATTGACGCAAACGCAACCACAACATATTGTTCTGGAGAAGTTAACGAAAATTATGCTTGTCAATCTGGTACCTCAAGTACACCACAAACAGCATTACAGAGTACAACGATATGCAATGATAAAGGTTGTACAAAAGTTGACATTAATGTTAGTACAGCAAAATGGGTACAAAAGAGTAAAAATGCTAGTGCGACATATGAACCAAAAAATGAATTTGTAACATATTCTCCTTATGGAACAATTAAATTAAAAAATAAAGCATGTAATGGTAATGATTGCTTATATAGTAAAATGCCAGAAAATGCTCTACCTATTTCAATGATTACTAAGACTGGTGTTTTCCCATTCACTATTAAATATAGCGATATTGGTCAAGATAATAAAACTAGTACATTAGGAAGATTAATGGGTGCAACTACTAGTGTTATAACTGAATATGATAATTTAACAGATGATATAAGATGTGCTGCTGATAGTTCTACTAAATCAGTAAATCAAAATGTTGGTTATGTATGTCATTATCTAAATAACTGTGATAATTGTAAATTTACATGTACAGATGATAAAAACTGTGAATTTACTGAGAAAGAGTGCGATGGTGATAATTGTCGTATGACTTGTAAAAATTGTGCATTTGATGGTAGTACAGCAAACTTTACTTATAGAACAATTTCTACTAATAATTTAAATCCAACTAGCCGTAGCCTAGGCTATAACTGGAATGCTGATACAGGCGAAAATGCTAAAGCAGTAGCGACTACTAAAGCAATTGAAGAAGATGGTGATACTGTTTATAAAAAAGCACAATATTCATATACACTTACTCCTTCTAATTTACAAAAAATCCGTGAATATAATAAAAAAGCAGAATCATTTACTAATGCCTCTATACCAAGTGAGTATCAAAAGTATGTTGACAATAGTAATTCCTTATATTGTGAACAATTAAGCTCTAATGCAAACGATGGTAAAAGTTATGAAATTCCATATCGTTGTAAAAGTACATTCCTAGACTTAGCAAACAATAATAGTACAGGCTTAACTAGCCGCGATAACCGTGTAAGAGTTACAGAAGATACTGATGCTTTTGAAAACTTCAGTGGTTGTACTTCTGGGTATGGCAATGGTAATTGTAAATATGTTGGTCCTTCATGGCGTATTAAGGGGGCAGAATAATGAGAGAATCATATTGGGGTTATTGGATAATCTTATTAGGAATATTTGTAATTGTAATTATGATGTTAGTATCTAATGTAACAACTACAAATACTCAAGATTATTATTTAGTAAAAGAAGTTACTGAAGCATCTATGGTTGATGCCGTTGACTATGCTTACTATAGAACAACTGGAGAGTTAAAAATCAACTCTGAAAAATTTGTAGAATCTTTCTTAAGAAGATTTGCCGATAATGTAGAATTAAATACATATCAAATTGATTTTTATGGCATATACGAAGCTCCTCCAAAAGTGAGTGTAAAAGTAACAACTAAAAGTGCTACTTATACAGTAGCTGGAGATGCTACTACTTTTGATATAACTAATAAAGTAGATGCTATCCTTGAATTAAATGGTATAGTAAAAGAATAAGGAGGAAGAAATATGGGGAATATTCTCACAAAGATAAAAAGATTTTTAAGTAACAAGAATACTGTCACAATACTATGTGTTTTGGCAGGTATTCTTGTTCTTTATATTGGTTATAATTGGCGTGTAAAATCAGCTACTGAACCAGTTCGTATACCATATGCTAAAAGTACACTTTCATCAAGACATAGAATAACTAAAGATGATATAGGTTATATGGAAGTTGCGGGAACTGTGCTTAGTAAGATGGGTAATATTATAAAAAGTGCTAATCAATTAATCGATAAAGAAGTTACATATGGTGATACAATAGAGCAAAATAGTTTCTTTTTTAAGGGCGATGTTGAAGAACCATCAGATAACAAAGGTACATCATCACTTTTATCTAACATTGAAGATGGTTATACACTAGTATACTTAGATGTTAATTTACATAGTACTTTTGGTAATGCTATTTATCCTGGTAATTATATTGATTTATGGTTTGAAGGCAAAGATAGTAATGGTAGGTTTTTATATGGTAAATTCATTCAAAGTATAAAAGTATTAGATGTTACTGATGATGATGGTAATTCTGTTTTTGAAACAGGAAGTGAAAGTAGGACACCTGCTCAACTATTATTTGGGGTGCCAGATTCTTTAAAATCATTACTTGAAAAAGCTAAACTCGTTGGTAATTTAGTGCCAGTACCTAGAAATAAAAGTTATTCATCAAATCCTGGTAAAACTGAAGTTTCAAGTTCTTACTTAGAAAACTTTATTATAGCTCAATCAGCTATTATTCCAGATGAAAATACTACTACAAATAATGGGGCAGATAATACAGATGATACGTTAGAAAGTGGTGATACAAATGAATAGTACCTTAACAAAATTAAAACGGTTTATTGGTAACAAAAATACCGTCACTATTCTATGTGTTATTGCTGGTATTGTTGTTTTATATGTTGGCTATAATTACCGAGTTAAATCCAAAATTAATCCAACTAGAGTTCCATATGCTAAAGTAGAACTTAGTCAAAGACACGTTATTACAGCTGAAGATATTGGTTATATAGAGGTTAATAGTGATGTTGTAAATAAAAGTACTAACTTAATTAAAAATTCTAGTGCTTTAATTGGTAAAGAAGTTGTTTATGGTAATACCATTCGTCAAAATAGTTTGTTCTATACTGGAGATATTACTGAGCCAAAATTATCACCAGACTATGTTTTAAGTGATATTGAAGATGGATATACAGCGTTTTCTTTATCAGTTGATACTTATACTACTTATGGTAATGCCATACATAAAGACAATTACATTGATTTATGGTTTAATGGTACTGATGATAGCAAAAAGATCATCTATACAAACTTAGTTAAAAGTATCAAAGTATTAGATGTAAGAGATTCTTCTGGTGTTTCACTAGATAATCAAAATAGTAAGGGTGAGCCTGCTGAGTTATTATTTGCTGTTCCAGATGAATTGTATGCACTTTTAATTAAAGCAGGTAAAGTAGGTAAACTAGAACCAGTACCAAGAAATGCAAATTACACTGCTAAACCTGGGGAAACACAAGTCGTTAGTGATTATGTAAAAGAATATATTTTATCTAAATCAGTAACTATTCCAGAAGATAGTAGCAATAGTAGTGATAATACTGACGCTACTGATGAAACTGATATTACAGAATAAGAATAAGGGGTGATATAATGAATGATGCTGTATTTTCTCAATTAGATTTTGGACCTCTAGAAGAGTTTTTAAGAGAAGATAATGTAACTGATATCTCCTATACTAATGGAGGACAGGTTTGGTTAAAGACATTAGATAAAGGTGTGTATCAAGTTGATCGCCCAGAAATAAATAATGCTTTAATGGAAAAGTTGGCATTTCAATGTGCTAATGTTATGGGTAAAACCTTTAATATGGCCCATCCAATGCTCGATGCTGAAAGTGCTGAATTACGTCTTAACTTCATACATGATTCTATTGCTACAAATGGAATAGCGTGTGTTATAAGAAAGACACCAGCCAAAATTAGATTAAATAAAGAAAAACTATTAAATGAAAAATATGTAACTAAGTCTATTCATGAATTTTTAATGAAATGTGTTGAAGGACATGCAAATATTATTGTAAGTGGTGAGACTGGTTCCGGAAAAACAGAGCTTGTTAAATACCTAGCTAGTCATATTAAAGAAAATGAAAAAATCATTACTATTGAAGATACACTAGAACTACACTTAGATAGAATATTTCCACACCGTGATATTGTTGCCTTAAAAACAAATAATATTGCTAGTTATAGTGATGTTTTAGTGGCTTGTATGCGCCAAAACCCAATTTGGATATTACTTTCAGAGGTTCGTTCTGCGGAAGCTGTTATGGCCGTTCGTAACTCAATTTCTTCTGGACACCATATCTTATCAACAATCCACTCTGATAAAGCAAGTTTAATACCAATGCGTATGTTCTCGCTTATTGAAAGTAATATTGATGTTGAACAATTTGTTACGACCATTCATCGTTATGTACAAATTGGTATTTACGTTAAAGGCTATATGAGTAAAGAACTAGGTAGATTTCAACGTGAAATTTTAGAAGTATGTGAATTTTACGTAGACGAACATAATAAACCACAAGTAAATACAATTTACAAAAAAACATTAACCGGCGATATTACAATGAATAATCCAACTAAGTATTTAAGAGATTATTTAGGTATAAGTGGTATTGTTTTAGATGATGACATCTTTAAATTGGACGAAGGGGCTGTTGATACTAAGGCTCCAGTAGGTTCCATAGAAACACTTTAGAGGTGGCTTATGATAGAACTTTTATTACTTATTGCTATTGCTATATTTGCCCTAAGTTACCGTTTTAATAATGGTGAAAATGTATATAAATTTTTTGTTACGCAAGTAACAACAGCGTATGATAAATATGCTCCATACTCATTTAAAGAAGTAAGGAAAAAAACAAAAGAACTTGGTCAAGAATACACAGCAAGGCAATATATTACTCAAGTTGTTATTTTTGCTGTTGTGGCTTTTGGTATTACTTATTTATATTTTTATAATATTATCATCGCATCTATTTATGCTTTAATAGCCGTAGCCTTTATTCCCTATCTAGCATACTTAAGATGTCAAAAAGTTTATAGTGAATTTATTTTTGAACAAATTCAAATATACACAACTAATGTCATTATGGAATTTAATACAACTCAAAGTTTTGTTAAATCTCTAGAAGGCGTTAGAGACTCTGGTATCTTAGAAGATCCTGTTTTAAGTGATGTTAAAACAATGATTGATATGTCTTATCAAAATGGTACAATTGATGAATCAGTAGAATTTTTTAATCATAAATATCCATTTTATATGGTAAAAAATATGAATCAATTATTCTTACAAATTACTAAGGAAGGTGCGAAAGACTCGGGGCAAGCTCTAGAAAACATGTCTTTAGATATCGATGCTTTAGTAGAAGGTGTTTATAGAGACCAAATTGATAGGAAAGAATTTCACCGAAGATTTGTTACATTTGGACTTGCCTTATTCCTACTTGTTATGGCCATGCAGTTTTTATTAGGAACGGACTCTTATATTGAGTTACTTGATAATATTTTTGTTCAACTAATTTTACACGCCATTATTATTATTAATTGTTTCTTCTTAGTAAGTGGTGAAAAATTCTACTACGAAGATGTGGGGGTGGAATAATGTATTGGGAAGTTTTTGCACTAGCAGCAATCTTGTTATTTGCTCTTAACTATACAGGTAAGATTAGCGCTAATAGATTCGTATCGGATAACGAGGTCTACTTTAGAAAACTAAAAGAAAGTGACTGGGACTTTTACGTTAAAGCACGTTATGGTGATACTGTAAATCCAGATTTTCTATTTAATAGAAGAATTAAAAATGGGTTAATTACCATTGTCGTTATGTTATGTTTCTTTATCTCTAATCTAACATACATTACTATTTTATTTAGTATTTTAGCAGGTTTCTTAGTATTTAAACTAGATTATTCTAATATTAAAAAATACTATAAAAGACATTTAAGTGAAATAGATTCTATGTTACCACATTACTTAAAAAGTTTAGAGATTTTGATTCAACACTACACGGTTCCAGTAGCCCTTGGTAAAAGTATTGAAGATGCTCCACCTATATTTAAAGAAGGTTTACAAGAATTAATAACCCAAATTAATGAAGGTGATGATTCAATTAATCCTTATATGCAATTTGCAAGAACCTATCCAGTAAGAGATTCCATGCGAATGATGCGTCTTTTATATCGTTTATCACTTGGTCGTCAAGAACATAAACAAGAACAATTACTAACATTTTCTAAGACCATTTCTAATTTACAACAAAAAGCTCGTGAATTAAAATACAAACAACGTCTTGAAAAGATGGAAAGTAAAACAATGAAGATGCTAATTACAACCGGATTAGGTGTTATGATTTTACTAGTCTTTGCAGTTTTAATGATGATGAATATGTAAGAGGAGAAATACCTCTTTTCTTTTTGTCTTTTTTGATGTAGAATAAGCATTTAGAAAAAGGGGTGGTATTATGACTTTTGGCTATGAACTTGAGTTTTGTGGTGCATCACTATACGAATTATCAGAATTACTAAGAGTAAATGTAAAAGCAAAAACATCTAAAATTAATTATCAAGATTTTAATCTAATGAAAGAAGAAAGAATTACTAATGAAAAGTTAGTAGGTGGAGAACTTATTTCCCCTATATATACTGACCTACAACTATGCCTTAAAGAACTCAAAGAAAAACTAATATTATTAAAGGAAAATGGAGCCAATATACCAGAAAATTCTTTCATGACAGGTTTTCATGTTCACATTGGTAAAGATGTTTTGGATTCTAAAGTACAATATGAAACAAGGCAAAATTATGAAAAATTACTCAAATTTTTATACGCCTTTGAAAGTGAGATATATGTTCTTGCAAGCTACGGTGGCAATATAAGAAGAAATTTTTGGGATAATGCTCGTCCCTTAGATTTTAATGATATAATTAATTTTCTATGTAATTTTCCTTATAGTAATGTTTTTGGTAGTAAAAAAAATGCTTTTAGGATCGATAGAGAAACCTATGAACTTCGCTACTTTAATAGTTCCTTAGACGAAAAAGATTTAGAATCATCTTTAATGTTTGCTACACAATTAAATAAGTATGTTATAAGTGATGATTTTGATTATGACAAGGTAGATTACTATTTTAGAAATAGAGATTATATTGGTAGAAACCCGAAGTTAGAAAGAAGATTATTTATGAATGAAACTTTAAAATTAAATGTTTAAAGTTTTTTTTCATTTCGAACTATGATATAATTTTTGTGTAAGAAAAGGGTGAATGATATGATACTAAAAAAACCATATGCTTTTTTAATAAAGCATTTTAAAATAATTCACTTATTATTATGTATACCCCTTGTTTACTTAATTATAAGAACGGGTATGATAACTTCATTTTTAAGAACATATGTAAGTGCTAATTACTATACAAGTGAAGTCAATATTGCTGGGTCATATATAAATCTATTTATGTATTTTGCTATCATAGTAATTCTAGTGCTCGCATTTTCTATCTATTTTTTAATGAAACAGAAAGAAAAAGATACTAAGTATTATATCTTTTTAATTGCTTACTACTTATTTTTACTAATAATTATAACCATTGCTCATGGTATCTTATCTAGTATTGAAACAACTTCACTAAGTGCTCAGACAATTAGGTTATATCGAGACTTAGCCTACGTGTTTTACGTACCAGAATTCTTCTTTACTATTTATACTTTACTTAGAGGTATTGGTTTTGATATTAAAAAGTTTGATTTTGGTACGGATGCGAAAGAACTTGAAATAACAGATGTTGACAGTGAGGAATTTGAACTTACATTTGGTAAAGATTCTTATAAATATAAAAGAAAAATTAGACGTTTTATTAGAGAATTTAAATATTATGTTTTAGAAAACAAAGTGACATTTACTATTTTAAGTTCTATCTGTGTCATTATATTGGGTGTTTTAGTATACTTAAATTTTGGGGTATATCATAAAACCTATCGTGAAAAGCAAAAAATAAGTCATAATGGTTTAATAGTAACTGTCGAAGATTCTATTCTTACTAATTTAGATTCTGGTGGCAAAAATATTGATGGCAAATATTACTTAGCTACATCTTTCAAAGTAGTTAACAATACTTCCAAAAAGCTTTCTTTAGATTATGACAACTTTAAATTAGAAGTATCAAAAAGAATGCTTAGTCCAACACTAGATAGATCAAGCTACTTCCCAACCCTTGGTAGTGCCTATACAAGAGACACAGTTATTATGCCAAATTCCACGAATACTTTTGTTATACCATATGAAATAGACAAGTCTTTTTTAAATCAAAAAATTAGTTTAAAAATACTAGATTCTTTAACTTATGAAATTGGTAGTGTAACACCTATTTATAAAACCGTTAATTTAAAATATGATAAAATATTTACTAATAAAGATGTAAAAACTATCCCTAAAGGTAAAATATTAGAATTGTCTAGTACACCACTCGGTATGACCCAAATAGAAATAAAGAATGCTTTATTAACCAATTCCTATGAATATAATTATAAATCATGTACTAAAAATGACTGTCAAGATTTAAAAAACAAAGTTATCTCTTCATCTAATAAAAAACTACTTGTTATTGAAAGAAATTTTTCTCTTGATACTTATACAACGTATAGTACTTCCCGTAAAGGTGATTCATCATTTACAAGTGATTTTCTAAGTCTAAAAGTAAAAGATAACATTATCAGTATGAATGATATAACGCCCAAAGAATTAGATGGTTATTGGGTATTTGAAGTACCAAGTACCATTAGTGATTTAAAAAGTATTTCTATTTTAGTAACCGTGTGTGGTAGTAGATACACCATGAATTTAACTTAAGAGAAATTTTTCTCTTTTTTTCTTTTCTTGTGTTATAATATAAATTCCATGAAGGAGGATTAATATTGGTCATGCAAAATCAATATGAAAAAGAAATAGTATCTCTTTTAACAACAGAATATGAAACTGATTATTTAATAAAACTAAAAGAAGAAACAATTAAACTTCCAATAGATAAGGAAATTATAGCGATTATTTTAAGTGAGTTAGACACCTTAATTGCTCTAAAAAGCACATCTTTAAATATTAAAGTAGAGCCATCCAAAATAACTGAGCAACTATTAAACTTATATAATAATAAAAAATTATCAAAAGAAACAATTTTCTTTTTGTTATTTCATTTGCCTTGCTTATTTAGTGAGTTTTTAACTAGTATCTATCCATCATTAACTGAAAATGACTACTATACACTATATAGGTTGTGTCCTGTAGGTAAAGAAGAATACTTAATGGAAATATTTGATTTACAAATAAATGGGGTTATTAAAGAAAAAATGGATAAACAAATTTTAATAACTGATTATGGTAGAATTTTAAAAAATTGTTAAATTCTTCTTTTTTTGTTAACAAGAAATTGATATTTAATAAAAAAAAAGTTATAATACTATTAGATAGGAGGAATTAATAAATGAAAGAAGCGACTGGAGAATTAAATATGACTGTTGTTACTGTTGTAGCAATTGCTGCCGTAGCTGCATTCTTTTATGCCTTTATTTGGCCTAGTATTAAAACTAATATTCTAAATAGTACTAAGTGTTCTTCTGCTTATAATTGTAGTTGTGATGGTAAGAAATGTAAATGTACTTATATGGACGAAAATCAAACAGAGCAAGAAGTAACATGTCCTGATAATACAGGTGGCAAATAATAAATAGGAGGTTATATGAAAGAGGCGACTGGTGAATTAAATACTACGGTTATTGTTGTAATTATTGTGGCTATGCTAGTAGCCTTCTTTTACTTTACTATTTGGCCAACTATTAAAAATAACATGAATCAAAATAGTGCGTGTGCAAAGGCTATATGTCCTAAGGAAAACAGAAGTAGTGATGGCAAAACTGTTGATTGCTATACTGTTGATAAAAGCGGTAATAAGTCAGAAACTTTTAAATGTGTTTGGAAAGGCTAATAGAGGGGTGATAGAATGAGAGAAGCCATAGGTGGTACTTGGTTATTTCAAATTGTAATAGTTTTTATTCTTTTATTTACAGGTTTTATGTGCCTGTCTATTAACCGTTCTAAGGCATTTAATGTTAAAAATCAAATTATTGAAACAATAGAATCGTATAATGGTATTGATTTAAATAAAGAATATGAAGAAGGAGATACTGGCGCAATTGTTGATATTGTAAGTTATATTAAAGATAACTCATATCGGACAGTTGGTGTTAGTCCTGGTAATGAATATAAATGCTTTAATCGTGATGGTAAAAGTACTAATACTAACCCTGTATTTTGTATTGAAGCTGTAAGTGCTAGTGATAAATCTGGTATAAGTGATGACTATAAAGAACTAACTAATATGGTTTATTACCGTGTTGTTGTCTTCTATCAACTAGATTTACCAGTATTCCATGATTTATTTAACTTTCGTGTTGTTGGAGCAACTAAAACATTATATGGAGGTGTTGAAAAGTGAGACAAGCAATCGGAACTACTTGGATTATGCAACTAGTAATTATATTTATGCTTATATTTGTAGCTTTTCTAGCCCTCACAATAAATTATACTAAGGCTTTTAAAATAAAAAACGAATTAGTAACTATTATAGAAAAGTATGAAGGTCTTAATTATGGAACATCTAACCAATCGGGGTCAATTGATTTAATTAATAATTACTTACAATATAATGGCTACACTGTTAAGGGCAGTTGTGATGAAGGAAGCTATGGCGCTACTAGCCTAGGGGAGGATGCAATCCTTTCAAATGCTGTAAAAGGGCAAAAATACTACTACTGTGTGGAAGAAGTTAGTACCAAAGGGGCATCTACTCCTAATCGTGCTAGATATAAAATAAAGATATTTTTTAAATTTAGTTTACCTATATTAGGAGACTTAGTTACCTTTAATATTGATGGAACAACCATTGACATAACTAATCCCAAGAATACTATATAAAGGAGGACAATATGAACGTTAAAATTGCTAATAAGTATGCTGCATTGCTAGCAGGACTTGACATTGATTTTATTAAAAGTATTGAAGGAGAATTTACACCAGAAGATATTATTATGCAATTTTCCAATTTCTTCTTTAATAAAATGATTATTGATATCACGGCTATTAAAGGCTATCAAGATATTACTAAAATTCAAGAATTATCAGTTAATATGGATATGAGTAAAGTAATTCTTTTATTAGATGATTCAGAAGTTGTTAATAGTCCAAGATATCTTTCTCAATTAGTATCTATGGGTATTTATAATTTTACTCGTAATGTTGATGCCATTAAATTTTTAATCGATAATCCTAATACTTATAAAGATGTGGCTCAGTACCATCAGTTAAATAACAATATGATGAGTTATGATAGTGGCGACACATCTAAAAAAGAAGAAACAACTATGTTTAATGGTACACCTACCATTGTTTATGAACAACGAGAACTAAGAATTATTGGTATTAAAAACGTTACAGAACATGCTGGTAGCACAACCCTTACTTATCTTTTAAAAAAGCAACTTGAAAAGAAATATCGCGTTGTTGCTGTCGAAGTTGATGATAATGATTTCATGTTCTTTAATGACAAGTCTTTAAAACATACTAATCATTTTGAACTTCAAAATTTTATTGCCTCTAACTATAATGCTGATGTTATATTAGTTGATTTAAATAATCAAGGACCAGTAGAAGCTTGCAATGAGGTCTTATATCTTATTGAACCTGGTTTAATAAAACTAAATAAATTAATTCGTAAGGATCATAGAGCATTCGAAAAATTAAAGGGTCAAAAAATTATTCTTAATAGAAGTGTACTAAATAGTACTGATGTTGCTGACTTTGAATATGAATCACGTAGTAAAGTTTACTTTAATGTTCCTTATTTAGATGATAAATTAGAAAATAATCATGTTTTAAATGAATTACTTATTAAATTAGGATTTGCAAGATTAGATGATGACAATAGTGAAAAAGGCGGTAAATTATTTAGTATATTCAAATAATAATTATAAATATTATTTTTTGCTTCCATTAAAGTTGTGCTATAATTGTTTTAGAAAGAGGTGTTTTAATGACTTGCTATGAATTAGTAAAAAGATTTAAAAATAAATATCCTGGTACCGTTGCGTGGCGCCTATTTCCCAATGCTAATGTGATTGATAAACACGTTAATCCTGGTGAAGAAGTAAAATATGCCTTTGCAGGCCAAAAAAATGAAGGACCATTTGACTTATTTGAAACTTGTGCTGTTGCCATTACTGACAAAAGATTAATGATTGGGCAAAAAAGAGTTTTCTTTGGCTATGTTTTAAATAGCATAACACCAGAATTATATAACGACATGCAAGTATATAAAGGTTTAATCTGGGGGAAAATTGTAATTGATACAGTGAAAGAAAATATCGTTATATCTAACCTTTCTAAAGATTCTTTAGTGGAGTTAGAAACACAAATTTCTCAGTTTATGATGGATGCCAAAACAAGATGTGTAAATAAAACAGAGTAGTAAAGTCACCAATAAGCCATTTCTACATACTTTATAAGTAGGAGTGGTTTTATGAATTTATATGAGGAAAGAAAAAGTAATTTATTAATTCCTAAAAATAAACAAAATTATTATGAAATATATACTATTAATAAAGGTGATTCGTTATATAGTATTGCAAGGAAATATAATATAAATCCTGAATTACTTGCATCTTTAAATGGTATATCTATGGAAGACTATATATATCCAAATGAACAAATAATTATCCCTAAAAGTGGTTTTAGCTATTATATTACTAAAGAGGGTGATACCCTTGATACAGTTGCTAGTCTCTTTAAAGTGACTCCTGAAGAACTACTTTTTAATAATGGTATAATATACTTATCAGAAGGACAAATTTTAGTTCAACCTAAAAGATAGATTAACTTTATAATAGAAGAAGAAAATAAAATAAAAATTCTTCTTTTTTTCATGTCTTTATGTTAAAATTAAATTAAGGGTAAGGTGGTTTTAATGAAAAAAGGATTTACTTTAGTAGAACTATTAGCAGTAATAGCAATAATGGGAGTTTTAGCAGGAATAGCCGTTCCTACATATTTAAAAGTATCAAGTTCAATTAAACAAAGTGCCTATGATACCAAAGTCAAAAACATTGCTAGTAAAGCCGAGGTCTATGCAGAAGAAACCAATGAGATGACTTTTGACGTTAAAACGCTTATCGAAAATGGTGTCTTAGAAGCCGATAATGAATTAGGTCAATACTTAAGTCCAGTTGATAACCATGACATGCGTTGTGATATTGTAAATGTCGTTTATAAAGATGAACAATATGAAGCAACTGTTATGCATAGTGATACTTGCTATGATAAAGAAACATTACTAAATTTATATGGAATGGTAAGTCTTCATTTATATCGTAACAAAGAAGGTTCTACTGAAAAAGAAGAAGTCCCTAAATTTTCTGACACTGATTGGGTTAAGGATAGTCCTATCTTTGTCAAATATGAATTTACTGATAAATACAAAGATTATGAGGAGAATATTAAAAGTATTTCTTGGAGTGGGGAAAACGAAAAAAATTGTGAATGCCAAGATAATAATTTAGAAAACTGTGAGTACTATGAAATATCTGCTGAAAATATCAAAAATGTTCAAGTAAACTTTTTAATTGAAGTCGAAAAAGATGGTGTTACGTTCTCACAGCAAAGTTCTAAACGGGTTATGATTGATAAACAAAAACCAAATGTTACCAATATTTCTCTAAACAATAACGTATTATCTCAAAAAGGAAAACCAGTAACAATTTCTCTTAGCGATGAAAATGGTTCAGGTATTAGAGATTACAAAGTTGTTACTAAAGATAATATAAACGAATGTCAGAATAATAATGACTATAAAGCCGTAAATGGAAGTGAAGTAGTTGAATACTTACCACTAGGCGAATACTATGTATGTGCCCGTGATTACGTTTATAATTTAAATAATGTTCTAGATTCTGCTTTTGAAGTCAAAAATATTGATGGTAATGGCCCAGAAGTATCATTTACTGTTACCTCATCAACATCTGATTGGAACTCTGTAAATACAATCTTAAATATAACTGCCAAAGACGATAAAACAAATTCAGCAAACCTAAAGATGTGTATTAGCAATACTGGCTATTTACAAGGATGCTCTTGGCAAAATTTTAGTAGTACTGTTAATTGGAATGTTGGTGGTAATTATGATGGCCAAAATAGAATAGTTTATTTAGTTGTAATGGATGAAGCAGGAAACTATACTCAAGTTTCTAATAATTATGTTGTCTATAAAGAATGCTCTAGTACTAAAAAAGAATATACAACAAACGTTAGTGCATGTAGTAGCTTATGTGGAAATGGAACACAACAAGTTGGTTGGATAAATAAAGATAATAACACTAACAAAACTTGTAACACAGGAACTGATACTAGATCTTGTGCAGGCCAGGGCACATACACAATATATAATCCCGATTATAATATAAATCATCTAGGTTCATGGGCAACAAGAAAAACTGCTACTGGTAAAAACGGTGGCACAATAACTTATGAAAATGGTTATATTTCCGCTCACGGTAAAAGACACAAAGGTAATGGTGGTGGAGTAGAAGGCTGGAGCCAACCATTTAATACATATGGCTGTAATTATGCTTATGTTATAGCAAATGGCAGGAAATACTCAGTAGAAATATCACTTAGAGCTGGTCAATGGTCAAATACCAAAGTAACAAGTGACTTCTATGGTGGTTGTGAAGATTATATTGATAAAAAATTATATTACCGTCCCGTAAATACCGCATACACTACGGCTTCCCTATATCTTTATGCTTATGGTGACTACCCAAGTCATGGCTGTGCTGATGGCAGTGGAAGTATCGATCTATATCGTTTAGTACTATCTAACAAATCAGATTTAACATACAATGACGTATGGTATGCAAGGTAAAAGAGGTGAAAACATGCGAAGAAATAAAAAATGGGTTTACATTAGTAGTGTCATACTTTTAGCTATTTTCTTTACTGGTATCTTTGTAGTTAGAACTGTAATGTCTAAAGATAAAGAGCCTAGTGTTATTATAAGTGACACAGTAAATAATGTAACATGTCAAACAAAAGCCCTAGAGAATGTGTATATTAATGCAACATTTGCAAGTGATTACACACTAGATACTTGTTCTAATGTCTCTGGTAAATTAGAACTCCAAAATAAAGGTGATTATATTAATTGGCATTATAACTTAACGCCAAAATTTAAAGAAAAAATATCTTTTAAAGCTATCTCAGTAATTGATAACGAAAGCTTATTACTAAAAGAAAATGTTGCTAAGAAACTACTCACAATTACTAAATTAGATAGTAAATATTATTTAAAAGTTTATGATGAAAACTTAGAATTATTAAAAAAACTAGAATTAAATATAAATGTTAATGATGCTGCTTTTTACCAAGTAGTACTTGCTGATAACAATTACTATATTCTAGGTTATTCCTTAGATGATATAGGCGACCCATTTATTATAAAAGTGAATTATGATATTACAGACTATACCTATATATCTCTTTCCAAGTTAGTTGGAAAACCAATTGAAAAAATGTTTAAAATGCTTAAAAATGATAATAATTACATCTTGATTGGTAATTCAGTAGTCATTACATATGATTTAAAGAGTAATGCTTTGTTAACTAAAATAAGTGATGATAATATTTATCTTGATGGAATAATTGGTGATAATTACTATGGTATTAAGTATTCTGAAGCAGGAACCATAATTGATATTTTTGATAAAGAAGGTAACAAAATAAATGAAATTCCTTTAGAAAACTATGATACATGTAAAGAAAAAATGTGTTATAGCGATGAAATATATGTTTTTAATGATAACTTAATAGTTGCAACTGAATCAAAGACTCTTATTTTAAAACAAGATGGTACATTTGTTAAAGAAATAGATTATTCTTTACCAACCGATAACTTTACGTGTAGTCCCAAAGTTATTGACTACATTATAAATGATGATAGCTTTTACCTAGTAATGACTAATAAAGATTGTAACGTTGAGTTAAAAAAATATAATAGTAATTTAGAAGAAGAAAGTATTAAAACCTATCAAGGGTTTGATTTATCATTTATACTTGGACATCAAGAAACCATAGAGATGGATGATGAAGGGGAGAAACTAAGTCTTTACTTTACTATAGAAGAAAGAATAAATGACACAATAATAAAATATGAATTAGAAAAATAATGATTAGCTCATGATATATGGGCTATCTTTTTTTTGTATTTTGTGGTAGAGTAAATCCCATTAACAAGAAAGGGAATTTCTATGGGAAAAGCTGAAGATAAATTTGTTATAGAAGCCAAAAAAATTAAAGGTAGATTAGAGAAAATGCCAAATAGTAAAGACAGTATAGCATTAATTGATATGCTCATTAACAGGGTAACAAATGAAGATTTTTCTAATGTAGTTGAAATAATAGAAGATTTTAATTCTATTGATGCCATTTTAGATAATGATGTCTTTTCTTATACTGAAAAATGTAAACTTACTAAAAAAATTATCGATAGTAATTTTAAGATTCTCGCTAATGCCAATATCATTAATTTAAGTAGTGAAAAACTAAGAAATATCTTTGGTAAACATGGCTACAATAATGTTACTGATATATCCGAGGCTATTAAAAGTCTTTCTAATGAGAATATAGACGAAGCTTCAAAATCTTTAATATCTGAATTAGAAAGAGCTATCTTACAAAGTGGTGAAAATACTAAAAATATGCAGATAAAATGTTTATACGAAGAACTTGAAAAGTTTACTAATAATCCCTCTAGAAGTGATAAAGATTATGAAAAAGCAAGTTGTATTTTAGAAAAGTTAGGTGTCTGTGGTGTACTAGAAAAAAAGACCAAATTAATAGAATACTATCTTGGCTACTACCTAAGTATTGATAAAAAGAAACATCAAGCTAAAAGCAAAATTTCTATAGCACCTATAAAAGCCCCACAAAAACCATACCCAGCAATTTCGCGTATGAAGACTAAAAAAAGATTGCTTAAATATTGTGATTTATTAACTGATAAGCAATTTGATTATGAAAACTATGATGAAGTACTAAGCTTATTAAGTACCCTAGAACTTGCAGACAATGTAAATGCTAAGTATTTTAACTATTGCTTTCAAAATAAAATTATTAATGCTAGTTACTATAAACTATTATTAACAAAGATTAAAAACAATAAAAAATATGAAAGTGAAATGAGTCTTATTACTTGGTATTTAGAAAATATTGAAAGTGAAGAAGATAAAAATACGGCTATGGAAAGTGTATATGAAATATTAAAAACTATTCCTGAATTAGAAATGTTAAATTTTGAATATGAATATGAAACTATGAAAAGGGTGAGATCTAAACATGAATAATAAAACGAATGAATGTTTACAAAAAATTAATGACTTAATTGAATGCTTAAAAGAAGATGCTTTTAGAAGCAAAACGCAACTGGAAAAAGAAATGGATGAAAAAACATTAGAGTGTTTATATTATCTAAAAGATGTATTTAATGAATCAAGTGTTACTTATCCAAATATTGGTAGATTTCAAGAAATTATGCAATTGTTGGAAATTTTTCTTGAAACACTTTCTCTTAATGATTATGATAAAGGAAAAATAATTAGAAAGTTTTTATTAATTCCCTTTGACTCTAAGGCTAGTGAAGTACTTTCTATAAATTATACAAAAGCCTTTAATTTTCTAAATATAAACAGAAAAATAAGCTCGCAACGTGTCCAAAATAGTATTATAAAATATATTAATAATCCCGCTACTTTAGAATTAAAAGCCGATTTAAAAGATGATATCAGAAAATTTTTAAACAAAACTAAAGAATATGATATTGCATTTAAAAATAGGTATATTGAATTCCAAAAAAAATACTTAAATATTGATATTAATTTTTCTTTTGTAAAATTAAAAGCCGACTTACAAAATCTAGGCCTATCAGATTGTATGAGTAATTATTATTGTGTTTATTGTAAATGCTTATATGCAAAAAAACAAAAAGAACAAAAGACTTTTGTTACTAAAGAAAAAATAGTGGAAACTAAAAAAGAAAATCCTTATTCTAAGAAAGAATTAAAGAAAAGATTACTTAAATATTGTGATTTATTAACTGATAAACAATTTGATTATGAAAATTATGATGAAGTACTAAGCTTAATAAGTTGCCTAGAACTTGCTGACAATGTAAATGCTAAGTATTTTAACTATTGCTTTCAAAATAAAATTATTAATGCTAGTTACTATAAACTATTATTAACAAAGATTAAAAACAATAAAAAATATGAAAGTGAAATGAGTCTTATTAATTGGTATTTAGAAAATATTGAAAGTGAAGAAGATAAAAACACGGCTATGGAAAGTGTATATGAAATATTAAAAACCATTCCTGATATTGAAATGTTAAATTTTGATTATGAGATGACAAGAATAAGAAAAAAGTAGTATAATACTTAGAAAGGATGTGTATTATGACAAAGAAAACAATTTTAACAGGTATAAGACCAACTGGCAACCTACATTTAGGCCATTTATTTGGAGCAGCAGTAAACTTTAAAAAATTACAAGAATCTGGTAATGAGTTCTTTTTAGAGATTGCCGATGTCCAAGCCCTTACCGATAACTTTAATGATCCTGATAAAGTATATAGAAATGTTTTTGAACTAACAAGTGACTTATTATCAATTGGAATAGACCCGAAGAAAACCCATATTTTTATTCAATCAGCTATTCCTGAAATTGCTGAACTTACAGTGTTTTACTCTAATTTAGTTACGATATCAAGACTATACAGAAATCCAACCGTTAAAACTGAGATAGCCCAGAAAAAAGCATTATTTGGTAATGATGGTGAAAGTGTTACTTATGGTTTTGTAGGGTATCCAGTAAGTCAAGCAGCTGATATAACAGCCTTCCAAGGTGAATTAGTACCAGTTGGAGAAGACCAATTACCTCTTATAGAACAATGTAGAGAAATAGTAAGAAAGTTTAATCACATCTATGGTGAAGTATTAAAAGAACCAGAACCACTTCTATCAGAAACACCAAGAATTAAAGGACTTGATGGTAATGAAAAAATGGGTAAAAGCCTAGGAAACGCAATATATTTGGTTGATGATGAAGAAACAATTAATAAGAAAGTTATGGGTGCCGTTACAGACCCATCAAAAATAAAAAAAGATGATCCAGCTAACCCAGATATATGTATGGTATATTACTATCATAAATTAGTGAACAAAGAAAATACCAGAGTCATATGTGAGGAATGTAAGAGTGGTAAACGTGGTTGCGTTCTTTGTAAAAAGGAGCTTGCTAGTCACTTAAATGAATATCTAAAACCAATAAGAGAGAAAAAGAAATATCTACGTGTTCACAAAGAAGAAGTTATAGAGATTTTAAATGAAGGTACTAAAAAAGCTCAAATTGCCGCCCAAAATACTATGTGTGATGTTAAAAAGGCAATGAAAATCAACTATTTTGCAGGTCATGATGGAAAATAAACATTTTAAAATGATTGATGAAGAATTTACCTGTTTAGTATGTGGCTTTTTAGTAAAACCACCTGGCTATACTGCAAGAGATCATTGTCCTAATTGTTTGTGTTCACTGCATTTAGATAACTATCCCGGTGATAGAAAGTGTATGTGTCATGGTGTGTTAAACCCAATTGGTATTGAAAAAGGAAAAAAAGATACCTTAAAAATCATCTATGAATGTGAAACTTGTAAAATGATTAAAAAAAATAAGATGGCAAATGATGATAATATGGATAAGATTATATATCTCATGAGTCACCCAAAATAAATGGCTAGGTGTTTTACCTAGACCATTTTTTTTCAAAATAAGTTACTATCTTATATAAGATAAATGAAATAATAATTAATAAGAAGATTCCTGTCATAACTAAATCTAACTTAAATACTTGTGTTCCATATATAATTAAATATCCGAGCCCTTTTTTACTTACTAAAAATTCTCCCATAACAACACCGATTAAAGTCATAGAAATATTTATTTTTAAAGAAGATAAAATAGTCTGCTTTGATTCAGGAATAATTAAATATCTTAATGTGTCTTTCTTGCTAGTCCCAAGTGTTTCTAAAAGCCTTAATCGGTAACTATCAACGCCTTGAAAACCATTATAAATATTTAAAATACTAACTATTAAATTAATAAGTAAAGCCATTACAATTACCGATTTAATATTAGCTCCAAACCATATAATAATGATAGGACCTAAGGCTACTTTAGGAAGACTATTAATCATCGTTAAAAAAGGAGCACATACCCGTTCTAATAAAGGTATTTCGTATAAAATAATAGCAATGATAAAACCAAGCATGATACCAATACTAAATGATATAATTATTTCATAAATAGTAGCCCATATATGGGTCCATAACAAACCATCTAAATATAAATCATAGATAGTTTTTAAAACCCTCGTTGGAGAAGAAAATAAAAAACTACTTATTATGCCTTTTCTAGACATAATCTCCCAAGTAACAAGAAAAGATAATATTAAAGTAATTTGCAAAGATAATACTAATATTTTTTCTTTTAATATTTTTCTTTTTAAATCTTTACTATTATTAATCTTGGACATCTAAATCCCTCCATATATCATTATAAAGACTTGCAAACTCTTTAGCTTTTCTATTTTCTATTGGTGTACTTTGATTAGTCAAATTAATATTATATATATTTTTAATTGTACATGGTCTTTTAGATAACACTAAGACTTGATTAGACATAGATATAGCCTCGGCTATATCATGACTTACTAAAATAGCCGTAATATTTTCTTTTTTAATGATTTTATAAACATCATCACTAATTTTCAACCGTGATTGATAATCTAAGGCTGAGAATGGCTCATCCAAAAGCAAAATATCCGGTTTAAGAGCAAGAGTTCTTATTAAGGCTACACGTTGCCGCATACCACCAGATAATTCTTTCGGATAAGCATTTAAAAAATCACCTAATTTATATTCATATAATAGTTTTTTTACATATTCTTTATTTTCTTTAGTAGCCATTTTCTTAATCTTTAAACCTAATATAGCATTTTCATAAATAGTAAGCCAAGGAAATAAGGCATCTTGTTGAAGCATATAACCAACAACTGTTTTTTCATCTTTAATGATGACGCCACTAGTTTGTTTATCAATACCAGCAAGAATACTTAAAAGCGTTGATTTGCCACATCCACTTGGACCAACAAGAGTGATAATACTTCCTTTTTTTATTTTCATAGAAATATCTTTAATAGCTTCTGTAGTCCCATTTATAGTAATATAATCTTTCTTTATATTTAAAATTTCTAAAATATGATTATTCATTTAAATTCTTAATTAAATCATTATATGGAACATACTTTGTAATTAATTTATTTTTAATAAGTAGATCTTCTAAGTTTTTAAAGTATTCTTCTTTTATATATGTGTCTTTTAACCAAGAATCACTTTCTTTATAACGTTTAACGAATGTTTCTAAATCGTTAGTATTAGAATCTTTAAACTGTCCTTTAATAGATTTAGCTATTTCTAAAGCATCATTTTCTTCACAATATTTTAAGCCTTTATTAATTGCTCTAGTAAACTTTTTTAATGTTTCTATATTACTTTCTAAATTGCTTTTTTTCGTATAGAAAGTCGTATATGGCATTTCTCCTGATAAAGAACCAATACTTGCAAGGACTCTACCATATCCTTCTTTTTCTAATAATGATGCATTTGGTTCAAAAAGATTTACATAATCACCAACACCACTTATATAAGAACCAGATAAAGCTGCAAATTCAACTGAGTAATTCAAATTGACTTTGGATATATCGATTCCGGCATTTTCCATAGCGTTAATAAAGTTTAAGGCTGGCATACCACCTTTTCTACCTACTAAGACTTCTTTACCCTCTAAATTATGCCAATCAAAGTTTTCATCTTTACCAAATATGAATTGACCATCTCTTTTAGTAAGACCTGCAAATGTAACTAGATAATCTTTTTCTCCCCCTTCATATACATAAATAGTGCTTTCAGGACCCGCAAAACCAATTAATACATCACCTGATAAAACCGCGGCACTTACTTTGTCAGCACCTGGTGTAAGTAAAAGATTAATATCTAAGCCTTCATCCTTCATATACCCATTTTCTATTGCCACATAAAGAGGGGCATAAAATACACTATGAGTAACCTCCGCTAATTTAACAGTTGTTAAGTCAGTTTCTTTTTTTGGTTTAAAAACACTATAGGTTCCAACAAGTAATACAATAAGTATTAAACCAACTAATGTCTTTATAATTTTCTTTTTCAAACAAATTCCTCCTTTTATTGTTCCATTTTAGTTTATGAAAAACATGAGTATTTGGTTAAAAAGAGTTTTCTTTTAGTTACTCTTTTGATAATATTATATGGAAGGTGATTAGTTATGGAAAAAGGAAAATTAATAGTTATTGAAGGGGCAAGCGACGGTATTGGTAAAAGTAGTCAATGTAAACTAATATGTGAAGAATTTGTAAACAATAATGTACCATTTACAATGGCTCATTTTCCAACATATGGCGAGTATCAAGCTAAGGGAGTAGAAAACTATTTACAAGGTAATTTTGGCGAGATTAAAGATTTATCACCATACTTTGTTACAAGTCTTTATGCCTTTGATAGGATGATTACTTGGCATACTAAATTAAAAGAAAAATACACTTTTGGTGAGTTCATTTTACTAGACAGATACACAACATCTAGCTTAATATATCAATCAGCATTAATTGAAGACAAAAAAAAGAAAGAAGATTTTATCGATTGGGTTATTGATTATGAATATAATAAATTAAATATTAAGAAACCAGATTTAGTAATATTTTTAACTGCAACATATGACAATATTGTTAAATTAAGAAAGTCAAGAACAAGTAATGATGGTATTTCTAATGATATTCATGAGCAAAATGATGAATTTTTAAAGAGAGTTTATCAAAATGCCTTATATGTTGCCGATTATTTAGGCTGGGAAAAAGTTGTCTGTGATAACGAAAATGGTATGAAACCTATAGAAGAAATTCATGATGATATTATGCGTCTTATAAGAAAATAGTCAAAAATTTTCTCCTTTACAAAGAAATAATCATTTGCTATAATTGTTTCAGAATAGAAAAAGGTAAAAAGGGGAGTGTTAAAATGATAAACACAGAGACATTATTAGACAAATTATATAATTTACGTGGTTCTGATAGTGAAATATTAAAAGAAATGGAATCACAAAAAAATAAAGCCGAAGAAACAAGAAATAGAACTACTGAAGAAAAGGGTAAATTACAAACTGACATAGCGGAATTTAAAAAACAAAGAGAAGAACTAGAAGAACAAGGTGAAAAGTTTAAAGAATTATTACAAGGTATTCATAAGGAAGATTTTGAAACCGTTTTAACTAGACTTAGAATTGATTTTGACCCTAGTACAATATTAGAAAAAGTAGAGAAAAATTTACCTAAAACAATTGAAACTGTTGAAAAAGATACAAAAAAAGCCGAAGATGAACTAGTAAAAGTTGAACAAGAAATGAATGAGGCTATAACGACAATTGAAGAATTAGGTATTAGAAAAGATACAGCTTTGGCTAATCAAGCTAAGTTAAATGAATACTTTGATTTAGCCCTAGAAGGAAGAATCAATATCACCAGAGACTCAATTACCTCTTTATTAAGTGAATTTGGTTTTAATGATGAAGAACAAAGAGAAACAGCTAAATTATTAATGTTTCCAGAAGACGCATTGTTTGCTTATGATAAAAAAGTAAGTAAAAAAGATAAAAGTGGTAAATCAATTTCTGAAGTAATACATGAAGCTAAAACTATGGCCCCAGTAGAGTCTATTGAAATTCCAAATGAAGAAGAAAATATTGTAGTAGAAGAGGCTATACCAAGTAATAAAGATAAATTAATTACATTACTAAAAAATGTTGGTATTGATTACTTAGATTATACATCTAATGAACTTAATGATTTAATTGAAAATTTTGATGAAAAAGAGATAAAAGAAAATATTGCTTTTATGAAGGAAAAAGGCTTAGATATGGATATCTTTATTAATCATGCTAGTATGATGCTTGATAAAGAACTAAAAGATAAAGTCACATTATTATTAAGTATTGGTAAAGATAAATTAGATTTATATTTAAATCCAAGTGTTTTAATTAAATATGATTTAAATACATTAAAAAATGTTATTGCAAAAATAAAAGAAAACCAAATGGACCCTAAAGACGTTCCATTAATGGCTTATTAGTAAGGAGGTTCATAATGAAAAACGAATTAGTTTCAATGTATGAAACCCAAAATAAAGAAAATCCGTTAACTGAAACACAAAAGTTATTTGCAGTTATTGATGGATACATGCCTGAAAGATATAATGTTACAGTCCCAATAAGTCTTTATGGGGTTACTTTAAATATTCAAAATTACTTAGCGTACTCTCGCTTTCAACAATTTAATGACGAATGTATAAACAGTTATAAAGAGGTTTACGGTGAAGATAAATTTAAAGAGATGTTTGTTGTAGATCCTGTAAAACTATATAAAGAAATTGTGAGTAATTCTAAAGCACAAGCTTTTAGTGATGGATTGGGGGTAACTAAATGAGATTTTTAAGTGATTTAGGTTTTGATAAAGATGAAATAAAAAACTTTAAAGATAATACAGCTGATGTTATGCTTGAAACGCTAGAAAACAATAAAAAACTAGTTAAGACTAATATTCAGTATTTAATGGATTTAGGGGTTAAAAATATTCATGATATATTCTTTCACTATTATGAACTATTTTTAATGGATTATAGTAACTTTACAAGTATTTTTAATAAATATGATCGAGAAGATTTAATTGAGAAACTCGCTAAAAACATTGCTATTATTGAATATCTATAACTTTACAAAATACTTTATAATATGTTAATATTAAATTGTAATTATTTCTATATAAGTGCACTTAAGAGGAAATATTTACAATTTTTTTATTTATTCTTTTTGGTCAAAGCAAAAAGATTACTAGAAATTAGTCTTTCGGTAGAGAAGGACTTTTTTCATAATATGTAAGATTTTTTGGTATTAATAAAGTAAAGTGATTTTTAAATACAATATTACCAAGTTAAAATTAATATAACAAAAACTTACAAAAACTTTAGTTTATATAAAAGAATATATTATAATAGGTTGCTTAATTTTTTTGCTAAAAGATATCATTCGTGATAAAATTGTATAGAAAGAGGGAATGTATATGCAAATATATAATACTTTAACAAGAAAAAAGGAAGAATTCGTGCCCCATACACCGGGCGTTGTAAAAATGTATACATGTGGGCCTACCGTATATAATTACGCCCATATTGGTAATTTAAGAACATACATTTTTGAAGATATACTTGAAAAAACCCTTAGATATTTAGGATATGATGTAACAAGAGCTATGAATATTACTGATGTAGGCCATTTGACAAGTGACTCTGATTCTGGAGAAGATAAGATGGTGAAAGAATCTAAAAAAGAACAAAAGTCAGTTTTAGATATTGCTCACTTTTATACGGAAGCATTTAAAAGTGATACTAAAAAACTTAATATTAAATGGCCAGACATAGTCTCACCTGCTACTGAAAATATCCCTATGTACTTTAAAATAATTAGTAAATTATTAGATACTGGTTATGCTTATATATCTGGAGGAAACGTATATTTTGATACCTCAAAAGTTAATGATTACTATCGTCTTACAAATGATAAATATGATAGTATGGTAGTTGGGGTAAGAGAAGGTGTCTTAGAAGATAAAAATAAAAAAAATCAAGCTGACTTTGTTTTATGGTTTACGAAATCTAAATTTGATAGTCAAGAACTTAAATGGGTTAGCCCTTGGGGTGTAGGTTACCCTGGTTGGCATATTGAATGTTCTGGTATTTCTATTGCTAATTTAGGCGAATACCTAGATATCCATTGTGGTGGGGTAGATAACATATTCCCTCATCACACGAATGAGATTGCTCAAAGTGAAGCCTATTTAGGACATCCTTGGTGTAAATACTGGGTACATGGTGAACACTTAAATGATGAAACCGGTAAAATGAGTAAAAGTAAAGGTGATTTTTTAACTGTTTCTCTTTTAGAAAGTAAAGGTTATAATCCAATTGTTTACCGTTTTATGTGTTTAAATAGTCATTATCGTAATCAATTAGTTTTTAGTTATGCTAATTTAGATAATATGAAATCTAGTTATGAAAAATTAAAAAATAAAGTTTCTCTTTTGAATAGAGAAGGTTCGGTTGATAAAGCTAGATTTGATTATTATAATGATAAGTTTAAAAGCTTTATTAGTGATGATTTAAATACGGCAAATGCTATATCATTAATTTATGAATTATTAAAAAGTGATGAAAGTGATGCTTTAAAGTATAATCTTATTAGTTCTTTTGATCAAGTGTTATCCCTTAATTTATGCGTATCTGAAAGTATATCTTTAGAGTTAAAAGATTATATTGAAGAAAAGATTAATGAAAGAAATAAAGCTAAAATGGCTAAAAATTATGCTTTAGCTGATGAGATACGGGAAAGTCTACTAAAAAAAGGAATTATCTTAAAAGATACAAAAGAAAAAACTACTTATTCATTTAAGTAAGTTTTTTTTTACCTGTCAATGTCCTTTACGATTGAGTAGTTTTTCATACCATTTTTTGCTATACTTTTGATGGTGGTATTATGCAAAGAAAAACATATGCAGTTATAGATGGTAATGTAATTAAAGAAAATATTAAGGAAATAAAAAAACATTATCCTGATTATAAATATTATATTGGCGTTGTTAAGAATAACGCTTATCATCATGGTATTAAATGTGTTACAAGTATGATTGAGGGTGGCATTAATTACTTTGCTGTTTCTTCCTTAGAAGAGGCTATAAGTCTTCGTAATTACACAGACTTTCCAATTTTAATTTTAGAACCAATTGCCATAGATTTAGTACTTGATGCCATAAACTTTAATTTAACAATTACCATAGATTCCCTAGATTATGCTAAAAAACTAGTTGACGTTGATTTATTTGCTAAATTAAAAGTTCATCTAGCCGTTGATTCAGGGATGAATAGACTAGGTATTAAAGACGCTAAAGAGTTAAAAGAAACGTATTCTTTACTTTTAGCAAATGACAAAATTAATTTAGAAGGCTTATATACCCATTTTGCAACATCTGGGATAATGGACCCTTACTATGATAAACAGTTAAAAACTTTTAAGAATATTACTAGTAGTATTTCTCTAAAAGATATTCCCATTGTTCATTTAGGACGAAGTCTTACTCTAGTAACGCGTGAAAAGTTAGATTTTGTAAATGGTATTAGACTAGGCATTATTATGTATGGTATGTCTTTATCTAGTAATTTAGGGTTTGGCTTAAAAGGTAACTTAAGAAAGTTAAAAAGAACTTTGATTAGAAAAAAATATAAATGTAGTGCTTGCCATTTTACCAATGATTTAAAACTAAAAACTGCTTTTTCCTTATATTCTTCTGTTATGGCAATAAGGCGTGTATATAAAGGTGACAATGTTGGGTATAATACATATGAAATTAAAAATAATGGCTACATAATAACAATACCTATTGGTTATGCTGATGGAGTAACTAAAGATTTTAAATATGTCTCTTATAAAGGTAAAAAGTTACCCATAGTGTCAGATTCATCGGATATGTTAATGGTCTTTAGCAAAGATTATATTGCTGTTGATGAGAAAATTGAAATTTTTGGGAATAGTATTTCTGTTTTAGAAGCTGCCCGTAACTTACATGTAAATACATATCATTTATTTAATCAGATTCAAAATAGAGTACTTAGAATTCATAAAAATGGTGATGAATTAGAAGAAATATTTTATTAGGAGGAGAATATATGAAAGACTTTGAAATATTAATTCTTGGTAGTGATGCCAATGCTTATTATATGGCAAGGTGTGCTTATGAAGCGTATCATAAAAAGGCTCATATAATTGCTAAGAATAGGCTAGCATTTACTAAATTTTCTAATATTTTAACTATTGAATATTATAATGATCTATGGGATGAAGAAAGGTTTGTTGCTATTCTTAATGATTATGCTAAGATAAAAGAATGTCCAGTTTTAGTAATTAGTACCAATGAAACATATAGTATGTTTTTAGCACATAATAAAAGCGTATTAGATAAGAATCTTGTTTTCCCAAATCAAGACGAGAAAGTATTACTTAGTTTAACTAATAAAGAAAAATTTTATAAAACGTATAAAAATAAGGGATTGTCATTTCCAGAAACGTATTATTTTGACCCTTTAAAAAGCACGATTATTCCTACAATGAATTATCCTGTGATTGTAAAGCCAAGTGATGTCGTAGAATATAATCATTTGTCTTTTGTAGGTAAAGAAAAAATTTATCAAGTTTTTAGTGAAGAAGAATTAAATATTGTTTTAAAAAGAATAAAAGATGCCCACTATACAAAACCATTAATTATTCAAGAGTTTATTGAAGGCGATGATTCCTATTTATTTGATTCGGTTGTTTATGTTGGCCGAGATGGCCTTGTAAAAACAATTAGTTTTGCCCAAATAGGCTTACAAGAAAGAACAAGAAGTATGGTTGGTAATGCCGCTACATTAATAAATGGCTTCAATACATTTAATGGTGATACAACTAAAATGAAAGAAAGTATTAAATCTTTTATGGAAAAATTAGGTATGAATGGCTTTTTTGAAGTCGACATGAAATATGATAAGAAAAGTAATACTTTTAAAGTTTTAGAAATTAACGCAAGACAAGGTAGAAGCAGTTATTACATTACTCCTTTAGGAGTTAACTTAGTAAAAACTTTAGTAGACGATTTAATATTCGCAAAAGAATTATCTTTTAAAGAACTAAATGATAAAGTTTTGCTTTCTTTTGTACCTAAAAGAATAATTAAAAAATATTGTTTAAATGAGGACTTTGTAAAAGAAGCAATGCGTCTTTGGCATGATAAAGTAAGTCCCATGGAGTGTCCACTTGATAAAAACTTTAAAAGATTTTTAATGATGAAAAAAAGACTTTGGCATTATAATAAGGAATATAAAGAAAGTTTTTGGCAAGAATAACTAAAATGCGTTATAATAAAAGAACTTAGGAGGAATTTTTATGTGTGGCATAGTAGGCTTTGTTGATTCTAGAAAGAAGAAAGAAAAAGATGTAATTATTAAAGAAATGGCTGATAAAATAATTCACCGTGGGCCAGATGGAGAAGGCTATTATACAGATGATGTAGTGGCCCTTGGCCATAGAAGATTATCAATTATTGATGTAGAAGGTGGATGTCAACCTATTTACAGTAAAGATAAATCAAAAATGATTATCTTTAATGGTGAAATTTATAATTATGAAATATTAAAAACTGAATTAAGTCAAAAAGGTTATAAGTTTGCGACTAAGACCGATACTGAGGTTATCCTTTGTGGTTATGAAGAATGGGGTAGTGAGGTTACCAGTCACTTAAGAGGTATGTTTACATTTGTTATATATGATAAAAAGAAAAAAGAACTATTCGGGGCAAGAGATCATTTTGGCATGAAACCTTTTTACTATTATTTGTTTGATGGTGTCTTTTTGTTTGGATCAGAGATTAAGTCTTTCTTAGCTTATCCTGATTTTAAAAAGAGTGTTAATAAAGACGCTTTAAAAATGTACTTGATTTTCCAATATTCTGTTAAAGAAGAAACGTTTTTTAAAAATGTCTTTAAACTAAAACCAGGTCATTCTTTCACATATAATCTAGAAGATGGTTTAACAATCAATAAATATTTTAGTATTAGTTATGATAAGCATCGTCATATTGATTATGATAATATGAAAAGCGAACTTACTAATGTTTTGGAAAGTTCTATTTATTACCATCAAACAACTAGTGATGTGCCAGTAGGAGCTTATCTTTCTGGTGGAGTTGATTCTTCATATGTTGTAAGTGTTGCTAAACCAGAAAAAACTTTTTCCGTTGGTTTTTCTTATGAAGGGTTTGATGAAACTGATTTAGCCCATGAATTATCAGATGAATTAGGAATTAAAAATTATCGCAAGAAAATTAGTCCTGAAGATTTTTTTGAAGTCTTACCAAATATTATGTGGCATACTGATGAACCACACGCGAACCTTTCAACAGTTCCCCTTTATTTTCTATCTGATTTAACCAGTAGGCATGTTAAAGTTGCCTTATCTGGTGAAGGCTCAGACGAAATGTTTGGCGGTTATAATGAATATAATGACCCATTTTTACTAAGATTATACTTACATGTGCCATTATTTATAAGAAAAGGGGTAAGGGGATTAGTAAGACATTTACCACACTTTCCAGGCCGTAATACCCTAGTTAAATATGGTCTTCCTTTTGATGAAAGATATATTGGCCATGGTACGTTTATGGAGGAATGGGAGGCCAATAAAATCCTTGCTCCAAGTTTAAGAAACGATGAGACAATTGCATCTATTATTGACCCTGTTTTAGAACCAGTAAAAAAAGAAAGTGAATTAACTAAGAAAATGTTTGTTGATTTTCATTTCTGGTTACCCCAAGATATTTTATTAAAAGCAGATAAGATGAGTATGGCCCATTCAATAGAACTTAGAACACCTCTAATGGACAAAGATGTTTTTAGATATGCAAGTGTCTTACCCGATAAGTTTTTACTAAAAAATAAAGAAACAAAATATATATTTAGAGATATTGCTTCTAAAAAGATACCAGAAAAATGGTCTAAGAGAAGAAAATGTGGATTCCCAGTACCATTCTTTAAATGGCTAAGAGAAGAAAAATTTTATCAAAAAGTAAAAGATGTTTTTACAATGGATTATGTAAGTGAATTTTTTGATCAAGAGTATATTAACGAATTATTAGATAAACATTATCAAAATATAGAGAATAATGGTCGTAAAATATACAATATTTATTGCTTTTTGATTTGGTACCAAGAATATTTCATAAAAAATTAAAAAAAGTCTTAAAAATTGATTGACAAAGATTAGCAATTTTGGTAATATTTTAAGTGTCAATCAAAGACATGGACGTTTAGCTCAGTTGGTTAGAGCATCTGCCTTACAAGCAGAGGGTCTGCGGTTCGAGTCCGTAAACGTCCACCATTTTTATGCCGAAATAGCGTAATTGGTAGCGCAACTGACTTGTAATCAGTGGGTTGGGGGTTCGAGTCCCTCTTTCGGCACCACTTTGGAGGGATAGCGAAGTGGTCAAACGCGGCAGACTGTAAATCTGTTCCTTCGGGTTCCATGGTTCAAATCCATGTCCCTCCACCACTTAATTAATATTGCCTCGTAGCCAAGTGGTAAGGCATCAGACTTTGACTCTGACATTCCGATGGTTCGAGTCCATCCGAGGCAGCCATTTTATATTTTACTCTATGCGGTTCGCTAGCTCAGTTGGTAGAGCATTTGACTTTTAATCAAAGGGTCTCGGGTTCGAATCCCGAGCGAGCCACCATTTTTTGTAGTATAGTTCTTAGAAATAAGAACTTTTTTCATGTCTTAAATAATAAAAAGATATAAATTTTCTTTTTTCGACAAAAAATATACTTTTAAATTAGTATAATACCATTGCTTTTTGGGCAAAATAAAATAAAATATCAAAAATATGGCAAGGTTAACCATGCGTGGTTAATAGTTTTTAAATATTCATTGGTATACTTTTTGTAAGGTGGTAAATGTGAAACTTTCCGAAGCAATGTCGCGTAAACTAATTAAAATTTGCATTGAAGAAAATATAACCCCTAATAAATTGGCGGGTCTTTGTTGTCTTACACAAAGCACAGTTCAAAATATTGTTAATGGTAAGTCACACAATCCAAAGTTACTTACTATAATAAGAATATGTGAAGGGCTTGATATACCTTTAAATGAATTTTTTAATGATGAGCTTTTCCAAAAAATAGAAAGAGAAGATTAATATTATGAAGATTATTGAATACAAAGAAAAAACAACTGTTGTTTTAGAAGAAAATGATATCCTAGAGGTAGAAACATTAAAAGGAAATCCTGCAGTATTACAAATAAAACTGAAAAATGATGTGATGATTGTTGATGAACTTAACATTAAAGAAATAGAAAGAATTAAAACTGAAAAAGAACAAGTGAAAATATTAAAATTGCAAAGCAAATAATCTATGTTATAATTATATAGTGATGTATATGAAGAAAGCAAAATATATTTTAAAAAGATTAAAAAGTTTTAAATGGTCAAACTGGTTTAAAATAGTTGGCGTTATTGCAAGAAAAACTAAAAAACCAAGAATAATTATTTTTATTGATACAATCTATTGCATGTTAAAGTATGGATCTGGTTATATGGATTACTTTGAATTTGAATTTTATCTTTTAACCAAAGAAGAACGTAATACTTATTTAACTAGTTCTATTAACAATCAAATAATTGCTAAATATAATAATAAATCAGATATGAAGATCTTTCATGACAAACTATTATTTAATGAAAGATTTAAACAATATTTAAAAAGAGAATATTTAGATTTAAGTAAGAGTAATTTTAAAGATTTCTGTAAGTTTATTTCTAATAAAAGTAAGATTGTTGCCAAAGTAGTAGATGAATGTGGTGGTAAAGGAGTAGACATATATAATTTAAAAGATTATAAAGATAGAGAAACTTTATTTAATACATTAAAAGAAAATAAACAATATCTATTAGAAGACTATATTGAACAAAATGATAAAATGAATAAGTTATATAGTGGAAGTATCAATAGCCTACGAATAATTACTTTTGTAAAAGATGATGGCAGTGTAGCTATTTTAAATACTGTTCTTAGAATAGGTAATGGTGGGGTTGTTGATAACTTTAGTAGTGGGGGTATGTATACTTTTGTTAGTGATACTGGTAAAGTTTTAGTCCCGGCAATTGATGAAAAAGGCCATATTTATAAAACTCATCCAATAAGTAATACTAAAATAGAAGGCTTTACTATACCTGATTTTAATGAGGTAATAAATTATGTTAAATTTCTTGCTAAAGTAGTACCATCTGTTCGATATGTAGGTTGGGATATTGCCTTAACAAAAAATGGTGTTGACGTAATTGAAGGTAATGAGTACTCTGGAGTATTCCAAATAAAGCCTAGTTTAAGTAAAGATCATACGGGCCTATTACCGAAATATAAAAAGTACATGGATTTATAATTAAAATAATAAAAAATACAGTAAAGACTCATGTGTTATAAAACGCATGAGTCTTTACTTAGAATAATTATTTTATAATTTCAAAATATAATTTGTAATATTCTTTATTTTATTTTCTGGCTAAGTTAGTTGTATCTCGCTCTATAGAACATTCTAAAGTTTCTACTACGGTAGATACATATTTACACTTAGATAAATAAAAAAAAGAGTAACAAGTACTCTTTTGGTTAGAAATAATTTTTTTGAAACCATAACACGCAATTTTAAAAAAATATTTCAATCTATTATCACACTTTTAGTGTAATAAACCTTTATGGGGCGAAATGTGGGGATCGAACCCACGCATGCCAGAGCCACAATCTGGTGTGTTAACCGCTTCACCAATTCCGCCGTGCAAATAAATTTTAACAAATTATTGTTAAATATGCAAGTATATATTATAATGTTTTGTAAGAAAAGAGGTAATATAAATGCTAATTTTAGATATTTTAGATGATACAAAAGATTTTTTTGAACCTTTTATGATTTTTTTGACTAACCTTTGGAACACTATTAAGGGGTTTTTCTTGCGATATATGTCAATTGATGCTTTTAATATTCTTTTCTTTGGCATCGCCGTGGCTGTCATTTTAATGATAGTTCTTGCTATTATGAATAGAAATTAAAATGGAACTTCTTAATAAATTTATACTTATTCATAAAAAAGATTATAGTAAAGTCAAAAAATATGTCTATGCACATTTAAATGAAGTATGGATATTTACAAATTTTATAAGTGGTAAGATTACTGAACTTATGGAAAAAAATAGTCTTGAAGGTTACTGTATTGAAATGAGTGATGTTGCATCATTATTTTTTGAAGACAATGATTACGTAGTCCAAGGTACTTTAGACTTTGAAGATGGTCCGTATTTTCATTCTTGGTTAATATTTAATTACGAAAAAGAAGATTATGTTTTAGATGTTTCATTAAATGTTTTATGTACCAAAAAACTTTACTACAAACTCTTTAATCCAGTTGAGTATAACAAGGTATTGTCTAGTACGATTAAAAAATATTTCTTAGAAAATATTTGCAATGCTGAAGAAAATATAATTTATTTTCCAATCTTTAAAGATAATGTTTACAAAAGTAAAGCATCAATTTTAACTAATATTGAAGATAGAAAAATAACGTCACTTTGTTTACGGTTATACAAAAACGTTTAAATATATTTTAGCGTTTTTTGCGTGTAAGATTTTTTAAGATAAAAACTAATATAACAGTTGTATCTAAGAAAAATAAAATTAAATAAAAGAAAAATAATAAACCTTGATAAGTATTTTCGCTGTTACTTGTTAAGACAGTACCAATTATAAAACCTAAGTCTAACAAAGCAAGTATTAAAAGAGTTAGTCTTTCATCTTTTTTCTTTTCTAAACTAGGGCTTTCTTTTAGGGGTAAAACAATATTACTATGATTCAAATTTTTATTTAGTTTTAAAAACTCTTCTGGTAATCTACTCAAATCTTTACTGTTTTTTATAATGGCAAATAAATTATCTTCAATCGTTTCTTTATTTAAAATTTCTTTGATAGATAGTTCATTTTTTAGTGCGTCCATCAAATTTATTTCTGGATAAATGTCTTCTAAAACCCCTTCAAGTACAATAATACCTCGCATTAAAAGAGTAATATCTTTTGGTACTTTAATAGTATAATCTTTTATAATATGTAAAAGTTTAGGGGCAAAAGTACTAATGTCTATTTCTGATAAACCAGTAGTTAAGTAGGCATCCATTAATCTTTGCAGGTCACGTTCTAACATTACTTCATTAACTTCTTTTGTAGTGCCAAATAGCATGACATTGTGGGCAAGAGCCTCATAGTCTTTAAAAACAATGTTTGTTACACAATTTTTTAATATCCTTTTATTTTGCGGACTTAAAGTGCCCATCATACCGAAATCTAAATAAACTATTTTACCATCTTTTACTTTAATATTATCAGGGTGTGGGTCAGCGTGATAAAAGCCATCCCGAAGGGCTTGCTTAATATAATTTTTCGATAGAGTAAGAGCTAAAGACTTAAAATCATACCCTAAGTATTTTAAAGCACTAATATCATTTATTTTTGGGGCTTCTATATATTCCATAACTAATAAATTTTTAGTCGTATACTTTTTATAAACTTTAGGTAAAGTTATTAATTCTTCCTTTTTATTTTTGTTATAAAACTTAGTCATATTTTCTTCTTCATGCAAGAAATTCATTTCCTCTTTAGCACTTTTTAACATTTCATCTAACATTGCAAATATATCAATATTAGAAGTAATACTAGTAGGCACTAGCTTTAATATCTTTTTTAAAAGTGCAATATCAGTTTCCATCATATTTTCCATATTTTCACGAGCAATTTTTAAAACAACAACCTTATTATCTAATCTTGCTTTATGTACTTGGGCAATACTTGCCGCTCCAATAGGATTAAGACTAATACTAGTAAAATCATTTATTTTCATTTTAAGTTCTCTTTTTAATATAGCTTTTACTGTATAAGAATCCATTGGTAATACTTGGCTTCTTAACTTTCTTAGTTCATCACAATAACTTTTACTTAACATATCTTCACGATCGGCCATAATCTGACCAAGTTTAATGAAAGTTGGACCTAACTCTTCACAAGCTCTTCTTAAGTTTTCAGGACTTCTTTTCGTTAATAATTGATATTTTTTTAATACTTTAAATATTTCTTTTGATCTTTTAACACTTTGTTTTTCCATATCATCACCTATTATAATAAGTATAACAAAAATACCTTTAAAAGAAAACTATAATCGCAATTAATAATATAGTTCATTTGTTTGCTTTTTTACGCATTTTTTCTTGTTGTTTATAAAAATTATGTTATAATAAAAAAAGTGTTTAAGGAGGCTTTATGATAAATTCAGTTGAAAATGAAATTTTAAAAGTTATATCTGCGTCTGATTATGAAAAAGGCATTAATTATGATGAAGATTATGTTAATTACGTTAGCGTAACCCAAGTTGAAAAAAGAAAAAGATATCAATTTTTAGTGGAATCAGAAAGATATTATTCTAAATATGGTGTTCAAATAGACATGCAAGATAATCATATTGTTAAAACTTTCTGTACATGTCCTCAGTATTATAGCACTAAATCTTGTAAACATATTGCTGCCTCTCTTGTTTCATATTCCGATAAATTGTTTAATTTTAAAAATGAAAAAAGTATTGAACAAAAATCCTTGGCTATTCTTAGTAAGTTAAATAAAAATAGTAATACTAAAACTAGAAAAGAAGAGGTTAAATTATTACCATATCTTTATCTAGAGGATGGTTATTATCATAAAACATGGGCTTTAAAAGTTAAAATTGGGGTTAATAAAATGTATTCATTTTTAGGAAAATCTAGTGCCTTTATGAATGCCTATAAATATAAAGACAAATATACTTTTGGGACTAATTTTACGTATGATCCAAACACGCATTATTTTAGTGAAGAATCATTAAAACTTTTAGATTTTATCAATTTAGTTAGAAATTACTATCGTATTGATGGCAATAGCCTTTATTTAAATGACAGACTTATGAAACAACTACTAAGCGTATGTCCTGAGGGCTTTTATACTGAAAGCAAAAAAGGATTTATCAATATTGAACATGGTTTTCCTATTAATATTGATTTTCATAAAGAAAATGACAAATATACAATGTCTTTTCAAACAGACTTAGATTTCATTAATCCCTTAACAGAAGATTGCGAATATGTACTAAATAATGATACGATTTATAAGTTAGATGATACTCAACAAGGATTAGTAAAAGAGTGTTTAGAAAATCATATGGATGAGTTAGTATTTCCAGAAAGTGAATTTAATACTTTACAGCAAACAATATTAAGGCCTGTGCAAAATAAAATTATTTTAGATGAAACAACTAAAGATATTGTTTTAGATACAAGACCAGATATTAAATTTTACTTTGATTTAAATAAAGATGATATAACTTGCATTCCAAAGTTAAAGTATCGTGATATTGAATTATCCTATTTTGATACAGTTGATGGTTTAATTAGAGATACAGAATATGAAGAAGAAGCCATGGATATATTATATAAATATGGTTTTCATAAAATGAATAATTTGTTTTTACTAGATGATTTTGATCTAGTATGTGAATTTATGGATAATGGCTTAGATGAAGTAAGCAAGTTATATCTTGTATTTACGAGTGAAAAATTACAAAGTACTAGTATATTAAAGAAAAATAGTATTGGTGCTACATTTAGTATTGGTAAAGATAATATTTTACATTATGATTTTGATCTAGGAGCTATTAGTAGTGATGAAATAGATAAAGTCTTAAGTAGCATGAGTGCTAAGAAAAAGTATTATCGCTTAAAAAGTGGTGATATTCTTGACTTAAACCAAGAATCTTTAGAAGAACTAAAAGATTTAACTGAACAACTTGATATGTCATTAAATGATTTAGAAGAAAGTCATGGTGTTTTACCAAAGTATAGAGCCTTATACTTAGATTCTTTAAAAGAAAAAAAGATGGGTATTATTAAAACTGATTCTTTATTTCAACAATTTATTAACCAATTTAAAGAATTTCAAAATGTAGAACTTGAGTTTACTAAAGAAGAACATAAACTTTTAAGAGATTATCAAGAAGAAGGAGTAAGATGGCTTTACACAGTGTGTAAATGTGGTTTTGGCGGCATTTTAGCAGATGAAATGGGTCTTGGTAAATCATTACAAACAATTATCTTTTTCAAAAAACTATTAAAAGAAAATAAAGATAGCAAGTTTTTAATTGTTGCTCCAACAAGTTTAGTTTATAACTGGGAAAATGAGTTTAACAAGTTTGCTCCTGATTTAAAATATCAAGTTTTCTCAGGTATTCGTCATGATAGACAAGAGTTATTAAAAAAATATACTGGTAATATCTATATAACTAGTTATGGTCTTTTAAGAGAAGATATTGAATTTTATGAACAAATGAATTTCCGAGTATTTATTATTGACGAAGCCCAAAACATTAAAAATCCAACCACTGGTCTTACTAAGGCTGTTAAATCAATGAATGCCGAGACCAAAATGGCTTTAACAGGAACACCAATTGAAAATTCGATTGTTGAACTATGGAGTATCTTTGATTTTATTATGCCAGGTTTCTTATCTAGTTTAATGAAATTTCAAAAAAAATATAAAATTAAAGATTTTGATGAAGATACAAATAAACTTTTAAGTAATCTAAAGTTGCAGGTTAGGCCATTTATTTTACGTAGAAAGAAAATTGATGTTGTAAAAGACTTACCAGAAAAAATCGAAAATAATATATATATCGATCTAAATGAAGAACAAAAGAAAATTTATGCCGCTGAGGTTAAATATGTTAATGATGAAATGGATAAAATGATAAAGTCAGGTGGTTTTGAAAAAAATAAAATGCTTATCCTAAGACTTTTAACAAGACTAAGACAAATATGTATTGAACCAAAACTTGCAATTGAAAGTTACACGGGTGGTAGTAGTAAAATAGATAACTTAATTAAAATTATTAAAGAAGTTGTTACAAATGGTCACAAGATACTGTTATTTACAAGTTTTAAAACTGCTTTAGAACTAGTAAGAGAAAAACTTGATGAAGAAAGTATCACAAGTTATACCATAGCTGGTGACGTCCCAAGTAAAAAAAGACAAATGCTTGTTGATGCCTTTAATAAAGATGCAACTAATGTCTTCTTGATTATGTTAAAAAGTGGTGGAACAGGTCTTAATCTTACCAGTGCTGATACCGTCATCCATTTAGATTTATGGTGGAATCCACAAGCCGAAAACCAAGCAACAGATAGAACTCACCGTATAGGGCAAACTAAGAATGTTGAGGTCATAAAACTTATTTGTAAAGGAACAATAGAAGAAAAGATCCTTGATTTACAGCAAAAGAAAAAAGTTTTAAGTGATTCAATTCTTGAAGGCGAGCTTGATGATTCTTCTTACTTAAAGCAACTTAATGAAAGTGATATCCGTTCACTACTAGCTTATGAAAATAAAGATAAATAATAAAAAGAGTATTAGTTTAATATGAATATACCTATATTTAAGTAAGTGGCTATAATAAGCCATATTAAGTATGGTATTAATAAATAGGCTGATATTCTTTTTTTATTATAAAAATCTTTAATTAAAAAGACTAAAGAAATATCTAATATTAATATCCATAATAAAGAAAAGAAATACCACTTAAAAGTAAAGAAAAAGAAAGGCCAAGTAAAATTAAATACTAAGTTTAAAATATATAAGTTACTTCTTTCATTATCTTTACGAAATAAATAATAAGAAATACCAATTAACAAATATAAAATACTCCAGACAATAGGGAATGTTATTGCTGGTGGTGAGAATGGTGGTTTTATAAGTATATTGTATTCCATACTGTTTTTTGTTAATAAGCCAACTAAACCACCTAGTAGTAATGGTCCAAAAATATATAATAAATTTTTAATTTTTTCTTTCATAAATGTCACCTTCTAATAATAATTTATTTTATTTTCGTAAAATTATGTTATATTATTAATTGTGGTGTATATGAATAAAGATATTACAGAAATTTTTAATAAAACAATTAATGATAATAAACTAAATAAAATTAATTCTTATTATTTATCTAACTATCAAATGAATGTTTTAGATAACTTTAATATTCCTTATGGTAAGTGCGAAACAGCAAGAGATCTTCTTTATTATTTACAAGATATAGTAGATGATGAAGAGTTAGATGAAGTAGCTCGTGAAATAGAAGAGTATGCTTATTACCATGAAACTAATAAATAAAAAAAGTAATAATTATAGTTTTATACTTGTACTATTCTGAAAATTACATAGTGATATGATGTGCTTTGCTTAGAAGTGATATAAATGAGTCTAAAAAAAGAAGGATATACTAAAAGATTAATCAAAAAAAAGATAGAAGAGCATCTTAAAATTTTTGGCACTGTATGTATCGAGGGACCAAAGTGGTGTGGAAAAACTTGGGTTTGATAGAGTTAGTGATGCAATTGAAAGCCTCACAAAATTTTATGATAATGTTCAAACAAAGCCTAAGTTTATGTGTGTTATTAATGCAATACACAAGCAGCCTACGTTGATAGAGAAGCTGGCATTTATGTAGTGCCTTTAACTACCCTAAAGCCATAGAATTTAAATATTTAAGCAATATCTATTTTAAAAGATTGAAAAGAGAAAAAAATTTTCATATAATATTTGTAAGGTGATTGTTTAATGAGTAGTAGTGAAGTAAAGACAATTAAAGCCATTAGTGAAGCACGTGCATCTTTTTTGATTGATAACTTAGATGTTAGTGAAAATATAATATATAACATAGTTAATAATATTGACAAAAATGAAAATGCCGTTAGAAGGGTAAGGAGTAAGAATGAAAGACGAAATGGATGCCCGTTGGGCAGCGTATTTTTATCCAAATACGGAAGTATTAAAAAATAAATTTGATATTACTGAAAAAAAAGCATTAAGAGAAACAGAAATAGAATGCTCATTTAATAGATTAGTAGAACTTATTGATAATCCTATTGCTGGCAAGTTTGATGCGTTTCATCTAAGACAAATACACGAGTATCTATTTCAAGATGTTTACTATTTTGCTGGTCAGTATCGTAATGTTAATATGGAAAGAAACCATCATGGCTTTACAGATTATGAGATGATTGATAAAAGTGTGAACGAAGAACTTAGACTTATGGCTATCGAAGAGAAAAATATTTATTCTAAGTATGATTTTGCTTGTCATTTAGCAAGATATTATGCAGAATTATTAAATATTCATCCTTTTAGAGAAGGAAATGGCCGCACTATAAGAGAGTTTATTAGAGAGTATGCCAATGCAAAATCCAAAAATTATGCTTTTGGACCATTAGAATTTTCTTGGAGTTTAATTAATAAAGATGATATAAATGAAAATATTCAGTATTCAATCGCATTCCGCTCTATTATAGAACTAGCCTTTTTAAAAGCATTGACACCTATTTCTCAAGAAAATGCTTGGAAAAGATAGAAAATTATGTGAATTTTTATTATAATAAGATTATAGTTTTTCTATAATCTTTTTTCTTGAGAGGGGGACTTTTATGGCAACTGTTTTAATAACCGGCGCCAATGGTGGGTTAGGAAGTTTTTTAGCTCGTAAATTATGTGAACGAGGTAATACAGTAATACTTGGATATAATAAAAGTAATAATAATCTTTTAAATCTAAAAAAAGAATATGCTAGTCATGTTATTATTCTTAATATAGATGTAACTAGTGAGGTTAGTATTAAAAATGCTCATTTTTACTTAAAAAACATGGGTATTAAAATAGATACTTTAATTAATAATGCTGGTATTGATATTACAAGTGACTTAGAGGCTAAAAGTGTTGAAAGTTTCCTTAAAATTTATAAAGTTAATACCATTGGTGTCTTTTTGATGATAAGAGAGTTCTTGCCTGAATTACAAGAAGCACGTGGTCATATCATTAACATATCATCTGATAATACAGTAGATGCCTATGACATGGTATCACTAGAGTATGATATATCTAAGTGTGGTGTTAATCAAATAACTAAGACATTTGCAAGGTCCTATCAAGATATTTATATTAATGCTTTATTATTTGGGTGGCTTGATACCCCAATGAATGATTTTCCAAGTGATATCAAAAAACAACTTAACTTTATATCTCTTAATAAGGCCACGGATAAAATAATAGAATATATGCATACTAAAAAATCAGGTGAATTGGAGTTGGTGAGAAAATGAAAGAATTTTTAGACTTAGAACCAGAAACATGGGCGTTATATGAAAGTGTGAAAGAAAAATTTTATAGTAAATGCCAAAAAATAGATGACTTAGAAGAATATAACTCACTGAAAGTTATGAATGCTTTTTGGCAAAATCATGTTAGTGAAAGTGACTTTGTATCAACAACAGGTTATGGCTATGGCGATATAGGAAGAGAAAAAGTTGAAAATGTTTATAAAACCATTTTTAAAACCGAAAGTGCCTTAGTAAGAAATCAATTTGTTTCAGGAAGCCATGCCCTTACTAAAACATTATTTGGTATTTTAAGACCAGGGGATACATTGTTATCGATAAGCGGGACTCCATATGACACATTACATGAAGTAATAGGTATTGTTGATAATCCAAGTTCCTTAAAAAGTTTTGGCGTTTTCTATGATCAAATAGATTTAATAGATAATGATTTTGCTTATGCTAAAATAGAAGAATATCTACAAAATAAACCTGTAAAAATGATAGAGATTCAAAGAAGTCGTGGCTATTCAACTAGAAAAACCATTGATATTTTAAAAGTTGAAAAAGTAATATCTTTAATAAAAAAAGTTAGTCCCAGTACAATTGTTATGGTTGATAATTGCTATTGTGAGTTTGTATCTAAAACTGAACCTAGTGAAGTAGGGGCCGATTTAGTAGTGGGTTCCCTTATTAAAAATTTAGGCGGGGGTATTGCCTCTAATGGGGCTTATGTCGTTGGTAAAAGAAAGTACGTTAATTTAGTAAGTGAGGCTTTGACCTTGCCAGGGGAAGGGGCAGACGTGGGACCTAGTCTTGGGGCTAACAAACAATTTTTACAAGGTTTGTTCTTCGCTCCAAGTGTCGTAGCAAGTGCTCTTAAAACATCCCTTTTAACAAGTCTACTATTAGATAAAATGGGATATATGACTGACCCTAGTCCAGACGAAGAAAGAAGCGATATCGTAGAGACTATTACATTTAATAATCCTGATGATTTAATCCTTTATTGTAAAGGAATTCAAGATGGTAGTCCTATTGATGCTTTTGTAACCCCCGTTGCGGGTGATATGCCAGGATATAAAGATCAAGTTATCATGGCTGCAGGTGCTTTTACCCAAGGTAGTAGCATCGAACTATCATGTGATGGACCAATAAGACCTCCCTATATTGCTTATCAACAAGGTGGTTTAACATACCATACGGCTAAATTAGGGGTTCTAAAAGCCGTGAATGAATTAATAAAAAAAGAGAAAGAAGGAAAATAATATGCCAGAAAAATTTACATTAGAAACTGATGAAGGAACACGTGAATGTCGTATAATTACAAGCTTATATAGTGAAAACCGTGATCGTCATTATTTGATTTATGAATACACTGATATGCCAAGTGAAGATATTTTTGTATCTATTTACGATCCTGATAGCGATGAAGATGACTATGAACTATTAGACGTAACTGATGATACTGAATTAGATGAAGTAGCTAAGTTACTAGAAGAATATATGGAGTAATTATGATAAGTGAAGAGCAAAAAAATAAAATAATCAATTACCTTCGCTTAAAATATCCTGGTGAACACGTATCCGTTTCTTTTAGAAGAGATAAAAATATTTTTATTGATAAAATTCATAATTCTTATTATAAGTATAATTTTGTTAATAATGAACTTGTTTTAGCCCGTGTAATCGTCTTACCAGTTGGTAAAATTGGTATCATATTAGGTGGCAATAATTTAAAAAGTGTAAATAACCATAACATCAAAACTAATAAAGGGAAAATAGTTAATAGTAAAAGAGTTATAGCTGTATTAGGCTTTACTGCTGCTGTTTTAATATCCGCTACCAGGTCATATGAAAAAGATAAAACCTTCGACCCTCCAGAAGTAATAATGATTGATGATTTTGCCTATGAAGAGCCTAAAGAAGATATAGTAAGTGTTGTTGATACGGCTTTGGATGCCGAAAAAAAGAGTGTTGAAGAATTTGATGGCGTTGTTCATATTCCTGTAGTTTACCAAGGTAGTAAAGAAGCTAATATAGAAAGACGCTTAGAAACTGATACTATGTATGGTGATATTATCCTTTATTATACCGAGCGTTATGGCTTACCGTATTCCCTAACCGCGGCCTTGTTTACTCAAGAAAGATATTACTTAGATAATACTTCATCTAAAGACAAGAAAAATATTGGTAGTCTAACAAGCATTAATTGTGAAAAAATCATTGCCCCTGTAATGGAAAATGGCGTAGTAACAGATTATGATAAACTTTATGTTTTACCAGAGTCTTATGATCGCTTTAAACTAGAAGACTTACATTCTATGATATATGATAAAAGAGATTTAAAAGAAGATTTAGTATATATTAAAGAAGCCGACAAATTACAAAGTGAAGGCTATCAAATCTATGCTAACAGTGATATTTATAATGTCGAAAATAACATTAAAATTTCTTGCGCTTACTTAAGATATTTAGTTGATAAAAAGCACGATCTTATAAAAGGATATATGAGTTATAATGTTGGTTTAAATCGCGTTGATGATACGACAACATATGATACCATTTTAAGTGGCCAAATAAAGACTAACAATAACGGTGATGTCTATTACTTAAATCACATTGCTCAGTATATTTTGAGTGACGAAGAAAGTACTGATTTAACTATTAACTTCACAGATGGTACCAGTCAAACACTAAGTATTGCAAAAGAAGATAATTTAGAGTTAGGAGCTACCCTTAAATGAAAAAGCTAGATATTTTATATGAAGATAAAGAACTATTAATAGTTAATAAACCAGCAAAATTACTAACTATTGCTACTGAAAAAAAAGAATCTAATACACTTTATAGTATGGCAAGTTTTTACGTTAAAAAACAATATCCTAAAAATAAAGTCTTTATTGTTAACCGCCTAGACAGGGATACTTCAGGTATAGTCGTGTTTGCTAAGAACGAAAAATTAAAACATTTCTTACAAGAACATTGGCAAGAATGTGCAACAAAAAGACAATACATTGGCGTTGTAGAAGGGCGAGTTAAGGATAAAAAAGCAACGCTAAAGTATTATCTAACGGAAGATAAAAGATTAAATGTTCATGTAACAAATAAAGAACTAGGTAAGTTGTGTACAACCAAATTTAAAGTTATTAACCAAACTCGTGTTTACACATTACTTGATATTGAAATACTTTCTGGTCGTAAACACCAGATACGTGTATCTCTTAGTGAATATGGTCATCCCTTAATTGGTGATAAAAAATATGGGGCTTCTAAAAACCCAATTGGCCGTCTTGGTTTACATTGCTATCATTTGAGTTTACATGTTCCTTATCGTAAAGATAATGTCGAGGTAGAAACAAAAATACCTAAAGAATTTTTAAAAATATTTGAAAGTGGTGAGTAATAGTGGAAAGATTACAAAAAGTTATTGCATCTACGGGCTTTTGCTCAAGAAGAAAAGCCGAGGAATATATTAAAAAGGGGCTAGTTTATGTTGACAATGTTTTAGTAACCGAATTAGGTACCAAAGTATCATATGAAAGTGAAATAGTTGTTGATGGTAATGTTCTTTCTAATAAAGAAGATAAAGAATATTATCTTTTGTATAAAACAGAAGGGTGTGTTTCCACCGTTAGTGATGAACATAATAGAAAGACAGTTGTTTCATTTATTCCTACGAAATCCAGAATTTATCCTGTTGGTCGTCTTGATTATAATACGACCGGTTTACTTCTTTTAACTAATGATGGTGAACTTACTAAAATTCTTACCCATCCTTTCCATGAAGTAGAAAAAGTTTATCTAGCTAAAATAAATGGCATTTTAACACCAGAAGAATTTATGAAACTAAAAAAAGGCCTTGTTATTGAAGGAAGAAAAGTAGTGCCTACTTACCTAAAAGTAAAAAAAATAAATAAAGAAAGTGATTCATCAAGCATTTTGATAGGTATTAAAGAAGGGCGTAACCACATTGTAAAAAAAATATTTGCCTCAATGCATCATGATGTTAAAAAACTAAAAAGAGAAACATTTGCCTTCTTAACACTTGATGGCCTAAAACCCGGTGAGTATCGTCATCTTACTATTAAAGAAGTTAAAAAACTATATTCCCTAAAATAAAAAAGCAGACACTAATCTGCTTTTTCACTGCAACAACCATGACAATGTTCGCATTGGCAGTCTGTAACTTCTTCACCTAAAAGAGAAATAATGCCAACAGGACAAGCATCAATCGCATCACGTAAACTTTCCGTATCTAAATTTTCCTCACTAATAACATGAGATAAATTTTCCTCATTAAAATCAAAATGTTCAGGATCAATACCAACACATGCCCCACAACCAATACATTGGTCTGTATCTAAAACTAATTTTTTCATTATATTCCTTCTTTCACTCCATATTATAAGCGAAAAAAATAATACTTACAAGACTAAAAATACTACCCCTAAATAAAATTATAGAAAGGAGATCATACCATGTTTTTAATTGAAAACAAATTACAAGAATTACACGATATATTTATTACTCCCAAAAATTGTTTCTTAAAAAAGCCATTCTTACAAGAAGATCAAAAAGAATTTGATGAAATTATTGCAAGTCTAAGAAAAGAAACCAAAACTATAGAAGCAAGAACCATTGAAAAAATAGCTGACAACAACTACCAAAACTACTTATGGCTTAGTAAAATCTTTTTAGAAGAAGAATTAACCATTAGAAACTTAATTTATAGTTTAAAAATGCAAGTTTTAAGTATTGAAGATTACTTTATTACAAATACTAGTTACTTAACTATGCAAGAAGAATACTATACCATTTTAAAAGAATATTACTTTGCCCTTTTATATTTTTCTTCCTTTTTAAAAAAGGAACGTCGTCTAACTAAAAAGGATATAATAATAGAAGAGTTCTATAAAGAAAGAAAAACAGTTATCCCTAATTTAATTGTTCAAAAAGGCCAATTTACTAATGAAGAAGAAATTTTAATTTATGCTATAGAAAGTCAACTTAGTTATGAAACCTATTATAATCTGTTAAATAATTTTCTTATTAAAGAAGAAGGAAATAAAAAAATTCGACAAAATATTTGCAAAAGCCCTAAAATATGATATCATTTATTATGAAAGGATATCATAGTATGAAAACAAGAGTAGATAAGTATTTTAGTGATATTGAAGAAGCTCCAAAAAGAGTTAGCAAAAATAATGAGTTATATGAGAGCATTAAGAGTAGTGAGATCTCTAGTTTTGATGTTGGTACTAATGCCCGTGTTATTGGTGAAAATGACTCGCAAATGAATGTTGATAAAATAAAAGAAATATTAGAAAAAAATTATGCCGAACCACCTAAAAGAACGGTTATAAAAGATTATGAAGAACCAGAAGAAATAGAATTAGAAAAAACTAAAGAATATGATATAAATGCTATATTAGAAAAAGCAAGAGCTGAAAAAGAAATCGATTATGAAAATGAAAGACTAAAAAAAATAAGAGATACCCAATATGATATTCTAAAGAACTTAGATTTAAATGATGATAAAAGTTTAAAGTCTTCAACCGAAAAAACAAAAGAAGAATTATTAGATCTTATTAATACTATCAATTTAAATGAACAACAAACTAAACAAATAAAGGAGAGTCTTACAGAAACTAAGGGGTTAGATCCTCTTGATTTACTAAGTGATTTAAAAGGTGATGAAAATACAGTTGTAGCTGGGGCAAGTGAACTGCAAGATGAAATTTTAAAAGCTAAGAGTAGTGAAAGTGATAAAACTAAAAAAGAAATAAAAGAAGCCCTAGATGAAACTTTAGATAAGTCATTTTATACTAATAGTATGTCATTTGATAAAAAAGATTTTGATGAATCATTCTTTGATGATGATGGTGGAGCTAGTAGTGTAATTGTAAAAATACTAATCTTTATTGTTTTTATTGCCATCGTCGCTGGCATAGTTATTTTCTTAAATGAGTTTTTAAATTTAGGTTGGTTTTAAAGAAATACTAAATAAAAGTATTTCTTTTTTCATACAATAAATTATGAAAACTAAAAAGAAACCGATTATTAAAAAAATCTTATTTACAATAGTTATAATTCTCGTACTAAGTTTTAATTTTCTTTCCTTTATTGGTAATAAAATAACCCCTAAAGTTACTAGTCTTGCTAAAGTAAGTCTAAATCATCATATAAAAAATATTGCTTCTAACTTTAAAGAATATACTTATAATAATAAAGATATTCTAATACCTACTTATAATAATAAAAATGAAGTAACTAGTCTAACATATGATATGAAAGTAGTTTATGAAATAGCCGGGGCTTTTACTAGTAATATCAAAAGTTCACTAAAAGAAAAAAATAATAATATTCCCTTTATTACCGAAACTAATAACAATAAAATTCTTTTTATGATTCCAATTGGCGCTTTATCTAATCAAGCTCTATTTACGAATATGGGTCCTAAAATACCTGTCCAAATATATTTCGTTGACAATGTCTTTACAGAAATTAAAACCAAAGTTACAGATTATGGTATTAATAATGCCCTTATTGAAATTTATTTAAGTATCAACCTAACTTATGAAATAGTAAGCCCTTTTGTAAGGGAACAAGTGACATTAAATTACAATTTACCTATTGATCAAAAAATCATAACTGGTGTTGTACCAAATATAATCGGTCATACTTTTGAGGCAAAAACAACTTTCTTTAATGTATTTCCCTAACTTTTATGCTATAATATCTTTAGGATGGTGTTGGTATGATAGGAAAGGTATTTATTAATGAAGTCTTATCCAAAAGTATTGAATTATACTTAAAATACAAAGATAAAAAAGATTCTTTAGAATACAACAGTTTCTATATTACGGCTATTAGAACCCTTATTTACATTTATGGTGAATTAGATATAATAAACCCCTATATTACTCAAAATGAACATAATATGGGCGGCTTTGATTCTAATATAACTAAGTATGGGTTTCCAGCCCCTCTTTTAGATGACTTTAAAAAACAATTTGTTCTTTTTAACGAGGCCATGCAAAACAAAAGTAAACCAAACGTCCCATTTATAAAAATAGAAAAATATTTAATTGACATGTTCTTTTATAAACAAAAGATGATGAACTTACCAAGTACTGAAGAAGAAGAACTAAAAAAATACTTATACATTCCTGAAAATATAAATCCCTATATTAAAAGGGATATTGAAAACTTCTTAACTAATAAAAATATTTTAAATGAATACTTTACCAGTAAAAAATTTGAAATGCATCATCAATTTAAACTAGAAGAAATAAAAAGAACTACTTTAAATGAAGAAGCCTATCTTCTAATGGGTTATAAAATGCCTGATATAAATAATTTATCAGATAATGATTTAGAAAAAGTTAATCATGAAGTTTATGCTTTCTTTAAAGTAAACGAACTAGATGATAATAAAGAAGAAGTACTAAATAAAGCTATTAATTACTATAAAAGATATGGTAATAAAATAACGACTGGTAATGGTTATGTTGACTTCTTATTGTTTGCAAGTGTTGTAGCTACGGCTATATTTATTACAATTTTATTTATGTTTAATTATCTATAAGGGGGTAGTTTATGGAAGTTTTATTATTAGATACACTTTATAAAGTAATAGAAGAAGAAAAAGAAGGCTTTATAAAAGAAGAAGTAGAAAGTAAGTTTACAGAATACTTTTTAGACTATGATTATGTCTTTGGTGACTGGGCTTATGGTAAATTAAGATTAAAAGGTTTTAATAAAAAAGGACACCATAATTTCAAAGAACAAAATGATATTGCAAGCCTTAATACTTACAAAAAAGATTTTTGTGCTCCAGAATGCAAAAACTTTCTGTTAGAAAAAATAAGTTAAACAAAGAAAAAGTGTAGCTTAAGGGATTGAAAAACCCAATTAATTTTGCTATAATTTTTAAGAAAGATAAAGATAAGGGGAAAAATTATGAAAGAAAAAGTTATTTTAGCGCGTCCAAATGGTGAAATGGACGAGAAAGATGTTATTTGTCATTTTAAATCTGTAGACGATAATAAACCAAATATTAAAAATGTGCCAATACTAGTATTAGACAAAAAAGAAGTTAATAATGGTAATCAAGTGGTAGAATTTTATTGGGAAAAAGATGGTGTATATCAACCAATATTAGATGATGCTGCTTGGAGTGAAGTAAAAAGTGTTATTATTGATATTATAAAATCTAATGTAGAAGTGGATGGTGTTATATAATGAGTAAAATTGTCTATTTAAATCATCAAGAAGGTGGTATTGAAACCGTATCAGCTGCCTTAGGTGATGGAAGAACTCTAGGACTTAATCCTAATCAACTTGATACAATCAAAAAGAATGTTGAAGAACAAGTCATGAATTTTAATAAACCTAGTATTTTTACACCACCAGTAACTGAACCAGTTATGCCTACAAGTGAAGTAACACCAAGCCCTATACCTGTTATAGAGCCTGCACCAGAACCAGCAAGTGTTCCTTTTGTAGCACCAGTTGTTCCAGAACCTACTCCGGTAAGTGAACCTGTTGTAGTGCCTATTGCCTCACCTGTTACTAGTGAACCTACAAAAGTTGTAACTGAAACTACAAATAACAATGTTGAAATTGTAAGTAATAATAAAAAAACAGATTATGACACATTAATGGAAGAAATAGCCTCTTTAAATCAAAAATATCAAACTGAATTAAATGCTATCTTAGAAAAATATCAAACTAAGATAAATGCTTATGAAACACAAATAAATGATTTAAAGGGCCAAGCAGAAGAACATTTAAAAAATGCTCAAGCAGCTGAAACAATTGCCACAATTGCGCATCAAAATGCTCAAAATGTAAATCCAGGAATTCTATAATAGAGTTCTTTTTTTTTATACTTTACATATATAATAGTATGAAAGATATTTTATGGCTTAATTATAACTTAAAAATAACTTCTTTAAATGAATATCCTAGATATTCATCTTTTGAGTGGCAAAAAGATACATATTACTTTACTAAACTAATGATTAATGAAAATGACTTTCAAGAACTTCTTATTATAGTAAATGAACTATTAACTAAAAACTATCCTGTATATCCCTTTATTAAAAATATAAATGGTAGTTTCATAACAAAAGTAAAAAATGATAACTTTGTTTTACTAAAAGTATATGATTCTAAAAAAGAAATATCTTTCCTTGATATGATAAAACTTGCTCGTATACCCTTATTAAACAAAAAAGTAAGTTCACTAAATCGTGATAACTGGGGTGAATTATGGAGTAAAAAAGAAGATTACTTAGAGTATCAAATAAGTGAGTTAGGTAAAAACTATCCTATCATATTAGAAGTATTTAGTTATTATGCAGGTCTTGTAGAAAATGCCATTAGTTATGCAAATCATGTTATAAAAGAAAAAGGTGAGTCTAACATTTACTTAGCTCATAGAAGAGTTTCATCTCCCAATTACTACTTAAACGCCTATAACCCCTTAAATTTCATCTTTGACTTAAAAGTACGAGATATTGCCGAATACTTAAAAAGCGAAGCCCTAGAAGACCCTAAATATGCTCTAATAGATTTAAAAAGCTATTTATCTTTAGAACCCTTAACTCATTACGAAGCAAGTATGTTATATGCAAGACTTTTGTATCCTAGTTATTACCTAGATTTACATGAAAAAATAATGAATAAAGAAATTGATGAAAAAGCCATATTAAAAATAGTTGATAAAATAAATGATATGGAATTATTTTTAAATAATGCTTATATATTAATTAGTAAATATATTCCCATTGAAAAAGTTATGTGGTTAGAAAAAAAAGAGTTATAACGAAACATTAATAACTCCTTTAATTTCTGGTATTTCTTCTTTTAAAAACTCTTCAATCCCACTTTTAATTGTAATATCTTGATATCCACACATTGCACAAGCTCCAGTCAGTTTAATATATAAAAAACCATCTTCATACTTGATAAATAGAATGTCTCCACCATCCATATTAAGAAAAGGTCTAATATCTTCAATTTCTTCTTTTATTTTATTTTCAATATCTAATTTATCCATTAATACCTCCTAAATATATAGTCTTATTATAAAGTTTTACCCTTAACAAGTAAAGAAAAATTTGCTAAAATAACTTTGTGGTGAAAATTTTATGAATAAAAAGTATCAAGTAGGTGATAAAGTAAGAGGTATTGTAACTGGTATTCAAGACTATGGTATCTTTCTTTCCTTTGATAATGATTATACTGGCATGATTCATATTTCGGAAATAAGTGAAAACTTTGTAACTTCTATTTCTATTTTTGCGAATATTAATGATGTTATTCCCTGTACAGTTCTAGAAGTGGATGAAACAAACAAGAAATTAAGATGTAGTATTAAAAATACTCCCTTTGGTGCCACTAAAGAAGCCAATATGGACCATGGATTTTCTTTATTAAAGAAACAATTACCAGTTTGGATGGATGAAAAACTAAAAGAATATAGTCAAAATAAATAAAAAAGTTAAAAATAAGTAAAAAAGAACTTGATTATTTTAAAAAAACATATTATAATTTAGAAGTCTTATGAATTAAGACAAGTGCCTGCCCAAGTGGCGGAATAGGTAGACGCACAGGACTTAAAATCCTGCGAGTGTTAAAGCTCGTGCCGGTTCAAGTCCGGCCTTGGGCACCATTTTATTTTTAATTGTTATTGGAGGAATACCCAAGTCCGGTTGAAGGGATCGGTCTTGAAAACCGAGAGGTCGCGCAAGCGGCGCAGGGGTTCGAATCCCTTTTCCTCCGCCATTTATTTATCGCGGGGTAGAGCAGCCTGGTAGCTCGTCGGGCTCATAACCCGAAGGTCGTTGGTTCAAATCCAGCCCCCGCAACCAATGGTTCGTTAGTCTAGAGGCCTATGACGTCTGCCTGTCACGCAGAAGACCACGGGTTCGAATCCCGTACGAACCGCCATTTGGCTCCATAGCTCAGTCGGTAGAGCAGAGGACTGAAAATCCTTGTGTCACTGGTTCAATTCCCGTTGGAGCCACCAGGAGTACAATAATCCCCATTAATATGGGGTTTTTTCATGTCTTTGACCTGTACGTTAGCTTTTATTTTAGTTGATAATATAAAATATCCATGCTATAATTTATTAGAGTAAAAGGATTGGTGAAAGTAATGCAAAAGAACAATAAAAAAATATATTTAACAATAATTGGTATTTTATTACTAATATGTTCAATGGTAGCTATAAGCTATGCCGTATGGAGAATATTTTTAGTCCAAAATAACTCAAATAAATTAGCATCGAGTTGTTTTAAAGTATCTTTAACAGATCAAGATGCTATAAATTTAGTCGATACAATCCCAATAACCGATAGTGATGGAGCCGCACTAACTCCATATACATTCACAATAACTAATGCTTGTGATTCATATGCAGCATATCAAGTTAATCTAGAACTATTAAATACAACTACAATGACTAATATGAGCGCAATAAAAGTTATGTTTGATGATGAAACACCATCTTTATTAACTACTAAAGAAACTACAGAAAAAACTTTAACTAATGCTAGTACAGCCTATAAATTAAAAACAAGTTACTTAGATAAAAAAGCCACTGCTACTCATAAACTTAGATTATGGATTGATGAAGCAGTTGATATGAATACAGAAGGTGTCCAAAACCTAAAACTAGAAGCAAAAGTAACAGTAACAGCAAGTTATGCAAAAGAATTACCTAAACCAACAGCAGTAGAGTATATAACAACATTAGCACAAACAGATACAACCAACTTAGCAACAGATGATTATGGTAATACAAGATATATAGGAGCAGCTCCAAATAACTATGTAAGTATTGATGGCGATATATGGCGAATCATAGGGGTTATGA
>URPE01000002.1 GCA_900549625.1 uncultured Mycoplasmatota bacterium
CTCTCTCAACACGTCCGGTAGCAACTGTACCACGACCTGTGATTGTGAATACGTCTTCAATACTCATTAAGAAAGGTTTTTCTGTATCTCTTACTGGAGTATCAATCCAAGCATCTACTGCATCCATTAATTCGTCGATTGCTTTAACGTATTTTTCGTCTCCTTCTAGAGCTTTAAGAGCTGAACCTCTTACAACTGGAGTATTGTCTCCATCAAATCCATATTCAGTTAATAATTCTCTGATTTCCATTTCTACTAAGTCAAGTAGTTCTGGATCATCAACCATATCACATTTGTTGATGAATACTACCATTTTAGGTACACCAACTTGTCTAGATAATAGGATGTGTTCTCTTGTTTGAGGCATTGGTCCATCTGTTGCACTTACAACTAGGATAGCCCCATCCATTTGAGCAGCACCTGTGATCATGTTTTTAACATAGTCAGCGTGTCCTGGACAGTCAACGTGAGCATAGTGACGTTTTTCAGTTTGATACTCAACGTGTGAAGTATTAATTGTAATACCTCTTTCTCTTTCTTCTGGAGCTTTATCGATATCTTCATATGCAACAAAGTTACCAAACATTTTTGTAATTGCAGCTGTTAATGTTGTTTTACCATGGTCAACGTGTCCAATAGTACCAATATTAACATGTGTTTTTGAACGGTCAAATTTTTCTTTTGCCATTTCTATCTCTCCCTTCACTTATTTATTTTATCTAATGCTTGATAATATTTCAAGTATTATTTTTAATTAGCGCTGTTTTTCTTAATAATTTCTTCAGCGATTGATTTTGGAACTTCTTCATAATGGTCAAGTTCCATAACGAAATTACCACGACCTTGAGTATTACTACGTAATGTTGTAGCATAACCAAACATTTCCGCAAGTGGAACCATTGCTGTAATTTGTAAAGCATTACCACGAGATTCTTGACCAAGTGGACGTCCACGACGGCTTGTTAAATCTCCCATAACATTTCCCATGTATTCATCAGGAACTGTAACGCTTACTTTCATTATAGGTTCTAGTAATACAGGTTTACATTTATTTTTAGCTTCTTTTAAAGCCATACTTGCAGCAATTTTAAATGCCATTTCTGATGAATCGACATCATGGTATGAACCATCAAATAAAGTTGCTTTAACATCTACCATTGGGTAACCAGCAAGAATACCACCAGCCATTGCTTCTTGTAACCCTTTATCAGTTACTGGAATATATTCACGAGGAACTACACCACCAACGATAGCGTCAACAAATTCATATCCTTTATCTTTATTTGGTTCAAATCGAACCCAAACATGTCCATATTGTCCACGACCACCAGATTGTTTAATATATTTACCTTCACATTCACCCATTTGAGTTAATGTTTCACGGTAAGCAACTTGTGGACGACCAATATTTGCTTCAACGTTAAATTCACGTCTCATACGATCAACTAAAACATCTAAGTGTAACTCACCCATACCACTAATAATAGTTTGGCCAGTTTCAATATCAGTTTTATATTTGAAAGTTGGATCCTCCTCAGCAAGTTTTTGTAATGCTGTACCAAGTTTTTCTTGATCAGCTTTTGATTTTGGTTCAATAGCCTCATCAATAACTGGTAATGGGAATTCCATACCTTTCATAATAACAGCATTTTTTTCATCACATAATGTATCAGCAGTAGTTGTATTTTTAAGTCCTACAGCAGCAGCAATCTCACCACAATAAACATCAGTTATTTCTTTACGAGTATTTGCATGCATTTGTAAAATACGACCAATTCTTTCTTTAACATTCTTAGTACTATTTAAAACATATGATCCACTAGACAAATGTCCTGAATATACACGGAAGAATGCAAGACGTCCTACAAATGGGTCAGTCATAATTTTAAATGCTAAGGCTGTAAATGGTTCAGAATCACTAGGATGACGTTTAACGTCTTCACCAGTTTTTAAATCTGTACAATCAATAGCTTCAATATCAGTTGGAGCAGGCATATAATCCACTACAGCATCTAAAAGTAACTTAATACCTTTGTTTCCTAAAGCATCAGCACATAATACTGGGAAGAATTTATTTTCAAGGGTACCAACACGAATACAATGTTTGATTTCCTCAATTGTTAATTCTTCGCCATTTAAATATTTTTCCATCATAGCATCATCAAATTCAACAACGTTTTCAACAAGTTCATTATGTTTTTGCATTACTAAATCTTTTAAATCAGCTGGAATATCTATTTCTACTGCATCTTCATGTTGACCACCATCATAATGATATGCTTTCATACTAACTAAATCAATGATACCATTGAAATCATTTTCGGCACCAATAGGCCATTCAATTGGTTTGGTATCAACACCTAAACGATCTTTAATTGTTTTTAATGAGTACGCAAAATCTGCACCCATTTTACCCATTTTATTACACATAATCATACGTGGAACTTTAAATTCATTAGCTTGACGCCAAACAGTTTCAGTTTGTGGTTCAACACCAGCTTGAGCATCTAAAAGTGCTACGGCACCATCTAATACACGTAAACTACGAGAAACTTCAACAGTGAAGTCTACGTGGCCCGGAGTATCGATAATATTGAAACGGTATCCCTTCCAGTGTGCAGTTGTCGCAGCTGAGGTAATTGTGATACCTCTTTCTTTTTCTTGTTCCATCCAGTCCATTTGTGATTCACCATCATGTGTTTCACCAATTTTATGAGTGACACCGGTATGGAATAAAATTCTTTCCGTTGTCGTTGTTTTTCCGGCATCAATGTGAGCCATAATACCAAGGTTTCTTACTTTGTCAATTGAGACATCTCTTGTCATAGTTCACTCTCCTACCATCTATAATGAGCAAATGCTTTATTTGCTTCAGCCATTTTGTGAGTATCCTCACGTTTTTTAACAGCACCACCAGTGCCATTTGCAGCATCAATAATTTCCATAGCAAGTTTAAATGCCATTCCTTTGCCGCTTCTATTTTTTGCATAATTAACTAACCATCTTAGAGCTAAAGCTTGACTTCTGTCATCATTAACCTCAATAGGTACTTGATAGTTACTACCACCAACACGGCGAGATTTAACCTCTAAGGCAGGTTTAATATTCTCTAAAGCTTCTTCATAAACTTCAATTGCAGGACGACCTGTTTTTTCAGTTACAATATCGAATGCTTCATAAAGAATCTTTTGAGCTGTTCCTTTTTTACCATCTTGCATAATTTGGTTTATAAGTTTAGTAACAACCTTTGACTTATAAATAGAATCTGGTAAAACATCTCTTTTTTCTGCTCTTCTCTTACGCATAATTATTTCCTCCTTCTATTATTTAGTTTTTGGTCTCTTTGTACCATATTTACTACGTCCTTGTTTACGGTTTTGAACGCCTTGAGTATCTAATGTACCACGAATTACATGATAACGTACACCGATTAAGTCTTTAACACGTCCACCACGTACTAAAACAACGCTATGTTCTTGTAAGTTATGTCCTTCACCTGGAATATAAGCATCGATTTCTTTACCATTAGAAAGTCTAACACGAGCATATTTACGTAATGCTGAGTTCGGTTTCTTTGGTGTTTTAGTAGCAACACGAGTACAAACCCCACGTTTTTGAGGACTAAATTGATCAGTTTGTTTTCTCTCTAAAGTATTTAACCCAACATTTAAAACTGGACTTTTACTTTTACGAGTTTTTTTACTTCTTCCTTTTTTTACAAGTTGATTAATAGTAGCCATAATTTCTCTCCTTCCCATTTACACACACCCTGGTGTATCAAACATTTCTTTAAATAAGACCTTACCTAAGTAAAACCAACATTTAAAATCAAAAATATATTACCATTTATTAGTTACGTTGTCAAATAAAATCGCACATTTTTTAAACACCATCAATACAATTATCATATACCCATTTGTTAATTTCAGTATAATCATTTGTTTCATAAAAATGAATTAGCACATTAAAGTATTCACCAATTTTTGGCACTGGCACTGAAATTATTCCTTGTCCACATCTTATCATTTCCTTATTAGCAACTAAATTCGCTACACGCTTATTTCCATCTTTAAACATTTGAGAACGTTGAAGGAAAGCAAATAAAGTTATACACCTTTCTAATGGATTTACAATATTCTTTATTTTTTCTAATTCTTCTTCATAATTACAATTTATAGGTAATTCTGGTCTCCAAGATGTACCTGTAATTCCAACTCCACAGTCTCTAAACTCACCAAGTGGATAAATGTTTTGCCCTTTACAAACTTGAAAATGAATTTTTTTAATATAATCAATCGTTAACTCTTCATCAATTGTATTCAAAACTAATTCCCAGGCATCCTTAAGTCCTTTTAATTTTAACATATCATCAATAGTTATGTTTCCAGTATTAACATTGTTAAAAAAAGCCATGGTATCTGCAAATGTAACAGCAATTCCTTCTAAATTAGCACTTCTATACAAATTATCAACTAATTTTCTTTTTGCAAAAAAAATGTTATCGTCTTTTGTCATATTATATATACTTTTCATAATATCTCCTTACCTATTTATTAATCTCACTAAATTGCTTTTTGATAGCCCTTAGTCTTATATTTATCACATTTAATATAAGCCTTATAAAGATACTTAGAAGAATCATTTTTCACAATAACAAATGCATCACATTCATTTTCTTTAACTTTTAAAGTATCTAAAAGACCTGCTTCAACTAATTCCTCGCCAGTAATCTTTATAGAATCAAACTCTAACTTACGTTCTGTAATATAAACATTAGCCTTATCAACTAAAAGACTTTCAAAATCTTTATATTCCTTACTTTCTTTTTTATAAATAAGACCTATAATAGTAAGTCCTAAAACCAAAGAAACTAAAACAAAACCCCATACAAAACTAATCATTCGCATTTTTTTATAATTAACATTCATTAGTATCCCTCAGTTTCATAATTATTACAATGAATAAAAACTTCATAATCATCAGTAATCATAACATATCCTTCACATGTATCATTACTAGTTTTAAGTTTACTACTCGTTAAATACTTATTTTCTATAAGTTCATCACTAGTTAAAATTTCACTATCATCATCAGCATGATTTTTTATATATCTTCGTGCCGCAATTTTTAAATTATTTTCTATATCTTTATAAGTATATCCATTATTAGTTGAACTAGATGGAGTACTACTACTACCATTATTAGATAAATCTAACTGTGAATATAAACTGTTTATTAACACAGAAACAAATAAAACAAAAAAAAGTAATATTGCTGAGAAAAAAAGCATTTCTTTTAATCCCCATCCATGATTATTAAGTTTCATTTTATTCACCAACACTTTCTATAACATTATTTTTAACAATTATAGCATTTAATCCATAAGATGTTTTTCCATCCTTAGTATATTCATAATATTTATAACCAAGACTAACACACTCATAATATTCACCATTATTTATAGTTTTAGTATCTTCCGAAATACAAATAAGAGGTTTTAAAGCCTCTTGAGCCTTAAAATAATCTCTCACCAAAATACCAAGCCAACTAATAAGTAAAATAAATATTATAATTGATATAATTTTTTTTAAAAGTTTCATTTTCTTCACCCCAACAATAACAAGTATATTATAGCGAATTATTAATTTTAAAACAACTTATTTAACTTACTTTAATTCTTTAATTTCATTATAAAGCTTATCTAATTGCTTAATTCTATTGTCAAGAATACTAACATCAAAATATGTAATATTATTTTTTTCACATTCATCTTTTATAATATTATTTCTTATAAATATATCTTTTGCTTGAATATTCGCTTCATCTATAGACAGTTTTTTATTCCATTCAAATTCATCACCATATTTTCCTAAGCAATCAATTATTTGAGAAATGGTTGCATCAGGATAAATAAGATAATAAATATAAACGTCATCTATCTTATTTAAACCAAGCATTTCAGAAGGCAAAAAATCATATATATCAAAAACGACATTTTGATTATAATTTTGAGCATCTTCATAATATCTATTCACCAAGTTATTAAAAAATGCAAATTCTTGTTGATGCCTTTCGTTTTTATCAAATATAGACAATTCATCTAAATGATTATCAAACGCATCTAACAAATAATCAAATTTTAAATATATATAACCATCTTTAGCTAAACGATTACATGTTGTCGTTTTACCAGCACGCCTATTTCCGGCAATTATAACTAACTTTCCCATAAATACCCTCCATTAATATTATTTAATAATTAAAATTAACCATAAATATAATATCAAAAAGCTTGGATACATATCAATAACTTTCCGAATCATCCACATAATTTTTTGTTAAAACAAGAAAAAAAGAACCACCTAAGTAGTTCTAATTCAATTAAGCAAGTTCGATTTCAGCGCCAGCTTCTTCTAATTGAGCTTTAATTTGGTTAGCTTCTTCAGCAGGAACGTTTTCTTTAACATTTCCACCATTATCAGCTAATGCTTTAGCATCAACTAATCCAAGTCCTGTAATTTCTTTTAATAGTTTAATTACAGCAATCTTGTTTCCTCCAGCACTCTTTAATACTACAGTTTTGTTTGCGTTGTCAGCTTCTGCTTCAGCTGCAGGAGCAGCAGCAACAGCAACAGCACTTGGATCAACACCAAATTTTTCTTTCATAGCGTCAACCCATTCTTTAATTTCTAAAAGTGTCATTTCTTCTAGTGAAGCAATAAAATCTTCAGTTTTAATTTTAGCCATTTCTAATCATTTCCTTTCTTAATTTTCTTCTTTTTCCTCAGCATATAAATTTAATGCAATAGATAAGTTACGAACATGTTCCATCATACCAGCAGCAAGCATTGTAAGTAATCCTTCTCTAGATGGTATAGCAGCATATTCATTAATTGTAGCCAAATCAGCTACTGAACCATTAATGATACCAATGCGAATTTCTAACTTATCATGTGCCTTAGCAAAGTCTGCTAATACTTTAATTGGTTCAAGTAAATTTTTACCAAACAAAATAGCATTAGGACCTTCTAAGAAACCATCAAAGCTATAATTCATATCATCAAGAGCTCTTTTTAATAGGGTATTTTTATAAACTTTAACTGTAGCATCTGTACCCTTTAAGTTTCTTCTTAATTCAGAAAGTTCAGCAACAGTTAAGCCTTGATATTGAAATAAGATAACTGATTCACTATCAGCAATACTTTTTTCAATTTCTGAAACTATTACTTTTTTTCCATCAAGAATTTTTGTGCTAGCCATATCGTTTCCTCCTTTGCTTAATCTATCAAAAAAAGCTATCCGACTAAAGGACAGCCTAAAGTTAAGCGTCCCTCGGCAAGATAATTAAGGTTAAACCCCTTGCTGTCTTCGGTCATTGCTTTTTTCGAACAATATTATAATCGATTCTGAATTAAATGTCAAAAGAATTTTGATCTATTTTAATACCAGGACCCATTGTAGATGATACACTAATTGATGTAATATATTTACCCTTAACAGTAGATGGTTTCATACGTGTTAAAGTGCTTACAACATATTGTAAATTTTCTTTTAAAGCATTAGCATCAAAAGAAACTTTACCAAGCATACCATGAATATTACCATATGAATCAGTACGGAATTCAACCATACCTTTATTGATGTCTTCAATTGCTTTTACAGGATTAGGTGTTACAGTATTAGTCTTAGGATTTGGCATTAAACCTTTAGGTCCTAAAATTTTACCAATTTTACCTAATTCTGGCATCATGTCTGGAGTAGCAACGATTACATCAAAATCAAACCAATTTTCTTTTTGGATTTTTTCGATCATATCCTTATCTCCAACATATTGAGCTCCTGCTTCCTTAGCAGCTTCAGCAGCTGCACCTTTTGCAATAACTAAAATACGTTTAGTCTTTCCTGTACCATTTGGCATAATGAAAGAACCACGTAATTGTTGATCAGCCTTTTTAGGGTCAACATTTAATTTAATTGCAAAATCAACAGTTCCATCAAATTTAGTAATAGATGTACTTTGAGCAAGTTCAATTGCTTCTAGAGCGCTATAAAGTTTGTTTTTATCAACATTCTTACTAGCTTCCACATATTTGCGACCAAATTTTTTCATTATTTCCCTCCTAACTGTGGTTTATTAGCGGACTTAATTATAAACTAATCTTCTTTAGATTCGTCTTCTTTATTCTTACTGATAACCTCAACTTCAGCAGAACCAGCTTCTTTTACTTCTGCTTCCATTTCAGCAAGTTCTTCTTCTCTTTTCTCCATCTCAGCTTCTTCAACTAAAGCTTCTTTAGCTTGTTCAGCCATCTCAGCATCATTAACACCAAGAACAGAAATACCCATATTACGCGCAGTTCCTTCAATTTCTTTCATAGCATTCTCAACTTCATAAGAATTTAAATCAGGAAATTTAAGTTCAGCAATAGCGCGAATATCATCTTTTGTTAAAGTAGCCACAACTTCATTAGCACCTTTTTTGCCACCTTTTTGAATTTTAGCAAATTTCTTAAGTAAGAATGATGCTGGTGGAGTTTTTAAGACAAAGTCAAATGTTCTGTCATCATAAATTGAAATTTCGCATGGTACAACATCACCAATTTTATCTTTAGTTGCATCATTAAATTTTTGACAGAAATCTTGAATATTAATACCTGCAGGTCCTAAAACAGTACCAACTGGTGGAGCTGGATTAGCCTTACCAGCAGGAATTTGTAATTTTACTTTCTTTACGACTTCTTTTGCCACGAAAACCGACTCCTTTCTTTGGAATATTTAAGTTTTAAACGTGTAAGTGGTCTGGGCAAGTCCGCATGACTCCCTTCCACTTAATTGCACTTAACTATAACATAAATGCACTTAAGATACTACCATAAATACCCACAAAAAGCAAGAACTTTTAAAAATATTCAAGTACAAAATATTACCTAATAAAAAAACTGGAATAATTCCAGCTTTTTAAATTAAACTAATTCTAAACGAACTTGTAAAGCGTCATCACCAACACGCTCAGTAATTTTAATGATTCTAGTATAGCCACCATTTCTATCTTGATATTTAGTTGCTAATTCATTAAATACTTTTGCGACAACATCTTTATCATTATGTAAGAAAGCTAAAGCTTTTCTTCTTGAAACTAAAGTTCCATTTTTTCCGTAGGTAATCATTTTATCAACAAATTTACGTACTTCTTTAGCTCTTGCTTCTGTAGTAACTACATAACCATTCATTATAACAGTCTTTGTAAGACCTGCTAAAATACTTCTTCTTTGACGAGTTTCTCTTCCTAATTTTCTATATGCCATACATCTTACCTCCTTTAATCACGGAACTTAAGTCCCATTTCTTCTACTTTATCAAGTACTTCTTTCAATGATTTTTTACCTAAGTTACGAATTTTTGTAACTTCTACTTCTTTTTTATTGATTAAATCTTGAACCGTATGAATTCCTGCTCTTTTTAAACAATTATAAGCGCGAACAGAGAATTCAATTTCTTCAATTGGTGTTTCTAAGGTTTTAGTAATAGTATCAACCTTTTTCTCACTCATAAGACCTGAAACATCACTAATTGCATTTAAATCAGCAACAATGCTAAAATGTTCAATTAATATTTTACCAGCTAAAGCCATACATTCTTCAGGAGTAATACTACCATTAGTTTCGATTTCCATAATTAATTTATCAAAATTTTCATTATGACCAACACGTGCACCTTCAACTTCATAAGCAACACGTTCAACTGGACTATATAAAGAATCAATAGCAATTACACCAGGTTTATCCTCAGCATACATTTTTTGATTTTCCTTAGAATCAACATAGCCCTTACCATTATTACATGTAAGTTCCATTGAAATTTTACCACCACTTACTAAATTACAAATAACATAATCAGGATTGCAAATTTCAATATCAGCATCATGTGTAATCATACCAGCAGTAACGGGTCCTTCTGTACTACATTCCAAACGAAGTGTTTTTGCTTCATCAGTATGATTTTTTAATACTACATTTTTTAGATTAAGTACTATTGCCGTAACATCCTCATACACACCATCAATTTTTTGGAATTCATGAAGAACGCCATCAATTTTAACAGTTGTAATAGCACAACCAGGCATACTAGATAACATAACACGACGTAGTGCATTACCTATCGTAGTACCAAATCCCCTTTCTAAAGGTTCAAGTTCAAACTTAGCATAATGATTGCTAGATTGATACTCAGTAATTTTATAATCAGGTTTCTCAAATTTAATCATATTCACATTTCCCCCCATCATTAATTTCTAGGTCTTTTTGGTGGACGACATCCATTATGTGGGATTGGTGTTTCATCAATAATACTTGTAACCTCTAATCCAACAGCTTGTAATTGACGGATAGCGTTTTCTCTTCCAGCACCTAAACCTCTAACATGAACTTCAACTTTTTTAACTCCACAGTCCATAGCAGCACGTCCAGCAGCTTCAGCACTAGTTCCTGCAGCAAAAGGAGTTTTCTTTTTAGAACCTTTATAACCAATAGTACCAGCACTTGCCCAACTAATAACATTACCATTTTTATCAGTAAGAGTTACAATAGTATTATTATAAGTAGAATGAATATGTGCAACAGCCTCAGGAATATTTTTCTTTACTTTTCTTTTTCTTCTATTATATGCCATAATTAAACCTCCTATTTTTTCTTATTAGCAACAACTTTACCTCTACCTTTTCTGGTATGAGCGTTTCTACTTGTTCTTTGTCCTCTAACAGGAAGTCCTTTTTTATGACGAACTCCTTGATATGAGTTAATTTCCATTTTTTCTTTAATACTCATTTGTACTTCACGACGAAGATCACCCTCAACAGTATGATTATCAATTTCTTTACGTAACTTTTGAATATCTTCATCTGTTAAATCTTTAACTTTACATTCAGGATCAACACCTGCATTTTTACAAATAGTTTTTGCTAAAGGTCTACCAATACCATAAATAGCCGTTAAACCTATACAAACATGTTTTTCATTTGGTAATTCAATATTCTTAATTCTTGCCATAATAACTCACTTTCTAACCTTGTACTTGTCTGTGTTTTGGATTTTCACAGATAACCATGATTTTTCCATTTCTTTTAATAATTTTACATTTTCTACATATTTTTTTTACTGAAGCTCTAACTTTCATTTTTTACCTCCATTATCTTTTGTTCCATGTAATACGCCCACGTGTTAAGTCATAAGGAGAAAGCTCAATAGTAACTGTATCACCTGGTAGAATACGAATCATGTTCACTCGCATTTTACCAGAAACGTAGGCCTCTACAGTATAACCATTTGGTAACTCAACAATATAATCTCCGCCTTTAGTAACATCTACTACTTTTCCTTCCACTTCAAGTTTATCAGATTTAGTATTATTACTAGGTTGTCTTTTTTTAATTACATCTTTACTTTGTAAATTACTTTTTCGATCATTTTTTTTCGCCATAATCATTCTCCCGTTAAAATTTCATAGCCATCTTCTGTAACACATACAGTATGTTCAAAATGAACAGATGGCATACCATCTCTGGTAACAATAGTCCAGTCATTATCTAACATTTCTACGTACCGTTCACCTAAATTTAACATTGGTTCAATCGCAATAGTCATGCCTTTTTTTAAAACCATTCCCGTATTAGGCTTACCATAATTTGGTACATCTGGACTTTCATGCATTTCAGTTCCTATCCCATGTCCCACTAGTTCTTCAACTACGCTCAAGCCATGACTATGTGCATAAGACATAATTGCATAACTTACATCGCCTATTCGGGCTCCAGGACGAACCTGTTTGATACCTTCATAAAGTGCTTGTTCAGTATCAATTACACTTTGCTTTATAGTATCACTAACATTGCCAACTAAATAAGTTCTTGTCATATCTGACTCATAACCAGCCTTACGAACTGTAAAATCAAGTTTAACAATATCACCATCTTTTAATTTTCTATTAGATGGAATACCATGTACAACTTCATCGTTCACAGAAATACATGCACTAGCAGGAAAACCCTCATATCCAAGACATGATGGATAAGCCCCGTGAGCTACAACAAAATCATGAATATGTTTATCAAGTTCTTTTGTTGTAACCCCAGGCCTAATATATTTTTCTATTTCTTTATGTGCAAGGTAATTTATGTGTCCAGCCTCTTTCATAAGTTTAATTTCCCGATCACTTTTAATTGTCATCTAAGACACCCCGCAATGATTTAAGAGCACTACTTTGGTCTACATCATTATTAGAAATACTAGTAAACACTCCTTTTTCTTTATAAAAATCTATTAAAGGTAAAGTACTCTTTATAAATGTGTTATAACGAACCATATAAGATTCTATTGTATCATCTTCTCTTTGTATTAAAAGAGCATCACAATCATCACATTTATTTTCAATTTTTGGTTTAAAAGAGTCAATGTTTATATTATAACTACGATGACATTTACTACAAATTCTTCTACCGCATACACGATCTAACAGAATTTCTTTATCCACATCAATATAAACTACTACAGCCTCTTTTTCTAAACCAGATAATATTATATCAAGTTTTTCTGCTTGTTGCAACGTTCTTGGTATACCATCTAAAATAAATGGTGTATCATTACTAATATTTTTTAAAGCATCAGATATAATATCCATAATCATATCATCACTAACAAGTTTTCCACTTTTCAAAAAAAGGGCTAAATCTTTATCGATACTTGCCTTTTCTCTTAGCATATCACCTGTTGATAATTGAATGTATCCATAATTTTTAACTAAATAATCACTAAATGTTCCCTTGCCTGCACAAGGAGGAGAAAGAAAAATTATATTTTTCATTTTTATTTAACTCTCCTATGAGCAAACTTACGAGAAACAAGACCACTTTCAATTTGTTTGTATGTTTCAATAGCTACACCAACAACTATTAATATACCAGTACCACCTATAGCAACTGATTGACTAAGACCAGTTAGATTTGAAATCAAAATTGGTGCTCCTGCTAAAAGAGCTATAAAAAATGAACCAACTAAAGTCAAACGACTTACTACAGTACTAATATATTTAGTAGTTTCAACTCCTGGTCTAACGCCTGGAATATATGCACCACTCTTATTTAAGTCTTTACTCATTTCTTCAGGATTCATAGCCATAAAAGTATAGAAATAGCTGAAGAAAATAATAAGTGCTATATAAATTACAAAACCACTTAATGATGTATACATAATATAGTTATTAACAAAATCAATTGCATTTTGGTTACCAATTATATTAACGATAATTGATGGAATAGTAAGTAACATAGAAGCAAATATTACAGGCATAACACCAGCATAGTTAATTTTAAGTGGTAAATAACTTTCCTTTGCTCCATATGCACTAACGGTTTTATTTGCATATTGAATTCTTATTTTTCTTTCTGCAAGGCTAATCCAAACTACACCTACAATTACTAAGAAATACATTATAAGATAAATTATAAAGAATAATATACCAACCCATGAAGCATATGTACCAGCACCAATAAATGCTTGATAAGCACCTGTAAAAACAGAAGGTAGTGATAACACAATACTTGCCATAATTAAAAGCGATTGGCCATTACCGATTCCTTTATTAGTAATTTGATCTCCAAGCCATAGTAATAAAGATGTACCAGCAGTCATAATTAAAGTGATTTTTAATATCATAGAAACATCGGTTACTTTTAAAAGGAAGACTGTAAGAACATAAGCTTGCACGAATGCAAGAGCAATTCCTAAATATCTTGTTATACGATTGATTTTTTGTCTTCCGACATAACCTTGTTCTTTTAATTCCTTAAAGTATGGAATAATATCCATCGTTAGTAACTGAGTTACAATCGATGCATTAATATAAGGGGTAACACCAAGGCCAAAGATTGAGAATCTTTCAAAACCTCCACCACTCATTAAGTTAAACACACCAAGGAAATCTAAACCTCCATATAAAGTGCTTAACCAAGGTGTTGCCCATACAATGGTAATCCCTGTACCTAGGCAATATATACCTAGAACACAAATGGTAAAAAGAATTCTCTTTCTTAAATCTTTCGCGTCTTTGGAAAAAATCTTGAGTTCCCTTTTAGCCATACTAGATCACCTCAGTTTTTCCACCTGCATTTTCAATCTTAGTAACAGCAAGACTAGAGAAACGATTAGCTTTAACAATCAATTTCTTAGTTAATTCGCCATTTGCTAAAACTTTAACACCACTTAATTGTTTTTTAATAATTCCACGACTTTTTAAGATTTCTGGTGTAACCTCATCTCCATCATTAAAGAATGTTTCTAAGTCGCTTAAATTAATAACAGCATATTTAGTTTCAAAACGAGTATTTTTAAATCCCCTTTTAGGTAATCTTCTATACAATGGAGATTGTCCACCTTGGAACCAAGCACTAATGCTTACACCACTACGAGACTTTTGTCCTTTTTCTCCATGAGTAGAAGTTTTACCCATACCAGATCCAGGTCCACGACCAACACGTTTAGTAACTTTTAATTCTTTTGTTTTAGGTAAACTTTCTAATCTCATATTATAACTCCTCTACTTTCTTACCACGTAATTGAGCAATTTTAGCAGGTGTTCTAACAGATTTTAAAGCTTCTAATGTAGCCTTAGCAACGTTAACTTGAGTGTTGCTACCTAAACTTTTAGAAACAATATCCTTAACCCCAGCAAGTTCAAGTACAGCACGAGCAGCACCACCAGCAATAACACCAGTACCTTCTTTAGCAGGTTTTACTAAAACAACTGCGCGACCAACTTTACCAGTAGCTTCATGAGGAATAGTACGATTATCTTGTAATGCTACACGGAATACATTTTTGTTTGCAGCCTTTGAAGCCTTTGCAATTGCATCATTAACTTCATTAGCTTTTCCAGTACCAATACCAACTAAACCTTTACGGTTACCAACTACAACAGTAGCAGAAAAACGAAAATGTCTACCACCTTTTGTAACTTTTGTAACACGTCCTAAATTAATAACTTTTTCTTCTAATAATTTTTTCTTTGGATCCATATTTTGTCTAGCCATAAATAACCCTCCTAAAATTGTAAGCCGTTTTCACGTGCAGCATTAGCTAAAGCCTCTACACGTCCATGATAAAGATATCCACCTCTATCGAAAACAACTTTTTCTATTTTTTTATCAATACATTTTTTAGCGATGTCAGCACCAACTGCTTTTGCACCTTCAATGTTTCCACCATTAACTTTTAACATTTTAGAAGAAGAGCTAGCTAAAGTAACGCCTTTTACATCATCGATTACTTGAACATAAATCTCTTTATTAGAACGAAATACATTTAATCTTGGCATTTCTGTTGTACCACTAATATTTTTTCTAACTCTTGCATGACGTCTTAGTCTTGCAACATTTCTAGATTCTTTCTTAATCATATTATCACCTACTTAGCCGCTTTCTTTCCTTCTTTACGACGTACATGTTCGCCTTTATATCGAATTCCTTTTCCTTTGTAAGGTTCTGGACTTCTTATTTCACGAATCTTAGCCGCAAATTCAGATACTTTTTGTTTATCAATACCAGAAAGTTCAATTTCTGTATTGCTAATACCTTTTACTTCAACGCCTTCAGGACATACAACCTCTACAGGATGAGAAAAACCAGCATTTATACCAATTTTATTTCCTGAAACATTGAAACGATAACCTACACCAACTATTTCTAATCCTTTAGTATAGCCTTCACTTACACCAATTAACATATTATTAATAAGTGAATTAACTGTGCCATAAATAACATTTGCGCGAGCACTATTATCTTTAGCTTTTGTTTCAATAGTACCATCAGTAATAACTACATCTACTAATGGATCTACTGTAAGAGTAAGTGTTCCCTTACTAGATTTAGCAGTAAACACATTATCTTTTAAAGATGCTTCCACACCATTTGGGATTTGAAGTTTTCTATTTCCGATTCTACTCATAAACACGCTTACCAAATATAGGCAAGAACTTCGCCTCCTAACTTAGCTTGTCTAGCTTCTTTATCTGTCATTAAGCCTTTAGAAGTTGAAATAATAGCAATTCCAAGACCATTTAATACATAAGGAATTTCTGAAGATTTAGCATAAACACGTAATCCAGATTTACTAATTCTTTTTAAACCAGTAATAACTCTTTCTTTACGATCACCATATTTTAAAGTTAAAGTCATTGTATCACCATTTGTATGTTTTTCATAAACATAATCAGCAATATAACCTTCTCTTTTTAAAATTTCAGCAATACCTAAAGTCATCTTTGTTCCAAGTACAACAACAGTATCATATTTTAATTGATTTGCATTACGAATTCTTGTAAGCATATCAGCAATTTTATCTTGTACCATAACTTAACCTCCTACCAGCTTGCTTTCTTAACGCCAGGAATCTTACCTTCATTAGCAAGTTCCCTAAAACATATACGACATAAATGATATTTACGTAGAACACCATGAGGTCTTCCACATCTTTCGCAACGCGTATAAGCTCTTGTACTAAACTTAGGCGTTCTAGATTGTTTAACTTTTAAACTTGTTTTTGCCATAGTGTTCCTCCTATTTCTTGAAAGGCATTTTAAATCCTGCAAGTAATGCCTTTGCTTCTTCGTTAGTTTTAGCTGTTGTAACCATTACAACATCCATACCACGAATCTTTAATACGTTATCATAGTCAATTTCTGGGAAAATTAATTGTTCTTTTACACCAAGTGTATAATTTCCATGTCCATCAAAAGCAGTTTTTGAAACACCACGGAAGTCTCTTACACGAGGAAGAGCAACACGAATTAATTTTTCTAAGAAAATATACATTTTTTCTCCACGTAAAGTTACCTTAACACCAATAGATTGTCCTTCACGAATTTTAAATCCAGCGATAGACTTATGTGCTTTAGTAACAACTGCTTTTTGACCAGTAATAGTCTCTAAGTCTTTTAAAGCAGCATCAATATATTTTTCATCAATGTGGCCTTCACCAACACCGATATTAATGACAATTTTTTCTAATTTAGGAACTTGCATTACAGAAGCGTAATTAAATTCTTTCATTAATGCAGGAACAATTTCCTTTTTATATAAATCTTTATATGCACTCATACATTCCCACCTTAATTTTTACCTTTCTTAGTTTCTACTTTTTTAACGTTAGATACATGAATTGGAGCTTCAATATCAAATATTCCTCCACCTTCATTATTTTGATTAGGTTTAGTATGTTTTTTTACAAGGTTTAATCCTTCAACAACAACTTTATCTTTTTTTCTTAAAGTTCTTAGAACTCTGCCAGTTTTCCCTTTATCTTTACCAGCAATTATTTCTACTTGATCATTTACTTTTATTTTCATGTAAACCTCCTATATAACTTCACTTGCTAAAGAAACTATTTTCATGAAATCTTTTTCACGAAGTTCTCTTGCAACTGGACCTAATACACGTGTACCAACTGGAGTTTTATCATCTTTAATAATAACACAAGCATTATCATCAAATTTAATATAACTTCCATCTTTTCTTCTAACGCCTTGTACGCTTCTAACAATAACAGCCTTTACAACTTTACCTTTTTTTAAGTTACTATTTGGAATAGCTTTTTTTACAGTACAAACAACAACATCACCAATATTAGCAGTTTTTCTATTACTTCCACCTAAGCAGCGAATTACTAATACTTCACGAGCACCAGTATTATCAGCAACTTTAAGTCTAGATTCTTGCATTACCATAAGATTACCTCCTAAAGGATAACAGCTTCAATTAAAACCTCAACAAGTTCATATCTTTTAGTTTTAGATAATGGTCTTGTTGCTCTAATTCTTACTGTATCTCCTACTTTTGCAACATTTTTCTCATCATGTGCAGCATACTTTTTAGAATACTTTACACGTTTTCCATATAATGGATGTTTTTTATGAGTTTCTACTAATACTGTAATAGTTTTATCGTTTTTTGCACTAACAACTTTTCCAACTAATTCTTGTTTTCTATTTTCTGCCATTATTTGTTACCTCCCTTTTGAAGTTCTCTTTCTTTTAAAATTGTCATCATACGAGCTATGTCTTTTTTCATCATGCTCATTTTATGAGGTTTTTCTAATGCTCCTCTTGCATTTTGCATACGCATATTTAGAAGTTCACTTTTACCTTCTTTAATTTTTTCAATAATTTCTTCATCAGTCATTTTACGAATTTCTTGAGCAGTCATTAGATTTCACCTTCTTTTTTTACAAATTTACATTTAACAGGTAATTTGTGAGAAGCAAGTCTAAGTGCTTCACGAGCAATCTCTTCGCTAACACCAGAAACCTCAAACATGATTTTTCCTTTTTTAACTACAGCTACCCATTCATCAACATTACCTTTACCTTTACCTTGACGAGTTTCAAGAGGTTTTTTAGTACGAGCTAAATGAGGGAAAATATTAATAAATACTTTACCACCACGTTTCATATAACGAGTCATCGCAATACGAGCCGCTTCAATTTGACGAGCACTAACATAGTTTCCTTCTTTAGCCATTAAACCGAATTCACCAAATTGTAATTCAGTATTTCCTTTAGCATGTCCATCATAAGTAAGACGATGTGGTTTACGATATTTAGTTCTTTTTGGCATTAACATCTTTACCACTCTCCTTTACATTTCTTTTTGATGGTAGTATTTCACCTTTATAAATCCATACTTTAACACCAATTTTACCATAAGTAGTATCAGCTTCACTTTGAGCATAATCAATGTTAGCACGAATTGTGTGAAGAGGAACAGTACCTTCTGTATAACCTTCACTACGAGCCATTTCTACACCACCTAAACGTCCAGAAACTAAAGTCTTAATACCTTTAGCACCAGCTTTCATAGTGTTTCTAATAGCGCGTTTTTGAGCACTTCTAAATGGTGCACGGTTTTCAATTTGCATTGCTATATTATCAGCAACTAATTTAGCGCATAAATCAGCACTTTTTGAAACATCTTGGATTGAAACATAAACTTCTTCACCAACATGTCTAGATAAATCTTTACGTAGTTTATCAATATCTTCACCGCCACGACCAATAATAACACCAGGCTTAGCAGTATTAATAGTAATTTCTACACGATTTTTCTTACGTTCAATAAGGATAGAAGCAACAGCAGCATCTTTTAATTTTTCTTCTAAATATTTACGGATTTTTAAATCTTTATTTAAAGTTGTACCAAAATCACTTTTTGATGCATACCATTTAGATTCCCAATCTTTATTAACACCTAAACGGTATCCAATAGGATTAACTTTTTGTCCCATTAGTTATTGTCTCCTTTCCCGTCACTTACTTTAACAATAATATGACTTGTTCTTTTATCTCTTCTATCAACATTACCACGACTTGCAAATTTAATTCTCTTATAAACAGGTCCTGGATTAATCATACATTCTGAGATAAATAATTCACTTTCTTGAGCCCCAAAGTTATTAGTAGCATTAGCAACAGCACTTTCTAATACTTTAGAGATTAAACGACTTGCTTTTGTATTCGTTGTACTAAGAATACTTCTAGCAGAACTAACGCTTTTACCACGGATTAAATCCATAGTCATACGAGCCTTTCTAGGAGCTATCATAGCACTTTTATGTATTGCATAAGTTTCCATATATACCTCCTACTTCTGACCTGCATGTCCGCCGAACTTACGAGTTGCCGCAAATTCTCCTAATTTATGTCCAACCATTTCTTCAGTTACATAAACGGGAATAAAATCTTTTCCGTTATGAACAGCAAATGTATGTCCAACAAAACTAGGAAAAATAGTAGAACGACGAGAATAAGTTTTAATTACTTCTTTTTTATTACTTTCATTTAATTTATCAACCTTTTTAAGTAGATAACTATCTGCAAAAGGTCCTTTTTTTAAACTTCTAGCCATTTTTTGTCCTCCTATTTCTTTCTACGACTAACAATAAGTTTGTCAGAAGCCTTTTTATTTTTTCTTGTTTTATAACCAAGAGCAGGTTTACCCCATGGAGTCATTGGACTCTTACGTCCTACTGGAGCACGACCTTCACCACCACCATGTGGGTGATCATTAGGGTTCATAACAGAACCACGGTTTGTAGGTTTAATACCCATATGTCTTTTACGTCCAGCCTTACCTAAGTTAACAAGTTCATAGTCTTCGTTACCAACAACACCAATAGTTGCCATGCAGTTTCCTAAAATTTTTCTTGTTTCACCAGATTGTAAACGAACTAAAACATATTTTCCTTCACGTCCTAAGATTTGTGCAGAAGCACCAGCACTTCGGCATAGGCTTGCACCACTACCTGGATTAAGTTCAATACAATGAATAACAGTACCAACTGGAATACTCATAAGTGGTAAAGCATTACCAACTTTAATATCAGCGTTTTCACCGTTTTCAATAATCATACCAACTTTTAATCCTTTAGGAGCAATGATATATCTCTTTTCACCATCTAAGTAGTTAATAAGAGCAATATTAGCATTACGGTTTGGATCGTATTCAATAGTAGCAACACGTCCTGTAACACCAATTTTATTTCTTTTAAAATCGATTACACGATATTTTCTTTTAGCTCCCCCACCAATGTGACGAACAGTAAGTTTACCTTGATTATTACGTCCACCAGTTTTAGTCTTTTTAACTAAAAGTGATTTAGTAGGAGTAGAAGTAGTTAACTCTTCATTGGCTAAAGTACTCATGCCTCTACGGCCATTTGTTGTTGGTTTAAATTTCTTAATTGCCATAATATCCCTCCTACATTTCTATTGATGAGCCTTGTGCAAGTCTCACCATAGCTTTTTTGTAAGTTTTTGTTTTACCAGTGTACTTACCAACACGACGAGCCTTAGGTTTAGTGATTAATGTATTAACACTTACCACTTTAACACCAAATTGACGTTCAATTTCGCTTTTGATTTGTGTTTTAGTAGCTCTTTTGTCTACTTTAAATGTATAAACGCCTTCTTGGTTTTGAGTCATACTCTTTTCTGTAATAACTGGCCCTAAAATAATATCTGGATTACGCATTTAACATACCCTCCTCGATTTTCTTAACTGCTGCTTCATCAATTACTAATGTATCAGCATTTAAAATATCTAAGACGTTAATTTCATCTGCAACAATATGATATGCATATCCTAAGTTACGACAAGCCATGTATAAATTTTCACAATCACTTTCAGTAACAAATAATACTTTACCTTCTAAATTAGCAGTCTTAACTAACTCTTTAATATCTTTAGTTTTTAAAGTAGGTAATTCTAAGTTTTCAAAAATAACAATTTTTCCTTGACTCATTTTGTCTCTTAAAGCACTAACAAGAGCAAGTACTCTTTCTTTCTTATTAATTTTGAAACTATAGTCACGTGGGCATACACCATGAGGAACGCCTCCACCTACCCATTGAGTAGCACGAATACTACCTTGTCTTGCACGACCTGTACCTTTTTGTTTCCAAGGTTTTCTACCGCCACCAGAAACTTCGCTACGATTTTTTGTTTTACGAGTTCCTTGACGAGTAGCTGCAAGTTGTAAACGCACCATTTTTTTAAGTGCATCTTCATGAACATCACCAGACCAAACAGAATCATTTAAAGTGATATCACGAACTTTTTCTGAATTTAAATTCTTAACTTCAATTTTTGCCATAATTATCTTTCCTTTCTGATTCTATTCTTCTGTTTTAGTAGTTTCTTCTTCACTCTCTACTGGAGCAGAAACTTCTTCATAAGAAATAATCTCTTTTGGATTTTTCTTAACATTATTTTTAACTGCACTGCAAATAGTAACTAAGCCTTTTTTAGCACCTGGCACATTACCACTTACTAAAATATAATTTTCAGCTGCATTAGCTTCAATTATCTCAAGGTTTTGTACAGTAACAGTTTCACTACCCATATGTCCTGGTAAGTTTTTACCTTTTAATACTCTTTTTGGAAGCATAGTTCCTAAAGAACCAGGTCCTCTATGATAATGAGATCCATGAGTCATAGGTCCACGACTTTGACCATGTCTTTTGATTGTACCAGCAAATCCTTTACCTTTAGATGTACCAGTAACATCAACGATATCGCCAACCTCAAATATATCTGCGCTTACTTTATCTCCAACTTGATATCCTTCGAAGTCACGAATTTCTTTCAAGAAGCGCTTAGGAGTGGTGTTAGCTTTTTTCGCGTGTCCAACACTTGCACGACTAGAATTTTTTTCTTTTTTGTCAACTACGCCAAGTTGAATAGCATTATAGCCATCAGTTTCAACAGTTTTAACTTGCATTACAGTATTAGGTTCAACACTAACAACTGTAACAGGAATTAATTTACCATCTTTACTGAAAACTTGAGTCATTCCAACTTTACGTCCTAAGATTCCTTTCATGTCTCTTTCCTTTCTAATTATAATTTGATATTAATGTCAACGCCACTTGGTAAATCAAGTCTTGTTAAAGCATCAATAATTTCTTTACTAGGATCTAAAATATCAATAAGTCTCTTGTGAGTACGACTTTCAAATTGTTCACGAGAGTCTTTATATTTATGTACAGCTCTTAAAACAGTAACTCTTTCAACTTCAGTTGGAAGTGGTACAGGTCCAGAAACAGTACCTCCTAATCTCTTAACAGTTTCCACAATTTTACCAGCAGCCATATCTAAAACTTTAGAATCGAATGCTTTTAAATTGATACGAACTTTGCTCTTTGACATAACATATGTCCTCCTTTCGCCTATATCTTGTATAGACTTGCTCCGTCGTAAGTTCTCTCATATTTCTAAGCAACGTTGCCTAGTGTATCAGTAACCTCACACATCACAGCCGTCATACGTAGTTCATTCTACAATAAACATAAGCCATAGTCAAGCACTTTTCACCTTATTTTTTAATATTTTTTTTCAAACTTTTATAAGTATATATAATATAGGAAACGAAATTTATGAGTTCGACAAAACTAGACTTTATTTATTGAATAAAAAAGACTAACTCTAATACATTATATATAAGGGTGATATATATGAACATAATTCCAACAGTCTTAGAAAAAAGTAGTAATCACGAAACAGCTTATGATTTATACTCAAGACTCCTAGAAGACCGTATTATCTTTTTAACCGGTGAAATTAACGACATGACAGCCAATATTATTATCAGTGAACTCTTATACCTAGATTCAAAAAATAATGATGATATCTATCTTTATATCAATAGTCCAGGTGGCTCCGTTACAAGTGGTCTTGCCATTTATGACACAATGAACTATATAAAAAGTGATATCAAAACAATAGTCATTGGCATGGCTGCCTCTATGGCTGCTTTCCTCCTATCAAGTGGCACAAAAAATAAAAGATATGCCCTAAAAAACGCTGAAGTAATGATTCACCAACCCTTAGGCGGTATGGAAGGACAAGCAAGTGACATGAAAATAGCCTGTGAAAGAATTTTAAAAACTAAAAACAAACTAAATCAAATACTTGCAAATAATACTAATCAAAGCCTCAAAAAGATTGTAAAAGATACAGACCGTGATTACTATCTTGATGCTAAAGAAGCACTAGATTATGGTCTTATTGATGAAATCTTGTAATATGTTTTTCAAAGACAGTATATCAAAAAGTCTACTATACGAAAAGAAATTCATTAGAAAAACAAATATCAAAAATTACCAAAGAAAATGATACATATCAAAAATTTTTACTTATATCCCAAAAATTCATTCTTTTATTTTAAGTATTTTTATGTTAATATGTATTTAGTGAATATATTTCATATAATAAAAAAGAGAACCTCTAGTTTTTGCTTAGCTAGACGTCCTCGTTTATTTGTGGGACGCCTAAACATTTTGTTTAGACGTTTTTTTTAATTATAGAGAAGAGATTAAGAATAGTTTGGAAACTAAAATTAATATGACCATAATTAACAAAAATATTAGTATCATCAACATACAGATTTCTGTATCCTTTTTCATGCTAATCCCCTTTCTAGAGGATACCTAACAACTAAAGGTTCGAGGCTTATTATATATCACTAAATGTAAGTATTTTGTCGAACTATATACTTTTTAGCATTTTTATTATTTTTTTCTATAAACTTGGTACATAAGGGTTATTTTTTGTGCCATCGCCAGTAAATTTTAAAGTGTTCTTCAAATTTATAACCGGTCTCAAACCTTGACCTGATGTTGGATACGTATCAGTAGGATAGCCATCTTTACCAACTGAAAAAATCACCGCAGAAATATCAGAAAATCCATACAAATTAAAATAACCAGATGGCGACATAGTCCAAAAATCCGTACCAGATATTAAGTGCCCATTTTTATTTTTAGGGGTAGAAAAGTCAGCTCTGTCATAATATCCAGCTCCACTTCCCGCAAAAACAATTTCATCCAAATTAACAAGTCCTATAGGATAAGTAAGTTTTTTGTTACCTGCTACTGCATCAGTTACAGTATAATAATCACGACTATCATAACATTTTAAAGATGGGGTTGCACGATTAAGTCTAGTATATGATTTATAATATGTCAAAACAGAACCAGTACCAACACCAGCCAAAACATTATAAGAACTCCTATCTCCCCAAAAACCTGCATTAATATCTAAAAAAGAAGAATAAGATAATAAATATTGAGAATAAAAATTATCATTACTACTTTTCAAAGCTGAAGAAGTACTCAAACCATGTGATAAACCACTTTCATACATATAACCAACATACATATTATCATTGATCATTCCGTTAAAAATAACATACCCACAATTTCTATCTTCACTTGACTCACCATTGTCATGTGCTACTGTGCCATCGTAAATCACACGAATACTTCCATTACCATTAATACGAATGATACGCCAATAAAAGCCCGCAAACTTAACATAATTATTTTCCACACTGCCTCGGTAATAATAGCTAGTACCATCATCATCTAGGGTCTCATATATTCCTTTTTCGTGTGATTCACAAGTATCATCATCACACGCACTTTTACTAAAATCAGGTGTATATGTATTTACCTCTATATCACCAATAGACGTACTTACTATTTTGCTAGTCTTCTCAAAATACAAATTACACCTCGTCCTTGTATAATCAGTTGCGTTATAATTACTATAATTTCCTATAAATTGCCAACTAGCATTATCCCACTTTGCTACAACACCATTGGTACATTCACTCTTCTCTTCATTTAACGTATAACCTGTATTCTGAGTAGGCATACTTCTCGTTATCTTCCCATCCACATAATATGCAAAATATATATCCCCTGGGTCCCCAACAGTTCCATTTATCACATTAAATTGTTTATTACTTGTAAAAATTGCATATGTCTTATATAAATAGACACTAGCTAAAATTATAATCATCAAAATTAAAATAACAATTATAAGATTATTTCTATAATTAAGCTTTTTAAACTTTTTAAGTTGCATCTTATCATCACCTATCATAATTATTGTACCCGTTTTCCGTGTATATTTCAATACAATTTTTCCGTGTATGATAAATTGTTTTTGGTGAGAATATGAACAGACTAAAAGAAATTAGAGAAGACAAAGACTTACTCCAAAAAGACTTAGCAAAAATATTAAATGTATCTCAACAACAATACTCAAGATTAGAAACAGAAGAAAACCAATTATCATATGATGGCTTAATTAAATTAGCCTTATTTTACAATACAAGCATAGATTATATCCTATATCTTACTGATGAAAGAAAGCCTTACAAAAGAAGCATTATTGATTCTAGCAAAAAAGAATGAACTAAACCTATTCATTCTTTTCATTTTCCAAAAATTTATTTTTTAGTTTCTTCATTTTAATAAAATGATGATTAATACCTGATTTTCCTATATGATAATCTGTCTCTACTGAAATAATATCCGCTAATTCCTGATAAGAACTTTCTGGATATTTTTCTCTATATTCTAAAACCAGTTTTGTCTTTTCTTCTAACAATTCTACTAAGTCATTATCTCTTAAAAACTTTATAAGTTCTAATTGTTCCATACCTGTTTTAGTACTTTTTTCTTGATTAGCAATTTCACAATTATTAAGCCTATTAACCATATTCTTATGGTCTCTATATATTCTTATATCTTCAAAATAAAACAAAGAATTAGAAGCCCCAAACATTCTTATCATATCACTTATCTCTTCAGAACTTTTTAAATAAAGCATATAATGATTTCCTCGTTCAATAACTTTACTATCAAATTTCATTTCATGTAAAAGATTATTCATAAATGAAGCATCATTTAATTTATTAAAAACAAATTCTAAATGATAACCACTTGTACTTGGGTCATTAATAGAGCCAATTACTAAAAAAGCCCCTCTTACAAAATCTTTTTTTTCTTCTTTATCTAATAAATAATTACTATTCATTTCTAAAAAATTACCATTATCATAAATATTAAGTTTCTTAAGTATTTCTTTAACACTATCTTTAATTTCTAATATATATATTTGTTTAGCTCTAAACCTCTTTTGATTACGAACTATTATCTTAGGCACTATATTAAATAAACTTTTTATATCTTTAAATACTCTTCTTGCTACACTAGCATTTTCAAAAGTAAGGGTTATAGAATTTTCTTTAATAGCCGCATCATATCTTATAATTGCGGATAATTCACTATACGTAGAAACATAATTAAGTGATGAACTAGTAATTTCTTCTTTTAATCTCGTCGAAAAAGTCATATGAAACCTCCTATAATTATTTAAACAATAATCAAAAATCACACTTTTGCAAACTTTTGCACAATAATTATCACATTTTTGTAAAAACTAGTCAATATCATCAGAAAAAAAGGACTGTAATTAACAATCCTATTTTAATACATTTGTGTTCTCGAATAGAAACGCCATCCCTCTAAGTTAGGGAACCCTGGTGGAGTTATAACATTGCTTCTTGATATTGAATAACCATTATAAAATCCTTTTGCTACTCCAAAGTGTAAATGTGCACCAGTCGTACAACTATCATAGCCACCATGACTTGTACTTGTTGAATAGCCACCGACCCAACCAATAATCGTATTTTGGTCAACAACATCACCTACATTAACATTAAATCTCAATAAATGATAATAATAAGTCGTGTATGATACTCCATTTACAACCACATCAATATATAGCATATTTCCACCGCACCAATACTGCCTAATCTTTCCAGAAACAACTCCTGCAGCTGCTGCATAAACTGGTGTTCCTTCAAATGGACTATTACCACTTATATCAAGTGCATTATGATAAGAACCCCATCTATTACCAATCCCACTCATAATTGTTCCATAATTAAGTGGTTTAAGCCAACCATCATTAGAAATATTTCCAGTACTTTTATCAATACAATCAACATTAATTATTGCTTTATCACCTAAATCAGGCGCATACTTTTCACAACGTTTAACTGCACTATCTAAATTAGTTTTAAGTGATTTAACTTGTGTATTAATATCAAGCGCATACTTATCATAATTAGCAACGTCTTCCGTTTTAGCCTTAATTGTTGCTTCATATATAGTAATTTGTTTATTCAAATTAACTTTCTTTTGTTCTAGTTCAACCTTTAACTCTTCATTTTTCTTTATTTCTGCTTCTAAATCTTTTGTACTTTTTTCAATATAAAGAGAAAGTTGTTCTGCTACCGCTACTCTAGAAACAAAATCAGTAATTGTACTAGCCCCACTTACATACTCCAAATAAGCATTACTACCATTTACTTGTTGTAAATAAAGTAAGACTTCTTTAACATTTTTAGTAAGTTCTTCTATTTTTTTATTAGATTCATCTATATTTATTTGAGCCGTTTCCATTGCTTCTTCAGCTGCATGAATATCTTGTTCTGCTTGTGCTTTAGCAGCCTCATTTTGCTTTATTGCAGCCTTAGCCTCTTCACTTTTAGCTTCATATTCTTTTTGTTCATTTAATTTAGTTTGATATTCACTTTTTAATTCTCCTAAAGTTTGTTGACTAGTTGCAAAAACCATACTAGGCATAAAAAGTAATAAAGTAAATATCATTAAAATTTTCTTTTTCATTATATCTTTAAATGCTTTCTAACGGCAAACCAAGAACTTAACATACCAACTAAAGAACCAACTAATAATAAGAATAATGAAACATATAAAACAAATGGGAAAGGTTTAGTTAAAGTAATAATTTTTGTAAACAAATATCCTCCTGTTTTATCAAATAAAAATACATAACCATATATACTTAAAGCGATAGGAATTATACTACCTATTACACCTAAAATAAACCCTTCAAAAACAAATGGTAATTTAATAGCCGTATTACTAGCCCCAACTAAACGCATAATTTCAATTTCTGTTTTCCTTGAAAAAATTGTTAACTTAATCGTATTACCAATTAAGAAAGCCGTTACTAAAACTAAAGCTACAACCATGCCAATTGTTCCTAAACTAATTGCATCAAAAACACCAATAATATTTTCAACCATGCCTTCGCCATATTCAGCACTAGAAACAAACTCATATTCTCTTAACCTTTCAGCTGTTTTCGATAAATTCCTTACCTCATCTACAGTTACTGTAATACTATCAAGAAGTGGATTAGTATCCAAATAATCCAAAACTGATTTAAAAGTATCACTTTCTTTTTTCATTTCCGCTTTCCACTCATCTTTGCTTTTCAGTTTATAAGTATCAACGTTTTCCATAGTTTTTAAATCATTTTGAATTAAAACCTTTTGTTCTTCTGTCGTATCTTGCTTTAAATAGACAACTATAGTAAGTTCATGTTCCAAATTAGTAGTTATTTGCCTTACATTATAAGATAGAAATAAAGCCAGCGCTACTAAAATAAGAGTAATTGTCGTACACAAAATAGATGCTACCGATAAAGAAAAATTACGAAATACACTCTTAAATGAATCTCTTATACTCCTACTTAGAATCCTTAATGCTCTCATGTACTTTATAACTTCCTTTCTTTGTGTCACTTGCAAGAGTACCATCTTCTATTACAAGTACTCTTTTTTTCATTCTATTTACTAGTTCTTTATCATGGGTAGCCATTATAATTGTCGTTCCCATCGTTTGATTAATATTTTCTAGTATATCCATAATTTCTTTTGATGTTTCAGGGTCTAAGTTTCCTGTTGGCTCATCACATATCAAAAGTTTGGGATCATTGGCAAGCGCCCTTGCAATCGCTACTCTTTGTTGTTCACCGCCACTTAACTGACTAGGTAAATTTCTTGTTTTTTCTTTTAAGCCAACTGCTTCAATCGCTCTTAAAACTTTAGGCCTTATCTCGTTATTAGGAAGCCCAAGCGTCTCCAAAGCAAAACTAACATTTTCATAAACATTTAATTTTGGCAATAATTTAAAATCTTGAAAAACAACTCCTAATTTTCTTCTTAGTTTATATACTTTTGAATTTCTTAATTTAGCAACATCGATTCCGCCTACTATAACTTTGCCCTTAGTAGGTTTTTCCTCTCGATATAACATTTTAATAAATGTCGATTTACCTGAGCCTGTAGAACCAATAACAAAAACAAATTCCCCTTTATCAATTGAAACACTTATATCTGCCACCGCGGTCGTGCCATTCTTATACACTTTATAAGCATGTTCAACTTTAATTAACTTCACTTATACCACCTCGTACTTTAATAATACCACAAAAAAACCATTAGATAAATGGTAAATTCTTATCTTTCACTCCTCCTTGTACTTCATAACAATCATGAATAATAAAGAAGGCGCAGGGATCAATTTCTAAAATGGTTTCTTTAAATATATAATAATCTTTGTTAGGCACTACACACATTAAAGTATCTCTTTTTTCTTTTGTATAGCCACCTTCCGTTTCTAATATAGTAACCCCAGTATGCAAATCATTCAAAATGAAATCTGTAACTTTTTTAGAATGTCTTGTATAAACAAAAAACATTTTTGAATCACTTATACCAATTATAATTTTATCCATAATTCCCGTATACAAAACTAATATAATGATTGCATATATCATTTGATTAATACCAAAAACTATCCCACCAATTAAAATTATAATTCCCTGGACTACTACAGAGCTTTTTCCCTCTGGCATATGTAAATACTTATTTACTATTCTAATTAGAATATCACTACCACCTGTATCAAACCCAACTTTATAAATAATCCCATAAGCAAATCCATATATACTACCAGCTACAAGAATCGTTAAAATAATTGAATCAAAAGTAAAATAAGGCATTAACAATTTAGCAAGAGGCATAGTAAAACTTATAAAAAGGGGATACATTATACTACCAACAAAAGAAGTAATAGTCTTTTTAACCCCTAATAAAGTAAAGCTTAAAATAATTAAAATAGCTGTACTAACATACAAGAAAGTCTGTGGGTTCCACCCAAAAAGTTTATTAGTAACAATTGAAAGACCAGTTGTACCCCCAATAACAAAGTTATTAGGAAGCAAAAACAAATTATAATCTAAAGCAAGCAAAAATATTCCTATAAGTATTATCAAATATCTTTTATAAAAATCTTTTTTTAAGACACTTTCTTTAATCTTTTCAAAATCCATAAACCCTCCTATATTTTTTTTAATTCACTTAATACATAATCATGTTTTTCAGTATCATAAACACCTCTACAATAAGGACATATACCATTATTATGAATATCAATAGAAGCCCCACAATAAGTACACTTAGGCATAATGCTTCTTTTATAACTATCTCTTCTTTTTTTAAAAGTTAATAAGTATGGCACAACTACTCTTGATTTATCATTACCAGAGATAGTATTACCACTTTCCATATCAAGCATGTATTCCATATAACGCGCTCTTAAAAATACATTTATCACAAAATAATCATCGGTAATATCTAAAGATTTTATTTTGCTATCCCAAACATTCATCTCATCATACATATGTCGCGCACCAATATCTTTAGCCTCATTTAATATATGACTGCAATATGCATAAACAAACTCATTCATATAATGTTTCACAGTATCTAACTTATCCATCATTATACTCGTAAAAACTTTCACAAAAACATTATTTACAAAAGACAAAAACATACTTTCATTAAAATCTTTATCATATAAACTAAATTCTTTAATATCCATTTTATCACCTATTAATATTAGTTTTTTTACTTAAAACAAAATCACTAGCATTCTTAACAATTTTCATTCTACAATATTCACATACGCCACTTGTATTCATTTTAAGTTCTGCCCCACAACCAGGACACTTAGTAATACTTTCATTTGCAACAACAAACGTCATTAGATAATGATTATTTACTTTACGAGATTTATTACCTCTTATTACTTCACCAGTTTTTTCATTAATTACATAATCATAGAATGTAATATTTGCATACACTACGACACTTATAAGGTCATTATCTAACTTAGCACTAGTAATTTTAATATCAATTGGATTAAAATCACTCATTACATTTTTACCATTTTTTAATTTTAAAGTATCTAACTGTGATATATAACTTTCTGCAAGTTCATCAGTACACATTTCTCTTAAAGCATCATAATTAAAGTTTTCCCAAGCATCTTGTATATCTTTAAATTTTTGATATAGTTTAAGTTTTAATTTTTCCAAATTTTCATTAGGTAAAACTTTTTGTAAATCTTCTAATGAAATATCTTTATAAGAATCATAATTATTACTTGAAGAAATATTATTACCTGATGTAGGCGAAGATTTTGACATCACAATCACAAAAACAACCATACCGCCTATCAAAAATATTGCTATGATAAATGTTTCACCAGCGCTTAAATTGCCTCCCCTACTGCTACTACTGCCATATGAATAATCACTATCCCAAGAGCTACTACTTGATGAACTGCTACCCCATGAACTACCACTATCATAAGACGAATCCCAACCAGAATCCGCTAATACATTTCTAACGCCAAATATAAATACAAACAAACACAAACATAGTGTCAAAAAATTTAATAATTTCTTTTTCATCAAAGCACTTCCTTATAATAAAAAGTATACAAGAATAATAGTAAAATAACAAGAGTTCTAAATAAAAAAAATATTCATAAACTTAACTAGAGGTGATAATTATAAACGGTAGTTTTTTTAGTAATCCTACATTTCCAAGTGCATCAAGCGCAGCACCCATAACACCACCAGGTAATATCTCAGTCGAACAATCATACCCATTAGAACAAAGTTTAATAGAAAATATATTAAGATTAAACAAAGGAAAACTAGTAAAAGTATATGCTTCATTCCCTGATTCTAATGAATGGCGTGACAAAATATATACCGGTGTTATAGAACAATCTGGAAGAGATCATTTAATTCTTTCTAACCCTAATAATGGCACATGGTATTTAATTCGTATGTTATATATTAACTTTGTTGAATTTAATGAGAAAATAAATTACAATGTGGATTACTCAGATACATTTGATTAGCAATTAGAAAAATCTAATTGTTTTTTTCTAGTCTTATTTGTATTTTCTTTTCTTTTTCTAATTCTTTTAAAGATTTTTTTGGCGTTGGTAATTATGAAGACTTACGCCGCCATTTTTAATAATAACATCACGAATATTCTTGCCAATATTATAATGTGTTTGATTTGCATCATCTTCACTAGAAATATTATCTTTTTTTAACTTTGCTTCAGTCTGCGTTATCCTAAAAAGATTGGCCGCTAAGTCTTCACTGCCCATATTATCTAAAATATCTTCACGATATCTTAATTTTTTTCTTTTAGCAATATCATTTACCGTTTCACCATTATATAGTCCCTTATATCCAGCATTTTGGAATTTATCAAAATTTTTAACGCCACAATTTTTAGCCGTTTGATTTAAAGAATAATTACCCTTTTTAGTTAAATATCTTTGAGTAAATCTTTTTTCTTCTTCAGTTAAATTAACATATTCTTTTTCACTTAATTCCTGTTTTCTAGTTTGCACAGCAAAATACGTTTGTCCTAAAGCAACAACCTTTTTTCTAGCATCTGCATTTTGAACTATCAAATAACAAGCGTATCTTGATAATTCATAATCAACTTGTTTTCTTTTAGCACCAGAGCCTATTTCTACCATTTTGTCGGCTTGGACAAAATGGTCTAGTACATTAATATTGCTATTATTACATGCATTCATAGCTTTATCCCATTACTCCAGAAAACTTCCTCCACTCTTTATACTCAAGAGCCACTTACAATTCTCTAGCATACCAATACTCTTTTCCATATTCATTAATATGTTTAATACTTTCAAAAGTTGTTTCATTATATTCACTTATTTGATTCATTAAAGCCTCCATATTCTATATATTTACTATTGAAGAATAATCATTATTTACTTTTGTACATATTTAACTTTTATCAAAATAATACCTCAGTAGTTTTCTTACACTATTAAATAAATAATCTTCAAAATGTATGCTAGTTATATTAAAGGATTAAAAACCATATGCCAGCACTTTTTCGAACGCTTGTTCTAAACTTTATAAAGTATTTAAGAAATATTCCAAATTATCTTTTTCATCACGAATAGTTGTAGGTGCTCCATGCCCAGGATATAAAATCGTATCTTCTAAATCACTATCTAAAAACATTTTTATACTTTTTTTCATTTCTTCGTTATTACCACCTAAATCAGTTCTACCAATACTCCCTTTAAATATAAAGTCTCCTACGAAAATAGCATTAATATCTCGAAAACAAAAAGACTTAGAATCCTTCGTGTGTCCTGGTGTATTTATTATTTCACACTGAAAACCTTTAGGTATTACATTAACTTGTAACCCATATTTATCTTTTAAATAATCTAAAGCCCCAATATGATCAAAATGATAATGTGTAACTAAAAGCCCAACAACTTTTTTAGTACTCAAAACATCTAATATCTTTTCTTTTTCATCACCTGGATCTATTACTATCGCCTCATTATTTTCATTAACTAAAATATAGCAATTTTCTTGTAGCTCACCTACAACAATTCTAATAAGTTTCATATGTATCACCCTAAACCAAGTTTATCATAAAAAGAATTAAATTAATAACCCTAATAAATTTATGATGTAAAGATGAATGGATTATTCTTAGTTCCAGACCCATTAACACTCAAAGTACTTTTTAAATTTATAACTGGTCTTAAGCCAAATGACTATAAACCAAATGAAATTTTATATTTTATAAGGCAAAGCACAGGTAAAACACAAAAAGAATTTGCCCAAACAATTAACAAATCAAAAGATTGAGAACAATCTAATGAACTAGGAAGAAGTAACTTTCTCTTTAAAGACTTACTAGAACTTGCTAAAATACACAATATTGAAATAATTATTCAAGAAAAAAAGAAAAATTAATATAAGCTGTTTTAATAATTTAATAACCATAAGACTTTAAAATAAATAAAAAATATTGTATCAAAAAAAGCCATGTATAACTACAATGACTTAAAACAAATTAAATTTATAAAAATCACTTATTAGCCAAAACTATTGCTAATATTACTCCAATCATAAGTGTAAATATTATAACAACAAAGCAATTAAAATAACCATTTACTGCTCTTTTCCTAGTTAAACCTTGATCTTTTTTATATGGTTCTAAATTCCCATTTGAAACTCTATATTCATAATTATTAGATGCTAGTAATTCATTTAAATATTCCTCATTTAAAGACTTTTGTCCATCATCATTTATATAAAAATACTTTTTATTATATATTTCAAGTAATTTTTTTAAACATTCATTTTCATTATCATAATCAGGTTCTCTACCATGCTGTTTAGTAAAAGAATCAATATAATGTCTTATCTCATTATCTATATCATTTCTAACAAAACCCAAAATATCTATAAAAGATTTATCACTACTATAATACTGAGCCACAGTACTTAGCAATTCGAAATGCTTATCCATAGCAAATGGTTTATCTTTAATTTGCTTTATTTGCCAAATATACATTCTAAAAGCGTTTATAAAAGAAAGAAATTGAGCACTAAAAGTATAGTCTTTGATTATCTTAATTTCATTTCTAGATTCCAAATAATGAAGCAAATCTAGCGCTTTAAAAGACACCTGTTCAGTTGGCACTAGTGAGTATGAAGAAATCCACTCACCATTAGGAGCCTTAGTACTTGGTTCTAAATACTCCACAAATTTATCTTCAGGCAATTTATATATAGATATATATTTAGAATCTAAAGTTTCATCTATTGTGCCTGGAAATATTTCTTTAATCGCATTTTTTTCTCTTGGAAATAAAGTAGATGAACGAAATGTAGCCATTTTAAAACAATCAACAGGATCTATTCCTCCATAAACATATTTTCCTTTTTGAGTACTTTCGTTTACCTCTAATTTTTCAATACAAGGATTTAAAGAAGCATGAAATATATTTTTTTCTCCATTATGAAAAGCACTAATCCATTCATCTAATAGCTTATAATTATTTAAAATTATTTTCCCTTCTAACTCTTCTTTATTGTGGATCATAGCCAAATTATAATCAGCTAAAAAAGCATTGCTAAAACTTAAAACAGTTTTTGCCTCTTTAATTCTAAGTTTATTAATGTCACATCCCCCAACTGGTGCTGGATAATTAATCCTATTTCTATCAAGAGCATCAGCATCTTTCAAAATATCACTCATTTTTTGAACTTTCATTTTTTCTATATCAGTAATTTTTACGTTGGAAAAATCAATTTTATTTTCTTCTAAAGCATGCTGCTTTATTAATATGGAAATAATAGTGGCCCTTTTATAATCCAAATCATCAACATGATTATCTAAAAATTGTTTTGCACCAACAAATCCATGCGTTTGATTAGAGGCACCTAATGTTTTACCAATATCATGATACAAAGCTGCCGTCAAAAGTAATTCTAAATCAATATCTTCACTATTCAACTTATTAGCAATCATGCAAATGTAAGCAAGTACTCTTTCTATATGTAGCAAATTATGTTGAAAATCCTTTGTAGACGTATATAGTCCTTCATTAATAGCCTTAGCAACAAGTACAGCAATTTTATTTTGATCATCTTTTGTTAAACCATATTTATTAAGTTGCTCCAGCGTAAAAAGATTAATATAACTTTTTTCCATTTATTAACACTACCTTTCAATCAACTAGTAAATCTTAGTAAATACCCATCTGGATCTTGTATTAAAAATTCTTTATCTTGATAGACTTCATCATCAACCTTATATTCACTAACTTTAAGTTCTCTAAAAATATGTATATCTAATTTCTTCACTTTTTGATAAAGAGCATCTATATCACTAACTTCCATACTTAAATTAATACCATTTCCAAAAGGATACGAAAGTTTACCAACACTCCAATTATTATTTATTTCTTCTATCATAATCTGATTATTTTCGTATTCTAAAAAAACAAACTTATTTTCTTTTCTCTCATACTTAACATTAAATCCTAAAAGAACATAAAACTTAGTACTAGTTAGAATATTCGTAACACTAAGCTCTGGTATCAACGAATTAAATTTCATCTTATCACTCCTACCATATATAAAATTATAAAATAATTATTAAAAATCAGCAATGAAATAATGCAAATAAAAAAAAACTATGATAAAATTAAATTAAGTTAGGAGAATAAAAAATGGAACCATTAAATATAATTTTATTAATAACTATAATTGTTGGCTTACTTGCAATTTTATATATTACAATATATAACAAATTGCAAACAGAAAAATCAAAAATAGAACATGTAGAAAGTCTAATAGATAACGCTTTAAGAGAAAAATTTGATTTAGTAAAAAGATCTAACTTAGTAATATTAGAAGTACTTAAAACTAAAAAAGAATATTTAAAAGAATACATTGCCTTAGAAACCCAAGATATTTCTAACTTTGACTTAGAACGTGAACTAAAAACAGCCGAAAGCATTATAAACAATCTTTTTCACGATCACGAAGATTTAGAAAGCAATGAAAATATGATAAATATAATTCATGATTTCAAAGAATGTAATGAAAAACTAACCGCATGTATTTTATACTATAACAAAGAGGTAGCTATTTTAAATAATATAACTAGAAAATTTCCTAATAATATTGTTGCTAAAATTCATCATATCAAAATAAAACCATTCTTTGACGGTAAAGATATGCAAGATGATAATAATAATGATTTCAAATTCTAAAAAAAGACGAAAGTCTCTTTTTTTTATTCAACTCTCGCCCAATTAATCTCTTTTAAATTTTTACTTTTTAAAAATTCATTTGTTCTAGAAAATGGCTTGCTTCCGAAAAAACCATAACGAGCTGAAAAAGGACTTGGATGAGGAGACGTTATAACAAAGTGGATTGGATTAGTTATAAACTTCATTTTTTCCTTAGCAAAATTTCCCCATAATATAAACACTACTGGCGTATCCTTTTCATTAACAAGTTTAATAATATAATCAGTAAGTCTTTCCCAGCCTAATTTTCTATGTGAAGCCGGTTTATCTTTCTCAACTGTTAAAACAGCATTTAATAAAAGTACCCCTTCTTTTGCCCAGCCAGTTAAATCTCCATCGCTCCGTGGTGGTATTCCTAAATCGCTATATAATTCTTTATAAATATTTTGTAATGATGGAGGTACTTTAATACCCTTTTGCACTGAAAACGAAAGTCCATGTGCTTCACCTTCACCATGATACGGGTCTTGTCCCATAATAACCACTCTTACATCCCTAAAAGGGGTCAATTTAAGTGCATTAAATATATAACCCTTTGGTGGAAAAATAGTTTTCGTAGCATATTCATGTTTAACAACACCCATAAACTTTTTAAATCCATCACTTTCTTCTACAACTCTTAATTTTTCATCCCAATCATTACCTATCATACTTTCACTCCTATCGCTATAAATTATCGCAAAACAAATATTTAAAGTCAACTAAAAAAAGAGCCTACTATGACTCTAAAAATTCAAAATTACACATTATCCTTTCTTTAACGGTAATTCTAGGCATCACCCCTATTTTACCCTGATACTCTATTTCAATTGGTTCTATCTGTACAACATTATTAACCCCTTCAAAAATAAACTCACCATACATACTAATTAATTCTTTATAATTATTAGTAATAAAATAACTTATAGTATTATTATTAGAAGCATACTCTATAAAATCATCTATAAAAGGAATTTTAGGTATTTTATTTAAATTATCAAATATTAACACCAAACTAGTATCTTTTTCTTTTTTAGTCAAAACTTGTTTTAATAATACTAAACCTAAAGAACTATTTTTACCAGTCCCTGAAAAGAAAATAGCAGTTTTATCTCTTTTACATAAATCTATTTCATTAGTACTTACTAAATCTAACATAGCAGGTCTAAAAATATAACTACTTAAAGCTGACTTAAGTGTTGCAAATATTCCACTTCTTGTTTCTATTGGTGCAAAAATACTAGCAGAACCAAAACTATATATTGGGTCTATCACGTCTAATTTACTTAAATATTTTCTTAAATCTTCAATAAGTTTATTTTGATCTTCATCAATTTTTCTTAAAAGATTAACTATACTATAAAAATTTATTTCTTCCTTCTTGCCTTCTTTAAATAACAAAAGAATTAAAGAACATAATAAATCTCTAGCATTATTATCCCAAAAATCAGTTACATTATCACTAGTATTAACCATAGATACCCCAAGCTCTTGAATAAGCAATAAAGCCTTATCAACATTACCATTTTTATATAACGAATAAGGAATACTTAGTATATTAAAGCCATTAGAATTTTCTGGTTCATCTAGCCGTACCATTTTAATAGTATAATGAGAATCCTTTAAATCATTATAAAAGTAATTATAATATTCTTCTTTATTATCCCAAATAAATAGCTTCTCACCATTACTTATCATTTCTTTAACCTGGTTAAACATATAACCTCTTGTTTTACCACTATCAGGTTTGCCAATAATTAAATTTGTATTTTTCATTTATAATCAATCCTTCCTTCTTAAGAGTACATCTTCTACTCTTTCTTTATAAATCATACCATGAGCTATTCTTGTTCTAAGTTCATCAAGTTTTTTAATTCTCTCATTTAATAGTTTTTGTTCTTGAAACACTTTTTCTTTTTGTCTCAAAAAATATTCATCATTCCAATTATTCCAGTTATCTCTAATTTCTAAAAGTGAAAACCCAGCTTCCTTTAGTTCCATAATTAGATATATATCATCAAGCTGTTCTTCTGTGTAATATCTATATCCACTAAAAAGATCTATTTCACTTGGTTTAAACAAGTCAATATCATCATAATAACGTAAGGTTTTAACTGGTATATTACATAGTTTAGAAAACTCTCCTATCTTTAATTTCACTTACCTCACCAACCTAATACCCCATCATTTTTCCAACAAAATAAAGAATACATAACAATATAAATACTATCACATACATAGTAATTGGTATAGTATCTTGACTCTTTTTTTTCCCTAAATCGTAAAGTTTTTGCTTTTCATACCAATTTCTACTATAACTTTCTGAAAATTTTTCACAACACCCACTACAAGGAAAAACATAGCATTTACATTTCTTACACTTATAAATACCATCACGCTTCTTATCAAAAGTATTTATATATTCACAATCCGCACAATATTTTGCCATATAACTCACCACCTGTAATTAAATTAAATCATTACAGTTAACTGGAGAGTCAATTACTATTTTATTTGAGTTTCGTTTTTTTCAATAAAATTAATTCTATTTTTAAATTTTTATTAATTAATACTCAAGTGAAAATTTAAATTGACCAAAATTAGAAAATATAGTAGTATAATGGCACTGAACGAGTAAATGGCCCAAAATAGTGTATTTGTTTGACTGGTACACTATTAAAAAATGGTAATTTTAATATTTCATTCCACACCAAAAAGTGTCGAACACAATAACGTGAATGACTAAATGCACCATTTAAGATGTAATATTAGAAATAATTAAATGTGCCATTTTACCCATTCGATAATAATAAATAACGGAGCCTAGGCGTAGATTATTTATTATTATCTTTATTGAATAAACTAGGTTTAAGTATAATATATTTTGCGGGGATAAAATAAAAACCTAGTTTTTTTATGTTTTCTTCTCCTATTTTTCTTTCATTAAATTATATGGTGTATTACCATTTAATTTTTCTCTTTTAATATTGTTAATATAATTCATCATTAAATAAATATCTTCTTTAGAATATCTATCTAAATCTGTACCTTGTTCAATAAATCTTCTTATGTATTCATGTGTCACCTCAATACCTCCTTTTTGATCACTTCTTCTAGAATCACAAAAGAACACCTTAATTTTAATAACATCAGGACCATTATCTTCGATTAAGTATGGCCTTTTAAACTCTTTACCATTGTCAGTTAATATCACTGGAAATTTTTTATAAAATGATTCATATCCAAGTATTGCTCTAATTCCGTTAATTTTGGCAGTAACTTCAGATATTGTTTGACTTTCTAATTTACAGGCTATCATAAAGTTAAAGGGTATAAAGTTTAAAGTGAGTAAAGAACAGTGTCCTTTAATACCTTCAACAGTGTCCATTTCTACATAATAGTTGATATTGTTAGCTGCTTTATAGTTAAGAAAGTCTTTATAAGTGCGGTTAATTTTACACTCATTCTGTTTTCATTTCATATGTATTTTTAGTAAAATTATTTATATAAACACCTCCGATTATTTTTATTTAGCACTAATTTTAGACTACAATTAAATTGTACTAAATTTTGGACTTGTTTACTTCATTTTTAAGACAAAAAGATGAAGAATTTATGATTTTCTTCATCTTTTTTAGTTATCAACAAATTTTAACATAACTCAAACTATTTTAATATTTCTTCTAGACTATGACGTTTATTATCTTTATTTTTAGCCATTTGTATTAAGGCTTTGTGTATCTTAAATTCATTTTCGGTTTCATCATCAAAAATGCCATCAGATAAATCTAAGAATTCTAAAGCATCTTCAAAATGTCCGTCCATTCTAAGCAAATCACATATAATTAATATTTCATCGGGCACTCTTTTTAAAACATTATTAAATAAAATTTGGAGTCCGACTTGTCTATAATACCTTTCATCTTCTTCATTATCACAAACCCAAGAAGCATTAATAAATGTCTTATAAGCCAAGAAATATTGTTGATTTTCTTCATACTGACTAGCAACACCAACTATTTTTCTAAGTCTATCATTTTTAATTTTCTGCATTTCTTCAAATATTTTACTTTTTTGCCAATCTTTAAGATTATTACAATACTTATGTACAATAGGTTCGGTAATATCAAAGCTTACATAATGACAATGTGGACACTCCTTAATATTAAAACCAATTATCGAATCATTTTTAGGTTTACCATCCATATCTCCATACCCAAAATTATGCCAAGATAAAACATCATTATACTTTGCTTCTTTATTACAAACAGCACATTTATAAATATTTTCAATAATGTTCATATATATCAAACCTCCCAAAAAACATTTACAAAAAAATCTTATCATACAATCAACTGGAGAGTCAATTACTATTTTAATATTTTTTTCCAAATAATATTACAACAAAAAAGTAACAAGATTACCTTGCTACTCCTCTACTAGGATCTTCAAAAACAGGAGTTCCATTATTATAATAATTAACTCTATTAGGTGCCATTTGTCTAAGTGCTTCTTGTAATTCAGCAGGTGCATTAGCAATTTTTACGTTCAATTTATTTCACGTATTCACATATTTCTTCCATGATTAGATAATTCAAAATATTCATTTGAATCATTTTGAGCTAATGTAGACTTTAAAACCTTTTGTTCCTGTATATAACGACAACTTAACTCAAATTGTTGTTTATCATAACTCTTGTAAGATTCGTAAAGTTCTTTAATTATTGGTATTAATTCCTTTGAAAAATCAAATCTTAACATTTGCTTATTAAGTTTTGAATCCGAATTTAAAAATCTAACCCGATCTAAAGCATCAGAATCTTTCAAAATATTAGCAATTTTTTTAACATAATCTCTTTGGTTACGTTCAATTTCATATTTGTCACAAATTTTTTCAAATCTAAAATCATCATCAATATCGGCATGATACTCAACAACAACCTGCATAAGCTTAATATCATTCTTACTAAAACCTTTTTGAAATAAATAAGGCTCCATTTTTTTTGCACTTTCTAAACCATGTCTGTTATCATAATAATCACTTTTTCTACCACAATCGTGATATTTTGCGCATTCAGTTAAAAGACTAATAGCGTGCTCATCAATTGAACCATTATCTAATTTTAACTCTTGCCTTCCTAACAATTGTGACAAAAACATAACTCTTTCTATATGTTCAATACTATGATTTTTATCAGCATTCAAATATAATTTATTTGTCATAATATCATCTATTTGCTTACTTAAAAAATCGCAATCAATCTCAGAAAAAATTTGAGTCAACGTGGAATCTGAATTTTCAAATTGATTAACCTTAATAATATTCATCAATTTTGGAGTATTGTTTCTACATAAGTTAACATTAATATATTGCATCAATTGAGATATATACTTATCAATTGAAATATCCATATAATTTGACCGTTCCGTAGTTTCCATTGCATTGCTAAATTTGTTATTTTCCTTTTCTAAAATACTAATCAATCGATTACTATTTTTAAAATATTCTACAATGTCATTAGTTTCTTGATAATGTGCTTGTATTTCAGATATAATTTGATCTAATAATATTTCAATTTTTGTTGTAGGAAAATATTTATCTACCCAATCATTATTTGTCCATTTTAAACCACTTCGATTGTTTTCATGAGACAACAATATTTGTTCTAATAAAGTAAGTTTCATTTCCATATCTTTACATCTATTAAATTCCTGTATTTTTTTATCAATTTTTTTAACCTCATGTTGAATTATCTTTTCTTTATTCAAAAATACAATTGGAATATTCATCTCTGAAGAGCATTTTATAGAATTCTGTTTGATTTCATCATCCATATCGCTATAAATTATTACATAACTTGGTTGAATATTTTGAAACATTTGATTTTTTTTATCATTTCGTAATTCATTTCTTTCTAAAACAAGTTCATTATGTGAATGTCTAGTATTATCAATTATATCCTGAGCACTCATAAAAACTAATGGCCGTCCCTCTTGAATGTCATACTCATCATTAGCAGAATAAATATCATATGGTGCAATTTTAGTTATTGATTTAGAATCCCAACCATCAAATCCAAATAAAACATCGTTTACCATGGCTATACTTAAATTATCGTTTGAAATTAATGAACAACAAATTCCATGATTAGATTTTCTACTACTATTATTCCATGAATCAAAGTAGTTATTGTTTATTAACTCCATTTTACCATAAGCAGCAGTACTATGAACAAGCATTTTAAATTCATACCCAGGTTCAAAAACTGATACTTTTTTTATAAACTTATTACCATTTTCTTCTATAACAAATTCCATTTCTTTAGATTGATTAAAAATATATTCATCATTTTCATCTTTTATTTTATCAGTAACTTTATAAACACTATCAGATATTTCCTTACTAAACATTTGTCTAATAGATTGCTCAAAAAAGACAGTTTCTTCAAAAGATAAAACCCTATTTTCTGATTCAAAGTATTGTTCAGCAATAACATGAATTTTTTGAATATCAAGAATTCTTTTAATATTTTCAATATATTTTACTTGTGATTCATATTCATGCTTATCCGCAAATTTTTCAATAGAATTACCAAACATTCGCACTATTTCATGTGCCTCTTGTATATTTATATTAAAATATTTATTTAGGTAAGCATTTTTTGCATCATACAAATTTTTCTTAACAACGGCCTTCCTAAAACATTCATCACACAATATCATTCTATTATTTTGATAATTATTTAAATCATCAATTGTATTAATATCAGGTAAAATATTTAAAGAAAAATCTATTTCATCTTTTTCAACGTCAAACATACTACCAGAAATACCATTATAATAAAGTGAAAAATCCCTCATACCAATTTCTGTTATTGTTTTCCAATTATTGTCAGTAAATTCCTTGGTATCAAAATTCTTATTATGTATTATTTTAGATATTTTTTTTATTTTTTTTGGATTTTTACTATAATATGAATTGTCTCTACTTATTTCAATAAGTCTTGTCATAAAAAATATAATATCTAAACCAGGAACATTTAGATTTTCAACACACCTAATCATGTTTTTTAAATACTCAGAAGAATTCTCATCAGCTAAAGCATAAGCCAATGACTTTGCTTCTATTGGATATTTACTCATTCTTTCAATAAAATCAAAACCCAAATCTAATATATTGTCTTGAAACAAATCAAATACTATAGTCCTAACAAGATATGGATTTTTAGAATATAACTTTTTCAAGTATTCATATTTGTCATACTTAAAAGGGCCTTTATATCCTCTAAAATTATTTGGACAATTAAAAGTTTCATTCCATTCACCTATTAACCTGTAAAAAAAACGTTTGTCGAACAAAATATCATTTGCAGTATCTATGTCCAAATCAGGCTCAAACATTAGTTCCTGAATAATTTTCTTGTCAATGTAATTCATAAATTTTTCATTCTTTACAATTGCTACTTTATCTATAAGAGGCATTGACTCAGAAGAAAATGCTCCATTAAAGCCAAAGAGATTATTAACATTAAAATCAACATTCCCACTAAAAATCAAATCAACAATTTTTTTGTCATTTAACAATTCAAAACGTTGCTCGCTTGTAAGGTATTCTTGGCCAACAATTATTGCCATATCAAATCCAGATAATTTTGAAAATAAAAGTTCATCGGACAATAAACTTTTTTTAGTTTTAAAATCATAATTTTTTGATATCATAAAATTTGCAAGAATACTACCACTTATTCTAACTTTAACCCTATCATCTAAAAGAATTGACATTAAATCTGCTGACGACAATTTACTAGATTTTAAAAAATATCCAATATCTATATTTTGAGCAAATTTATCAATAGCAATGAAATTTTGAAAATCATTGTAATTTTCACATAATTCTCCTAATAGTGCAGAAAAATCGAATTTTAGCAGAGCATCAAATATTTCGGGTCTAATTAGTAAATTTAATTTCTTACTTTTAGAAAAATTAGATTTTGATATAATATATCTAATACTTGAGGAAGAAATATATGGAAGTAACTTTTGATTAGATAAAATATAATCTTTAAATTCTTGTGAATAGTTTTTTGAATTTAAAATTGCCACTATAAAAGAACCTAATTCACCAAAATCAGTAATAATATTAGCTCTATTATCTCTATCCCACTTATTAAAATTACGACAATAGTTTTCTAGAAAATCTACAACTGCTTTTTCATCATTAGTTTTTTCTATTAATTGTGTTATAGACTTTTGTGGAAAAGATAAACAATTAATAAAATCTTGTGATGCTAACAAATTATTACATATTTTACAATTTGGGTCTTCTATTCGTTGTAAAAAAGATATTATTATTTCATCCAGTACAACAGATTTTCCAATGTTGTTTTTTTCAATAAATTCTTGTGATATTTTTTTTAATATATCTATCATATCTTTTTGATTTATACCTGACAATAATTTTTGCATCGTTTGTTCTATAATAGATTCAAAATGAGTATTAATTTGTGCTATTTCTGATTTAGATTCCTCCGAAAGTTCATTATTACTTTTTTCCTCAAGTTCCATCAGTCTATTTTGCATTTCTAAAATTTCTTCAGAATTTTCAAGTTCATCTTTTGCTTTCTTCCAATCTGAAATCAACTTTTTTAACATGTTTATTGCTTCTTGTTCTGACATAATTACCTCCATAATATTAACTAATCATAAAATATAAATAAAAAATCACTTATAAACGATTTAATTTTAAAAAGCAATTTTAATTTAAACATTATTTAAACTATTTTTGTGCAAATGATATTTTAACTCAAATTCTCTTTCTTCAAATTTAAACAATTTATTAGAAATAAAATATGGCAATTCATCTAATAATTTATCTATATTACCATTGATTATTAAATCATGATTATTTATGCATACCAAATGAATTATTTTTAATATATTTATATTTCCAACAGAATTTGGTAAATAAAACAAACCAAATTTACTTGCAAACAATCTTGCTTCCATCTCAATTATTATATCATTAAGTTTAAATCCAATATTTTCTGTATATTTAACATAATCATCAGAATAATATAATTTTCTTGTACCTTTTAAACAAATAATTTTTTTAATGTATTGTCTTAAAAATTCATATTTTATATAACTCTTAAAATCAATGTTATACTTTTTTATGATTTGCGCTATTTCTTCATTTGAAAAATATGAATAGTAACCATTCTTTAATTTACTATCAATATCGACCAAATTTATGGGATTTACATTTCTTATTTTATCATACTTTGAAATCCCGTTTGGCAATGATAAAAAAAACTTCTGACTAGCAGCATCATAGAAAATAAACCCTTCAGTAAAATTTTCAGAAATTTCAAAATCTCTATAAAAATTAACATTTAATTTATCATTATCAATTATGCCAGCAAAATTAAAAGATATATCATCTTTGATTTTCAAATAAAATTGATAAATTATATTTAATAAACTATTATAACTATTAATCGTATCAATCATAAAATCACCAATCCAACTGTTCTATAAAAGCTTTTCTAAACAAATAATCAGCCTGCCCCAACATTATATTATTTTTAATATTACTAACAATCCCAGCCATAACGTTACCTCACTCTAAATATAGAATAACATAAAATGTTAAAAATGAAACAACAAACACTTTATATTTACGTAAAAAAAACTCTATTTATCTAGAGCTTCATACACAAATTTCATTATATCTTCCAAAGTATCTGCCGCAATTAAAAACCTACTATTATGACAAAATCTTAGTCCTTCTGGTAATTCATGTGTCCATTCTTCCGGAAACGGTTTCTTTAATTCTACCGTATCTGGACTCTTACTTACCCCTTGTGCTGAATAACCACCTCTTTTAGAGGGATAAACAACATAAATAGTTTCCTTAAAAGGCAAAAAATCTTTAAAATAAGCATGTTTATCTAATACTAATACTCGTTTATCTAAAGAAGCATTATATTTTTCTATAACATATTTCTCTTCCTCCAAATGTCTTTCTTCTTTCTTAATTAAATTTTCTAGTATTCTTTTAGCAAAAGAAACACATTCCATAAACTCTTTATCGCCAGTTTCATTATCTTCTAAAGGATTAAAAGCAGAAAGGGCATAACATAAAGAATCATAAACACCAGTATTATCAGATAAATCTAAATGTTTAATAAATGCATTATCTATTTTTTTTACAATCTTCTCATCATACAAATAAGATGCAAAGTGACACCACAACTTTCCAAACGCAGCATAAGGCGTTTTATCACTCCTACATTCATTAGAAACCATATGATGATCAAACTCACCCATACCAATATCGAACATTATATAATCAGTTACTTTAGGGTTTTCATTAGTTCTAATAATTTCTATATCAGGTACAATAAGTTTTAAAAATGCTGCCCCAAAAATATCATCAGCATGAAAAGTACCCGTATGTGTAACCGCATATTTACATTTTTTTAATTCATCTAATGTCATTAACCCTCCTATTTATGATAAGTCTCATGATTGATTATCTTAAAAGACCTATATATCTGTTCTAGTAAAATAGCTCTAAAAAGGCCATGAGGAAAAGTAAATTCTGAAAATGACAAAGCCATATTACTTCTTTTTTTTATATCTTCATGTAAACCTAATGAACTACCAATCACAAAAGTAATTACCGGATAATGTACAAAAGTATTTTCTAATTTACTTGCTAGTTCTTCACTCTTTAATGCTTTACCCAATATTTCTAATGTAATAACATAATCTCTTGTATCAATATGTTTCAATAATAAATCTCTTTCTAAGTTTAAAGAATTACTATCATTAACTTCAATTATTTCTAACTTATGATACTTATTAATTCTTTTTTGATAATCACTTATCATCTCTTTTAAATAATTTTCTTTAATTTTACCTACACATAATATCTTTATCATCACATACCCTCGTTACTTCATTTTGTTTTGCACAACAAACAAAAGGCTTTTCTATTTCATATTCATCTAATGTATCACTTAAAGTACTAAGTGCTTTTTCTTCTGTATTATTTTGATGTGATAAGTGCATAAGTATTATTTTTTTAGTATTCTCGCCAACTAATTTAGAAAGATAAAAACTAGAATCTTTATTTGACAAATGTCCAAGTGTTCCAAGAACTCTTTGCTTTAGCCATTTAGGATAAGGACCATTCATAAGCATTTCTATATCATGATTGCTTTCCATTAGATAATATTCTTTATTTTTTAAAAGTTCAAAATACTTACGATTCAAATAACCAGTATCAGTTAAATATACCAAAGAATTAGCCCCATGTACTAATACAAAGTTTCTAGAATCACTCGCATCATGACTTCCATGAATATTTAAAATATGAATATCTCCTATATAAAAATCATCTTCATAAACTATGACATTATCATAATCTTTTAAATAATCTAAATCATAAAACATTTTCTCCGTTACATAAACTTTAGGGTGATTTTTTTTCAAAAAAATTTTTAGAGCACTAACATGATCATCATGTGTATGACTAATTATAATTGCGTCAATTAAACTAGCATCTTCCCCTATTTCCATTAATTTTTCTTTAATATACTTAGCATTTTTACCAATATCAAGTAATATTCTTTGTCCCCCAGAGGAAAAGAAAGTGGAATTTCCTTCGCTTCCACTTGCTAAAACAACCACTTTCATCGAAATAGACTCCAAGGGCTATACCATTTACCACCATGATTTGGCATACCTACTGATAAACCAAAGTGTAAATGTGTTCCTGTTGAAGAACCAGAAGAACCCATATGCCCTATTACTTGACCTTGACTTACACGACTACCTACGCTAACCTCTAAATTACTAGTTAAATGAGCATACATTGTGTAATAATTATTATCATGCTTTATAACTACATAATTACCATAAGAGCCACCACACATACTACCATACCAGCCATAATTAGCACATGAATTATAAATCTCAACTACAGTACCTGCTCGTGATGCATATACAGGTGAATTAAATCCTGTACCTGAAATATCTATAGCATTATGAAAAGAACCCCAACGATACTCATAGTCTGTTGTAATAATGTATGGTGTCTTCGTTGGCCATGACCAAGAAAGTCCTGTATTAATAGTGCCACCAGTACCACCACTACCAGTCCAACCATAAGTAGGACTATATTTAGGACCAACACTTGTAACCTCTTCAACTGCATTTCTTATTGTAACTGAATTGATAAGTGTTGTTTCTTGTGAACGTTCACCATTAATTACCCTAAGTTCTTGAGTAACTCTCTCAAGTCCCGTAACCCCCGCTTGTGTAACTTTACTTTCACCACTTTTTAAAGTGTTATCAGTAACAGTTGTCTTAGTATAAGCTTGTTCAACATCTTCAGTAAGTCTCATCTCTTCATATAATGTAAGAATAGGATTAATAATTCTATTAGATATTTTATCGCCTATTGCTAGTACTGCATTAGCATTTCGATATTTAGGATTTGCAATCATAAGTTCTCTTACATTTAACTTACTAGCAGAAGCAATACTCTCTAAAGTATCACCTTGCTTAACAATATAATTTTCTTGAGAGTCAGTTGTACCATATAACAAATATTGGGTAAGTTCCTTTGCATCTGTAAAAATTTTATTTTTAACTGAAATATATGTTTTTTTAATTGTAATATTTTCTTCAAATTCCATATGCTTTATATAAGAACCAACTGTTGTTATTTCTGATTGAGTATTATTAATATATGCCTGATAATCTTTCTCATCAACAAATGTTGTAATAAAACTATACTCTGCATCTGTAAACACTTTATCATCTAAAACATATATTTTAGTAACTTTTTCATCTTTATCTTTAGTTGCAGGACTAGTAATAGTTATCTCATATCCTTCAATAGTAAAATCGCCTTGATTTTTAATCTTTTGGTAAATATCATTAGCTGAACTAACTCCCCCATTATAAGTAATAGATTCTAATATATCAAATCCAGTTGGAGGATAAACTTGATTAATTTGATATGTATCTTTAATTTCTTGTTGCTCTTCATTAATAAGATTTAATAGTTCATCTTTATCTTCTACCAACCCCACTTTTTTACCATCTAAATACACCTGATAAACACGAGAAGGATTTTCTTTAAGTTTATTAACACCAATTAAAGTAAAAAATATTCCCATCAAGACAACCACGATAGCTAACATAATTTTATTCTTTGTTTTCATATTCTTCCTTTCTAAAATGCCGTATCATCAATTGGTGTATATGGTTTAAATGAGCTTTTATTAAGTTCAAATAATATTTGAAATAAGCCCGTTCCACCACGACGATGTTTAGCAATAATAACGTCAACTGGTACAATATTACTTTTATTTTCAGCCGACTTTGTTTCGAAATAATCTTGTCGATTTAAAAACAATACCAAATCTGCATCTTGTTCTATTGAACCAGATTCACGTAAATCAGCAAGTCTTGGTTGATTAGATTCTCTTCGCTCAGCATTACGTGATAACTGGGCAAGTGCAATTACTGGCACTTTTAATTCCATTGCCATTGTTTTAAATGCACGTGAAATTTCTGAAACCTCAACTTGTCTTGATTCTACTCTACCACCCGTTGTAACTAACTGTAAGTAATCTATTACAACTAATCCAAGTCCTTTAGGACTAGAAGCAAGCCTTCGACATTTTGCTTTAATTTCTGATGCTGTAACTGATGCGTCATCTTCTATATATATATTAGTATCAGCAAGTTCACTCATCGCTTCTGTATAACGTTTCCAATCATTTTCATTAAGCATACCTGTTTTTAACTTATCACCTTCAATTTGTCCTACTGAACTAATCATTCGATTTACTAACTGTTCACTACTCATTTCTAAGTTAAAAATAGCTACTGCTTTATCGGTTGTCATTGCCGCATTCGTAGCTAAATTTAGAGCAAAAGCCGTTTTTCCCATACCTGGACGAGCAGCTAAAATAATAAGTTCTCCTTCATGTAAACCAGCAGTAGCTTTATCCAAATCTTTAAATCCTGTTGAAAGTCCTGTTACTGCACTATGATTTTTACTCATTAATTCTAGATTTTCATGTGCCTCTCTTAAAGCCTCACTTATTGTTTTAAATTCACTAGTTTGTCTTGTTCTTACAACATTCAAAAGTTTTTGTTCAGAAGTATCAAGTATTTTAGTAAGACCTTCTTCTTCATCATAAGCATCTGTAATAATGTTAGTTGCTGTATCAATAAGTCTTCTTCTTGTTGCCTTATCTTTAACTATTTCCATATAATAATCTAAGTTAGCACTAGTTGCAACCGAGTCAATTATTTCACTTAGATAATCAATCCCACCAATTGCATTTAAGTTTTTTTGTTTATCAAGTTCATTTTTTACAGTTGTAATATCAATAGGTGTATTAGTCTTATATAATTCCATAAATGCCCTAAATATCTTCTTATTAGCGTCACTAAAAAACATATCTTCTGTAATATTTTCCATTATTTTTTCAAGTGCATAAGGATTTAAGAAAACAACCCCTAAAACACTCATTTCCGCTTCTAAATTTTTAGGCATCTCTCTTGTTGCCATTTAATCACCTACTTTTTTAATATCACATTAATATCAAATGTAACTCTTTTATGAAGAGCTATTGTTACTCTATGCGTTCCAAGTGTATCTAAATTATGATCTAATATAATACATTTTTTAGGAACGTCAAATCCATATTCTTTTAACTTATCACTAATTTGTTTAGTAGAAACCATTCCAAAAATTCGATCATCATTACCAGTTTTAACTTGAAAAGTATAACTCTTTTTTTGAATTTCTTTTTGTAAATTTTCTAGATTTTTAACAAGTTCTTCTTCCTCTAAATGTCTATCAAGAATTTCTTTATCTAATACCTCTTTACTTTTTTTAGTTGCTAAAACTGCAAGACCTTTTTTTAATAAGAAATTTGTTCCATAGCCATCACTTACATTAATGACCTCATCTTTCTTTCCTTGTCCTTTAACATCTTTTAATAAAATAACTTGCATAATAAGTTGCCTCCTTAAAACTAACAACCATATTATACAAAATATCTAGTTTTTTTTCTACCCAAAAGAAAAAGTAATTTATTTTTAAGAAATCTACTAATCAAATAAACTAATACTAATTTTTTCGACTATTTTAAAGAAATTTACGTAAAAAAAAAGAAAATCGACTAATCGCTGTGTATATATATAAGTAGAGATACTTATCTCTTAGGAAGGAGGTTATATAAATGATAAAAGAATATACTAAGTTAGATAATTGGTTTACTGCTAAGCGTGACCGCGTGTTTAAAGCTGTTTTTGTAAATGACAAAGATAAAAGACTACTTGAATGTATTTTAAAGGAAACTTTAAATAAGTCAGTTAATATTGTTAAATTTCATATTACTGAACTTGCTGTTAAAACCATTAGTGAACGAGTTAAAATGTTAGACGTTTTAATTGAAATAGATAATAACAAATTTATTTTATGTGAAATTAATACCTCTTTTAGCACTGTCATTAGAGAACGTAATTTAATGTTTCTAGAAGCATTTTCGTCTCAGAGAGTTAAACGTGGCGAAAAATATAGAAAGATAAACGAAATTTATTTAATTAACTATAATTTTATTGCCGACTTAGGTGGACCAATTATTAGACATTTCACTTATCGTGATGAAAATGGCAAAAAATATTCTAATTCGAGAATGATCATCAACGTCAATATGGACAAATTGCTTAAAAATTATTATAATGATGGTGGAAAGGATGCGTACAAACACTTAGCTATGCTTGATATGGCTCAAAAGAGTTTACATGATTTAGCTCAAAATGATGAGATAGCTAGTATGTACTACAATAAACTTATGGAGCTTAATACCGATCAAGAATTTGTTCAATTATTATCAAATGATGATGAATACGAATTATATGTCGAATCTGAAATTAGTGAAGCCCGTGAAGATGCTCGCAAAGAAGGCGTCAAAGAAGGAATTGATATTGGCGTTGCACGTGGTAAAACACAGGGTTCAAAAGAATCTAAGTTAGAGATCGCGAATGCTATGCTTAGTAATCACGAAGACTTAGAAAAAATAATGACTTATACTAATCTTACCAAGGATGAAATACTAAACCTTAAAAATACTAACAACTAACATTAACGATCAAAAATAGACTTTTTTAGAAAGCCTATTTTTTTATATAAAGTAAAAAAGACAACTTGTGTCTTATTTTACAAATGGAATTAAAGCCATAAATCTTGCATATTTAATTTGTTCAGCAATATGTCTTTGATGTTTAGCACATGCGCCAGTCATACGTCTAGGTAAAATTTTTCCTTTATCACTAATATATTTATTAATAATCATAACGTCTTTATAATCAACACTTTTACCAGCACACATTTGACAGATTTTTTTCTTTTTTCTTCTAAATTCAGCCATATAAAATATCTCCTTTCCTAGAATGGAAGATCATCATCAGATAGAGCAATTTCATCTCCAAAATCTTTGAATGGGTCTTCACTAATATCAGTGGTCTCCACCGGATTTGGTTCGCTAAAAGATGGTCCAGGTTGAGCTTGTGAATAACTTGGAGCAGAATAACTTTGATTAGAATAATTATTAGGTTGTTCATAAGTACTATCACCAGTACCACGACTACCTAAAAACGTAACATTATCAGCTACTACATCAGTTGTATAATGTCTTTGTCCATCAGCTCCATCATAACTACCTGTTTGAATTCTACCATCAACAGCCACTTGTGAACCCTTAGTACAATATTTAGCAATTGTCTCAGCTTGTCTTCTAAAAGCAACACAACCAATAAAATCAGTTGCAGCTTGACCATTTGCATTTGGATTATAAGGTCTTGAAACTGCTACTGTAAAACGTGTAACAGCTGTTCCATTCCCACTTGTACGCATCTCTGGGTCTCTTGCAAGTCTACCAATTAAAACAACTTTGTTCATTTTTTACTCCTCTTCTTGACGAATAATTAAATGTCTAAGTACATTTTCATCAAGTCTGATTTTACGATCAAATTCACTAATAATATCTTTATTAGCTTCCACTTGCATTAAGTAATAATTACCACTTATTTCCTTTTTAATAGGATAAGCAAGTTTCTTTTGACCAAGTTCTTTGTAAAGAACTACTTTACCATTTAAATCTTCAACTAATGATTTAAAACTATCAGCACATTTTTTTGCTTCTGCACTTTCCATAGTAGTTTTTACAATAAACATAATTTCATATTTGTTCATTTCTACACCTCCTCATGGTCTATTGGCTTTTCATCAATGTAAAAAGCAAGGAGTAATCGCTTACTCGCTAGTTATTTTAACAGATTTCTTTCTCTTTGTAAACTTGTTTTATTTAATTTTTCTCTTAAAAATCTATTAACAACCTCCATTATTTCTGACAAGTTCATATACAAAACTTGATGTTTATACTTCTCCCAAAATAAATAAACCAAAAAATCAGAAATAACATCACTAATATTTGGATCTACTGTTTCATCCATCATCACAAATAAATCCCAAGGCTTTTCTCTTGTATTTGCAATATTATATTCAACAAACTCTTCTTGTACCTCATTAAAAGGCAATTTAATAACTTCTTTATCTTCCACTAGATAGTAATTATTATCACCTTTAATAATTAAAAAATTTCTACCAAAATATTTATTTACAACCATTTCTATAGCCCTAAAAATAGTATTTTTATATTCTTTATTAAAACGAATTCTTGCATCATAACAAGCTGTTATTTTAAAAGCAAGCATTTCATTACTAACCCTTATTTTATTTAACTCTTGCTCTAATTTTATTAACTTATTTGATTTATTATCTAATAATTCTCTTACATCCTTTTTTTCACAAACAATATTTAAATCATACAACTCTCTTGATAGCGCATCAACAAATGGCTGCCTATCCTTTATTTCATTCTCATTATCTCGCACTTTTTTGTAAAATTTTTCTAATTCATCTATTGTCATAATACTCCTTTCAAGCAAAATATTTAAATTTTACAATTTTTTATACTAACTCTTTTCTCTTAAAATAAAAAGACTAGTAGACACAATTTAATTATACTTGACACTTTTTTCTTTTATACCAAATTTATTATTAATTAAGTAGATTTATAAATAGTTATTTTATATAATAAAAACGGTGATATTTTATGCAAATAATACTTACAAGCCAAAGTCAAAAAGAATCATTATTAAAAAAGAAAGAAACTTTTGCAAATATCAAAATATATACTATAGAAGAGTTAAAAAGTGTTTATCCTTATCTATGGAGTAATGAAGCAATTGATTATATAATGAGTACGTATGACGTTATATTACCAGTAGCTAAAATCTATTTAAATCAAATAATATTATATGATATAGATAATATTCCTGGGCTTACTGGTGATATGTTAAAAGAAATTAAAAAAAATCTTATTGCCAAATCCCTTTTAAAAGAAAACATTTTATTAAAAAAAGAACTAGAAAGCTCTCCTATTGAAATAACCATACCAAAAGAAACTTGGCTTACTACTTGGTTAAAAGACTATAAACTAATTTTCAAAGAAGAAGAAGCTAATAACTATTCTCCGACTATTTATGAATTTTCATCTTTTAATAATGAGCTCCTTTTTGTAACTGAAAAAATAAAAGAACTATTAGAAAATAACGTTAGTCCTAAAAATATCTTTATAACTAATTTAGAAACTAGTGATTACTTAAATATAAAAAGAATAATGTCCATGGCTAGTATTCCCCTTACTATAAATGATAATCCCCCACTTGCTAAAACAACTCTTGGTAATATCTTCTTAAAAAAGTTAGAAACACTTTCCTTAAATGAAGCCATAGATTATTTAAAGAGTCACCTAGACTCTAATGACTTAGACTTATTTAATGAAATTATTAATGTTGTCAATAACTATGTTGGTTTAAACCATACTAAAGACTTTATTAAATATGCTTTAAATAGTACCTCAGTAAAAAGACCCATCAATACTTTTTCAATTACCGAAAAAAGCATTCTTGACATTGAGCCAAATGAAGATAACTACATCTTTTTATTAAATGCTACCTCAAATATTTTACCTTTAACTACTAAAGATGAAGATTTTCTAAGTGATGAAATAAAGTCTTTAATTGGTGGCACAACCAGTCTTGAAAAAAACAAAATAATTAAAGAAACTACTTTAAAGAAAATATTATCCCTAAAAAATATTACAATTACTTATAGTACTACTAAAGACGGTAAAGAACTTTACCCATCATCATTAATTAAAGACTATGAAGTAATTAAAAACCCCCCTTTAAAATATAACGTTTCTAACAAGTTAAACAAGATCATTCTAACCAAAGAACTAGATGAATACACTAAATATAACGTTATCTCTAGTACTCTAAAAGACTTAAATTGTTACTATAGTCTACCATATCAAACTTATGATAATTCTTACAAAAAAATAAAAAAAGACATACTTAATGAGTACTTAAAAAATATAAACATATCTTATAGCAGCATGGATACTTACAATAAATGTCCCTTTAAATACTTTATAACTAACGTTCTTAGAATAACACCTTATGAAGAAACGTGGCAAATTTTTGTTGGTAACCTATTTCATAAAATTTTAGAAAATAAAGATTTAAAAGATTGGTCCAAACTATATGATGAGTTAAGTACTGATAGAGATCTAACTTATAAAGAAAAATTTTTCTTAAAAAAATTAAAAACCGATCTAGCCTTTATTTTAAAAACATTAAAAGACAATGAAACAGAAAATGATTTACCATATGAAGCATACGAAACAGAACTAATTGTACCAATAACTCCTAATGGAACAGTAATAGGTAGAATTGACAAAATGAAATATGCAAAAGTTAATGATAAGTCTATAGTTACTTTAATCGATTATAAAACAGGTAATGCTAAAATTGACCCATCCATCATGCCCCTAGGTTTTAGTTTACAACTACCTACTTATTTATATCTTTTAAAAAATACAGCAAATTATAAAGATGCCATCTTTGGTGGTATATACTTTCAAAACATTTTACCTACTAGAATAACTTATGAAGAAAATAAAACCCTAGATTACCAAAAAAAAGAAAACTTAAAACTACATGGCTTCAGTAGCAACGATCAAAGCATTTTAAAATACGTCGATAAGCACTATGAAAACTCTCGTATAATTAAAGGATTAAAAACCAAAAGTGATGGCGAATTTTATTCTTATGCTAAGGTACTAAATGAAACTGACTTAACAACCCTTGAAAATCTAGCCCATAAATTTCTTTTAGAAAGCACTGAGAATATTTTAGCTGGCAATTTTAACATAACAGCTAAAATAATTGATAATAAAGAAAACATAAGTTGTGAATATTGTAAACTAAAAGATATTTGTTTTCATACCAATAAAGAAAACATTTATTTAAAAAGTGACAAAACATTTTTAAAGAAAGAGAGTGATTCACATGGCATGGACTCCTGAACAAAAAAAAGCTATAGAACTTACTGGCACTAATATTATTGTTTCTGCTGGAGCTGGTTCTGGTAAAACCGCTGTCCTAACAACACGCGTACTTGAAAAATTAAAAAACGGTACTCACATTAATGAACTACTAATATTAACATTCACTAATGCAGCCGCGGCCGAGATGAAACAAAGAATAAAAACCAACATTGAAAAAAATAATTTATTAAATGAACTAGATTTACTAGACACATCCTACATAACAACCTTTGATTCATTTGCTTTATCCATTGTTAAAAAATATCATTACCTTTTAAACATATCAAATGAAATTAATATTACTGACTCTTCTTTAATTGCTTTACAAAAAAGAAAAATACTAGATGATATATTTGAAAAAAACTATCAAAACCCATCTATAAACTTTCAAAATCTTATCAATACCCTTTGTATCAAAGATGATAATAATTTAAAAGAAGAAATACTCCGTATAGCAAACAAATTATCCATTAAAACTGATTTAAATACCTACTTAAATAATTACCTTGTTGAATACTACAGTGAAGCCACTATAAATAAATTAATTAACGATTACCAAAATATATTAAATCAGTCAGTAAATGAATTGTTTTTAGAACTAGAAAATTACCAAATGGACTTTGAAACTGACTATTACACTAAATTGCAAGAAACATTATGGCCATTAAAGAGTGATGACTTAGATACATTAATTGCCATGATTAAAGCCGTTAAATTACCAAGTTTAAAACGAGGCAGTGATGAAATATCTAAATTTGCTAAAGAAAAGATTAATAAAAAATTAAAGGAACTAAAAAGTATAACTATTTATGGTTACAAAGAAAACATGAAAAATGACTATAAAGATACTAAAAACTTAATTGAACCATTACTATCTATTCTAAAAGATTTCTTTAATACTTTAACTACCTACAAAAGAGAAAATGAAATATATGACTTTACAGACATAGCAAAACTTTCTTTAGAAATTTTAAAGAATAACAAAAGTATCAGACTAGAATTAAAAAATTATTTTAAAGAAATAATGGTCGATGAATACCAAGATACTTCTGATATCCAAGAAGAATTCATTTCTCTTATTAGTAATAACAATGTTTACATGGTAGGCGATATAAAGCAAAGTATCTATCGTTTTCGAAACGCTAACCCCTATATATTCAAAAACAAATATGATAACTATAGTAAAAACTTAGGTGGTGCGAAAATTGACTTAGTAAAAAACTTTCGTTCAAGACCTGAGGTTCTAGACAACATAAATACTATCTTTAATCCTATTATGGATGATTTAATTGGTAATGCCGATTATAGAGAATCACATCAAATGGTATTTGGTAATACTACATATATTAATGAAGGCAAAACTGACTATGACAATGACATGACCATATATAAGTATAACGTAGATAACTCTGATTTTTCTAAAGAAGAAATTGAATTCTTTAAAATTGCTAAAGATATTAAAGAGAAAATGAATAACCATTACCAAATATTAGATAAAGAAACAAGTACTCTAAGAAATATTGAATATAAAGACTTCTGTATAATTCTTGATCGTAATTCATCTTTTGATTTAGCTAAAAAAATATTTGAATACTTTGACTTACCTCTTTCATTATATAAAGATGAAGAAATAAATCAAAGCAATGATATTTATCTCATTAAAAATCTCTTAATATTAGTTACTCACTTAAAAGAAAAGAATCTAAACAACGAATTTTCTTATGCTTTTACAAGTGTTGCTAGAAGTTTTCTATACGAATATTCTGATGAAGAACTATTAAAAATTATTAAAAATAAAAAAGAATGTCAAACCCATATAATTAAATCTTTATATCCCCTTGTAAAAAATATGAATATATTATCTACACAAGAAATAATTGCCGAAATTATCAAAATAACTAATTACTATGAAGCCTTAATAAAAGTTGGCAATATGAATGAAAGTATAATTAGATTAAATAAAATAATGGAATTAGCCGACAATACTAATTATAATATTTATGAATTTATAGATTATCTAAATGATCTACTAACTAAAAACGAACTAATTAAATATAACGTTAAAACTACTACTAAAAGTAGTATCAAAATCATGAACATTCATAAATCAAAAGGATTAGAGTTTCCTATTTGCTATTTTGCTGGTCTTTATAAATCATTTAGTAAACAAGATTTAAAAGGAGATATTATATATGAACCAAACATGCCACTATATATCCCTACATTTAATGAAGGTATAAAAGAAAATATCGTTAAACTAATAATCAAAGAAAAAATGAAAACTCTAGATATATCCGAAAAAATAAGACTATTTTATGTTGCTCTTACTAGAGCCAAAGAAAAAATGATAATGTTTTTACCAATTACTGATGATTTAGATGAAAGAAAAAATGCTGACGGTCTTGTTATAAACACTATTCGCTATAAATATAGTTCATTCAAAGACTTTTTAAATTCCATTCCCAAAGAACTAGAAAAATATACTAAAATACTTGATATAAAAGAGTTAGATCTTACTAAAGATTATTTACTATTAAAAGATAAAGACTTACTTAATGAAGAAAAAAAATCATTAATAATTAATGAACTTGAATTTAAAGAAAATAATATTACTAGTAAAACTTTCTCTAAAAAAACTAAAGATTTAATTGATAATGAAACTAAAAAAAATATGGAATTCGGCACAATTGTTCATGAAATATTAGAACACATTGATTTTAAAAATCTCGACTTATCTCTTATTGAAAATAATTTTATTAAAAATATTATTAACTCATTAGTAAAAACACCTCTTTTTAAAGACATAGAAAATGCGACTATTTTTAAAGAATACGAATTTATTGATTGTGACTTGGACAATGAATACCATGGTAAAATTGATTTAATGATTGTTCATGATGAATATATTGACATAGTAGATTATAAGTTAAATGATCTTACTGATGAAAACTATATAAATCAATTAAATGGTTACAAAGCATATATTTCTAAAAATACAACTAAAGAAGTTAATATCTATCTTTTTAGTCTTCTTACAAGTACTTTGAAAAAGTTAAATTAAACTATCAAAAAAAGATAGTTTTTTTTATAGACCTAATTCTTCATCACTAGGTATATCACTACTATCTTCTTCACTATAAAATTCCAAATCTTTAAATCTAGTTATAAAACTAATTAATGTAAGTGGAAAACTATGTATTAACGTGTTATACAAAGATACATAATCATTATATGTCATTTTCTCATTAGCAATAACGTTTTCACTCTCTCTAATTTGTCTTAACAATTCCATAATACTTTCATTAGCTTTTAACTCTGGATAATTCTCTAACATTCCCCCAAATTGTTTAGAATTTAAAATTACCTTGCTTTTTCTAGCATATGCCACACTTTTTTGAACATGACTTTCATGTTTCATATACTTATCAGCTACTTTATTAGCCTTAGTAAGTAAAGTCTCACTTCTTTTATTTAATACTTCTATATTACTTTTAACAGCATTAGCTTTTTGCTTTAGGGAACTAACATTATTTAATTTAAGTACAAAAGTTATTATTACTCCCGTTAAAAAGCCAAAAACTAAACTAGCCCCATTAAATGGTTCTACTACCTCTTCTACTGAACTTGGTGTAAAAACAGAAAAAATAAATACCCAAAAAATCCAAGCACAAACTATCCATGCAAACAATTTTAAAATTTCAATTGCCAAACTATTTTTCATCAAAACTCACCATCACTTTCAAAATTAATTAAATTTTCTCATATTAAAATTTATAAGTCAAATATAATCACTACAATTAAATCTATGCTTCAAAATAATTCCATATACCAAGTTGCCCTTTTGCCTTAATAGGCGTTTCTAAAACTTCTATTAATTCTAACTGCCAAGCATATCTTCCTAGCGCATAATAGCCATAAAAATACTCAGTTGTTTCATTATTTATGTAACTAATAAATTCTTCATTCATTTCTATACAATCTACTAATCTACATTTACATAGAATATATCCAGGATTAATATCACTTTCCAAAAACTTTAATGCATTTTCTTTATTATCAGACGTACTTATTGTTTTACTAGCATGGATATAAATTTCTCCCCGATAATTTGTTTTCCAACTACGTGTTTCATACATTTTAACTCCATCTTTAATAAGAGACGCAAATGGTTCTTTAATAGATATAACTTTCATTCCATTACCTCTTTATAATAATCTTTTATTATTTCTTATTATATTTTATAGATAAATTTCTAACCATTGATAAAGATTTATTTATATCATTAAATTTATCAGAAATTTCTTCAACTACCATAATTAATTGTTCCCTATTTTCTACAACAATATCATTCTTATTTATAATTGCCGAGGCAACTTTTCTATCCATTATATTTTGCACCAATAATAAACTATCAGGTTGCAGTTCATTATTTTCAGGTACTACTACCTCAAAACTATCTGCCTTAAGAACAAGTTGTTTTAAAGTCATTTTTTCACCAACATAGATGCTAAATACTTTTTTAGCACCGTTATTAATTCCTTCTTGATATTCAAATACATCCATTGCCGCAACATTTTTTGGCAAATCACCTTCCAGTGGCAATTTAAAAGAATATGGTAAAACGTTACCCATAATATCTCTTAAATTTATAAGTGTCAAAGTAACTTTATCATTTTGTCCAAACATAAAACCCTCCTAAATTAAAAAAACTTGATACATATCGTACCAAGCAATCTTAACGAACACAATGGTTCGATTAAATCAAAATGGCAGGGGCGGAGAGAATCGAACTCCCATCAAAAGTTTTGGAGACTCCTATGCTACCATTATACCACGCCCCTAATAACCTATAACTAAAGGACAAATACATTATAACATGATAAATTAGACATTTCTAGTCTTTTTACATAAAATATTTTAGGTGATATTAATGATTATTGAATATACTACAAAAGAACGTGACTTACTAGCGCGAATAATGCGAGCAGAAGCCTTAGCAGAAGGAGACTTAGGTATGTTAATGGTCGGCAATGTTGTGGTAAATCGTGCTCTAGTAAAATGTCTTACTTTTAAAAAAATTACCACTATTGAACAAGCAATATACCAACCTAATCAATTTGTCGGGACAACCTCATCCCTTTTTGAAGCTTCACCTACTACCCTTGAAAAAAATCTAGCTGATCGTATATTAAAAGGTGAATACTACCATCCTGCCACACATGCTTTATGGTTTTATGCCCCCAAAAAAGGTGAAAATTGCAAAAGCACTTGGTACACACAACCTCTAGCAGGCAGATACAACGACCATTGCTTCTATAGACCTAATCAAGGTGAATGCAAAGAAATTTATTAAGTTACGCTCGTCGTAATTTTTTTTATACTAAAAAAGACAACTCAATAAGTCATCTTAAAAACTATGGAATAATCAATTTTTGACCAATATTTAACAAATTACTTGTTAAATTGTTTCTTTTCTTAATTGCATCTACTGTTGTATTATAATCACGTGCTATAGCATATAAATTATCACCAGCCTTAACCGTATATATAACATTTGCACTATTGCTACTAGGAATTTTTAATATTTGCCCAATGCTAAGACTATCACTATTAAGATTATTTAAACTCTTAATTTCACTTACTGATACATTATTTTCTCTAGCAATTTTATACAAATTATCTCCTGCTTTAACAGCATAAGTATTAATATTATTAGGAACATCACTTGTGTTATTTGCTATTTTCAATTTCTGTCCTACACTTAAATTATTACTAGATAAATTATTAATTTCTTTTAAAGCTGAAACACTAGTACCATATCTTTTTGCAATACTATATAGGGTATCTCCTTTATTAACAGTATAATATTCATGGGCGTTATCACTACCAGGTATTAAAAGAACTTGTCCAATACTAAGTGAATTACTAGTTAAATTATTTTTATTTTTTAACTCTTCCACACTTACACCATATTTTCTTGCAATACCCCACAATGTATCTCCCTTACTAACAACATAAGTATTAGTACTATCACCCGCTTGTTTATAAGTAACACCAGCGTAACTTGCTACAGCTCTTACTACCGCTTCTGCTAAATCCTGCCAATCCTCCTTTAGCAAATTAGGATCATCACCACTACTATCAGCAAAACCATACTCAATAATAACTGATTCATTATTAGGTGTATCTCTTAAAATATAATAGTAATCTTTAGAAGGGTCAGATGGTAATCTTCTTTGATAATACTTACGAACGTTTTGCCCAGCCCTAGTAAATTCATCCGCAATCTTTTTGGCTAGTGTAGATGAATTTCGTAAAGCATAGATTATTTCAGCACCATCCCCACCACCTGCATTAATATGATTAGACAAAACTATAACATCATTTCCATTACCATAAAAACTCTGAACTTTTTTTGGTCTATCACTAGGTCCTAGAGTAATATCACTATCCCTTGTCATAGCATTTTCAATTCCTAATTCATTAAAACGCTTATGTAAATATTTACTTATTTCCAAAGTTTTATTCTTTTCTATTATTCCATTTGCGCTAGTCCCAGGGTCTTCTCCCCCATGACCTGCATCAATCACTATTTTTTTAGCCATACATATCACCTAAAATAGTATATGGTAAATACCTAAATATGTTATTTATTAATAATGTATATTACTTAACTTTTTAATCTAGTACTTTTTTTAGTATTTTAACTTTCAACTACAATATACATAAATTATCATTCAATAAATCTTTCCCAATTCTCTTTAGTAGAACTTGAAACACAATCAAAATATTTTTCCAATTGTCTACTAATCAATTTAGCTTTTTCATTAATTGGATTACCAGCACTATAATAATCTTTCTTTAATGTTCTAAACATCATATCAGAAAACAATACGGCTCTATCTTCTTTATAATCAGATTTACTATAAGCTGATAAAAAATAAGCAGGATTAGAATAATAATATACATATTCAGTTGTTTGATTTCCATATGTAAAACCAGGTGGATTATAATCTTTCATGCTATTTTCTAATGCACTTACTCCTATAATACTTGCTAAATAACAATCTATATAATGCATTATTTCATGATGAAGTGTACTTTCAAACAATAAACTTTCTGTATTAATAAGAATCACTACATTATTTGGATTTCTATTATCTGTTAATCCAGCTACGTTACCTGTTAATTGATCTACCAAATAAATCGTTAAAGATTTCCATTTCTTATTAATTTCAAAAAAGAAACTGCTTGGATATTTTGCTAAAGCAACATTGACATTATTTAATGCCGTATGAATTTTCTCATCATCATATTGTTTAGTAAAATTAGAATATGAATTAATATAATTAACATCTGATTCATCTTTATAGCCAATATTAACACCATATTTTGACTTTATATTTTTTCTTAAATTATCATTGGTAATACTTAAAGAACTTGTGTTATTATTTTCTTCTTTTGGTTGTTCGGTAGTTCCTTCATTTTTTATAGTAGCATTATTTTTTATAGTATTATCCTTATTATTTGTATTTTTATTTGAATTTGTATCTTTTTCTAATACACTAGTTTCATCTTTTTTAGCACTACTAGCCGAATTATTTTCTTGCTTATTATTAGATTCTTGCTTATGTTCTGTTATCTTTTCTTCTTTTGTTTTCACATTTTTTTCTTGTAAATCTTCTTCTTTCTGAGAATTTTCACTATTCTTATTATCTTGTTTTTCTCCTAGTTCATTAAAATCGTTAGAGTGCCCATCTTCTTCTTTATTTACTGGAGCCCCAACTTCATTATGATTAAACTCACTTTTAACATTAATACCAGTATAGTATTTAACACACAACATGATTATAAATAAACCCATTAATAAAATAACAATAATATTCTTCTTATCTAACTTCATAAAAAAAACTCCTTAACAAAATTGTACCAAATTTCTAATAAAAAGTCTTTAAATTATCAAAAGCAATACATATTTATACAATAAAGTTATTATTAAATAGATACTCATCTTTATTTTTATAATAACAAAAACATCAATATATATAGCATTAACATTGTAGTTAGTATAAATAGTAATATCATATAATTTTAATCTTAATTTATATAATAATTATAGTAGATAAAGCCTATCCCAAATTAAATCTCAATAAAAGATTTTTACAAGTTCTCTTCTGTTATTCTTCTTCTCACTTTCAATAAATTGTCTATTCGCATTGATTCCTCGTTATTCTTGTTCTTTTGTAAGTATTCTAACATTTTCGTGGCTTGAGTTTCCGTATCTAACGGGTTTATTATTGCAATCACTAAATCTCTATTCATATCGGGAAGTGTCCAAAGAATATTTGCTATTTGAATTAGAATTTGTTTCATGTGCTACCTCCTCACTAATAATTCTGATTAGTTTAACATTAGTTATTCTAAATTAATTATTATTTTTATCAATTATATCAGAAAAATATATATTTTCCATTATTGAGTGACTAAATTTCAATACCAATTAAAATGATACAAAACTAAAAACAAGTCATATCAAAATCATTTGTTAAATAAAATCCTTGCCTAAAGATGTTCAATTAGCACCAACAAAGTCATAACTAAATTTGTTAAAATCAAATGGTGTACCATGACAAAAAAGTTTAAATTATCATTTCCATCACTATCTTTATTACTTTTAAAGTATTCTTGTTGGCTTTCAGTTAATTTGTTTTCCTTATCATCGAAAGAAAAAGAACCATTTTCTAGTTCTCTTCCGCTATTCTTCTTCTCACTTCCAATAAATTGTCGATTCTCATTAATTCCACGTTGTTCTTGTTTTCTTGTAGGTATTCTAACATTTTCGTTGCTTGAGTTTCTTTCTTTAATGGCACTATTATTGCTAAAACTAAGTCTTGGGTAATCTCCGGTATTGTCCAAACTATTTTTGCTATTTCCTCTAATTTTTGTCTTAATTGTAATGTCATTATATTCATCTCCTATTTCATACACATTATTTATCCTAAATGAGTTATTACTTTTATCAATTATATCAAAAAAACATATATTTTCCTTCATTAAGTAACTAAGCTTCAATACCATTTAAGATGACACAGAAAAGTTAAAATAAAGGTTATCCTTAAATACTCACGGCCGTTTAGACGGCTCTTTTTTTATCTTCATTTAACTAAATACTTATCTAAAAGACACTTAGCTAACTCTTCTCCTTCTTTAGTTAAAGTTATACTTTTATTGCTATGTTTACTATCATATAAATAATTTTCATCAACTAATTCATTTAAAATATCAAATGAATAACCCTTCCAACAAACTTTTGCCTTTGTAGAAATAATTTCATTATTCTCATAAACATAACCTTCTTCTTCCCATGATGATAAATACATTAATAACAATGTTAATTCTTTAATTTCTTCTTTCACTAAACTCACCTATCCCATATCTAATCTCTATTAACTATGTCATACAACTATACACATTAATGGCTTAATATAAGTTTATATAATAAAAAAACTTTTTTCAAGTACTCAAAAATATCAAAAATTAACAAAAATTACAAAAAATTGTTTAAAAAAAAAGAAAATCAACCTTTCATCTTGAATAATATAAGTAGAGGATAATTTTTATTCTCTAAAAAAGAAAGGAGGATTTATGTACAGTTTAATTCAATTTTTCTTATTTGCTATCTGGGAATACTTTGACAAACTAAGAAGATAATTAGTTCATTCCCGTTATAAGCATTCTTAAAACTGCAATTAAATTTCTTTTTGTTGCGGCAGGCACACTAGTAAGATTTTTCATCAATTGTAATAATGTTGAAATTTTAAAATCCTTAAGTTGCATAATATTACTAATGCCCGCTTGGGAAAAGACAGCAAAAAAAGTTTCTACAAAATTTTTACGCTCTTCTATACTCATGTCGTCTATATATGCTTTTAAATTAGTTTCTAATTTTCTACTTTTTTTAGATAATTCAGTTTTTACAAGTTGTCCTCCGAAACATTCCCATGTATAGGCATCATGAGATAGAACACCATATCCACTACTATTTACTACTGTATATGTACCATTACCAAGTATCATTCCAATAACGCTATCTTTTGGTACAATCCATTCTAACTTAGTACTCATTTGTGCATATTTTTTTGATTCATATACAGCACCTAAAAAACCTGGTCCATCATAATTATAAACTTTTTCTACCCTTTTCTTTAACTTTTCATTACCGTACATATAGGCATACATGGCTAAATTTCCACCTTTACTATGTCCTCCTACTATAATTTTTCTATCCCAAAAATTAATAGTTTCATTAAAATAGTCCCTTGCCATTTCTTGTGAATAAATTGGATTTTTATATATCAATTCAAAATCTTCTTTCCAACCAATTACGTTACTATCCGTTCCTTCATAAGATACATATGTTATCCCATTAGTAAGTCGAATTGTTAAAGCACCAAACTGTCCTTTTTCGCCAACACTTGGATTATAATGATACAATTTAGTATGATAAAAACGTTTAGAACTACCAAGAAGAGTCATTAATTTATAAGAATTTGGAAATAACCAGTTTTCTTTTTTAAAATCATCTTCACAATACCTTTCTAAGAAATAAGTAACTGCATCTTCCAAATAAATATATTCTTTAATACCCCTTGGTACAATATCATCAAATTTAACATAACTTAAAACTCCAAGTATTAAGGCATCAACCTCATTAAAAACAAATTCTTTAAAACTTATATCTTTATAAAAATCTAAATAGTCAAATATGTTTTTCATTTATTTTCCTCTTTTCATAATTGTTTCAATTTAAAAACTTTGTTATAATCATTGTATCATAGAAAGTAGGTAGTTATGAACAAGAAAAAAACTTTATTAATAATAATAATTATTATAATTTTAGCAATGATAGTATCTTACAGTATCTTTAAATATTCTAATAGTCTTGAACAAAAAGTTGAAAGTAATACATATGCAAGTATTAATGAGTACGCTATATATGGTATTCACTTTCGTATAAAAGGTTCCATAACATTAGATGAAGAAGTAGATGATTTAAAACTAGTTTTAAAAAATAATAATGAAGAAACAGAACTATCAACTATCTATACTAATAAAGACAACACTTACACTTTTAAAAACAGTGAATATATTAATGAAGGATTAAATTTAGAAAAATTAAAAATTACAAAATCATATTTACTTATTAAAACAACTACAAGTAATAAAACTAAGTATTATACTTTAAAAAACGATACCGAATATAATAACTTAGAATACTACACTATAACTAACAACAATAAAAATAATAAAATAAATGTTAATTGGCTTTCTTTAAAAGACAAACCATTTTTAGAATTTCAAGTTAAAAAAGAAAGTTTACCAGATAACGTTTATGATATAACTATTGATCCAGGTCATGATAGCACAGACCCCGGCACAGTTGGATGCCTTGATGGTTCTATTCCATCTTCCAGTGGTTATTGCATTAACAACGATGCCATCTATGAAAATGATATGAATTTAAAAGTATCTCAAGCATTAAAAGACAAATTAACAAGCATGGGTTATAAAGTTATTATGACAAGAAATAGTGAAAGTGATACAGTAAATATATATGACCCATATGGCTCTGCTACCATGGCCAATGATACACATTCTAAGTTTAACATAGCAATTCACCATAATTCATCTGGTATGGGTGGTGAAAACTCTTTAAAAGGATTAGAACTATACATTGCCAATGATACAAATACTGATTTAGCAGAAATGTTCATAAGTAATATAACCAAAGAGGCAAGTACTTGGACTTCTCCAAAAATGAAATATAAAATTGGCAATGGTATTTATGAAAGATTTTTTGAAGAATATGAAATAGATGACGAACACACTTATTGGAACACCTCTATGATTTACTATTACTATATTCGTGAGGTTGGTGGCATATCTACCCATGCAGCTCAAAATATAGCCCGAAATGGTTATCCTAAAAATGAACACTATAATTCTAACAACACTGCAGAACCTTATCTTTTTGAATTAGGTTACTTAGATAATTATTCAGACTTACATAACTTAATAGACAATCGTGAAAAATACGCTCGTGCAATAGCAAATGCCATACAAGAATACTTAACAAATGAAGACTAAAAGAACTTATCAACACCAGATAAGTTTTTTTAATTTCCAATAATAAACGGATTTTCTTTAGTACCTATTCCAGATACTATTTTCACTGTTGGTTTTAAATAAACTACAGGCTTAACTCCATTAACATATGCTGTATCTGGAACATTCACAAATCCGTTAGCACCAACATACCAAGAATGTGTAGCATCAGAAGCATCACGAGTTGGTGTTAAACTCCATTGACTACTTACACTATCATGAAGCCAATTATTGGAAACACAATTTTCTGCAATACTACTTGACCATTGTAAAAGAGGAATATTTAAACAATTAGCACGATTAATAAAAGAACCATCATACATAGCATATCCATAATCTGAAAGATAAAATAAACCAACTTTACCAATCCATGTTAAGTTTCTAGTAGTTGTATCATTACATTTATCACCGCTTGTACACTCTTTACCATGAGTATTTCCTCTTTCTATTCTATAATAATATGAACTATATCCACTATCATAATTCCAACCAATAGATCCTAAATTCCATAAAGCATCACCTATTAAACTTTTTAAATTAGATTTTAACCCTGTACTTGTAAAATCACAAGCAATTGTTTGATTATTTTGGCCATGATAGCAGATTCCAGATCTATCATCCCAATATAAAGAACCACCTACTGATTCACTTTCATACCCTGGATTTAATAACTTCATTATATCCGCTCTGCTCCACTCATTTACTCCCCATCCTGAATTTACACTTGATTCACTACTATCCCATGAATATGACCCAATACTTTCATTTCTAATTAATTTAACTCGGTCACTTTTATTTCCAGTACCATCATCAATGTTTTTCATTACTCCAATAATACGCCACAATTCACCATCGACACTTACATAGTTATTTGGATTAGCACCAATATACCTTATATTTCCTCCTGCTTCATCAATAGCTAAATCATAGCTATTATACATTTCTAAAGATTTTATATAATCACTTAAAGCTATGTCAAATTTCTTAAAATATAAATCACATCTTGTTCTTGTATAATCAGTCGCATTATAGTTTTCATAGCTTGTTATAACCGCATAGTTATTTTCATCAAAAGAAATAGTAACACCATTTGTACAGGTGCTTTTTGTAATATCTAAAGTATAACCACTACCTTTTTTAGGAATTTCTCTCGTTATATCATCATCAACATAATAAGCAAAATAAATATCTCCCGGATCTTGCACTTCACCATTTATTACATTAAAATGTTTCTCTTCCCTAAACACAGCATAACTCTTAAAATAAAACATCAAAGAAATAAAAATAATTATTACAAAAAGAAAACATGCAATAACTATTCCTAAATTATTATTACTCCTAAACTTTACTAGTCGCACATTATCACCTCTAACACGATATATCATGTATCATAAATCAATTATACATGAATTATCATGTACATTCAATACATTTATTTTCATGTATGAGAAAATCTAAACGTGATGCATATGAATATAAAAAGACTAAAAGAAATACGAGAAAGAAAAGGTTTATTTCAAAAAGATATTGCCAAATTATTAAATACCACTCAACAAGTTTATAGCGAATATGAACTAGGTGTCCGTCTAATACCTTTAGACAAAATAGATAAATTAGCAAATTTTTACGACGTAAGTGTAGATTATTTAATAAATAGAACAGATGAAAAAAAGCCCTATCCAAATAAAAAAGAACATTAAAAAACATAGACAACTTATCTATGTTTTTTCTATTAACTAGCTTTTTGATCAAGTGTTACATTAATTTCAACAGTCTCAGTACCACGCATAACTTTAAGTTTCATCGTTTCCCCTACACTGTGATTATAAAGCAGATATCTTAAATAAGCCAAATTAGTAACCTCTTTATCATCTGCTCCAACAATAATATCACCAGTTTTTAAACCAGCCTTAGCAGCAGGAGCTCCAGAAGTAACACTTTCAACATAAACACCAGATTCTAAAGAACTAGTATTTAAAGAAGGATGATAATATTTAGCTTCACTTAAATTACGCATAGATATACCAAGTTGAGGTCTTTCAATTGTTTCACCTTTTTCTTCCTTAGCAGCATAATTTAAAGCTGTTTCAATTGGAATAGCAAATCCCATTCCTTCAATACTTGCTGTCGTAGAACTACTACCAGAAGATAACTTTAATGACGTAATACCAATAACCTCACCATTCGCGTTCATTAAAGGTCCCCCAGAATTACCAGAGTTAATAGCCGCATCGGTTTGTAAAACACTCATCATCATATCAGACGTACTTGAATTACTTGTAGATACACTAACAAGTCTATTTTTACCAGAAACAATACCTCTTGTAACCGTACCAGAATATGTATTAGAATCTATTGGTGCTCCAACAGTAAACACTGTATCTCCTACTCTTGCATCTTCACTACTACCCATTGTAGCCACTGTTGTAACATGTTCACTAGATATTGCTAAAACAGCTGTATCAGAATAACTATCTCGTCCCTTTACTTTTGTCTCTACCACATTGCCATCATTAAATTCAGCATATATAGCATCACCACTTTCAATAACGTGATTATTAGTTAAGACATATGCAGTATCACCATCTTTTTTATAAACAAATCCAGTTCCAGTAGCGTAAAGTTGTTTATTTTTATATGTCTTTACAACTACAACCGCATCATACACTTTTTCTACCGCATCAGCAATACCAGTATCCGTAACAGTTACATTCTTAACTTCTTTTTGTTCCGTAATAGTCTTCACAAAAGGCTCAGGAAAAAAATACATGAGTGCATATAATCCTGCTGCCCCCACAAAAACCATTAAAATACTTATTAATACATACTTTCCTGCACTATGAACAGTTACTACTTTTTCTTTCTTTTCCATTTCTATAACCTCACAATCTCTCCATAATTTATTGGAAATCCCATTCTATCAAATACTTTTTCTACAGGAATCGTCTTCAACCGATCACTAAGTATCTGAATTTCAAATTCAAGTTCACTCATTAACAAGAAAAAATCATCCTTTCTAAGCATTTGTTTCAAAATTAAAACTATTGCAAACAAATCATTCTTACCATAAATATACTCATCATTAACTTGGGGTATTTTAAGTAAATTATGATACTTAGTATCCGGAATATTTCTTTGGGCCTTATGTTCAAAAAGAATATCTTCATGTGCACACAAATTTCTAAAATTAGCTAAAACCGGTAAATATATTTCCAACGTTTCTTTAGCTAAATTAAAATCATTAGCAACAATTTCTTGATCATCCGGTTTTAAAATTTGAAAAAGTTCACTTACAATCCCAAATGACAAAACTTTCACTGCAATCCACATTGGTACATATCCATATTTTTCTGAATAATGCATCGTTGCTTGATGCTGTCCTCCATTAATTCTAATTTGTCTTTTCATCTTCCTAAGTAAATCATCAACTTGTTTTTTTCTTTTCCTATCCAGCACAAAGTTCTTAGGGTTTAAATATTCATCTTCTCTTATACCATAACGACTTGATAAATGAAAAGCCATTATACTTTTAATATTGTTTTCTATTATAAGCAAATTTTTAAATAAAATATTCCTAACATGTCTGTCAAACTGAAACATTGAGTAAAGTTCATCAAAAGTTGTTCCTGGCAAGAATTTTTTATTTTCTTGACTTTCCATAAAAAGCATCCTATAACCACTTATAAAGAAATAATTCTCTCGCAAAAGAATATCTTTTGTTTCTGGAATGTCGTTAATGATTAGCCCTTTACTTTGCAATATTTCAACTTGTTCATCTAGTGTTTTAAAAACTTTTGCCATACTAGCACCCCAAATTCTAAAAATATTATATCACAAAGTACATATATATAATAGTTGTAAATCATGTTAGTAAAGTTATAATTTTGTGAAAATTTAGTGAAATACCATGCTATAATAATTAATAAGGTGATTTTTATGCCATCAATTGTAACACATTATTATTTTGGCAATGACGTATTAAAACGTTTACCTACTAATATAAAAAAGAAAATTAACAAAGAAAAAGCCATATATGATATCTTTTTACAAAGTTTCGATAATTTATTTTACTATAAATTTTTTACACCATTTCTAGGTAAGAAAGAAAGAGACTTAGGTTATAACGCTCAAAAAGAAAATGTAAAAAAGTACTTCAAAAACATCCTAATTACAGTTAAAGATAATCAAACAAATGAAAATATAAGTTACTTATATGGTAGTATTTGTCATTATGTATTAGATAGTTTATGTCATCCCTTTGTTATTTATAACACTGGTCTAGATACATTAAATAAAAAATATAATGGCCTTCATGAAAAAATGGAAGTTAACATTGATGCTCAAGTATACAAATATAAAACAGGCACTAACTTAAAAGACGCTACAATAAACAATATGCTTTTACCTAAAATAAAATTTAGTAATAATCTAAAAGAAACAATTAATGAGGTCTTTTATAAAACCTTTAATATTAAAAATATGGGTAACGTTTATGAAAAAAGTATGCATACAGGCAATATCATTCTAAAGTATTTTGTTACTGATAAATTAGGAATTAAAAAAAATATCTATAAATTAAGAGACTTTATCTGTCATAAAAAGAAATACCAGTATTTAAGTTTTCATGTTACAAAGCTAGATACTAACTATTTAAACTTAGAACATAACAAATGGGTCTATCCAGTTGATAATCAAATAATTAAAACAGATTCCTTTGAAGATTTATACATAAAAGCAATTAAAAAAAGCACTTATCTAATAACTAGCATTGATGAGTACTTAAATAATGAAATCGACTTAAAAGAGACCCTAGAAATAATAGGTAACACCTCTTACGTTACCGGCATCGATTGTAACTCCAAAAAAGAAATGCAATACTTTAAATTTTAAGAAAGGTCTTAGCCACTACTTTAGCATATTCTCTTAAATATTTATCATTAGTAAGTTTTTCTCTTTCATTTTTATTAGACAAAAAACCACATTCAATAAGAACCCCTGGTACAGTTAATCTCTGATACATATATATCGTATTAGAGATTTTTTTTATTTCTCTATCAGTCCCTAAATAACTATTTAATTCTTTTTGTAATTTTATAGCAATATCTTTATTTTTATCATTAACAGTACTATAAAATACCTGTGGTCCATAATAACTAGAATCATCTAAATAATTTAAATGAATAGAAAGATAATAATCAGCCTGACTATTGTTAATCAAAGAAATACGATGATCAAAATCACTTTTCTTTCTTCTAAATGCATTAGGAGTAGCTAAATCATAATCACCATCTCTAGTTAAAATAACACGTGCTCCAAGTCGTTCTAATTCCTCCTTAAGATAAAGAACTATTTGCAAATTAATATCTTTTTCATATATAGAGCCACTTATAGTACCCGGGTCTTTTCCTCCATGTCCCGCATCCAAAACAAATAAGTAAGTCCCTATATAAGTAGTCGCTTTTATTTTAAAATTCAAAAAAATAGTAATTATTAACATAATAATAAATAGAATAAATAATATTTTCTTCATAATAAAATATATGTAGGTAACTAAATAATATATACTAGAAATTATCAAAGAAAACTTAAAAAGCAGTAAATACTATTTCATCTCGGCTGTATGTCCATGTGCAGCTTAGTGCATTTTATTTTGAACTGTCTTAAAAAATTCTTGTGTAATATCTGCTTTAGGATCATAGAGAATAGAAGTCGCATAAATATCAAGTATCTTTCTCCAAAAAACTTTTTCAGACGATCTAATATCACGAACTCTGGGTAGTAACTCATCAAAATATACTCCGCCACCAGCACGTTTAAGTAAATCGTCATTCATTGTAAATCCTTTAATCATATATTCAGTTAATCTTTCATTTGCCCATCTTCTAAAATTAGTTCCTATATTAGACCTAACTCCAATTCCAACGGCAGCAATCACATCAAGATTATAATAATTCACATTATAATTTTTACCATCACTTGCAGTTGTTCGGAATTTCCGAACAGTTGAAAATTCTTCTAACTCTCCATCTAGAAATATATATTTAATATGCTCAGATATATTGAATTTGCTTGAATTATGTAATTTAACTAACTGTTCTTGATTTAACCAAACAGCATTATCCTGTATTTTTACTTCAATATTGGATATACATCTTTTTTCTCTTTATCTTATTTTTTTGCTAAATGCAAATTAAATTATACTACATTCTTAAATATTACCTATTAACAATGTTCTATTAAAATATAACTTAGCAAAAGCAAAAAAATAGTAGCTACAACTACTACTAATCATTAAATTTAGAATATATGTCTTCTAAGTTATCAAAATACATAACATTTTCCTTTAATATAGTACCGCCAAAATCATCTATTTTCTCTGATACTTTTTTTCCACCATATTTTTGATAAAACAAAAAAGCATCATTTCCCTCTAAAACATTAAGTATCATAGAATTAAACCCCATATTTAAAAGTTCTTTAATACCAGTCATAAAAAGACTTTTCCCTAAACCTAGTCCTTGATAATCTTTAAGAATATAAATAGACTTTATTTCACCAGAATCTATATAGTCTTGATTTCTTGACTTACCATAAGACATTATCCCAACAACTTTATTACCATCAAGTGCTACATAAAAATTATCTTTTGTTTTAATAGCATTAATAATTTTAGGAACTCGGTCATCGATTGTTTTAACACGTTCTTCTAATAATTCATCAGGCATTAACCCTTTATAAGTTGTAAGCCACGTATATGCATTAACATACGCTATATCCTTAGCATTCTCTTCTTTTGCTTTTCTAATTATAAATTCCATAAAGAAACACCTCTCCCATATATTTTATTATATATTTAGTTAATTATCTACAAATTTATCAATAACTATAACTTACCAAATTATATAATAATTGATTAAACTTAAAATAAGAATTTTTAAATAGCATATCCTTTATTAACAAATTTTAAAATAAGTACTACTATGTTTTCTTGTAAGAAAACATAAGGGAGTAAAAAAGCATATGTTTTCCCACAGGAAAATATAAAGCGCCATTGCCAATTTTTATAATAGTATTTACATATTGCATTAATTTTAAGAACAATTATACATACAAATTATGATACATTTAAGTTTTTCTTTTTTATTATCATTTATTTACCCCAAAAGAAAAACCATAAACATTAAGTCTATGGCATTTAGTAAATAGTAAATATTAACGTTTAGAGAATTGTGGAGCTCTACGAGCTTTTTTAAGACCGTATTTTTTACGTTCTTTAACTCTAGGATCTCTTGTAATCATTCCCGCAGGTTTTAAGATTTTACGATAAGCAGTATCAGCAGTTTGATCAGTATTAGCGTCAAATAATAATAATGCTCTTGTAATACCTAATCTAATAGCCCCAGCTTGTCCAGCATATCCGCCACCTTTAACATTAACTGTAATATCGAAACGATTTTCATTATTTGTAAGAGTTAGAGGTTGTTTTAAATCTAAAACTAAAATCTTATCAGGCATATATTCATTAACATCTACACCATTAATAATAATATTACCTGTACCACTTGTTAAAGTAACTTGTGCTTGAGCACGTTTTCTACGTCCAGTAGCTTTCCAACTTTGTTTTGCCATAACTTCCTCCTTAATCTACCTTTAATACTTCTGGTTTTTGAGCTTGATGTTTATGATTTTCATCACGGTAAACAAATAGTTTTTTACCCATTTGTCTTCCTAATCTTCCATGAGGAAGCATTCCCTTAACAGCTCTTTCCATCATTTCTTCAGGATAATTATTAATCATTTCTTTTGCATTACGTTCTCTAAGTCCTCCAGGGAATCCTGAATGATTGTAATACATTTTGTCTTCTAACTTATTACCAGTTAATTTTACTTTGTCTGCATTAATGATTATTACATAATCCCCACAGTCAACACTTGGTGTATAAGTAGGTTTGTGTTTTCCTCTTAAAACTGTAGCAGCCTTAGTAGCAACACGTCCTAAACTAATACCAGTAGCGTCAATTACATACCATTTACGTTCAACGTTTTCTTTTTTTTGCAAAAATGTACTCATTTTCTTCTTTTCCTTTCATTCTTCCTTTACAAACATTACTTTCCCAGGGTAATGCCCATAACAAGATAAATAAAATGTACCGATTAAAATTATAGGTGAGATTTTAAAAAAAGTCAAACAAAATATAACTTAAAATGACTAATTTCATAAAAAAATTGCATATACCCATTAATATTTAATATTTTCCAAATAAAGTCCCTCACTTGGTGCCACAAAAAATGTCTCTAATTCATAAGGATTTTCTAAAGCTTTCTTTATTAAATCAATATCTTTTTTTCCTAAACCCACATCCAACAAAGCACCAACAAGACTCCTTACCATATATCTATAAAAACTTTTACCAGTTACTCTAAAGTAATAATAATCACCACTTTTAATAACTGAAAAAGAGTTAATAACTGTCTCATAACTTTCCCTTTCACCACTCACAAAATTTTTAAAATTATGAAGTCCCAAAAAACATTTAGCCGCTTCTTGCATTTTTTCTAAATCAAACTTATCACGTGTTATATAAGCATAATCACTTAAAAAAGGATTTTTCTCACCTACATAAACCTTATATAGATAAGTTTTTTCATATACATCATGTCTAGCATGAAAATCATTCTGGACAACTTGCAAATTATTAACTACTACATACGAATTTAATAGCCTATTCATAACATACTTTAATTTATCCAAAGAAATATCGATATCTAAATCAAAATGAATACATTGCATATAAGCATGTACCCCACGATCAGTTCTTCCTGATCCATGTACACATACGCTTTCCTTAGCAATTATAGATAGTACCCTTTCCAGTTCATTTTGAACACCTAATCCATTATTTAATCTTTGAAAACCATAAAAATGACTCCCATCATAACTAATACTTGCTAAATATCTCATTGTACACCTCTATATATCGCCTTTAAAGTTTCATTAAACGTATAATCATGATCAATATGAAAACCTAACTCTTCTAAATACTTAACGAGTGAAACTGCATAAGGCTCATCCACATACTCATAAATTTCCTCATCATAAAAATCACTTATCAACTTACTCTTTCCATTATTATTAAAAAGATAAAAACTCTTAACTGTCTCACAAACAAAATTCATATCATTACTAATAATAATAAAAGAAATACCTGGCTTCGTCATCAAATGTCGAAACAATCTTTTAAAATATTCTTTTTCCTTATATATCATATCATCAAAAAAATGATCAAGCACAATTACACGTGGCACATTAATAAACAATACAGCCAGTTGTAATTTCATATATTCAAGTCTTGTCAAATCTCTTATTAAAACAGTTTTTAAGCTTGCTTTTAATTCCACCATTATAAGTACTTTCTCTAGCTTTTCATCACTCACATTACACCTTAATTTAAGATACCCCATAACTGTAATATTATCATTAACACTCTTATTTAAAACATAACCAAACTCTTTATTATTACAAGTATTTTTAAATTTATAAGGATAATTAACTATTACTGAAAAAGCATCATTTAAAACATAATCTTTTAACTTTTCTTCCATAATTTATCACCAAGCTCTTCTTTTGTTAAACAAACATCTCTTATAACCCCATAATATCCCAGTTGAATAGAAATATTAACATAAAAAGGTAATGAATAACCTAACAATTTCATTAATTTTTCTTCCTTTAAAATATCTAATGTATTACCTTCCATTGCTACTCTGTTATTTTTAAGCACTATTAAATAATCAAAATAAACTGTATCATTAACCTCATTTGTTACATAAAAAATAAGAATATTAAAATGTTTTAAATATTGAAAAAAAATTTGTCTTTCATAATTAGTAAGAATATTATGCAAATCTTCACAAAAGAAATAATCTGGATGAGTGAGTACTTTACTAAGTAAAGCATATTTATAACCTAAATTCTTTTTATTACTTAAAAACAATTCTAAAAATTCTTTTGTATATGAGTCCCTCTCTTCTAAAGGTAAGTTACTCTTTACACTACTAGTCTGTCCTAAATAAAAAGAAACAACTCCCTTATAATCTCTTACTTTTTGTAACTCTTTTAATAACTTACTCTTACCAGTCCCGCTTTCTCCTAAAACACACATTGATTTAGTAATAGAAAAAGATAAGTCATGAATCATCACTTTATTATTAACGAGTACATTAAAATGTCTTACTAAAAAAAACTTCTCCATAATATCACTGCTTTAATTTTAAAATAAAAGCAAAAAAAAAGAAAGTATAAATTACTTTTCATCTGGTACTTTTATAATATATTCTCCTGGCAATGAATACATATACTTTTCTCTTGCATAACGTGCAATATAATCTTTATCATGTAATTTTGTAACTTCACTTGTTAAACTTTCTTCTTCATCCATTAATTTACTATAATAATTAGTAAGTGATGCTATTTCATTTTTATTATCTATTATTTGTACCCAATCATGAAAAATAGACGCAAAAGAAAGAAACACTATTCCCAGAAATACAATCGATAAAATCAAAAATCTTTTTTTTGCTTTTCTAGAGCCTTTCTTCTTCATTAGTCCACCCTTCTTTACTAACAACATAAATTATATCACTTGTTAAAAAACTTATCTACTTGCCTTTGTTTAATTCTTTTGAACTTTACGTTATTTGACAATACTCTTTCTAAAATAAAACCAATGATAACTAAAACTAAAAAATAAAAATGTAATATTCCCCCATTAATATTATAAAGAAGATAAATATAAGAAAGACTTATAACACTCATAAACAAGAAAGTATATATATACCACCAAAATATATTTAACTTTTTAATAAAGAAAAAGTGAATTTTAGAAAGAATTGAAAAGAAAAAGCCAAAAACTAAGGAAGCCAAAAAAGAAAGTATCTGTAACTCTACTGTCATTACTTAAACAACTTAGCCATAAAACTTTCTTCTTTTTTCTTTGATTCACCTTTATCTAAATATTGATAGCTTACTATTTTACCTTTAATACGAACATTACCATCATGGGTATCTAATTTTAGCAATTCTAAATTATTACCTTTTAAAAGTAATACCCCCATTGTTGTATCTAATAAAAACTCTTGTTCATCAAAACTAGTAATTTTTTTTACACCCGTCAAGTATATTTCTCTTCTATCAATTATTTTAACCTCATGACTACTACTAACTAAATTAATACTAGTTTGTTCCATATTCTTCACCTATAAAAATATATGCTAAATAATAAAAAAAATTCTAGTCTAACTAGAACTTTTAATCAGAAGTGTTTTTATATTCTTCTAAAATTGCGTCTGTAAATTCACTACGAACATCTGGATTAATAGGATGGCAAACGTCTTTATATTCTCCAGTAGCTGTTTTTCTACTTGGCATAGCAATAAATAAACCATTGTCTCCTTCAATAATACGAATGTCATGAACAGCAAAAGCATCGTCAATCAAAACTGATGCAATTCCTCTCAATCGTGAATTTTCTTTCGTAATTTTACGAACGCTTACAGATGTAATTTTCATCATCTTCACTCCTCTTCTTAAAGTTATGATTAACTTCTAATATCATTTTATAGCATAATATAAAGAAATTCAAGCATTTTACATTAATTTTACAACCACATCACCAATTATAACATCGGCATAATTAAAACTTTTTTCAGTGCCATCAATATTAACTGTGAAAACATAAGGATATACCCCTGATAAAACTCCTCTATAGGTATTATTTTTATTACGCATGCCATAGACATGAATAACCACGTCCTTATCAAGATAACTTTTAATTTTATCTCTTACTATATCTAAATTCATAATCCTCCTTATCTTGGAAATCCTACATACATCATGCCATTACTAATAATTCCTCCCATGCCACTCGCACCATACTTAGTTTTTTTAAGTAAACTAACTAAATCAATCTCCTTATTACGTTCACTTGTTGCCAACACACATGCGATTATAGCCGGATCTAAAGCATGAATATTTACTCTTTTAGGTGAACTAGCAAAATTTGCTCCAGCTTTAATTAACTCTTCATAATTACTCTGACAAGCTCCAGCAATAATTACTAATTTTTCATGACTCTTCTCATAACGTCTAGCCTCTTTAACGGCTTCTACAAAATACTTCGTATTACGATAATTTTTAATATCTTTTGTATCACCTTTTTTTGAATAATAAGCATCATGCCCAGTAATAATGACAATATCCGGTTGATAATCTACTAATAAGTCTTTAATTTGTTTAGGAACATCTTTTTCTGTAATCTTTTTACCAACAGCCATTACTTTATTATTTTGATAAAAACGCATACATCTTGCTAAATAATCAGCATCAGCATCAATATGGAGCACCTTACCAGGTAAGTAAAAATAGTCCCCAAGAAATCTATCACTAAGCATTTCATCTTCTTCTACAGTTCTATCGTCATCTTCATAAATTGCTAGATCTTCTAAAGGTGCATCAGCATAAAGTCTTACTTGCGTCCCTTTTAAATATGCAACTTCACCCCGAATACTAAGGATCTTAAAAACAACATCATTTTTATAACTATTACGAGTAACTAAATCTCCTTCATGAAATTCCATACTTTTCACCTATAAAATTGTATGAAAAAACTAGCAATTTATGCTAGACTTTTAAAAATAGTAACAAACTCTTCATAAGAAAGTTCTTCTGCTCTTACTGTATTTGGATTAGCAAAGGTCCTAAGTACAATTTCAATTTTATGCCAATCATAACCCTTTAAATTATTTCGTAAAGTCTTTCTTTTATTTTGAAAACAATCCTTTAAGAATACTTGAAATTCGTTAATGTCAATACTTTCTCTATTCTCTTTTTTTACTAATTTCACCACTTCACTCATAACTTTAGGAGCTGGCGTAAAACAACTAGGACTTACAGAAAAAAGTGATTCAGATTCAAAAAAATGTTTTAAGTAAACTGTAAAATAACCATATGTTTTAGTTCCAGGCGTGGCGCAAAATCTTTCTGCTACTTCTTTTTGAACAAGTAAAGTCATACCAGCTATATCTAAGCCACTTGATAAAACATGTTCAATAATAGGCGTTGTAATATAATAAGGAATATTAGCAATAACATAAATACTACCATGCTCTAAAGGAATATCCTGTGTTATATCTCTTTTTAAAAAGTCATCAAATATTATGCTTGTATCCTCTGATTCAAAATGCAAAAGTAAACTTTCCATTCGTGTATCAATTTCATAACATATAAGATGGCCATTTTTCTCTACTAAATGCTTAGTAAGTGCTCCTTGTCCTGGGCCAATTTCTATTATGACATCATCACAAGTTGTCGAAAAACTATTTGCTATTTTTTTTAATATATTTTCATCCTTCAAAAAATTTTGACCTAAACTTTTTTTTGCTTTTATATCCATTACTTAACGAGTCCATCCTTCTCTTAAAACATCATAACCAAGTGTCTTACGTCCAACATACTTTGTTGCTTCGCTTTCATTAGCCATTAAAATATCCAAATCATTACCTAAGACACCACGATCAAGCACTATTGCTATAATTGGCTCCATAGATAAACTATTCATTTGAAAACGCACTATTGAACCACATGGTAAATTACTAGATGAAGCCACAATTCTTACATTACCATATGCTAAATCAGGATATGTTGTTGTACCATCTTTAACATTATAAGAACTATTGCAAGCAAGTCTTCCCGAGCAAAGAGGACAATCAGCAGCATAACCAGTTATATCACCAGTATAAGTATCTTTAGCACTATATAAATCATTTTTTATATCACTTTCAAGTTTTAAAGCCATTGTTGATAAATCAATAACTCTATTACTAGCATCATTACTAACTTTAGTAACTTCTTTTGTTGTACTAACATTAGCAATAAAAATAAAGGAAACCATTATAAATACTTGTAAAAGTTTTTTAATATTTTTAGTAAATTTTTGCATCTAAGGAACACCTCTTTTTACAAGAAAATAATAACATAGATAAAATATTTTGTCAAAAATTGTCGAACACAACATTTTTATAGATCATTAAAAAAGAAAGTTTAATTATCACTTTCTAAAAATAAGTAAATATTATCTGTTTTTACTATTACTATTTTGTATTTCTTCTAAAATATATTCACTTTCATTATTTGTTTTTTCTTTTGCCATATTTAATATCAACCGCTGTTCTTGCATTATTTTCTTATAATCAAAAATATTTGTTATCAAAGAAAATGGTATTGGCTTTTCTGAAGGAGAAGATTTAATATGTCGAACATTAATATCTAAACTCATTCCATAACCAGAGTTACTTGTTAAAGTATAATAATCTTTATAAGCAGGACATTCAATTATTATATAACCATATCTATTAGGACAAGCTCCACCTAAATACCAATCTATCCCAGCATTATTTTCCCCATTAACATACTCATCTTTTCTTTCATCTATTATAAATCCTTTATGTTGATAAATTTTTAGCGTATCAAAAGATATGCACCTATAACAATGATTAGGTTTACATTCATAATCCCCAATTTTCCTTATGGTATGATCTCTTCCACCTTTACTTTTACAAGCCATTCTAATTTTTTCTTGCATAGTTAATTCTTCACCATTAAGTTGTTTTTCTTGTATTTTTCTTATTTCTAAATCATTTGATAATGGCAAATCACATACATTATATAAATCCATAAATTCTCCTATTTAACACTATAAACATTACTAATATTATTATTAACATCCTTAATCCAAACATAATATTTCTTACCACCATACACCGTAGTAGAAGCAGTTTCTCCTATCATATCTTTCCAACATATATTATTATCGTTTGGAATAGTCTTAGTAGATTTCACACAATATTTTGAAGTATTACCAGAGGCTTTAATAACTAACTTACCATTTACAATATTAACTGACTCTATTTTAGCGTCCACATTATCATCAACTTTTACATAATAAGAATTACTTTCATTATTATTAGATACTAAATTACTAGCCACTACAAAAGTAAAAATACATAATATAGTTAACCCACCAAAAATAATAAATGAAACAGAACTATTACTTTGCATTATCTTTCACCTCCGTATAATCTTTAAATAATTTAGCATAAAGTGGCTTAACAACCTCACCAATCACAAATAATAATAAACATATACCTAAGACAACAACAATGTTTATAATTCCTATATTATCCACCACAAAAAATTTAGACAAACCAGTAGTTAACACCAAAACTTGTACAATTAATAATCCTGCGAGTCCCAAAGATAAACGCTTATTACTAAATATATCTTTATTTAAAACTGAACATTTTAAATTTCTACAAGATAATGAATAAAGTAACTCATTACCAATTAAGAAAATAAACATTAAAGATCCTGCCACTCCACTATCATAAGTCTTTGCATAATAAACAAACAATACTAACATTATTATTGATTTAACCAATGCACTTATAACTATTTTTGCTATTAAAAATGGTGTAAAAAAACTTGTATTTACTCTATTAGGCACATTTTCCATAATATCTTTTTCACTTTTTTCAAAAGCAAGCATTATTGCTGGTATTGAATCTGTCACAAGATTTATCCACAAAAGCTGTAAAGTTGTAAACATTTCCATATTTAAAAGCATTGAAGCAAAAACCAAAATTACCTCTATAATATTTCCAGCCAACAAATACAAAATAACCTTTTTTATATTTGTTGTTATTCTTCTGCCTTCTTCAACGCCATCTACTATCGTTGAAAAACTATCATCTACTAATATACAATCAGCCACCTTTTTTACAACCTCTGTACCAGTAATACCCATACCGATACCTATATCAGCCTTTTGTATAGCCGGAGCATCATTTACTCCATCACCAGTCATTGCTACAACATAGCCAAGTGATTGTAATGCTTCTACAATTCTTAATTTAGCACTTGGTGTAATTCTTGCATAAACTTGATATTTTTTTACTGCATCTAATAGCTCATCATCAGTCATCTTATCAATGTATTTACCTTCAATTGCTTTTTCATCGCTATCTATAATATTAACAGATTTAGCAATAGCAATAGCCGTATTAATACTATCACCTGTAATCATCACTGGCTTTAATCCGGCGTGATAGCAAACATCAATTGCATTAGGCACGCTCTCTCTAGGTGGATCCATCATACCAATCATACCAATAAAAATCATATCAGTTTCAGGATTATCAAAATCTTGTCTTTTATAAGCAAAAGCAAGTAGTCTTAATGACTTCCGCGATAAATCTTTTTCAATCGCAAATATTTTTTTCTTATATTCTTCATCAAGTTCATAAACTTTATCATTAATTACATAGCTCTTACAATTGTTAATAACAGCATCTAAACTGCCCTTAGTAAATGAGTAAACACTATCACCAAATTGATTAATTGTACTCATCATTTTTCGATCAGAATCAAAAGGATACTCCTTTAATCTTTTACAATTATCAACCGAGAAATTAGTACTTTCTAAATACTTATAAATGGATACCTCTGTTTCATCACCCATATAGCCATTTTCATTTTTAACTACGTTTTGACAAAGAGACGCACACAACTTTAATAAGAAAACACTAGGAACAATATCTTTATCTGTATACAATATATCATTAACAAATATAGATTTTACAAGCATTTTATTTTGCGTAATAGTTCCTGTTTTATCAGAACATATTATATCAGTTGACCCAAGTGTTTCAACCGAAGCCATCTTTCTTATAATTACATTTCTTTTAGCCATTGTACTCATTCCAAGTGATAAAATAATTGTTATAATAGAACTTAAACCCTCAGGTATAGCCGCAACTGCAAGAGATATTGAAAGCATCAAAATATCAAAAAAATCATTTTTCATTAAAAGTCCTAACCCCATCATAACAAATATTATTGCCAAAACAACGTACGTCAATACCCTACTAATTTGATTTACTTTCTTTTGTAATGGTGTAATATCAGCCTTTTTGTTAGTTAAACTAGTCGCAATTTTACCAAGTTCCGTATTCATCCCAGTCGCACATACAAGAACAAACGCATGCCCATTAATCACATTACAACCAGCATAGACCATATTTTTTCTTTCATATAATTCTTTTTCTTCAAATATATCATTACTATCTTTTTTAATTGACTTAGATTCACCAGTTAATGTTGATTCATTTATTTCTAATTTTTCTGACGATATAACCCTAGCATCCGCAGAAACATAATCACCAGCTTCCAATTCTACAATATCTCCAACTACAATTTCTCTAACGTCAACAAGTTTTTTTTCGCCATTCCTAATAACGTAATTATTGGTTACAAACATTTTGTTTAACTCATCAATCGCTGCATCTGCTTTCTTTTCTTGAACAAAACTAAGAACAGCATTTATTATAACAATTATAATTATAATTATAGAATCAGCATAAGATTCATGTTGGATATATGACACAACTGCTGAAAATAAAGAAGCACAAATAAGTAATATAACCATAAAATCATTAAATTGTTCCAAAAACAATAAAAAATTTGATTTTCTTTTTTGATCGGCAAGTTTATTCTCACCATACTTCTCTAATCTTTTTTTTGCCTCTTCTAAAGATAGACCATGTATATTAGTATCTAATCTTTCGTACAACTCACTAATACTTTCATTATAAAAGTTTTTTTTATTTTCCATAACTATTTTCTCCTTTAAATTCTAATCAATAACATAAGATAAAATAAGTAAAACAATAACAAACATAAGACCTGCAACAGCCACAATAGTTCCCAAATTTATAAGAACATAATGTGTATTTTTTTTTAATATTAACCCACAATTTCGACAATATATATCGGTATTTCTATTAGTACCATTACAGTTAAAACACTTTTTCATTTCATTCTCCATATAAATATTTTCTTAAAATATTAATAATTTCATAACTACTACTCTCTAAAGAGTCTCCATGTAAATAATAATCATGTACAGCCTCCGCAATCGTTTCATCAGCAATTAAATTACCATTTTCATCTTTTGCATCAGCATATTTTGAAATTGTTAAAGCAAACGAATCAAAATCTAAGTTCGTACCATATTTTTCATTAAAATTAGTAAGAGCCTCAGTAAGAATCTCTAAAGAAAAACTACCATTATTAAATCGTTCTAAAACATCTTCTATCTTTTTTTCATTATCTTTATTAACAAAAGTAATATTTAAAAGTTCGTTTTGCTTTAATAACGCAACAAAAGAAATATAATGACCCAACTCATGTGCAACCGTGCTAGACCAATTAGCATCTTTAACATACCAGCCATCCCCCACAAAATCAGAAACAGGATTTTGCATAATATCAGCATTTAAAAAATAATAACTATTTAATAAAATTTGGGTCTTGTTTACCTTGTTATACTTGCTTGTATCCATATTAGCATTTGCAAATTGAAAACTAGGTTGAAAACGTGCAATATACTCTCTATTAGTCTCAGCATTAGTAATAGAGATATTTGTTAAAGCCCCAGATATATTTGGAAATAGCATATATATTCTTTTAACAACGCTAAGTATATCTTCAGCTACCATGTCTGTTGCGTCGCAAAAACTTACAACAGGTATCGACCCAATATTTTGTATCTCACTTTCATATTGAAAGGTATCTGCACGATGACTGCATTTAAAGTTTTGACTATTTAAATCCTTTGTTATTAATGAAATGGCTTCCTCATAATTATCTACCTGAACCTTTTGATAAACATTATCTGTCTTTATAATTGAGGTATTATATCCATAAACATAACTAATTACTCTTCTTTTTAAATAAAATAATGGTTTATACAAATCAGCACCTCTAAAAGAACTAAATATTACAAAAGAAAAAAGAGACACTATAAAAACACAAAGCATTAACGAAAAATTATTCTCTCTTTTAATTGCTTCACCTTTTAATATTTCTAAAACATTTTCTTCTTTTTGTATAAACGAAAAGCCTCTTGCAGTCCAATGTCCACATTTATAGCAAAAATTATCATCATTTTCAATTTCCGTAGCATCACAAGATTGATTTAAACACTTCACATCCACCACCCTACTATCTGCCAAAATTATAACATAAATTCTCAAAAAAGGGTACTATGTCATAAATTTCAAACGATAAATTAATGGGAAAATTATAATATCAACAATATTGTAAGAAGGTTAGAACTATGGATAATGATAATTTATATTATTTAGTATTTCAAAACATAAAAAAACAACGCAAACTAAAAGGGTGGACACAGGTAAAACTAGCAATGAAAAGTAACATAAGTATTGATTACTTGAAGAAAATTGAAACCAAAAGCGGTTGCACTAAACAGTTTTCATTAGACACCGTTGGCAAAACAGCCAAAGGCTTAGAAATAGATGTGAAAGATTTATTTGATAAATTAGACTAAAAAAAGAGGGTTTGCCACCTCTTAAATCATAATAACAACGCCATCTAAATTACAAATATAACAGTTAGGCAATAACTTTTTTATTTTCTTTAAAATGTCAATATTACTTTCATACTCTCTCCCAACTAATATTCCTTCAATCAAGTTAGATGGCACACCAAAAAGAATTGCACTTTCTCGGTCTGTAAAAAAATCATCTTTATTTCTTCTATCTTTAATAAATTTTTCATAATAATCTGGATTAACAAATTCTTTAACCTCTTCATCACTTATATTATTTGATAAAATATCACCCTTAAGTAATCTTTTTATTGCATCATTATTGCTATTAAAGATAATTCCAATTTGAACTTTACTTTGAACTAAACTTGGTAAAAACCTTGCCTCTTTAGTTTGCTCCATACGCCACCGAAAACAAAGATTTGTATCTATCGTACTCATAATGTTTTTCATTTCATTATATGGAATTACAGAAGTTTTTATTTTTTCACCATTCATTTTTTTATATTCAATCGTGCCCCCACTATAAAAATTAACATAATCTTTCAAATAATAATCTTTCTGTAAATTCCATACTCCGACACATGATGGATATTTAGAAATCTTATCATTAATAAACAAACTAGCAATCAATCCATTTTGACAAATTTCTCTTAATCCATCAATATTTTTATAAGTGCCATGTAAAAGTGTCCCTTTTTTTAAATACACTAGGTCCCCAACATTATAAGTATGATGTTTTAATAAGATGTTTTTTACGTCAAAAAAATTATCAATTTGTTTTATCATAATCTCTTTTGTTTTAAAATTACTAATCTTATCATTAACTAGATTAATATATTCTTCTTTCTCCATAAATCTTCCTCACTTAATTTTCTTATAAACATCTCTAACATTTTTCTCTGTTAAGGAAGATAAAGTATTAATATCTAGCCCAACATAATCACTAATAAAACTAGCAATTAAAGGAATATAACTAGGACTATTCTTAGTACCCCTATAAGGATGCGGCGTTAAATATGGTGCATCAGTTTCTAAAACAATAATATCTAACATCTCTTCTAAAATCTCTTTTAAATGACTATTTTTAAAAGTTACAACTCCATTAATACCTAATTTGTAACCCATTTTTTTATAAATTCTAGCTATTTCAATACTCCCTGAAAAAGAATGAATAACTCCTTTAACAGTCGGATATCTCTTTAAAATATTAATCGTGTCTTCAGTGGCTTCTCTTGAATGAATTACAACCGGTAAATTATATTTTTTAGCCAGTTCTAATTGCTTAATAAACAATTCTTTTTGAGCATCTTTATTTAAAGTATCATAGTGATAATCAAGTCCAATCTCACCAATGCCCACTATTTTCTCATCTTTTAAATGTCTTTCAATGTCTAAAATATCTTCTAAAGTATAAGTAAGCACATATTCTGGGTGTATACCTATTACCCCATACATAAATTTATACTTACTTACTTTTTCTATAACCTCTTTATTAGATAAACCATCACAACCAGCATTAATAAAAGAATGTACTCCCTTATTTATAGAATCATTAATTATCTCACCAAGAGACTCATAATACTCATCATATAAATGACAATGTGTATCAGTAAACATAACTATAAAGTCTCCAAAGAATCAATATTTCCTTGAAAGAAAGAAGTTCTATTTCTCTCTTCATTAGAATTACTATTAGTTATAGGTGCCTGCTCTATTGTAGCACTAGCCCCACCCATAATATCACTAGATATCTCTTCATTTAAATTAGTATTACTTTCCCAATAACTTGAAACATCACAACTAGATGAATATGGCCTTGGATTAGGCATTTCCATTTTAATAATCATTGGAATTTTAAAAGCACTACCAAAAGAAACACAAGTACCAGGTTGTAAAATTTTCATTTTTTCAATAACATCTTGACTAATATTAGGAAGCATCTCCTCGATATATTTTATATCCTTAGGGTGTGTCATTTTAAAAATCAAGAAATTAGAACATTGTGAAACAACTGTATCACTTATTTCCATTGGTCTTTGACTAATTATTCCTAAAATAACCCCATACTTTCTTCCTTCTTTAGCAATACGTTCAAATATATTATAACCAAGTAAATAAACATCTATATCTTTTTGAATATAACGATGGGCTTCCTCTAAAAACAAATGAAAAGGAATTGTTGCCCTATTAGCGTTCTCTTTAGAAAAATCAAAAATAAGTCTTGTATATATTTTTACAATTGCCTTAGATATATTATCATCAAGTCCTTCTAAGTTTATATTAATTATCTGGGCTTTCTTATTATTTTTACTAACTAATTTAGTAACAAACTCTCCCATCGTAACAGCTTTATCAGAAGAAAATAACTTACCAACTGGTCCATGAATAATTGAATAAAGTCTTACCTTTAATAACTGAGCATCATCCATCAAATTACGGTTATTTTGAAACCCTTCACTTATTAAAGTAAATTCTAAAGCCCGAGAAAAATCCATTAAAGAATAAGCAACGTCTCCCATACTTTCATCAATTTCTAATGTCTCATCTATATATTTAAGAATATATTCAGTAATTAAAACCTCTTCCCCAAACTTTCCTCTAGAGTCTATTTGGAAACATTCTGAGAAAGTTCTTGTATAACCAACGCCAGGTATCTTGGTATCTAAATTAAATTCTTTTGTATGACAAGTATGAATAATACTAAAAATATCATCTTTTTTCTTATCAGTTGTTTCACTACTATATAAAACAGTTATTAAAGCACTAGCAATAATATGATTTTTATAACGATTAGATTCAGGTGTATCTAAAGAAAACATTTTAGCAAGCTTCATAGCTCGTTCTAATATTGTTAACTGTGAATGCTTATCTGCTTGTAAAAGAATAGCCATATCATCTACTTTAAGTAAATTCATCGGAATATTAATCATTTCATCATCATTATCTTTAATTCTTGACGTTACAAATTTATATTGATAATAAGGACTAATATTAGAAATGCTTTTAAAGGCATTTTTATATTCCCCAAAAGAATCAAAGAAAAGCATATTTGCATTATATGAAACAGCAAATTTATTACTTAATAAGTTTTGTACTACTCTTGCTACACCACATGATTTACCAGAACCAGTATTACCAAATATACATAAATGATTAGCAAGCATTTCATTAATCGAAGGACAAATATAAGAATCTTTATATGTTGCACTTTTACCCATTACAAAGTTTTTCTTAGATTGAACACCCATTAACTCTGTTCTTTCTTCTTCATTAATTGTTCTTATATTACTATTTAAACTAGCTTTTTTTAAAACACCATTGTAATAATGGCCATCAATAAATTCCCCTAAAAATTTAACCCTTATTTCATCTGATTTAACTTCAGTGATTTCACTAAGAACTTTATGATCTCCATTTTCAAATATTAAATGTAAGTTAAGTAAATCAGCACTTACATCATCAGTCATCTTATTTTCAATATACCCAATATTATCACTTAAATATAATATTTTTCCAAACATAGCAAGCATCTCCTATCTTTAATAAACTAATTTTATCATAGAAAAAGAAAAAATTAAATGCTGTACACTTAATTTTTAAAAGTAGACAAAACTTTATTTATTAGCTTAAACTTTTACTAATACTAGCTTCTTTTTTGCCAATTTCTTTCTTTTTCTTATCAATTTTATCTTGAACTGATTGATTAATTACTCTTTCACGATGCGTATGGGACACTCCATTACTATCCGTTGTAGTGTATTTTTTTATCTTCCATTTTTTCTTTTCCAAATCATTAATATCTTTTTCTAAATCTTGAATATCACTAATTTGTTTTGAAATAGAAGAAACTAATTTTAAATTATCTCTTAAAACTGCCACAGATCCATTTAAAGATGTAGAACTCATAACATTATCAAATGAAGAAAAAACGTTCGTTTTAGCAGAAGATTCCATTGTTGGCGGTAATAATGACTGCTTCAAAGATTTTAAATCATAGCTATCAAGTTCGCTTAAAGCATCGCTAACAGCATTACTTAAAGACTTAATAGAAATTTTAGAATATATACTCATTTTATCACCTAAAACTTAAAGGCATTATTTAAGCCTTGTTCCAATGAAGAATAATTTTCAATAACTGTTTCCAAATAAGAATTAATATTTAAAATCAAGTTCCCTATAATTTCATCATTCTTTTTCACCATATTAAATTTTTGATTAAAATAATCTCTAGTAACAGAATCCCAATTAGAAAGCTGCATTAGTAAATCTCCATCATCTTCAATTTCCATTAAAGTTTTTGTTATTTTTGAAAAAATTTTATTTAATTGAGTTGATTTATCTAAAAGTTCTTTATAATCACAAGAAATCATTTAATCACCTACTTTAGTTCAATATTTTTATTTTCAAATGTTAAATCTATTGCTTTATGAGCCTCTATATAACCAGCCAAAAAAGACTGATAAGTTTCTAACTGTTCAACATAATTATTAAGTTCCTTAGCAAAATCATTCATTTTGGAAGAAAAATTATTATATTCTTCACCATTCCAAATCGAACTAATGTCATCTACAAGTTTATTCATATCATCTATAAAGTCTTTAAAATCGGTTATACTATCATTTATTTTTTTTACATTACTTTCAAATACACTTTTATTGACTTTAACTATCATACACAGTACCCCTTTTATAGGTAAATTTTAATAACTTAAAACTTACCTATAAAAGTCACCTAAGTGACTATATTATATTGAATCAGCAGCTTGTGCATTTTCACCAGCTGTTTCAATATTTTTTATACATGTATCTAATGAATCAAAAATCTCTGGCATATTGCTATTTAAAACATCTAAAAGTGAATCTTTAGCGTTTTCTGAAGCATCACCATCCCAAATATTAGAACCACTATTTAATTCTGAAATTTTTCTTTTTAAACCTTCATTAACATTTTCAAGAGAAACTCTAATATTTTTTAAAACAGACCCAATACTAATAATAGTTGCATAATTATATCTTACATAACTTTTATTAATATTTTCTTCAGATAATGCTGAAAGTTGGTTATAAGATAATGTACCAAATGTTGAACTAACATTAGTATCCTGACCTAAGTTAGCAATCTCTAAATCTGCTACACTTTTATTTACTTTATTCATAGCTTCTTGGAACGTATCTCCAAAAGTATTAGTAAATTTAATAAGAGCATTATGAGTTGTCATAAAATCTTGATAATTTTTAGAAGCAGCTGACCCAGTCCAAACATCAGGTTGAACTAATTTTTCCATTTGTTCATTAAATTTTTTTGAACAAACAAATACACTATCTCCTTCACCATTTAAATAATCTACGACCTCATTTGACCATTTTTTAGCCAATTCTGGATCATATTGAAATACTGCCATGTTATCCCTCCTCTAAACACATACATGTCGTACTCTAAAAAAAGAATAACATTTATCTAATAGAAACTCAATAAACAATCATAAAATAACGTAAAACCAATGTAAAAGGCAGATAAATATCTGCCAATTATAAATCAATGTTGTTCAAAAGAAGATAATAATTTTATTTTAACAAGTTTGGAATTATTAATTATAAACCCAAAGTCAATCGGTATTTCTTCACGATCTTCTCTAGTTATTTTAGCTACTTTAAACAAATTTTGTTCATCTATACCACTGCCGACAAAAATGCCTTTTGACGTATCTGCACCAACTTTAAACCATTCATCATAGGCAAATGTTTTTATTACATCAGGATTGTCAACAATAACAAAAGATACTAAATTCATTTGATTATTTTTTTGTAAAGTACCACTAAATTTCTTTTTTAACTCATCAGACAATTTATTCATAAAATCATTTATTCCACAAATAAATACACAAAGTTTTTTATGTTCAAGTAAACTAGCATCATTGAATCCATTACCTTGATAAATATCGTAAACCTTATCAACATAATCAGCTACTTTATTTATAATTGAATCATAATTATTATTGTAAATTTTTTTCTCAATATCTACTATATCAAACTTTATATCATTACCGTTTAATATTAAAACATCATAAACATTTACATATAAAATTTCCTTAATTAACGCCTGTAAGAAACCAGTAATTTTCTCTATTTCATAACTACTAATAAGTGAAATACTAGATTTTCCAAAATTATATTTTTCAGTTTCTAAAGTATTTTTATTTAAACCAATAGCCATACTAGTATCACGAGATATATTTTTAATTACATCATCAAAAGAAACACTATCAGGCAAAGATGGTATAGGTAAAGCCTTATCTATATAAGTTTCACTTAATTCATTACCAAGATTTTTAATAAATTCCGAAAAATTATTTTTGTCTGTTGAATATGCGGTTTGAAATTCATACACATTTTCTTTTTTAAATAAGCCACGGCCTTTAATCTTAGCCGGTGTTTTCCCTCTTATATTACCAAAAATATTAGCATAATCAGAATCATTATTTTGTTGTAAAGCATATGTAAGTGAAATGTTTTGTTTAATTTTAACTCTAACACTTGTTTCACTACTAGCACTAATCACAAAATATATTCCATAACGATAACTTTCTCTTAAAATAGAAGCAAGTTGTTCATTTAAATCTTCAAAATTTTCCAGAAATGATTCATAGTTATTAATAATTACAACAACTGCCGGAACATTTTCTCCGGAATTTTGATTATAGCCTTCATATGTACCTCCAAAAGAAGAAAATAACTTTTTACGTTCAACTAACAACTCATTAACCATTTTAAAGAGATTTATAATTTTATCAGTATCATTTAAATATGCCACATCACCAACATGAGGAACATTTTTAAAAACACCCAATGTCTCAGAACCAAAATCTAAAATATAATAATTAATTTCTAAAGGCGAATAACTCGTTATACCAGAGTAGATCATCGTGCTTATAAAAGTATCTTTGCCAGAGCCAGTTGTACCATAAAGAATAGCATTACCATACTTTGTAAGTGGTATTGTTAACAAATATTGATTTTGTGTATTTGGATCATCATACTCGCCAATAACTAAATTAATATCAAAATCCTTCTTAAGATAATTATATTTACTCTTTAAAGCATCAACATATATTTTATCTGGTATCTTATCTAGCCACAATTTATGTATTTTTATATTTTCAGATATGGCTAAATCACTTAAATATTTTACAATATTAGTTAGTTCTTCTCCTTGAGATTCAATTTTATAACTTTTAGTATTATCTTTGGACATTGTAACAAAACCAATATTATTAATTGCATTAACTGAATTATCAGTTTGTTTTTTAAAAGTCACACTTGGATAATACTGTCCTCCAGCCCAAGCAGATTGTCCTAACGTAAATATTTCATCATAACCAACTTGCAAGTAGAATCTACCTGTTTTTTTCAAAAATGCAGCATCAGGTTTCTTCAATACCTCCTGTGAATCTCCAGTATCTTGAACTTTCAAGCAAACTCTAAATCTAGTATTGGACCATATTTGTTGATCAACAACTCCACCAGGTTTTTGGGTAGCCAAAATTAAATGAATTCCTAAACTACGACCTACACGTGCCACACTTATAAGTTTATCCATAAAGTCAGGTTGTTGCTCCTTTAATTCTGCAAATTCATCGCTAATAATAAACAAATGTGAAATTGGCTCCTTACCAACTAACCTTCCTTCTTTCCAAAGTTTTTGATATTTATAAATGTCCATTGTACTTTCATTCGTAACAACTTTTGCATCATTAAATTCTTTTTGTCTTCTCTTTACCTCACTTTCAATTGAAGCAAGTGATCTATTAAGTTCATTTCCATCTAAATTAGTGATTGTTCCCGCTAAATGTGGAAGAACATATTTATCATTTTTAAAAGCACCGGCTAAACTACCACCTTTATAATCTATCAAAATAATTTGTACATCATAAGGACTATAATTAATTGCTAAAGATAAAACAAAAGTTATAATAAATTCTGATTTACCAGAACCAGTAGTTCCAGCAATCAAACCATGTGGTCCATGATAACGCTCATGTAAATCAAGACTAATTATTTCACCACTTTTTCCAATACCAACTGGTGCTTGTAAGGAAAGAACAGGGTTACTCTTCTTCCATCTATCAAAAGAATTCAAATGTTCAACCTTACCTACTTGATACATTTCTAAATAATGATAAACGTCTGGCAAACTAGTTTGAGCATCATTCTTTAGTTCAATCTCAATATTTGCCAGTTCAACTGCGCAATTATATAGTTCTTCAACTGAAGATTCATCAATAACAAACTGTTGATTACTCAAGTTAATAACACTATTAAAAATATAACAACCACTTTTATTCAAATTAATAAAATTTTTGCATTCATTTGGACAAGCAGAAACTCTATCCACAAGCATGACCATACTAAAACCAATATTTTCTCCATTACTCAAAACATTTTTGATTAGGTCATAGTTATCAACTGATTTTATTGCATCAGTAATAATTATATAATGTGGAATATTCCTAGCATCATTATCATTTTCTACTCTAGATTGAAAAACTTTTTCTAAATTATAAGCAATTTCTCTATATTCATCATTACTAGAAGCAAAATAACGAAAAGTTTTATCGTTAGACCAACAATGTGGTAAAACTTTAACATAATCCCAAGCCGCCTCATTTTCCATAGATGTTAATAAAACAATTTTAACCTCATCATAACTATATCTTGTAACAATTTGTAAAATAAGTCTATCTATAAAATCTTTGTTAATTTTATAATTGCCAACTATACCAGTTGCCACATTATCATAAAAAGAATATGTAATTGGAACATCTTTAAGAATTCTTTCCTTTTGTCCTAACTTATGCACCTCATCTAACAAATTATCTTCATCTAAAGAAAAATGTTCTTCGGGATACTTTATTTCAATTTGCATTGGTAAATTGCCAATACCAATTGGTAAAGTCAAAAAATCATCATCAGTTATTCTTTTTTGCCAAAGTTTAACATTATGACCTTTAATTATATCTTGACATTGACTAATACTAAAATTATTTTCAATTAACCCTTGACGCTGTTTTTCTAATTCATTTAAAATTTCTTTTTCTTTTTTAGTCAAATATTTCATATACAATTTTTGACGTTTTCTTTCTAAATTTTTATTAGAAAATTTTTGATAGGCTCTTGTAAGCATTGGCCATAGTAAACTACTAGCTAGCATAACGACACACATTGCAATGCTTGTCCAAGAATCATCAAAAGTACGTTTTCCAGATCCAATGGAATTCATTGTTGACATAAGCATTACCACTGACATCATAGACATTGTAAGCATTGGTCCAATCGTTAAAATTTCAGGAGTGCCATCATCATTAACTTTTGTTGGTGGCGCATCAATTTGTAATATATAATGAGAAAGTTTTTGATAAAAATATGGCGTACGATAAAAATAATCCTTAGAAAAATTTAAACTTTCATCATTTAATTCAGCATAATCTTCATTATAAGAAATTTTTTGTGGAACAACATTAACAAACGCAGCATTAAAGGCAAGTAATCCTCCAGGATTATTAATAAGAAAATAATCAATACCATCTTGTTTCATTAAAATAAGTTTTAACCCATACCAGAAAATAATATCACCATATAAAATTCTTTGATGTTTATCCACTCTATTTTGATTAACAAAAATTAATGAATTATCATCATTAACAGTTAAATAATAATAATTATCTTTCTTATTTATTGTAAAAGCAACCTCACTTATACCACCTAAATTATAACAAATTTCATTTTTAGAAGAATTACCCACATGAATAACACTTTCATTATTAACACCAAATTCCTTATAAGAATTATCATAAACTGGTGAACAATATAAATAGTATTTTTCATGTCGAAAATTATTTTGTAAAGAATAGAAATGATAATTTTGTAGTATAACATTTGGTATCATAATATCTTGGTTATCAACAATAAAAGCATCATCATTGCTTATTAGTTTCCACCCATCACTTGAAGCTTCTATATTAACCATGTTTATCTTACGTCCATTTTCATAATTGGTAATCCAATAATTACCTACAACATTTTCTGGAAGTTTAAACACATTTAACTTATTTTCTTTAATAATTACTATTTCCATATACTCACCTCCCTAATACAAAATTAATTTAGAACCATTTTTTATAGAACTATATCTTACAAACTGTGCTTCATCAATAACGTTACCACTAACTCTATCATATAATCTCTTACAGCCATCATCAACAAAGGCATGATTACTTAGTTCTTCCACCATCTTAATAATTAAACTTTTAACAGTACCAACTTTTTTCCTAATAGGAATATACATATCATACTCTTCATCTATTATTGGCACTATAATTGTAACTAAAATTTTATCCTTCATATTGTCACTCCCCTTATAAATATTAAAATTATATTTATTAAAAAAGTATTTTATCTCGTACGATTATTATAATTCCCAAAATTTATAGAATCCACAAAATTTTCACTAAGTTCATCTAAATAGTCATTTTGTTTTAATTTATTTAACCATTTTTTGGGAATGTTTTCTCTTCCATATATAATGCCATTAATTGAACCAGTAATTGCTCCAATTGTATCAGTATCATCACCTAAATTAATAGCAGAAATAACAGCAGACTCATAAGAGTCATTTTGTATAGTACACCATAAACTTGCCTCCAATGAATCGACAACATACCCAGAAGATTTAACTTCTGAAATATCCAAAAATTTTATATCACCATTTAAAATTCTTTGATATGCCTTAATACTATCAGCTGAATAATATTTAACATAGTCATTATTTTTAAGTAAATCTAAAGCCTCAATTTTATCAACATTGTCAAGTAACGAAGAAACATAATCTGAAAATATCTTACAACCAAGTTTACTTATTTCATGTGCATGAGTTAACGCAGAAGCTTGATTAATTATTGAAATGTTTTCGCTTTCTGAATAATTAGAATATTTCAAATAATATACAAAAGGTAAAATTCTCATTAATGAGCCATTACCATTTTCGGTTATTCTCTTCATACCACAATCAACAGCATTAATTCCGTTTTTAAAATTCAAAATTGCGTTTCTAGTAGATATTCCAATATCAAATAATTCACCAGTAGCAGTATATTTTGCGTAATCTACCCATTCGGTAAATCTATACATTATATCATTAAAATCAATTCTTCCTTTTATAACAATAGAATCCATTGTTGCAATCATAAGTGATGTGTCATCACTCCAAGTTCCTTCTGGAACGTCATGACTTCCAAAACCAAACATTCCTTTAACAGGATTTTTTTGTAATATTTTTCTACTTAAAAATTCCACAGGAACACCAAGTGCATCACCAACAGCAAACCCTAGTATTCCAGCTTTCATCTTTTCATTCATTTTTATCACCATCACTTAATTTGCCTGGGACTATCATTAGTAATATTATTTTTATTATTATTATTATTAGAATCAGATGGAATTGAAAGACCTCTAGAGGCTAATAGCATGTCCCTTTTCCTCAAAAGTTCTTCTATTTCTTTTTTTATCTCAATATCACTCTTGCCTTCAGTATCGAATGTAAATTTAACATCAAGAGCTTTTTCTTTTTCATTATCAATCATACATATCTCCTATCTATATTTATTTTACCACACATTTAACTATTATTTTTTCAAGACCATTAATATCTTTTACAGGTGATGACACATCTACTATTGTTAATTCAGTATTCCTTGCTAATAAAAATTCATTTTCCAAGTTATAGAAATCAGAAATTTGATTTATATAAGCACCTGGAGTACCCTTTTTAGCAATTATATCTAAAACTATTGGACAATCCATTCTTTTAGCAAAGGAAGTACTATATGCAGGAGAGGTACTTACATAACTTAAATCCTTAAAAGGTTTACCGATAAGAGTTTCCAAAGTAGTTGAAATTCTTGGCAAATCATTTTCAGCAATACCATCAAACAAAGCGGCATAAACTGAGCTTTGAGCTGTAAAAGCAGATAAATTCACTCCCCTATATAATTCAGTTGCCTGCTCCAATCCGCCATATTTCATAATAGCAGAATCAATATTTTTAACAAGTTTTTTTGCATCAAAACCATTTATATTACCATGAACATTTTTGGCCCTTATTTGACCATTTATAATGCTATACGCACTACTACTATAAATCCTTAAAGCAGAAATCTCGTCAGTTGTAAGCCGTGATAAAAATCTTCCCTGAATAGTATTATTCAAAAAATTCTGAAAAGAGGCTTTTGAAGCTCCAGATAATTTTCCAAGAACTTGTTGAACGGAGTATCCATGAACAAACATGTCATGAATAATTTTGCCTGCATCTCCATAATATGAAGACATTTGCCTTTTTGCTTCATCAAGCAATATACTAAATGAAATATAATTAGTTGGTTCACCAAAAGAATTTAAATCTGAAACATTTTCAGATAAGTTTTCTATAGTTTGATTATTATTTAATTTCTGTAAATTCATAGTTTCAGTTATATCTAAAGAATCAAGTTGATTGTTACTAATATTATCATTTATATCAGATAAATTCATGGTTATCGTAACATCATTAGAAATATCTTGTTGTCTAGAAAATTTAGTATTAGCAATCATAGAAGGAGTATTTAATATACCAGCAGTAATACCTCCGTATAATGCACTTTGTATTACATTTCCTTTTAATTCATTTCCATCTATTTTCTCTCCAGTTATTAATGATTTTACTTCTTCTCCAAATATCTCTTGCCCGCCTTCTTCTAAGCCTTCTTTTGCCATTGAATGTATATAACTTTTGAAACTATCAACTGGTACATCATTAAAAAAACTTATTCCACCTAAAAATTTCTCGGTTATACTTTCTGTTGCTCCTGATATTACCCCATATGTTAAGGCTTGACTATTTGTATATCCTTCTGTTAACATTTCATGATAACTATTGCCTCCAGCTGATATTCCTAATAAGGCCGAACCTATTGCTCCTCCTCCTGCCATACTTAATGCTATCGATGGAGCCATATTTCCTATTCCTTGACTTATTGCATAATTATCTTTTAAATATGCTCCTGTATAATCTCCACTTGCTAAGGCTTGACTTAAATACATATTTTCGTATTCTTCTATTGTATTTGCTCTACTTGGACTTTCTCCTGTTATAAATGCTCCAGCTGCACTTATTGCATGTTCTATTCCACTTGCACTTGATTGTATTCCACTATCTATCCCTTTTCCTGTTACTTTTAAATGATTGGTAATTGCTTCTTTTATATTTTCTTCCTTTGAAAGAGTATTTAAATATGCCTGTGCTTTCTCTTTACCTATTGCTTGATTTACTGTATTCTCTATTACTTTTAAATATTCATTAGCTTCATATACACCATATTTATCATTTAAATAATTATATATCTTACTATATGTTTCATCTGTCCTTGCTACATGTATTAAATTTAACAATTGTTTTGTATGATCATCAACCGAATATGCTTCATTACTTAATTTTGATATTCTCTCTTCTAATCCCCTTGCATATTCTAATTCACTTACTTGTCCATATCTTTTACAATATTCTTCATAACTTGTAAAATAATTGACTCCTTCGACATTTTCTATTGTTATTTTACTACTATCTACTTTATCTTTATTTTGATATTTATCATAATCACTTAATACAGTTAAACATTCATATTTTGCTACATCTATATTTTGTTCTATTTGTTCTATGTTTGTTTCACAACTTGTTTTTAATTCCTTTAATTCACTTATATATTTCTTGTAATCTTCTAATGTTCCAAACTTTTCTTTTATTACCTTTTGTGATTCTTTACTCAACATACTTATATCATCTATTGTTCTTAAATGATACTTTGCTCGACTAAATTCGTTTTCTATTGTTTCATATTCTTTTAACTCTTCATCTACTGCACTTATATATTGTTTCATTAATGTTTTTTGTGATTCTAATGGATTTGTATATTCTTGATATGTTTCATTATACACTTTATCATCTATTACTAACTCTGGTGTTTCTACTTTGCTATCAATAAAACTTAATAAACTTTTTAAAACATTTCCTATCTTTGATATCTTTGTTGCTTTACCTACCTCTTCATCACTTGTATTTATTATCTCATTATCACTTATTCTTCTATCTGTTTCTTTTATAAACTTACTTATATATTTTGACATTTCTTGTGTATTAGAACTTTGTTCGTTATATGTGTTTATCTCAAATAATTCTGTATCATTAACACTAGATGAATCTATAGACATACTTATCTTACTTGCTACTATACTTGCATTGCTTTCTTTTACAATACCACCTTTTTCACTAACTTTGTTTTCTAAGCCTTCTATATCATTACAATATTCTTGCATATAAGAAACTATATTATTTATATTATTAGAAATATCATTATAATTACTTTTTATCTTCTTTAATAATCCATTAAAAGCTGATATATCATCATAATTGTCTGTTTGATAATTACTTATATCAAATACTTCCTTTTTATTAAGATAGTACTTACTATAATTTTCTAAAGTGTCAATAACTTTTCTTATATTATCCGTGTTTACTTCAGTTATCACCTTCATGAGAAAAACCAACCTTTTAAACGTCTAATGTTTCTAAAGAGGCTACTGCTTGTTCATATTCTTTTTTTGCTTTCTTTATTTCTGTCGTTTGATATATATTCATTAATTTATTTTTAAACTCTTTTCCTAAATCACTTTCATAACCCTTAAATAACACTTTATCAATATCTTCATGATTAAATAAAATATTATTATCAGTAGCAAGAATACCTTCTGGATACAATGCTCCAAGATAATCATAAACTAAATTATCATTATCCAAAGTGGGATAAGCATAACCAATTACCATTAATGGCTTTTTACCATTTTTTAATAACACAACACTACCTAAATTTAAAAAATCTTTATCATTCATAATATACAATCCTCTTATTCTTTCATATCTTTTCTATTCTATACCTAAGTCTAACATATGAAAGAAAAAAAATCTAGATGCCTAGATTAATTTTTCTTTGTTTAAAATATTAATTCAAAATAATATTTATATTAGCTAACTAGCTTTTTCAATTTGAAGGTCATTAATTTTAATATCTATCTTTTCTAACAAAGAATCTATATCAATATCTATCTTATTAATTCTTTGAGTCTTCTCATTGGTAACATCAAACTTTCTATTTTCATCCTTAATAGTGTTCTTTATAAATAATAAATTGTCAATGTCGTCTGAATTTTTAATGGCTTCATTTAATAAGTTAGTAACTCTATCAGCTGAAAAATATTTAGTTATTAGTTCACTATCCGTTGCATTTCTATATCCACTTCTATTATTTTCATGTAATGTTAATATTGATTTTATCAATTCAACATTTCCAGTACTTTTATACTCTTTTATCAATTTATCTATTTTAATACTTTCTGACTGTGCTAGTTTAGACTTATTAATATACACTAATGGAACATTAAAATCTACACTTGCTTTATATGCATTTTGTTTCTGTTCAGCACTCATCTCTTCAAATACAACAACATAATCTGGTTGAATATTAGCAAGACGACCTTCACCAGTCAAATTTGTTCTTTCTAAATTAAATTCATTGTGTGTATGTCTAGTCTCATTCATAACATCTTTTCCAGGTAAATATAATAGCTGGCGTTGACTTTTTATTACATATCCATCATTCATTGTAAAAATATCATAAGGTGCCATCATATTCATTTGTTCATTTGAAAAACTATTAAAGCCTATTACAACACCTTTACCCTTAACCATAGCCATTCCCATATTATTATTAGAAATCAAAGAACAGCATATACCATGATTAGCAGTTCTACTAGACAAATTCCATGAATCAAAATAACTATCATTTATTATAGGCATTCCGCCATAGTTAGTATAGGTACTCTGAATTAGCATTTGAAAATCACTTTCTGGTTCATAAACAGGAATTTTTTTCCCTTCATACTCGACATAATTGGTTATTTTAGTAGGATTAAACAAAGTTGCTTTTAGGCTTTTTGTATAGACTTGTTTAATTGCGTTTATTATATTTAATGTATCATTCATATTATAACTGCTTGTTGATTCTAAACTAGAATAAACATTTTTAGCATTTTCAAGAGATGATATATTTAAAATATCATTGATTTTACTCAAATAGGTTGTTGCAATTCCATTAGCATCTAAATCTTTAATTGATGAAAAATTACTGCCATACATTCTATACAATTCAGTTGCGTCCTCTAAACTCATAGAAAAATATTTATTAAAAATTAAATTTTGAACCTCTGTAACATTAGTAGCATGCTTCAACAATGAATCACACTTTTCAGCTAATTTAATATTATAATTTCTTAAATTATAATTATCTGGAGTAACAAGACTTCTCTCTCTCTTAACTTCTTGATTATTACCATTCACAACAGAAAACAAATCGACTTGTTTTAAAATAATATTTCTTGCATTTTCCAAATCTGTTAAATCATGTATATTTAACAATTCAGCATTCACATCATTTTTTAGAAGATAATTTAACATAAAAGACATTTTTTGATCAGCTACTATTGAACTGGCAGAAGAATTATCATTAATAACAGATTGAACAAATAAATCAAATTTATCATTATTACTCTTAAGTTGATTAATCTGCTCTACAACATCATAATATTTACTTAACTTAGTTAAGAATTTATCCCCAAACTTATAAATAGCTTCTTCAAATAAAGAATAATTAAATGTTGATAAAACAAATCTATTTTTTTCTTTAATTTTAGATAATACATTTAGCTTTTCATCATTAATCAAACCTTTTTTATATGCTTCAGCAAAAAGAGATTTTTGAGGTATAGTAGCTTCTTTTAACAAATTATTAATTTGGTTATTTCCAATATCATTTATAAACTTATCAATCTTATCGGTTAATAATTTTTTGTTTTCAGCAGATAAATTTTCGTAAATAAGTTCAGCATCAGTATACATAAAATTATTTAATATTAAATCATTACTTTTTATCATTTCATTAAACTTACTATTTAAATCTTTTCGTTTTGAAAATGAAAGTAAAAATCCCAAAAAATCATTATCAGCATTATTTAAAATATAATCAATATACTGTGGTTCTAAACTATCAAAAAAGCCATCAAAATATTTTAAATTATCTGCATCGATAGACTTTCTAAATTTATTATCACTTATAATTTCTTCTATTAATTTAAATTTTGTATCTTTATTTTTAACAAGTCCACGAAACAACATATAATATTTATCAGTACTTTCCAATGAATCTAATATTTCAAGTTGTTGAGTAGTTTCATAATGACTAAGTAATTCTGAAAAATAATGATACTGATAAGATGAATAAGAAGTACGATTAAAATTAAAGCCTTCAATCATATTTTTTATTTTTTCTAAATCAAGCTTTGTAAAAGCTTCTTTTCTAGCTAATTCTAAAACTGTTTCAGTATTAATATTATCATAAAACTTATTTATATCACCATTTTCTTTTAGTAAACTCAAAAAATCTATTGTCTCATTATGACTAGAGTAATTATTCATTATATTTATTAATTGAGGAAATTCTCTAAAAGCTTCTATATACTCTTGTTCAAGTCCAAGTTGCATGACATATTCATAATTAAAAGCGACTAATTTTTGCTTTTTTGAAAGATAATTTATTACCTTTTTATAAGCTTCTTCATTATAATTTGCCATTGCCCTTAAGTGGTCACCAGATATACCACGACATTCCTTAGATTTTATTTTATCTATCACAATATCTACCAATTGTTCACTATTGAATAATCCAATTGTTGAAAATAGTGTATCAATTGGTATATTGTCTTTTATTTTCTGTTTACCAATAGGATCTGCAGCTTCATACAAATCAATTAAAGTACCTTCATAACCCATTTGGATACTCTTAAAATCATTGGCAATCAATTTATCAATAACAGCATCTATTGCCTTTTGATTTCCAAGTTTAGCTAAATCAGAATATTTTTCACTTGGTAACTCAAGGGCAGCAGCAACTATAGTTTCGTCACTCATTAATTCATAAATTGCACTATCAAACAGCAATTTAGAACTTTCCTTATCAAAATTTCCATTCAATCCACTAGCTAAAATATCCGAATAAACCCCATTGAAAGTTTCATTAAGATAAATTTTCGTTTTTAAAGACAAAGAATTTTTTAATCCATTGTCACGAAGTAATTCATATCGAATACTTTTATCAAATCCTTCTAAATAATCTGCAATTTTCGTATCTAAAAAAATAGAATCGGATTTGTTTTTACATAATTCAAGTATCTTGTTTTTAACAGCATTTTTATACAAGCTTTGCTCATCAACATTCAAAAGACTTAAGTAATTTTTAAGTGCAAAAGAATTATTAATTAATGTATTGTACGCATCAGGATTTTCTATTAATTTTCCAATAATATCTTTATCTCTAATAGATGATAATAAAGTAGGAAATTCACTACTGCTAATCATTTCAGAATAAAATGGGCTATTTTCTATAAATTGCATTTTATAGTTATCATTACTTAAATTTTTAACAAATTCAAAAAATTGTTTTGGTGTTTCTTCATATAAAATATTTTTATATTTATTAAGTACATTTTTCTGAATATCATCAGATAGATTTTTAATTTCAAATAAGTTATTTTTCAAAAAATCAAAACCACCCAATTTTTCTAAAATAATATCAAAAGATTTTACGGAGAAATCTTGATTAAAAATCATATTAGAATTATTTTTAAAAAAGTCTTCGTTAGAATTCAAAAATTTTTTTTGAGTATCTAATGATGATGATTTAAATAATTCAAAAACTTTATTGTTGCCTATATTTTCTATATCACTTTCTGATAACGACAATAGTAGTTCATTAGGTGTAAAGTTATTTGAGTTTGGCGTTGATTCATTAAATGTATTTATAGTATCTTTAGTAACAGCCCCAGCTGCATCCACATTACTTGATGAATAAAAATTTTCAAAAAAATAATCAGCTTGTTTTGAAAAAGAGATTGATAATGACTTTAAACTACTAGAAATATCATCTAGCTTACCATGAAATAATTTTCTTGATTTAGCATTTTTTAACATTTCATATTCTTTTTTAGAAATTTCTTCATACCGTAAATTTTGATGTTCATCAACTTTTAACCCTAAATAAACTATTTCCGCATTTTGCCTATCAAAATTATAATTTCCCTTACAAACAACAGCGCCATCATCTTTAAATCTGTAACTAAAGTTTTCAATATTAGCTTCATCAATATTAAATTTCACAGCAACCTGCGTTTCTGCAACTGACATTAAATTGATAGATACCTGTTCTAAAGTAGGAATCCCTCCAAAAAAATAAGCTTTTCTTTCTCCTAAAGAACTAAAATATCCAGAAGATTTAACGTAACCAGAGTCTAAAATTGCTTGAGCACTATTTTCACTAGTTATATGGTATAAACCATTATCAAGTATATTTTGTTTAACATTAATATTACTACTAATAGGAGAATATTTGACTTTATTTTCCATAGACAAAACAACCGCTGGAAAAAAGACTGTAGATTTAGGCAAGTTAAGAATAGCTTTTTTAAGAGTTATATCATTTACATTATTAGCCAAAACGTTTTTAGTAATATTATCAATTTTTTTACTTAAAGTTTGGCTTATATCAGCAATACTAAAATTATCATTAATTATATTTTTATAATTATCATAAATAAGCATTGTATTATCGTTTATTAACTCTTTATTACTTTTTGTAGCATAAAAAGAATCACTAACCCCATTTTCCATATAAATTTTCTTTATGTCTTCAGCTAATAACTCAATATCTAATATATTATTTTCAATAGCATTATTGACTTTTAGTTTTGTAATATTTGACGATATCATAGAAGGAGTATTTAATATACCAGCAGTAATACCTCCGTATAATGCACTTTGTATTACATTTCCTTTTAATTCATTTCCATCTATTTTCTCTCCAGTTATTAATGATTTTACTTCTTCTCCAAATATCTCTTGCCCGCCTTCTTCTAAGCCTTCTTTTGCCATTGAATGTATATAACTTTTGAAACTATCAACTGGTACATCATTAAAAAAACTTATTCCACCTAAAAATTTCTCGGTTATACTTTCTGTTGCTCCTGATATTACCCCATATGTTAAGGCTTGACTATTTGTATATCCTTCTGTTAACATTTCATGATAACTATTGCCTCCAGCTGATATTCCTAATAAGGCCGAACCTATTGCTCCTCCTCCTGCCATACTTAATGCTATCGATGGAGCCATATTTCCTATTCCTTGACTTATTGCATAATTATCTTTTAAATATGCTCCTGTATAATCTCCACTTGCTAAGGCTTGACTTAAATACATATTTTCGTATTCTTCTATTGTATTTGCTCTACTTGGACTTTCTCCTGTTATAAATGCTCCAGCTGCACTTATTGCATGTTCTATTCCACTTGCACTTGATTGTATTCCACTATCTATCCCTTTTCCTGTTACTTTTAAATGATTGGTAATTGCTTCTTTTATATTTTCTTCCTTTGAAAGAGTATTTAAATATGCCTGTGCTTTCTCTTTACCTATTGCTTGATTTACTGTATTCTCTATTACTTTTAAATATTCATTAGCTTCATATACACCATATTTATCATTTAAATAATTATATATCTTACTATATGTTTCATCTGTCCTTGCTACATGTATTAAATTTAACAATTGTTTTGTATGATCATCAACCGAATATGCTTCATTACTTAATTTTGATATTCTCTCTTCTAATCCCCTTGCATATTCTAATTCACTTACTTGTCCATATCTTTTACAATATTCTTCATAACTTGTAAAATAATTGACTCCTTCGACATTTTCTATTGTTATTTTACTACTATCTACTTTATCTTTATTTTGATATTTATCATAATCACTTAATACAGTTAAACATTCATATTTTGCTACATCTATATTTTGTTCTATTTGTTCTATGTTTGTTTCACAACTTGTTTTTAATTCCTTTAATTCACTTATATATTTCTTGTAATCTTCTAATGTTCCAAACTTTTCTTTTATTACCTTTTGTGATTCTTTACTCAACATACTTATATCATCTATTGTTCTTAAATGATACTTTGCTCGACTAAATTCGTTTTCTATTGTTTCATATTCTTTTAACTCTTCATCTACTGCACTTATATATTGTTTCATTAATGTTTTTTGTGATTCTAATGGATTTGTATATTCTTGATATGTTTCATTATACACTTTATCATCTATTACTAACTCTGGTGTTTCTACTTTGCTATCAATAAAACTTAATAAACTTTTTAAAACATTTCCTATCTTTGATATCTTTGTTGCTTTACCTACCTCTTCATCACTTGTATTTATTATCTCATTATCACTTATTCTTCTATCTGTTTCTTTTATAAACTTACTTATATATTTTGACATTTCTTGTGTATTAGAACTTTGTTCGTTATATGTGTTTATCTCAAATAATTCTGTATCATTAACACTAGATGAATCTATAGACATACTTATCTTACTTGCTACTATACTTGCATTGCTTTCTTTTACAATACCACCTTTTTCACTAACTTTGTTTTCTAAGCCTTCTATATCATTACAATATTCTTGCATATAAGAAACTATATTATTTATATTATTAGAAATATCATTATAATTACTTTTTATCTTCTTTAATAATCCATTAAAAGCTGATATATCATCATAATTGTCTGTTTGATAATTACTTATATCAAATACTTCCTTTTTATTAAGATAGTACTTACTATAATTTTCTAAAGTGTCAATAACTTTTCTTATATTATCCGTGTTTACTTCAGTTATCACCTTCATGAGAAAAACCAACCTTTTAAACGTCTAATGTTTCTAAAGAGGCTACTGCTTGTTCATATTCTTTTTTTGCTTTCTTTATTTCTGTCGTTTGATATATATTCATTAATTTATTTTTAAACTCTTTTCTATTAATTTTCAAAACAGACAACCTCCTATTCTCATAAACTATCTACTCTATACACAAAGTTTATCATAGGTAACAAAAAAAATCTAGACACCTAGACCTTTTTTTCCATTTTAAATGAATCAATAATCACAGTTAAATCATTTATTAACTCCTGTAAATCTTTATATCGTTTATTCATATTTCTAGTAAAAATTTTATCAAAAACATCGTCTAAAAGTCTAGGGTAGCCTTTTAACTTACTAGAAATTTCTAATATTTTATCTATATCACTATTCTTTTCATTGGCATTAATTATTTTAGCAAACAAATTATCATTTATTAATAAATCATAAAGCATTACGCCAATTGAATAAATATCAAAATAGTTATCAACAGACTTAAGACTAAGTTGTTCATAAGAACAATATTTTAAAGTCCCATGAGTTGGTTTTTCATTAATATATTTTGAAGAATTCCAATCAATTATATAAATATTACCGTTATTATCAATAATAATATTGTCAGGCTTTAAATCACAATGAATTATTCCTTTTAAATGAACTTGATTTAGAAGTTTACACAAATTACATATAAAAGTCAAATTGTTTATACCATCAAAAAATCTTATATTCTTCATTGTTGTTCCATTTATATATTCATAAATAATATAGTATTCACTAGTAATATCATAAGAATGAATTTTTGGAACAAATGCAAAATATTTAAGAAACTTATTATATTTTTCTAATTCATCATACATGATTTTTATGTTATCTTCAGTTATATCTAACAATTGTTTTTTCAAAAAAAGTCTATGATTAATTATTACTTTAGAAACACTAAACTTAGTTTTTTTAGTAGCCATATAAACTCACTATCTTCCTCTTCTATTACTTAATCCCAAATAGTACTTAATATCTGATACGGAATAAACAAAACCATTAATATTAAACTTTATCATATCTGGATCTACAATACTATCTAAAATATCTTTAGTTAAATCATTAACATCGCGGACATTTATCACTCTTGGAGCAAGCAAATTATTATTTTGAATTGCCATGTTGGCTTGGTATATTTGATATGGTACACTATTTTCATCTATTTTATTTACTTTAACACCATAACCTAAATATTCTTTCATTTGATAAACTGAAATACTCTGACCATTATAATTAAACCTTACCATTGAATCATCAACTATTTCACATAAAAGATTAATGTCGATTTCGTCCAAACTATCTATATGAATTTCATAAGGTCTTAACAATTTACCTTTCAGTACATAATAATTAGCCTTAGCAATTGCATATTGTATCTCTTTTCTAGTCATAATTAATCACCTATCTAAATACTACACCAAATTGTTTTGAAAATAAACAACACTTTCGACATTTTACAAGTATTTATCCATAATCTAGACAAAATAAGTCAAAACCTCTTATTGCATTTCTATAAAATACACTTTAGAATATTTTCTCAGGTGATGTATCCATGCAAAATTACTATTTAACAAGAAGATTAACCTTCGAAGAAATAAATAACCATTACAAAGATGACAATGAAATTATCAATATGGCTCTTTATAATACATTAGATAACACTAAAATCAAAAAATTACTCCATATTAAAACATCTTGTATCAAAAAAGACTTAACTAAATTAAATCAAGAGTTATTAAAAGAAAATATTAATACTAAAAATAGACTAATTATTTTAAATAACTATGCGATTAAAAAATCAGTTCAATTAGGTAGTAAATATGGTATAAAAATTAAAAATAACGATAATTTTAATAATAAAATAGTATTAGACCATAAAATAATTATAAAAAAGGAACTTAATTACTAGTTCCTAATTTTATTTCCTCCAATTTCTTATCCATGTCTATACGCATAAATATAGGTGTTGCCGAAAGTACACTAAAAGATAAGTCTTCTTCATAATTATTATTTAACTCTTGGTTTATTTGTCTTAAAATTTCTTGTGCTGTATCTGGTAAAAATGGACTTAATTCACTAGCGCATACTAAGACACTTGTAAGTAAATTATAAATTACTGTTTCTAATCTATCCATTTTTATCTCATCTTTAGCAAGAACCCAAGGTGTTGTGTCATCAACATATTTATTTGATTTTCTAAGTACATCAAATATTGCATCAATCGCATTACCAATTTCTAACTTTTCCATGCACTTATCTACGTTTAAAGGTAAAGCTTTTATTGCCTTAATAAAATCTTCATCTATCCCTTCATCAACATGCTTATTGTTAACAGTACCATCAAAATACTTATTAGCCATAGATATAGTTCTATTTACCAGATTTCCTAAAATATTTGCTAAATCACTATTGATTCTTTCAATGATAAGTTCATAACTAATTGTTCCATCATTTTGAAAAGGAATCTCATGCAACACATAATAACGGATTGCATCTACCCCAAACAATTTAACTAAATCATCAGCATACATTATATTTCCTTTACTCTTACTCATTTTATCATTTCCCATTAAAAGCCATGGATGACCAAAAACCTGTTTTGGCAAAGGTAAATCAAGTGCCATTAAAATAATAGGCCAATAAATAGTATGAAAACGAATAATGTCCTTACCAATTAAATGTAAATCACAAGGCCACCATTTTTTAAAGTTCTCATCCCCACCATCAACATCATAACCAATATTCGTAATATAATTTGTTAAAGCATCAATCCAAACATATATAACATGTTTATCATTGAAAGGTACACGTATACCCCAGTCAAATGTTGTTCTTGATACACATAAATCCTGTAAACCTGGTTTCAAAAAGTTATTTAACATTTCATTTTTTCTAGCTTCTGGCTGAATAAATTTAGGATTACTTTCGATATAAGAAATCAATTTATCTTGATACTTACTCATTTTAAAGAAATAAGCTTCCTCACTTCTCTTAGTAACCTCTCTGCCACAATCAGGACATTTGCCATCAATAAGTTGAGACTCCGTCCAAAAAGATTCACAAGGCGTACAATATAATCCTTCATACTTATCTAAATAAATATCACCTTGATTATATAATTTTTCGAAAATTCTTCCTACTACCTCTTCATGATGCTTATCAGTTGTTCTAACAAATTTATCATATGTAGTATTCATAATATCCCATATATTTTTTATTTCCCGGGAAATATTATCAACATATTCTTGTGGTGATATATTTGCATCTTTAGCCTTTTGTTCAATTTTTTCACCATGTTCATCAGTACCAGTTTGAAAATAAACATCAAACCCTCTTAACCTTTTATGTCTAGCAATCGCATCTGCCAAAACAATTTCATAAGTATTACCAATATGTGGTTTTGCTGAAGCATAAGCAATAGCCGTTGTTATATAATATTTTTCTTTCATCATTTATCATTCCTTTCTTTTAAAATAAATGGTTGCTTATCCCATAAATATTTATTCAAATAATTTACTAAAATATTTTCACAAGGACTACTTAATTTTTTAGGTATTTTATCCCAAGCATAAAACTTATAATCAACTTGTTCTAAAGTATCACCTAAGTCAATTTGTCCTTTATAAGAACGAGCCAAAAAGCCAAAAGTAACAAAATGATCATACTCATTAATATCATCCGCTACACTAACAAGCACCAAACTATCTTTATCAATATCCAAATTTGTCTCTTGTTTTACTTTTCTAACAGCCGCCTCTTTTAAAGTTTCACCATACTTAACCTTACCCGCAGGCAATGTCCAAGTTCCCTCAAGATGCATATTACTTAAAGCCTTTTCTGATTCACTATTTCTAAGTAATAGCAAGACCTCGCCTAATTCATTTAAAATAATTACGCCTAATCCAACACCAGGCATATTTCTCTTTTCCATTTCCTACCCCTTCCAATTATTTCCCGGGAAATAATCAAATAAAAAAAGCCATAAACTAAAGGACGAGATAACCCGTGGTACCACCTTAATTCATGACTATTCATGCACTTTCATCTTTTAACGCAAGAAAACGTTTCAATTCCAGACCCATATTCTATATTAACTATTTACCTATTTGCACCAACCATAGGCTCTCTTAAAAACATCTAATATATACTCTTTCCTTCATCACTGAATAAAACAATTCTATCATAAATTTAAAGAATGTCAATTTTATTTACTAAAAGTTTCTTTAAAAAAATAACGAATTTCTTTTCTAAATCACTTATTTTATTATCACTTTCTATTAAAATAACGCCCAAAGCATCAGATGAAGACAAAATTGTATCAGCAAAATAGTATTTTGGCTCTTCACCACAAATAATCTCTTTATTATCACTATAATAACTTTCTCTACTCTCTAATAACCTTTCTAATACTTTAGAAATTCTTTTTTCTACCAACTCACCATTGTAACTAGCTATTATCTTTTCCCTATCACATATTATAATATTATAGTTAATACACTCATATGCATAATATACTAAAGTTTTGGCCAGTTCATCAAAATTTAGTAAAAGTGAGGCCTTCTTTAAACAAATATTATCATTATCAATCATTATTTCTAAATTTTCGCCATCTTTAATTCCTAAACTTTTTCTAATTTCTTTAGGAATAACAACTCTCCCAAGTTCATCAATTTTTCTTATCATGCCTATGTTTTTCACAAAAAAATTCACTCCAATCTAAAACTTAGTTTGGAGTGTTTTCATTATTTTATACTATTACATCGCTAGTTATTAATCCCATTAATTTAACAACATCATATATAAAATGTTTCTTTTGATTAACTATATTTAAAGATATATTAATTTCTCTATTCACATATTGTAAAGCAAAATTTGGATTAATATTATATGCTTCTAAAAATAACTTATCTCCCTTTATTTTATTTGAAATACCCTCCGGCAAAGTAATCTTAATCATACGATCACTCTGATATACTTTTGTTATATTTAACTTAATTGCTAATTTTTCAAACCATTCTTCATACATATATATTTCCATTTCTGGTGTTATATCACCAAATCTATCTTTTAATTGTTCTTTAATACTTACTAATTTATCATAACTATCAATCTCATTAATTAACTTATGTATTTCAATTTTAACTGATTCATCAGATACATAACTATCATCAATATGTGTTTCAACTTTTAATAAAGCATCATGTGCTTCATCTTCTATTACCTCTTCCCCTTTTAATTTCTTCATTTCCTCTTCAATCATTTTCATGTATAAACTAATACCAACTGTATCGACAAATCCCGCCTGCTCACTACCAAGTAAATCTCCTGCTCCTCTTATAGATAAATCTCGCATAGCGATTTTATAGCCACTTCCAAGTTCCGTAAAATCTCTTATTGCTTGTAATCTTTTTACAGCTACATCATTAAGCATTTTGCCTTGATCATATAATAAGTAAGCATACGCAATTCGTTCACTACGACCAACACGGCCTCGTAATTGATAAAGCTGACTTAACCCAAAACGATCAGCGTCATATATAATAAGGGTATTAGCATTTGGTATATCAATACCAGTTTCAATTATAGTTGTACTAACTAAAATATCAAAATCATGTTTAATAAAAGAATCCATTATATCATCAAGTTCTGTTTTAGTCATTCTTCCATGCGCAAATCTTATTCTTGCTTCTGGTACTATTTTACTAAGATGATGCATCATATCATCAATCGTATCAACTCGGTTATATAAAACAAACACTTGCCCATTCCTAGAAAGTTCTTTATATATAGCATCTTTTACAATAACATCACTTTCTTTAATAACATAAGTTTGAATTGGTGATCGATTTATTGGGGGTGTATCAATTATTGATAAATCCCTAAGTCCTGATAAACTCATCTTTAAAGTTCTAGGAATAGGAGTAGCTGATAAAGTAAGAACATTAACATCTGCTTTTAATTTTTTGATTTTTTCCTTATGTGTTACGCCAAACCTCTGCTCTTCATCAATAACAAGCAAACCCAAACTTTTTGGCTTTATCTCATCACTTAGTAATCTATGTGTACCAAATAAAATATCAATCTTTCCATTTTTGAAATCTTCTATTATTTTATCTGCTTCCTTCTTAGTAGTAAAACGATTAAATAAACGAATTTCTACTGGATATTCTTTAAATCTTTCTAATGCCGAAGCATATTGTTGTTTAGATAAAATAGTTGTTGGACAAAAATACATTACTTGCTTATTATTACAAATAGTTTTAAACATACCTCTAAAAGCAACTTCCGTTTTTCCAAATCCAACATCACCACATAAAAGTCTATCCATAGGAATAACAGAATCCAAATCATGATTAATATCATTAATAGCTCGTGCTTGATCTCTTGTAAGTGTATATATAAACTGTGAACCAAAAATATCTTCCTCTGGATAATCTTTATAAGCCTCACCTTTAACACTATTTCTTTTCGCATAAAGTTTGATTAATTCACCAGAAATATCTCTTATTTTCTTTTGAACCTCTCTTTTCTTTCGTTCCCAATTAGTAGAACCAAGCTTATTTATCTGAGGTTTCATACCATCTTTATCACTATATTTATATATTGAAGAAATTTTTTCCACCGGAATATATACCTTATCATTACCAAAATATGATATTTGTAAAAAATCCTTCTTTAGTCCTTGTACTTTTAATGTTACAACCCCAGCGTAAATACCTATCCCGTGTGCTCTATGAACAACATAATCACCTATTTCTAAAGCATCAAGAGCCCGAACACGTTGCCCAATATGTAAGTTGTTTTTATATTTAATTTCTTTTTTTACTTCTTCAACATCATATGGACTAATATATATATAACTATTCCATTTAAAGCCTTTAAATAAATCACCTTCTACAATATTAACTGCAGCATTCCTTAATACTTTATCATGTACTACACTAGCTGTTGGAAATAAATGTTTAATATCTTCTATCTGTCGCCTTGTTTTCAAAACAAAAACAATCGTATTATTTTTAATTAACTGAGTATTAACAAACTTTTGTAATAAATCATAATCACCCTTAAAATTAGTAACTTCACTAGTGTGATAATGAACAACATTTTTACTATTATCGGTATCAATGGTATTGATATATATTTTTTCAGCCGGTTTTATTTCATCAAAACTATAAAAGTGTTTTTGATAACCATTTCCTTGTTCCTCATCATAAGCCCTACTTTCAACTAGCAACTTTTCATACATTGCATTTATTTGTGAATAATCAAAATAAATTGTCTTAGCCTCAGGCATATAATCTAGCAAAGAATTATGTTTATCAGTTTGAGCAAGAGTAATTGGTAAACATGTTATAGACTCTATCTCAACAGTTGTTCTTTGTGTTTCTGGATCAAAATAACGTATTGATTCAATTACATCACCAAAAAATTCAATTCTAATTGGATTATCTTCTTGTGTTAAAAATATATCAAGAACAAACCAACGTACAGCATATTCTCCAGTTGATGTAACCATTGAATCCCTTTCATAGCCCATCATATCAAACTTGGCAACCAAACTATCTCTAGATATTTGCATATTTTTAGTCAATTTAACTTTCAAAGTATCTTGAACACTTTTAGGAGGTAATAATTTCAAATACCCCATCAAATTAGTAATAACAATTACAGGTCCTTCATTTATTTTTTCTAAAGTTTCTAGTCTTTTTAACTTTAACTCTGGCGAAACTGATAATGAGGCGGCTGTAAAAAAGTCATCCATTAAAAATAAATAAGCTGCATTAGTATAAGCATTTATCACCTGATAAAATTTATTCGCGTCATATAAAGACCCCATAACGACTAAAACAGATTTTTCACTTTTTCTAAAACATTCTAAAACGTAAAAAGCCGTTAACTCTTCAGTTAACCCATCTATTACTAAGCCATCATCAAATTTAAAATCATTGAAATTCATACAATCACATTCTTCCATTAAACTTACCCATTGTATCATTAATACCATTACAGATAAAGTTTAAAATTATCTCTCTATAAAGTTCACACTTATCATAAAAAACACTTAATTCTTTCTTAGAAAAAGTACCTAACACATAATCCTTAGTATCAACAGATTTATCATGTGCTATCCCAATTTTTAACCGTGCAAACTTTTGAGTATTTAAAGAAGCAATTATTGATTTAATGCCATTATGCCCACCACTTGAACTATCAAACTTACATTTAAAATGATTAAATGGCAAGTCTAAATCATCATGTACAACTAAAATATCATCAGATTTTATTTTATAATAATTAACAACCTTTATAACAGAATTACCACTAAGATTCATATAAGTAGTTGGTTTTATAAAAATTACATCTTCACTATTTATTTTCTTCCTACATAAATATGCTTGAAACTTTTTCTCTAATTTAAAATCCAAATTCATTGTATCCAAAACCATAAACCCGACATTATGTCTTGTATTCTCATATTCTTTTCCAATATTACCTAAACCAACGATTAATTTCATTACTTACCTCCACCGCAAATTATTTCCCGGGAAATAATTTTCTACTTTTTAAATATATTTTGATACGTATCTAGTCCATCAATACATATTTCATTCATCACTTTACACCCAAAATTACTCTTTTTAACTAAACAGACCAATACTAAAATTGGCGTTCTTCCTTCTTTAGACGTTACAAATTGCATTTTCTTTATATGAAAGCCATACTCATTTGCATACAAAATAATCTCTTCAATTCTTTCTGGTATATGTACTAAATAAAACTTTCCCTTATTATTTAATAAAAAATTAGCCATTGCCATTAATTCTTTTAAATTGATTTTTATTTCATGTCTAGCAATTCCCTTAACTAATTCATCATTTATAAATTGTTCATTATGATATTTAAAATATGGCGGATTAGCTAAAACAACATCAAAATTATTTCCCGGGAAATAATTTTTTAAATTTAAAACGTTATCGTTAAGAATTGTTATATGTTTTTCCATTTTATTATATAAAACCGAATCACTCGCTAACTCAGCTATTTCTTTTTGTATTTCAACACCATAAATATCTTTTTGATATTTTTGATAAAGTAAAATAGGAATCACTGCATTACCAGTACATAAATCAATTATTTTATTATCACTTTTTTTTATTTCTGCAAACTCTGCTAATAAAACCGAATCAAGAGAAAATTTAAAACCTTCTTCAAATTGATAAACTTTTAAATTTGGATAATCATATAACCAATTAAGAACTTTTTTCATCTAAATAAATTTCCTTTAACTCTTCATTTATTAATACTTTATAACGTCTATTTAAAATATCGATACTAATAACATTCCCAGAGCCGTACTTAGTTTCTACATTATCACCGACACTTGGCATACCCTTCATACAACACTGGTATTCCTTATCTTCATATTGTAAACAACATAAAAGTCTACCACATACACCATTTATTTTAGAAGGATTTAAAGCTAAATTTTGATTTTTGGCCATTGTCATTGAAACAGATTCAAGTCTATTCAAAAAAGATGCACAACAAAGAGTTCTACCACAAACGCCAATTCCTCCAACTTGCTCTGCTTTATCACGAGCCCCAACTTGTCTTAATTCAATTCTTGTATGATATACATTTGCTATTCTTTTAGCAAGTTCCCTGAAATCAACTCTATTATCAGCATAAAAATTAAATAATAACTGCTTTCTATCAAAAGTAAAACTTGCATCAATAAAGTTCATTTGTAATTCTAGTTCTTTACTAAATTTCTTTGCGTCACGTAAAGCAAGTTCAGCATCGCGTAAGTTAGTTAAATACTGTTCATAATCTTTTTTAGTAGCAATTCTGATAATTTTCCTTAAACTTTCTTCATTAATGTTAACTTGTTCTAAATCTATTTTTTTTACTACCCTACCAAATTGTAAACCTTTTTCTGTCTCTACAATAACTGTAACTCGATCAGGAATTCTTAACTTTTGTCCATTAAAATAATAAATTTTACCTTTATCCTTAAAAGTAACACCATAAACATTCATTTAATCACTTCCTTCCAACACAAATCGATCCAAAATAAGTGAAATATTAACATTAAAATTTATCTCTTTTAATATTTGTAAAACTAACATTTGGTATTTTTTTATTTGCTTCTCATCTTTTTCTAAAAAATAAGCATATTCACTAATCGGTTCTCTAACGCCAAGTTTAATATCATAAATTTTTTGTAATAAATAAAATAAACTTTGAAATAAATATAAAAGTTCCTTTCGATCATGAACTAAAGGTGTTAATACAGTTTTATTATAAAGAATAGCTTCATCTTGAACCATAAAACATTCTTTCAAATAATTAAAGGCAATTGTTTGCCATACTAAAGGAATATTCTTACCATATTCACCATCATAATAGTCTAATATTATTTGACACCTACTTTTAATCGTGTCAATTATATTCTCTTTATTATTTGTAAGAAAAAAGGCAAGAATATTTTCTTCTGGTTCTTCAATAAACTTAAGCATAGTATTAGCACTTGAGGCATTTAACAACTCCGCATTTTTAATAATATACATATTATATTTAGAAAAAATAGGTTTTGTTTGAAACATTTTTTTAATTTCCATTACTTGTTCTTTTTTTATTGTATTACCATCTGGCTCTACTACTAAGAGGCTTGGCAAATTACCATTACCTATTAAATGACATAAATTACATTCTTGACAATTTTCCTTATAATCACTTGGACAATTTATTACTTTTAAAAATTGCAAAATAGCCAAATAACTTTTATCCATATCATTTGTTTCAACCAAAAAAGCATGAGCAAGTCTATTCTCATGAAAATGTTTAATTAGTTCTTGATATACTTGACTTTCTGTCACATTTCTTCACCAACATTATTTTACTATAAAAAATAAAATAATTAAAGAAGAAAGGCCCGGAATTCCTAAAAAAGTCACAATCAAAAGCGTTATCAAGTTTATCGGAATAAATATTTGTAAAGAAGATAAAAAATAGTTAAAGAGATACAGCATCACAAAAGATAAAACTAATTTTTTCATTAACTTGTAAATTTTCTTAAACATAAGTATCTTCCCCTATAAAAGAATATGAAAAAAATCGGCTTTTATTCCGATATTTTCTTTCTATCTTCAAGTGCTTTATCTAAAGTAAGCATATCTAAATAATCAATTTCCGCTCCACTAGGAAGACCATAAGACAATCTACTAATTGTAACATTTTTATCTTCAAAAATCTTTTTAATATAAAGCATTGTAGTTTCTCCTTCAATAGAGCTCTTTAAAGCTAAAATTATTTCGGGATTATCTAAACTTTCTACTCTTCTTACTAAAGAACTTAATTGTATATCTTCGGCACCTATATTATCCATAGGTGATATTAATCCTTTCAAAATATGATAAGTCCCTTTATAATTACCAGCCTTTTCAAAAGCAAAAGCACTTTTATCATCTTCTACAACACATATAAGATTTTTTTCTCTAATCGTTGAAGAACATACAGAACAAGTATCCTGATCCGTAAGCAATCCACATACAGAACAAGGACGTAAATTTTTTTTGCTTCTAACTAATATATCACTAGCATCTTCTATTTCTTCTAAAGTAAGATTAAGAGTCGAAAAAGCCATTCTTTCAGCACTTTTTTCACCAATACCAGGCAATTTTTTAAAAAAGTTCATAAGTGCTTCAAATGTATCTGGATAAACTTTCATGTTACATTAAACCATCTAACATACCAGCATATTGTCCTAGTTTATTCTCGTATTCTTTTTCAACTTTATTAATTGCGTCTTTTGTAGCCATAATAATAAAGTCTTCTAGCATCTCAATATCTTCTTTTTCTAAAGACTCTTTATTAATTTTGCATTTAACCATCTCTTTTTTACCATTTAAAGTTACTTCAACAAACTCATATTTCCCGGGAAATAATTGAGCACCAATTTCATCTTTCTTTTTTTGTAAATCTCTTTGCATTCTTTGGGCCTGAGCCATGATACTTTGCATATTCATTTTCTATTCCTTCTTTCTTTAAACTTCTTCTATTTTATCACTATTAAAAACATTTGTCGCTATTTGATCAAGTGATGACACATTATTATTGTCAATAAAATCCTCTTTTTCATCATTTTCTGTATCTTCTTCAATCAATTTATATGTAACATTTGCTTTTAAATTTGCAACATAAATCTTTTTTTCTTCATTCCATTCATCAGTAGTTAAACATATGAACTTAACATTTGTTTTAGCTTTTTTTAAAAATTCATCTTTAAGTTCATCTAACTTTTGATTTATTAGAAGAACAGTACTTGGTAAAGCACTAGCTAAAATGACATGATCTAAAGATGCTGCTACAATATCAGAATCAATTAGTAATGATAGAAGTTCTGGATCTGTATTAGTATCATCACGCATTTCTTGAAAGTATGTTTTATAATCTATTAAAACACTCTTTTTTGCATTTACAAAGCAATTATTTATCCGAATCTTTTTAAGTTTTACTAAATAATCATCATTAATTTTATATGTATTAGAATTAACTGAAGATAAAGACTTTTCACCGTTTTGTTCTGATGAAACTCTTTCCTTAAATACATCATCTTTACTTTTAGTATCATTTACCTCTACAACTTTTTTAGGTTGTTCACTAAAATCAATATTTTTTTCTGTATTTGTTTCACCAATATAATTTAAAAGTAACATTTCTATCAAAAGATAAGGATTAACATTAATATTTATACTATTCATACATTCATTTAGTTCAAATATCATATTCTTAATATCTTTATAAAGTAATCTGGTGGATACAGACTCTTCCTTAATTTTAACCGCAAAATGAGCAAGTTCTTTAATTAATTTTTTAATAAAAATTTTATAATCAGAAGATGTATTTTGTAGTTCCTCTAAAGCATCGCACACTTTTTGTAAGTCACCATTATCAATTGCAACAATTAAATCATTAACAAATTTAGTTGATATAGAGCCATAATTACTTAATATTTTATCAATTGTAATTTTTTCACCATTAGCTGCTAATTGATCAAGCAAACTAAGTGCGTCACGCATACCACCTTCTGATAAATACGCAATTTCTGTTATGGCATCTGCATCTATTTCAATATTTTCTTCTTTACAAACATATGTAATTTGACTAACTAAATCTTCTAAACTAAATTTTTTAAAATTAAAACGTTGACAACGAGACAATATTGTTATTGGTACACTTTCAACATTTGTTGTAGCCATTATAAAAACAGCATGACTAGGAGGTTCTTCTAAAGTTAATAATAAGGCATTAAATGCGCTAGATGTCATCATATGTACCTCATCAATAATATATATTTTATATTTTCCCTCAGTAGGTGCTATTTTTACATTGTTGATAAGTTCTCTTATATCATCCACACCATTATTAGAAGCAGCATCAATTTCAATAATATCAGGACTGCTATCAAATGCTAAACAATTTGCACACTTTCCACATGCCTCACCGTTTTGAACATCTAAACAATTAATAGTTTTTGCAAATACTTTAGCTGTACTAGTTTTACCAGTTCCACGTGGTCCAGTAAACAAATAAGCATGTGAAATTTTATCATGAATAATAGCATTCTGAAGCATTTTAATAGTATAATCTTGTCCAACTATATTTTTAAAACAATCTGGACGATATTTTCGATATAAAACCTTATATTCCATAATTCCTCCTTAAAAAGCAATTATATTATAGCAAAATAAGTACTAAAACACTATCTTTTTTGAGCAAAAAAATCACTCAATATATTATGATACATTTGTTCGTTAATATTATTTGTGACCTTTATAAATTCAGTCTTATTATACTCTTTTTTTGTACTAGGTTTATCTAATAAATAGTAAACATTCCTAATTCTAGACTGTTTAATTATCTCCATACACATTGAACAAGGTTTTAATGTTACAAATAAATCACAATCTGCCAAATTCCACTTATTTAGATGTTGACTAGCTTTCACAATTGCATTAATTTCGGCATGGCCTAGTATAGACTTTGTTGCCTCCCTAGTATTGTGACCTTTTTCGACAAAATTCCCCATAGAATCGACAATAATTGCCCCAATTGGCACGTCATCAGTCTGAAGGCTTAATAAAGCCTCATCAATGCATTCTTTCCATATATCCATAATTCATCACCCATAAAAAAAGTGCACACAAGTAGGGATTGACGTGGCTGCTATCTTCCGATCCTGACCAATTTACAATATACTTGTTGCACGACTAAATATTATCAAACATTTATCAAAAAATCAATCAAAAATTTATATGTTTCACGTGAAACATTGTTATTCACAATTATTTCCCGGGAAATATTTTAAATACTATTTATATTAAATAATAATCTTGCAAAACTAAAAATAATTAACACGCTAAAAAATAAAAAGTATTTAAAATAAATTATATATTTGTTTGATTTTTATCCAAATTTTATAAATTTTGCATATGTCTCACGTGAAACATCTTATCCACAATACTAACAAATTAAAATCAATTCAAGAATACAATAATTAAATTTATATCACCATTCAAAATAAAGTCCTTGTATTTTGCATCGAAATTAGTCTGTTAATATAATTATTTGGTTTATTTCAAGCTTTTATTTTAAATTTATATCTATATTTTATATGTTTCACGTGAAACATCTTATCAACAATTGCTAACGATTTAACATTAATTCAAAGATTCAATAATCAAATTTATATTAATATTCATAATAAAGCTCTTGTATTTTGCATCGAAATTAGTAATTTAACATAACTATATGGTTTAATTTAAGCTTGTTTTTTTGTTTTTTATGCGATTTTAATTGATTTTGCATATGTTTCACGTGAAACATTGTTATTCACAATTAATAAAATTTAATAATTAATTTAGTTAATAAAGAAATAAACTTTTTTTTAAGATGAGGAGTTTCATTATCATTTTATTTATAAAATATATGTTTTTTACATTTTTAACTATGTTTCACGTGAAACATCTTATCAACAATTACGAATTTAATATAATTTATTAAAAAAATTTAAAATTAACTTTAATTTAAAAGGGTTAACATAGAATATTAATAATAGAATCTTTGTATTTTGCATTGAAATTAGCAAATTAACATAACCATATAATTAATTTTAAGTTTATTTTTTGCTTTTTTATGCGATTTTAATTAATTTTGCATATGTTTCACGTGAAACATCTTATCAACATTATAATAAAAACTAATGTTTTAAAATTATTACAAACAGTTTATTAAAATCAACAGTAGCAATATTAATGGGATATCAGCAATAAGTATTTATGGTAAAATTTTCGACACCATTCGACAAAGAAATATTTAATATATGTTTCACGTGAAACATTGTTATTCACAAATTATTTCCCGGGAAATAATTACATAAAAAAAACAGAGATTTTAATTCTCCGCTTTTTCTTCAGAAGTAATATTTGATTCTTCTTTTAATTCATGTTCCACAATACTAATAGTAGATACTGATTGATTGTCTTTTAAATTAATTAACCTAACTCCCTGTGTAACTCTACCTAAAGTAGATACTTGATCTAATGGCATTCTAATTAACATACCAGTATTAGTTATAATAACAACATCAGAATTATCCTCTACTAATTTAAAGGCCGCTATAGAACCATTTTTTTCAGTTATATTAAGAGCTTTTACTCCTTTACTTCCCCTACTAGTTTGTCTATAATCACGAACATATGTTTGTTTGCCATAACCTTTCTCTGTAACTATTAATATCTTGTTATCATCTGTTGCAATCTCAGCCCCAATACATTCAGAATCCTCTAAGTTAATGCCTCTTACACCACTGGCTGTACGTCCCATGACTCTAACACTTTCCTCATTAAATTTTACCATTCTACCAGCACTAGAGCCAAGTAAAATCATATCATTACCACCAGTTTTACGAACACTTATTAATTCATCAGAATCCCTTAAAGAAATACAAATTTTTCCGTTCGTTCTAATATTTTCAAATTCCTCTAAAGACGTCTTTTTAACAATTCCTTTCTTGGTAACAAATAATAAATATTTTGAATTATCTTCTCTTGTTACACTTATCATTGAATTAATTGATTCATCTTTATCAATTTGTAATAAGTTGATAACCGGTATACCCTTAGATTGACGACTATATTCAGGAATTTCATAACCTTTTAAGCGATATACCTTACCTTTATTGGTAAAGAACAATACATAATCATGTGTTGATAAGCTAAGTAAATGTTCTACGAAATCCTCTTCATTAGTTCCCATTCCTTTAACTCCAACACCACCTCTATTTTGTGATTTAAATGTATCTATTGTCGTACGTTTAATATAGCCTTTATTAGTTAAAGCAATCATAATATTTTCTTCTGGAATTAATGATTCATCTTCAATATATTCAACCGCAGTCATATCAATATGTGTTCTACGTTCATCTGCATATTTAGCCTTAATTTCTAGAAGTTCATCACGAATAATGCCTAACACCTTCTCATCACTAGCTAAAATAGCCCGTAACTCTTCAATTCGTTTCAATAAGTCATTTAACTCATTCTCAATCTTTTCCTTCTCTAAGCCCGTTAAACGACGTAATTTCATCTCTAAAATTGCATCACATTGAATCTCAGATAAACCAAACCTACTCATTAACGTTTCTTTAGCTAAAATATCTGTTTTACTTTCTTTAATTATCTTTATAACTTCATCAATATTATCTAAAGCAATTTTTAAGCCTTCTAATATATGTACTCTATCCTCTGCTTTTTTCAAATCAAACTTAGTACGGCGAATAATTACTTCTTTTTGAAAATCTATATACTTACTAATAATATCTTTAAGTCCCAAAGTTTTTGGTACACCTTGATCAATCATCAATAAAATTATACCATATGTTGTTTGAAAAGCCGTATGTTTATATAAATTATTTAACACAACCTGAGGATTTGCATCACGCTTCAAAGTAATTGTAATTTTAATACCATCTTTTAAATCTGAATGATAATCACTTATTCCATCAATTACTTTATTATGAACTAATTCAGCCACTTTATTTTTTAATTCTAAAGTATTAACACCATAAGGAACCTCATCAATAACAATTTGATAACGACCATTTTTTTCCTCAATATTGGCTTTACTTCTTATTGTTATAGTTCCTCTACCAGTTTCATAAGCTTTTTTAATACCACTATTACCAAGAATAATTGCCCCAGTTGGAAAATCTGGACCCTTAATATATTCCATTAATCCTAAAGTATCAATATCGGGATTATTAATATAAGCAACACATCCATCAATTACTTCGCCTAAATTATGAGGAGGAATATTTGTAGCCATACCAACTGCTATACCCATTGTACCATTTACTAAAATATTAGGAAATCTACTAGGAAGAACAACCGGCTCTTCTTCTAACTCATCAAAATTAGGTGTCATATCTACCGTATTTTTATTAATATCTCTTAATAATTCACTAGATATTTTTGCAAGTCTTGATTCAGTGTAACGCATCGCCGCGGCACCATCACCATCCATATTACCAAAGTTACCATGTCCATCAACAAGTGGATAACGATAACTAAAATCTTGTGCCATACGTACTAAAGCTTCGTATATTGATGAATCGCCATGTGGGTGAAATTTACCCATAACATCACCAACGATACGCGCTGATTTTTTATGTTGTTTATCATTAGTATAACCAGATTGATACATTGAATATAAAATACGACGATGAACTGGTTTTAAACCATCTCTTAAATCTGGTAAAGCACGTGAGGTAATAACACTTAAAGAATAGTTTACAAACGACGTACTAACTTCAGAAACAATATTATTTTTTTCTAATCTATCCATAATTACCTCCTATATATCCAAATCTGCATATTTAGCATTCTCTTCAATAAACTTACGACGTGGTTCTACCTCTTCGCCCATTAAAGTACTAAATATTTCATCTGCCGCAATAGTATCTTCAACTGTAATTTGTCTAAGTACCCTTTTTTCTATATCCATAGTAGTCTCATATAACTCTTCAGCATCCATTTCTCCTAAACCTTTCATTCGACCTATTTCATATCTAGTATTTGGCGACAAACTAGCTATATATTCATTTTTTTCTTCTTCAGTCAAAACATATTTAATAGTCTTACCATGTTTAATACTAAATAAAGGAGGTTGAGCTGCATAAACATGTCCAGCTTCTACAATTGGTTTAAAGAAACGATAAAATAAAGTTAATAATAAAACTCTAATATGATCGCCATCAACATCGGCATCAGTCATGATAATAATTTTATTATAACGTAATTTTTCTAAATTAAATTCATCACCAATACCAGTACCAAAAGCCGTAATAATTGTTCTAATTTCTTCATTAGATAATGCTCTATCAAGACGTGCTTTTTCAACATTAAGAATCTTACCTCTTAATGGTAGTATTGCTTGAGTCATACTATTTCTACCTTTTTTAGCAGACCCACCTGCACTATCACCCTCGACTAAGAATATTTCACATTCAGAAGGGTCCTTGCTTTTGCAATCTGATAACTTTCCATAGAAATTAGTAACATCCAAATCCCCTTTTCTTCTAGTAAGCTCTCTTGCTTTTTTTGCGGCAAGTCTTGCTCTAGAAGCGGTCATACATTTTTCTACAATTGCCCTTGCAGCATCAGGATTTTCCATCAAGAATCGTTCAAGCCCATTACCAAAAACGTCACTTGCTATTTTTCTTACCTCACTATTACCAAGTTTTGTTTTGGTTTGACCTTCAAACTGAGGATTAGGGTGTTTACAAGAAACAATCATAACAAGCCCTTCTCTAGTATCTTCTCCTGTTATACTATCATCATTATCTTTTAAAATTTTAGCTTGTTTAGCATAATTATTAATTACTCTCGTTAAAGCTTGTTTAACACCATCTTCATGTGTTCCACCTTCAGTAGTGTGAATATTATTAGTAAATGAATATATTTGTGAGTTATAAGAATCATTGTATTGCATTGCAACTTCAATTAAAATATCATCTTCTCTTCCCTCAACATAAACAACATCATCAAATATTGGTTGTTTATTTTTATTTAACATATTTACATATTCAATAATCCCACCATTATAATGGAAAATCTCTTTTCTTTCATCTTCTCTATGGTCAATTAAAGTAATTCTTATTCCTTTATTTAAAAAAGCCATTTCTTGTAATCTTTTATGCAAAATATCCCAATTATAAATAGTTGTTTCAAAACAAGAAGGGTCTGCATGGAAAGTAACGGTTGTACCAGTTCTTTCTTGGCTACATTTATCAATAATTTTTAAAGGTTCTACTGGATGCCCACCATTTTCAAAACGCATAAAATAAACATTTCCATCACGATAAACTCTAACCTCAAGCCAATCAGATAAAGCGTTTACAACACTAGCACCAACACCATGTAAACCACCACTTACTTTGTAGCCACCGCCACCAAATTTACCACCGGCATGTAATACAGTAAAAATTGTTTCAATTGTTGATAAACCAGTTTTAGCATTAGTTCCTGTTGGCATACCACGACCATCATCTTTAACTGTAATAACATTTCCTTTACCAATTTCAACTTCAATATCATCACAATATCCAGCTAAAGCCTCATCAACAGCATTATCAACAATTTCCCAAACTAAATGGTGTAACCCAGCTTCATTAGTATTTCCGATATACATACCTGGTCTTTTTCTAACCGCTTCAAGACCTTCTAAAACTTGAATATCATTATCACCATAATGGGTAACTTTTTCATTCTCTTCCATGTTCACTCTCCTCTACAATCATTCCATCTTGAATTTTAATTTGTTTATATGAAGAATCTCTTAAATTAGAAAAAATCTTTAAATCAGTAGTTGTAATAAATGTTTGCCACTTTGGACTTAACATCCTTAAAATATTAGTAATCTTTTCTTCATCTAATTCACTAAACAAATCATCTAAAATCAATATTGGATATACACCTTTTTTCTCTTTAAATAATTCTAATTCACTGAATTTATAAGCAATTATTGCATTCTTTTGCTGGCCTTCACTACCATAATCTTTTAAATCTTTACCATTTAAAGTAAATTTTAAATCATCAGTGTGAACTCCTAAAAGGGTTTTACCAAGCATAAGATCTTTTTTTAAATTATTTTGCATACTTAAGTATATTTCTTCTTTGGTTTTATTATCATAAAAAGAAATATATTGCATCCTTAATCCCAAACTTCCGGTTATTCTCTCATAAAAATCATTTAAATATGTATTAATGTTATCAACATATTCCTTTCTTTTTTCATAAACAAAATAACCCATATCTATAAGTTTATTGTTTAAAATATGCAAATAAGAAGAACCTTGATTATGATTTATAATCATTTGTTTTAAATAAGCATTTCTTTGTTTCAATAACTTATTATATTGATTTAAATAATTTAAATAAAGTGTATTCATTAACGAAATAGAAATATTTAAATTTTTCCGTCTGGTACTTGGAGTATCCTTAATAAACCTTAAATCATCAGGATGAAACAAAACAATAGCTATTTTCGAAATATAATCACTTAATTTTTGAATCTTAGTTTGATTTATCTTTACTTTCTTACCATCTTTACTAAGATAAATACGATAATTAGCCGAAAAACGGTTATTAACATTACCTTCGATCTTACAAACTGATGCACCATCTAAAAGTAATGTCTTATCACCAGTGGTTCGAAAGCTTTTAGTTAAAGCAAGAACATATATTCCTTCTACTAAATTTGTCTTTCCCGACCCATTTTTTCCATAAATTATATTGAGGGACGAATGAAAAGACACTGATAAATTTGTATAATTTCTAAAATTCAATAACTTTAAAAATTCAATCTTCATATTTTTGCCCCTTAATTTTAATTTTCAGAAAAAATATAGGTATAATAATACTCCTATACCTAGATACATTATACCATATCTAAGCCCTGATTAAAACGTTTTTTTGCATTTTTTCGCCCTCTTAAAGTACTTTCTAACCGTGTCGATCGTAAAATTTGATTATCAATAACACCATATGAATAATTTAGGTATATTTTCTGTCTATTATATAGTTCTAAAATCAAAATATTGTTATCAACATAATAATTTTTCACCGCACTAAGTAATATCCAAGCACTTTTATTTGCCTTTGTAGATGCCGTTGGAAAAAAGATAAGTTCATTACTCTCTTCTATTATAATTGGTGCTTTATACCTAACACCAATCATGCTTTCCGTTCCTTTTCGTCTTCCCTCTAATGTACTGCCATAAAATAAACAGCTATTTTCAATGATTTTTGTACAACTTTCATTAATAGATATAATGCCATTTTGTTCATAAACCTCCGTACAAAATTCACCAACTGGAACCAATGCAAGTGTCCACATATGTATTATGTATTCATCCATAAATATTCCCCCCCAAAACAATAAATTGACTCTAGAATAACATAAAGAATACGCGTTTTTTGTCGAACAAACACAAAATTGCAAAAAAAAAATAGCCTTTTGGCTATTAAAAAGTTTTTATTGGTAAAATAAGTTGAATTAATGATTCATCAGTAAGTGATTTAATAACTATTGGTTTAACATCATTATTTAAAAGAATCAAAATTTCTTCATCTTTAATTGTTTTTAAAGCATCCATCATATATTTAGCACTAAATGAAATATCGATATTACTTTTTTCATCAGTATCAATTTGTACTTTTTCTTCAGTTTTACCAATTTCTGAAGCAAAAGAATTAATGACCATTTCCTTATTTTCTATTTTCATTTTAATAATATTTTTGTCTTTTCCTTGTGTAAGTAATGCCGCTCTATCAACAGCTCCCATAAATTCAGCTTTTTTTGCTTGAACGATAATTTCAAATTCAGTAGGAATTAAATTTGATGTATTAGGATAATTACCAGATAAAATATTAGTTTGAAATTTCAAATTTTTGTACTCAAATAATACTCTATTATTAAATACATTCATTGATACTTCATCATCATCTACCAATATATGTTCAAGTTCAACTACGTTTTTACCAGGAATAACAATATTAACATCTACTAAACTAGGTTGTTCAAGTTTTATGTTTTTCTTAGCTAATCGATAAGAATCAGTAGCGATAACTTCCATTAAGTCACCATTTATTTTAAGATTTAAACCAGTTAATATAGGTCTTAATTCTTGACTTGATATCGCAAAGCTAGTTTGGTTTATAACTTCTTTTAAAATGTCAGCCTTGATTGTAACCGGGTCTTTATGAGTTATCAACTTAATATTTGGATAATCATTAGGATCTAAGCAATTAAGATTATATTGGTTAAAATCAGAATAAATTTTAATTTTTAAACTATCTTGCATTTCAAAATTAATAATATCACTTGGCATCTTTCTAATAATATCAAGAATATACTTACTACTAATAATGATAGTTCCTGTACTTTCAATATTTTTAATTAATTTACTTTCAATAAATGATTCAATAGTAAGTTCACTATCACTAGCCATTAAAGTAAGACCATCATCTTTTAATTCAAATTTAATACCATTTAATACAGGTATAACATTTTTAGTACTAATACCTCTTACAACATTATTTAAATTTTCTAACAATATATTTTTTTCAATTGAAAATTTCATTTTCATTCCCTCTTTCTTATTTTATATATTATATATTATATATTATATATTATTATTAATAATACGGTGGATAATGTGGATAACTTTTGTAAGTTACGATAAATAAAGCGTTTATTGTCATTTTTTGTCGTTGATAACTTTCCACATTACAAAAAACTTATTCACATTACATCTTATTCTGTATCTCCTTTATCTCTTTTTGGAGAGTCATATTTGTCTTTATATCCATAGCAATTTTATCACAAGCGTGGATAACTGTCGAATGATCCCGTCCACCAAACTCAAGACCAATTCGGTTAAGGTTTTCCTCTGTTAGTTGTCTTGCTAAATACATAGCAATTTGCCTAGGATATGCTATATCAGCACTACGCCTCTTCCCTTTTAAATCTTCTATTCTAATATTAAAGTAGTCAGCTACTGCTTTTTGAACACCTTCAATACTATTTGTCTTATAAATGTTCTTATTAACATAATCTCCAAGTGCTTCAACTGCAAAATTTAAATCAACTTTCTCCGGCACAATCATGGCTGTATAAGCCATTAATCTATTTAAAGCCCCTTCTAAGAATCGTACGTCATTTTCACAGTTATTAGCGATATATTCAATAACATTTTCATCAATTCTCGTTGAAATAGTCATATTTTTAAGTTTAGCTCTTATAATCTTACATCGTAGTTCAAAGTCAGGTGGATAAATATCAACAGGAAGCCCCCACATAAATCGGCTTCTAAGTCGTTCTTCAAGTAATTTTAAATCATCTGGACTTCTATCAGAACTTATAATAATTTGTTTATTTGCCTGATGAAGAGCATTAAACGTGTGAAAAAACTCTTGCTGAGTCTTCTCTGCCCCAACTAAATACTGTATATCATCGATTATAAGCACGTCTACCTCACGATACTTTTTCTTAAAATCCGCGGCGACTTGTATACTATTTTTATTTTCATTATTAATAATGTTAATATAATCATCTTTAAACATTTCACTAGTAGTATAAAGCACTTTCTTTTTAGAATGATTAACAATATAATTACCAATCGCATGCATTAAATGGGTTTTACCAAGTCCACTTTTACCATATATAAATAAGGGGTTATGCACTTTACCAGGCTGCTCCGCCACGATCATTCCGGCTGTTTTAGCAAGTCTATTAGAATCTCCAACCATATAATTATCAAAATTTAATTCTGGTATTAAGTTAGATTCCCAAAGTTCATCAATAACGGGTACTTTCTTCTCTTCTTTAACTAGAATATTAAAGTTATCCACATTATCCACAATTTGTTTAACGTCATATAACTCATCAGTTATTTCTTCTTTCAGTAAAAATTCAAATTCATAATTATGATTAGTAATTTTATAAAAAGCATCATCTATTAAATTATAGTAGTTAGTTGTTAGTATTCTTTTATGAATTTCCATTGGTACTTGGATATAAACTTTGTTATCCCTAATTTTAATTAGTTTTAAATCGTTAAACCAGGCATGAAAAGACGCAGAGTTAACCTCAGGTATTATTTCATTAAGTACAGATTGCCAAAGATCCTTCTCGTCCATTAAACCACCCCACTTCAACGTTAAGTCAACAATATTCTACACTTTTTTCCTATGAATGGAAAGCATAAATTTCGTATTCACAAACTTTTCACAACTTATCAACAAAATAAGCCTTATAAAACCTAGCAAAAATACAGTTATCCACATTATCCACAAATTTTAAATGAACATAAATGTTAAAATGTGTATATAGTGTATAAAAGTTATCAACACTAGGTGCATATGTTAATAACTCATAAAAAAAGACCATAATAAAAGAAAATTTTGCTGAGTTAAATGTTGATACTTATTCACAATTTAACCGTTTATCATGAAACTCACTATCAATTTATAAACGCTTATCCACAAAGTCTTAAATTATTAACCAAAACCAAAAAAACTACTTTTACTCCAAGACTACCAAGAATATGCGAAAAAGATTGACTTTTACTATTTTTTAATTATATAATAAGGGAGCTTTAATGAAGGAGGGAAAACTATGAAAAAAGGTACATATCAACCAAATAAAAGAAGAAGAGCAAAAAAACATGGCTTCTTTGCTCGTAAAGAAACAAACATATTAAAAAACAGAAGAAAAAAAGGTCGTAAAGAACTTTGTAAATAATTATCCACATTTTTTATGTGGCTTTTTATTTAATGGAGGGCATATGAAGAAAATAGAAATGATTAAAAAACATGATGAATTTACTGATATGATAAAAAATGCATATTACCTAAAGAATCATGATATTAGTATATATATAAGGAAAAGCAAATATAGTTATCCACATTTTGGTATTGCTGTTTGCAAAAAAATTGGTAATGCGGTAGTTAGAAACAAAGTAAAAAGAAGAATGCGTGTAATTTTAGATGAATATAAAAAAGATTTGCCGTTTAATGAAGATTATATTATAATACTAAAAGAAAACACCAATAATTTATCTTTTGAAGAATTAAGGGATAGTTTTCAAAATTTAATCAAAAAAAGGAGAACTTATGAAACAAAAAAATAAAATATTAGCCCTTGCCTTAATAGGGATCATTTTTCTAACAAGTGGCTGTGGTAATAACGATTACTTAAAAGATGAAAAAGGGCAAGTATTAGTGAATGAAGTGACTGGTCAAAGTGTACAAAAAAACATTTTATGTCAGCCAAAAGAAGATTCAGAATTATATAAGATATATAAAGAAAATGAAAGTCAATTAAAAACACCAGTAGATAAGTTGCCAACTTGTGAAAATTTCACATTATCATCTAATGAATACAATGGCTTATGGGAAGCATTACTAGTTAGACCGCTTGCTTTAATTATTTTAAAAGTAGGGTACTTATTTAACAATTTCGGTATCTCTGTCATGCTTATTGGTTTATTAATCCGTTTGATTTTACTACCATTTTCTCTAAAAAGTATGCGTCAATCTAATAACATGCAAAAAGCCCAACCTGAAATAGCCCGTATTGAAAAGAAATATGCTAATAAAACAGATAATGATTCCATGATGGCAAAAAGTCAAGAAATGATGATGGTTTATCAAAAATATAAAATTAATCCTGTATCTGGGTGTGTTGTAGCTTTAATTCAAATTCCTTTATTCTTTGCTTTTCTAGCTGCAATTAATGAAGTTCCAGCTATCTTTGAGGGCACTTTGTTTGGAATGCATTTAGGTATGACACCATGGAAAGGACTAAGCCAGGGCGAATATATCTATATTGTTTTAATATTCTTAATCGTTGCAACAACATATATATCATTCAAAAACACGATGAAAAGTGGCCAAAACAATGAAATGATGAAACAAATGAACTTTATGTTTATGTTTATGATAATAAGTATTTCTATTGCTTCATTTAGCTTGCCAACTGCTATTGCATTCTATTGGATAGTAGTAAATGGCTTTGCGGTTATTCAAAATATCATTATCAAAAAAATCCTAGATAAAGAAGAACAAAGAGATAAAAAAGTAATTGAAGTAAAACATAAAGAAAAGAAAAGCTCTAGAAAGAAGTGAATAATATGTCTGTAGTAATAGAAGCAAAAACATTAATAGAAGCAGTTGAGAATGCTAAAAACAAACTAGCAACTGAAAAAATTATTTATAAAAGTAAAGAACGTGAAAGTGGAAAAATTTTTAAAACTAAAATTTATGAGGTAACAGCTATTAGAGAAACAGATTTAATCACAGAAATAAAAGATTATCTAAAAGAAGTAGTGGAAGGGTTAGGCCTTCAAGTAAATTTTGAAACAAGTAAAGAAAATGATACATATTATATAACAATGTATTCTAATAACAACAGTGCTTTAATAGGTAAAAATGGTAAAACTTTAGGTGCTTTAGAAACACTTGTTAAAAACAAAGTCAATATTGAATGGGGATTTTATCCTAAGGTAGTTCTAGATGTTGAGAACTATAAAGAAAAAAAAATTGTGGCCTTAGAAAGAATGGCTGTTAAAATAGCTAAAGAAGTTAGGGATACTAAAGTAGATGTTGCCCTAGAAAATATGAATTCTTATGAAAGAAGAATAATTCATAATAAACTAGCCAATTTTAAAGGCATTTCAACTGAAAGTGTTGGTACAGAACCAGAAAGACATATTATTATCAAATCAACTGACTAATGTCACAAATAATGTTTGTGGCATTTTTTTCTTGACAAATGCCTGGGGGGGGGGGTATACTATTGTTATAGTATGGATAATAGTATATAGTCCAAGATATGAATAGGTAATAGTTATGAAAAAAGAAAAGAATAAGACAAATAAAATACTCATAATTCTAGGTATACTAATAGGTATACT
>URPE01000003.1 GCA_900549625.1 uncultured Mycoplasmatota bacterium
GAATTTATACTTCATGATTTATCTCTCCTATTCTTCTTTAATTTTACAAAATTTAATTCTTTATTTCAAGGCCTTTTATATCACAATTCAATAAAAGAGTTTTATCCAATAAAAAAGAAACATTTAGCTTTCATAAACTAGATGTTCTTAATTTTATTTCTTTTTAAGTAATATTCTTCTAAGGTACTAGAATTTGTCATTATTTCTTTGCAAACATTTATATCACCTAAGTATCTGAGATGCCAAGGTTCGTAATGATACCCAGTTATCTCTTCTTTGCCTTCTGGATAACGTAAGATAAAGCCATAACAAGCGCATATCTCATGTAGCACCTTATAGCATTCAGTAAATTCATCTGCAAATTCGTTGTACCAGTGTCCATCTTTTTCAAGACAGATATCAATGGCAAGACCTGTTTCATGTTCAGAATAACCAGGTTTAGCCACAAAAACTAAAGTATGTTCTATACCATATTTTTCTTTATTTTCATTAAATATTTTCTCTTGTAGTGCATGAGGTCTATAAGCACTTTCAACATCAATATTAAATCCTCTTTTGTGCATTTCTTCTTTTAAAGAAAGCCAAGCATCATAAGCCATAAGGGCGATATCACCATCATTTATACATTCAGGATATTTAGAATTATAACGAACAATTTTAGGCTCGTAAGATGCAGGAATTGCATTTTCTTTATTTACAAGGATCATACTTTTATTATAGCAAGCATGAATAAGCCATTCAAAAACCAGACTATCACTCTCTATTTCTGGGTGAAATTGAAGTCCTATTATTAAAGCTCCGTCCTTAGTGTATTCAACACATTCATTAACATTATCAACGGCCTTGGCAGTTACTTTTAAGGTATCACAAATATTAGGAACAACATAAGAATGAAGACTTACAACTTGCATTTTTTCTTTGCCATATATGCTATATAATAAGCTATCTTTTAAAACGTTTATTTCGTGACGAGCAGATGCAATCGTACTACTTTCTTTAGTAACATTAAAATTGTGATTAGATGGATCATTAAGAACTCTTACATAATAATCCGTATCCTTTAAAAGTTTTATCAAATCTTCTTGTTTCAAATCCGGATTACTTTTATTGGCATCTACTAAATTGAAGTACGTGGCAATTGCTTGCATACCAAGACAGACTCCTAAAAGAGGCTTTTTATTTTTAATTGCGTCTTCAATAACAGGAAAGAAATCAGGCCATATTTTAGTTCCACCTGGCCAAACGTAACCATCGCAAATACTTAAGCAGTCGGTAATATTTTGACTTAATAAGCCAATAGCAATACCACCACTTTTAGTTATTTTTTCTTCATACATCCTAACGAAAGATGCCCGATCAGCATACGGATCATTAGCCTCATTAGTTAAATTATAAGTTGGAATTATTCCAATTACTGGTTTATTTTTAATCATAATATTTTCTCCTTTTATTTTATATCATACCAATTCTTACCATAATCTGCACTCACCTTTAATGGTACAGAAAGACTAATAGTGCTAGTCATTACTCTTTTTACAATTTCTTCAACTATTTTCTTTTCACTTTCAATAACATCAAATATTAACTCATCATGAACTTGTAAGATCATTTTACTTTGAATATTTTTATCTTTAAATTCTTTATCTATTTCAACCATAGCTTTTTTAATAATATCCGCACTAGTGCCCTGAATTGGGGTATTAAGAGCAATTCTCTCCCCCATCTGCCTTACCATATATTCAGTGCTATCAAGTTCCGGAATTGTTCTTCTTCTATTAAATAACGTTCTTACAGAGCCTTCTTCCTTTGCTTCCACAACTATTTCATCCATATATTTTTTAACCCCTGGATAAAGCTCATAGTATTTACTAATAAATTCTTTAGCTTCCTTAGGACTTATTTCTAAGTTTTCCCCTAAACCATAACCACTAATACCATAAACAATACCAAATATAACAGCTTTAGCAGTACTACGCATTTTCTTACTAACCATATCTTCACTTACACCATAAATATCACTTGCTACTTTTGTATGAATATCAGCATCATTTATAAATGCTTCTTGAAGTTCTTTAGATCCAGATATATGTGCTAAAATACGAAGTTCTATTTGACTATAATCAGCACTTAAAAATAAGTCATTACTAGGAAGAAAAGCTTGTCTTATTTTTTTACCTTCATCATCCCGAACCGGTATATTTTGTAAGTTTGGTTCCGTAGAAGATAAACGCCCTGTTCGAGCAAAATTTTGCTTAAAAATGGTATGAATCTTACCATCACTTAAAATATATGCCTCAAGTCCTTCAATATATGTACTATAAATTTTACTAATATTACGATATTCCAAAATCTTATCAATTATCGGATGTTTCTCTCTTAATTTATGTAAAACTTTAACATCAGTTTTATAGCCTTTTTGTGTTTTCTTCCCCCCAGGTAAACCAAGGTCAATAAATAAAACCTCTCCTAACTGTTTAGGACTAGCTATATTAAATGTCTTACCAGCAAGTTCATATATTTCCCGAGTAATATTTTCTAACCGTTCTTTATATGTAACACCCATATTTTCTAAAACACTCAAATCAACTTTAACACCTGTCATTTCCATTTTAGCAAGAACCCTCGCAAGAGGCATCTCAATACTCATAAATAATTCATACATATCATCTCTTTTAAGTGTTAAAATAGCTTCATCACGGCTAGCAAAAATAAAACTTGATTTTAATGTAATATCTTTTTCTAAAGAACTAAAATCTTTTTTCTTATATAAAGTATCCAAAAATGTTACTTCATAACCTTTATTAGTCATATAATAAGCTATATCATCTTTACTAGTATCTTCAAGAAGAGCATAAAGAATCATTAAATCAGTATTAATAATAGGACAAGTAATACCCATTTTTTCTAAAGCCACAATATTCTTTTTTAAATCATATGTATAAAGAACTTTACCATCTAAATAATCTAGTGCATCTTTAATTAACTCATTTCTAACAAAATAATTTTTATTTTTAGTAGAAATACTCATTCCCAAAATATTTCCCGTATGATAATTATAATCATCAAGTTCTAAATAAAAAGCATATTCATCTGCATCTTCTATCTCACTTATAGAAGATATAGCAAAGTATTCATGAGGAACCATTTCACTAGTTTTTTTTACCCCTTTTAATAAGGAATAAAACTCTAAATCATCATACAAACTTCTAAGTTCTTCTTCATTAGGAGGAGTTATTTTAAGATCTTCTAGACTATTTATTGCTAGTGGAACTTCTTTATAAATCGTAGCAATTTCTTTACTCATAAAAGCGTTATCTTTATCAGTTAGTAATTTTTCTTTGGTTTTACCTTTTATCTTATTAATATTTTCATAAATGCTTTCTAGGCTACCATAAGTTTGTAAAAGATTAAGTGCTGTCTTCTCACCTATTCCTTTAACCCCCGGAATGTTATCAGAAGCATCTCCTGCAAGGGCTTTTAAATCAATGATTTTAATGGGATCTATGCCATAATCTAGTGTAAATGTTTCTTTGCTATATCGAATATAGTCTTTTTGCTTTAAAAGTTTCATTTCTACTTCAGGACTAATAAGCTGTAATAAATCCCGGTCTGAAGATACAATTGTTCCCACAAAAGTTTTATCTTCTTCAACCATTTTGGCAAGTGTACCAATTATATCATCAGCTTCATAAGGACATAGTTCAAAATAAGGTATACCCATTGCATGTAAAAGGCGTCTAGCATAAGGCTCTTGCATATGAAGTTCATCTGGTGTTTTTTTCCTTCCTTCTTTATAAAAGGCATATTTTTCTTTTCGAAAATTTTTACCAATATCAAAAGCAACCGCCATATAAGTAGGATTTTCATCAGCAATTATCTTATTAATCATATTTACAAAACCATATAAGGCATTAGTAGGCATTCCCTTAGAGTTCTTTAAAAGATTACCAGAATAAGCAGTAGCATAATAACTACGAAATATTAAATTATTACCATCTATTAAAATTATTTTTTTCATACTATCCTTCTTTCATATTATAGTGCACTTAAATTATAACCGAAAAATGATATGTACGCAAATTAAAAATACTCATAAAGAGTATCTATTTAGTAACACTAGTTAAAACAAAAGTTTCCCCATTAAAAGTAAAATGATAATTATAAGTACTTGCTTCATCTAAATAATCATCTATATTAATATTTTCTCTATTATCAATAATATTAGTACAATCAATATCACTATAAACATTATTGTTTGCATTATTTACCACGACCATTTTTATAGTTAAAATATATTCAGTCGTACTTTTTTTAGCACTAACAAGTTTACTTAATATTTTATCCGTCTTACTATAATCATCCATTTCCTTAATAACATATTCATCTTTATCAGAATCAAAACTATATTTTTGACCATTTAATAAAATATCTTCATAATGAACTTTTACATCCCCAAATATTTTTCTAATATATAAATTTATTTCACTACTAGATATAGGCATTTTTACGTTATCCCTTAAAGCCTTAGCAAGACCAGACCCAATCATATAAGAATTAGTAATAACATTATTTTTTAACAAGTCATAATTAAAAGAAAGTTCATCACTAGCCATAGTATTCTGATATAATTCTAAAACAGCTTCATCATTTATAGAAATATCACTATAAAAAGAGGCCTTATCCTCTTTTGGATTACTCTTAAAATCTTTACTAAAAAATAAACTCCCACCCAAACAAAGACATAAAACTAAAACCCCCATAACTATATAAATATTTTTTTCTTTCATACAATCACCACATAATAAGTATACAAAAAAATTTGAATTTAGAAAACCCTTTTAAGTAATTATTTCATTAATTTACGCATATTTTTTAAAGCACTTTTTTCAATCCTCGATACTTGAGCCTGACTTATATTTAAAGTCTTTGCTAATTCCATTTGGGTCTTACCAACAAAAAAACGTTCCATTAATATATTTTTTTCTCTTTCTTTCAATTTATAAAGGGCTTTCTTTAAAAGTAATAATTCATCTTTATTATTATTTAAATTAGTATCGTCACTAAGCTTATCAGCAAGATATATAGCTTCCCCTCCATCATTATATATTGGTTCAAAAATACTTACTGGTTCTTTTAATGACATTAAAGCTTGTCTAATTTGATAAGATGAAGCATTAAAATGCTTTTCTAAATCATTAATAGAAGGCTCTATACCATATTTACTCATATATTCTTCTTTAAAATTTAGTATTTGATAGGCAAATTCTTTAGTACCCCTGCTAACCCGAATAGAACTTGTATTTTCTCTAGTAAATTTTTTAATTTCCCCAATAATAAGTGGTGTAGCATAAGTACTAAGTTTCAAATTATATGATAAATCAAAGTTATCAATAGCTTTAATAAGACCAATTACTCCTACTTGAAACAAATCATCCAAATTATAATTTTGGTTTTTAAACTTTTGAATAATACTTAAAACTAATTTCAAATTACCTTCAATTAACATTTCTTTAGCCTCTTTACTACCTTGTTGCATAAGTTTAAATAAACGGGTTTGCTCTTCCATTTTTAAAACTTTCAAATTACTAGTATTAACTCCCGTTATTGTAACTTTGTATTTTGCCATTTAATCACCCATATTATTTATGAGATAAATAGCCTTATTCTATACAAGAAAGAATATAGTATCGTAGTAAGTCTTAAAATTTATAATTATTTTTTCTTAGAAGAATGAGTAGGTAATTCTATATTCATCCCCCAACTTAATACTTCCTCTTCATCATAATCAAATTCTTCACCCTTATTTAATACAATATCTAAAATATCTAACTCATTAAATAATTTATCTAATTTAAAGACTTTATCCATAGTAAGAGAACAAGCATAAAACGGTTTTAAATAAAGACTTAAAGCCTCTTTTCCCCCATCAGTAAAACCATTACTTAATAGCTCTTTAGCAAGCCTAGTCTCTTCCTCACTTTCTTTTACAAAGAAGCCAATATCTGGCGTACTATTAATATAATTACTTATAAGATTGTTTCTTAAAAGAAAAAATTGTCTATATGTGCAATCAATTAAAAACCTCTTGTTAATTATTTTCCCATCTTCATTAATAGGAATTAAAACTGTGCCATAAGCATGTCTTATAATAGATGCATCACCAACATTATTTATAGTTACTTGTAGTCCTAATTTTTGTAAAGGATAAAGAGTTAAGTATTGACTTAAACCACAAGCCCCTGATAAATCATCATTAGAATATACACTGCAACTAGACTTATCTTGTTTATAAGCCAATCCCAAGTTATCCCTTGCATTATTAACAACCCACTGAAGGAGAGTCAAAGCCTCATCATTACTAAGTCCTTTTTCTATGTCTAAATTAGCAAGAATAGACTCATCAATACTAAATCTAGTAGGTTTATCATCTAATATAAATATATTAGGTATCCTTTGTAATTCATTATCTAGTACATACATTCTTTCTTTATTCTTTTTAGCATTAATATAATAAAGTAAATTATAGTATCTAGTAAGATTATGTTTAATACTCTCTTTTTCTAACTCACTACTTGTCTCATAAATACTACTATATTTAACAATTTGTTTTTTTAATTCTTCTAAAAAAGAATCTTTTTCTAAAACATTTTTTTCATAATAACTTATATCTATATTTAGCTCTTTTAATAATTCATTAATATAATTACCCATATTATCACCCATCTAACTTTTTTCTAAAGCTTCTATTGCATCTTTTAAAGTACTTACTGCAATAATATTAATATCAAGATTATGACTTTCTTTAACGCTTATTGCTTCTTCATAATTATCCGTTGGTACAAGAAAAATATCAGCATGTTTTCTAGCTGCGCCAATTAATTTATATTTAACTCCACCTATTGCCCCGACAGTGCCATCATTATCAATCGTACCAGTACCAATAATCTTTTTACCCTTAGTAATATCTTTCTCTGTTAAATCATTATATATTTGTAAACTCATCATTAAGCCTCCAGAAGGACCAGACTCACTTTGTTTCATTGTAACACTACAATCGGGTGTTTCTATAATATCATATGTTTCTGTAAGCATAACCCCTACTTTAGCCCCATCCCCACTATCATAAAGAGTAGCCGCTGCATTTATTTCTTTACCACCCCTTAAAACCTTAAATACTACTTTATCACCAGCTTGATAATTATTTAATAATTCTTTTAATTCTTTAGTATTTTTAATATTGTGTCCTTCAACACTTTTAACTATATCAAGCACTTTTAAATCAGTATTAGCCTGTTCATCAATATAAGTTATATGTACTACTTCCTCATTTACTTTAACGCTTTTACCAGCTAAAGTATAAGACGCTATTATAGCACTAGAAATAGATTGCTCTGTTAAAATCTTGTCAGCCTCTATTCTCTCTTTCATTGTTTCATTATCATACTTTATCTTTGCATCGCTAACAATATCCCAATCAGGTACTACATAAGAAAGTAACAAATATGGAATACTCCCCTTTATCATAGAAACATAAGCCATACCAAAAGTACCTTTTGTTTCATAGCCATTTTTAACGCTTACTCTTTTTGATAATTCCACCATCCCCCCTGGAGCATATACTTTATAAGGAAGTTCAATAGTAAACAAAAGAACTAAAGTAATAAGTAAAACTAAAAACTTAATATTTTCTTTAAAAAAATTTATTATTTCATCACGTATCTTTACCAATTTATCATCACCTTAATTAATTATAGCAAAAAGAAACTAATTATATGTGAAGATCTTGTGTATTTGACACATTATATAATGTATAAACCTAAATATAAAACATATATTCTTAATATGAAAAACAAATTATTTTTAGGCTTATCTCTTATTTTCATGATCTTATTATTTATAAATATGCCTATTATTAATGAAAGTGTTATAACGTCATGCATTTTATTTGTAACCCGTGTCTATCCAAGTTTACTACCTATGCTAATTATCTGTGATATTCTTTTATATTTTGATTTACCATTATTATTTGCTAAAAGTTTAGGTAAATTTTTTAAGATTATCTTTCACTCATCTTCCTATGGTCCCTTTATTTTTATTATTTCTTTATTTTCTGGCACTCCAACAAATGTCTATGTCTTAAAAAAGTTATACTTAGAAAAAAAGATATCTCTTAATGAAGCTAATAAATTTCTAAGTTTTAGTTACTTTGCGAATCCCTTATTTTTATATACTATGCTAACATTTATTTTTAAAGACAATAAAAAGATAATACTGCCTATATTTATTATGCCTTACATTGTTAATACTTTAATAGGCATATTTTCACGTAAAACTATAGATATAGCCCTTTTAGATAACAAGACAATTAAAGAAGAATTTGGTACTTACTTTATTAATAGTATTAAAAATGCCATGAACACTTTATTAATGATTTTAGGTGTTATTACAATATTTTATATTATTGGCTCTTTAATTAACCCAAGTAAAAACATTATTTTAACCGGACTTTTAGAACTTACAAGTGGCCTTTACGAATTAGGTACAAGAAACATTAATATAAGTCTTAAAGCCTTACTTGCTATTATATTTATTAATTTTGGTGGTTTATCCATACACTTACAAGTAAAAGGCATAATAAGTGATACTTTAATTTCTTATTTAAGTTTTTTAAAAGGCCGCGTTATAGCTACAATTATAAGTATTATTCTTTTCTTTTTAATCCAATAAAAAAGGACTACATTAAATAGTCCTATACTTTTAATCTTTCTTTAATTCCCTTAATTGTTCTTCTTCTTGAACTAGTTTTTCTCTATCTTTTTCTACTACTTCTTTAGGTGCCTTATTAACATAATTTTCATTACTTAACAATTTTCTTCTTCTTAAAATAGAAGCCTCTAAAGTTTTAATTAAGTTCTCTTTTTTAGCAATATCTGTCTCACTTTCTACTTTCGTATAAAAAACAGTAGCCTTAATAAATTTAGAGTTAACCATATAATTATCTAGTTCTAAACTCTTAGTAATAACGTGATCATTTAATTTTAATAAATTTACTATTAAAGTGGTGTCATACTCTGTATTAAATAATACTTTTGCATCTTTTGGTATATTATTAGTAACTTTTAAATTACGATAACTACGAACAAAGTTAATTACATCATCTATTAATTCTTCTTCAGTATTAAAAATATACTTTTTTTCTCCTTTAGGATAAGTACTCATCATAATAGATTCAGTTTCTTTTATACTTAATTTACTATAAATTTCTTCGGTAACAAATGGCATAAAAGGATGTAACATTTTTAAAATACCTGTTAGAACATATACTAAAACACTCTTAGTAGTATTATCATCTAAATTAAATTTAGCCATTTCAATATAGTTATCACAGAAACATTCCCAAGTAAAGTTATATATTAAAGACCCAGCATTATTAAACTCAAATTTATCCATGAATTTTTTTACATCTTTAACTGTATTTGTATATTTAGTAAGAAGCCATTTATCTTCTTCTTTTAAATTACCTAAAGTAATACTTGTAAGGCTTTCAGTATTCATTAAAACAAATTTAGAAGCATTCCATATTTTATTAATAAAGTTCCAGTTAGCTTTAATTTTATCTTCATCAAAACGCATATCTGTACCATTTGAAACATCTGTAGCAAGGTAATATCTTAAAGCATCAGCCCCATATTCCTTTACCATATCAAATGGATCTATACCATTTCCTAAACTCTTAGAAAATTTTCTTCCTTGTTTATCACGAATTAACCCATGAATTAGACAATGTTCAAATGGTCTTTTACCTAGTAACTCTTCACCTTGGAAAGTCATTCTATTAACCCAAAAAGGAATAATATCATAACCAGTTACTAAAGTATTGTTTGGATAATATCTTTCTAATAATTTAGTATTATTAGGCCAACCTAAGGTAGCAAATGGCCATAGAGCACTAGAAAACCAAGTATCTAAAACATCTTCATCTTGTATCCAACCTTCGCCTTTAGGTGCAGAGATACCAACATATACCTCATCACCTTTGTACCAAGCAGGGATTCTATGACCCCACCAAAGTTGCCTTGATATACACCAGTCATAAGTTATCTCCATCCAATGATTCATTGTTTTTTCATAACGATGAGGCACAAAATGCACTTTAGTACTACTATTCTTTTGATTATCTAAAACTAAATCTGCTAAAGGGCGCATCTTAACAAACCATTGAGCTTTAACCATTGGTTCTATTATAGCGTCTGTTCTTTCCGAATGCCCAACCTCATGTGTAATTGGTTCAACACTTAAAAGTAATCCTGACTCTTCTAAGTCTTTGACAACTAGCTTTCTTGCATCATCCCTATCTAGCCCTTGATATTTTTCAGGTACTAACTCATTTAAAGTAGCATCATCATTCATAATAGTAATACATTCTAGATTATGTCTTAAACCAACTTCATAGTCATTTGGATCATGCGCAGGTGTTATTTTAACTACACCAATTGGTACAAATCATAATTTGTAATACAATAGACAATATGTTATAAGAAACTATTGAACATCTTGTAATGGCTTTAGTTTCAAGAATAAATCAATAGTTCTATCTTCATGGATTTCTATTCTATCTACTAACTTCAATATCAGATTCCTATCTAATTTTTTTCTACTCTTTTGGTATTCCTTTACAATTTGATTTGTTTCCAATATTTTATCCATAGAATGATTATCTTCGTAAGTAATTAAAGAATTAGTTAATTCAGAAACAACAGATTGTAAATTCTCTTTTTGTTGTTCTAATTTGGACGAAATTTTTTGATAGGTGTCAATACTAATTACATTATCTAATCTATCCATATATAATTTCTCAATTTTTGCATCAAGTTCTCTTATTTCAACTTCACAAGAAGATATTTTTTCTTTTAGTATTGTTCCATAGGTTTTAATATTTTTCTTTTTCTCTTCTGTTAATTTTTCGTACTCAATTACTTTAATATACTTATCACAAATATTATCAAGTTGTTGTAAAACACTTTCTTCAACATTAAAATAATTATTTGAATGAAGTGAACATACATGTAAATTTCTATTTTTTCTATGATATGTACAATGAGTATAAATATGGCGATATACTGTTCCATCTTTTCCAACTCTATCATTTCTTGAAAGATTTAACTTATGCTGACATTCATGACAAAACAATATACCATGCAATAATTCTTTTTCTGGATTTTCTGAAGATGAATGATGATTAGCTTTAATTAGATTTTGTACTTTTTCAAATGTATCATTATCAATAATAGCTTCATGCTTATCTGGAACAATTATCCATTCATCTTTTGGAACTCTACTTAGTTTTTTGCTACGAAAACTTCTTTTTTCATATCTGTGTTGAACCATACTACCAATATAAACCTCATTTGTAAGAATATCATGTATTGTCCTTTGATCCCATTGATATGGACATTTTAGTCTTCTAACTATTTTAATAAGGTTTTTATAAGCAGCTGGAGTCAAAATATTGTTTTCATAAAGTTTTTTTCTAACTGCTAACTGAGATTCAGTTTCAATATACCAATCAAATATTTGACGAACAATTTTAGCTGAATACTCTTCTACAATTAAATGATGTTTATCTTCTGGATCAACTTTATAACCATAAGGAGCGTTTTTTCCTCCACCAATATATTCACCAGCTTCTTGTTTTACTCTTTTTGAATTCTTAACATTTCGTGATAAATCACGAGAATATTTTTCATTCATAAAGTTATTAAGTGGTGCATACTCATTACTAGCTTTATTTTGTTCGGTATCTACATCTTCCTGAACAGTCATAAATCTAACACCTAAAGAAGGAAAATAATAATCCATATAATATCCACATTCAAAATTACTTCTACCAAGTCTTGATAAATTTTTTGTAATAACAACTTTAATTTTTCCTGCTTCTATTTCTTCTAATAACTCTTGCCACCCTGGTCTATCAAAGTTTGTTCCACTCTTTCCATCATCAACAAATTCTCTGCATTGTGAACCTTTGTTTCCTCTTTGATCAATAAATTGATTAATTATTATTCTTTGATTAGAAATGCTTTCGCTCTCGTCCTTAACACCCTTCCTTCTATCCTCTAATGAAAGTCTAATATACTTAGCAATTTCATCTGGAGAATACATTTTTAACAATATTGAATAATTCACATTTCCTCCTTTACTTTCGTAAAGGATTCATAAACAGGGCACACCTATTACAAATTATTCACTTCAATTATAACACATTATTTGTATTTTTTTAATTATTATTCACGACTATTTTGTTATGAATCCTTTCCTGTTAATTTTTTGTTTATATATTCATCTAAAAAAGCCATAAAATCATCTGTTAATACATCAATAATAGAAATCCCGTTTTCATTAAAAATAACATTTATTTTCATACAAACATATCCTTTCTGTTATTAAATGCTTCTTAAAATACCATGTATAAAATACCTATCTGTTTTTTTATGATTCGGTTCATGTGAACAAGAATATAATGTTATAATCTTATCATTCTTATAATCAATAATTAAATTAGAATTAATCTTACTTTTATTTAGAATTATCTTGATATAATCCTCGTAATCATCTAATGATGAAAATGATTGATTGTATGATTCTGATTCAGTATCATCTACATACGCACTAAATACTTCAACCTTATAATTTTTATTTGGCGTATAAACATAAAAAAATGGATGTTCTTGGTAAAAAGACTCATCCAAAAATTTATATACTTTGCCAAACATTGAACCATCCTTAGTACGATGACCATAAATAAAAGTATTATAATCTGTAAAATCTTTTGATGAATTATAATCCATAAATATACTTCCAAAACCACTCCATTTTTTATCATAGGAATGATTTAAATAAAATGAATTATTTTTTCCTTGAACAATAGGATAATTTATTTGTGTTCCTTCAACTACAATCCATCCTACAATATCAGGATTAATATTTTTTAATTCAGTAAAATCAACACTAAATGATTGTTCTTCAGGTGGTATATCAGGAATATCTATCAATTCTATTAATTCTTCCTTAATATTAGCTGCATCTTTTTCTTCTTTATATATTTGATATATTTTAAATACACAATATAATAAAGAAAGTAATAATACTAATAAGAAAAGTATTTTTATTTTTTTCATGTTTATTTTTCTATCTCCTCATTTAGTTCCTTTTCATTGGATATTTCATATTTTTTTCTATACTCATCTAAATGTCTTAATTCTTCTCTAGTTAATAAGTCAACCATACCATGACTGTTATATACAAAAACTTCGTCATATAAAAAGTCATAGAATTCTTTACCCTTCCAAACATTATCATCATCTTTAGCAATAATGTTTTTATTTTTATCATATTCTAAATTTATATCATATATTTTGTGCTTATATAGAATATGGTCAATTAAATCTAATTCATTATCTAAGTATTTCATATTTCTATTTCATTCTCCTTTTCTATATCATCTTCTAAATCTTGATCTATATTCTTATTAATCAAATCTTCACAATAGTTTTTTCTATTTATATTTACAACTGGAACAAGGTCTTTATCCGAAAATAATTCCATTAATGCTTCTACACCTTTTTGTTGCTTATATAACATCTCTTCTTTATATAAAGGAAATATTTGATAAAAATTTATTCTACCTTTATTTGGCAATGTTAAGTCTAAGAATTCATAATCTTTATTCAAAGCATTTAGTAAAAGCGTACTTGAAAACTTTGTATTTTTTGCAAATGGTATTGTTGCTTTTTCATCTTCGGAAAAAGTATGACCAAACCCTATCCAAGAATCTTCCTTTATAGGTGTTCTTGCAATATTCTTAATTTGACTTATAACCCAACCATTTTCTTCTTTTTCAAAATCAAAATTCCAATCAGGTGGTAAATATAAAACTAATTCAGCTCTATCTAATCCTTCATCCTTTATAACATCTGGCACATTCATTTTATATGCACCTAATCCTCTTGTAACTAATTTGTAAAAATTGTTTTTAGTATCAGGTGGAATGATTAAAATATCTAAATGAACATCTGGAGAATATAATTCATGATATACTTTGTCAAAATCACCGATATTCTTTTTTACATATTCTTCATATAATTTTATATCTTCAGCATTATATACAAATTTAGGTGGTTCTTTTAATCCTTTAAAATAGTAATTCATTTTTTTAGCAATACTCAACTTTTATCATCTCCTTATTTTCCTTTATAATATTCATTTACTTTTTTCTTTTCTTCCTGTGATATTTTTTCTATTTCTTCTCCATTTACTCTTTCAACTTCCTTATCATACTGGTCATATAATATATACTCTTTATCATCCACCAAATAAATAATTCCTCTAGTATCATAACTAATCCACGCAACACTTTTTTTAGGAACATAAAAAAAGTATTCACTATATGGAATACGAACACAATATTTATCAGATGATGAGCGTTTTTCATCAATCATATTTTTACCAATAGACACACTTTTGATATATCCTTTTTCACTCTCCAATGAAATTCCTTTTATTTTTTCTAATTCACTAGCTTTATTCTTTAAATAAGATAAATAGGCATATTTCTTATTCATATCTATTTTCATCTTATTTGCTTCTGAAATAATATCTTCTACTTCTTCAGGAGTATCTACATTCAATTCTGCTTTTACATCTAAAAAAGCTTTTACTTCATTAGGTAGTTCAGCATCTACTGGATATATATCTTGTTGTTCTAAGTATCCATTATAATCATCTAAATATTTAATATATAAATTGCATAATGGAACTCTTAATTGTAATGTTTCGTGTTTAGATAATAAAGAATGATATTCTTCTTCTCTTTCTTCAATTTCATTCTTTATTTGTTCTATTTGATTTTCTAATGAATCATAATTATATATTTCATGATTATTTAAAAAATTAATAGTATCTACTAATTGATGATAACGCTTAACTTCTAAATAGCGAGAATTATAATATTTATAATAATCTGAATTTGAATCCAAATCTTGCATAGTATATAAAACTGAATGTTTTGATAGTCTTGCTAATTGATCATATATATTTAGAATATCACTATCATTCACATTTAATTTATATTCTTCAAAATTAATAACCTTTTGATTTTTTCTTTTTTCTCTAAAAAATAGTTTTAATGCTTCTTCACTATAATCATTACCTAATATTTTCATTGTTACATATCTTTCTTTGCCATAAGGTTTTATACGAATATTTTTACCATGCTTAATTAAATATCCTTCTAAAGCTAGTTGCTCTAATAATTCATCAAATGAATAGCATCTATCTTTTAATGTATCAATCATTTCTATAATTTGTTGCCTCCAAGATTTATTTGCAATATCATACAAATATTTATTTTTATGATAATGACCAATCTTAGGAGCATCTTCAATTATATGAAGTCCATGTTCTAAAGCAATTTGATCGCTTACATCTCTTAATCCATATAAACCCTCAACAGGATTTGATAATCTATCCTCTAGTTTTCTACCTTTCATATTTACAGATGATATGCAGAAGTGATTGTGCAAATGTAAATGGTCTACATGGGTACAAACTATTACTTGAAAATCTGGATATAATCTTTTAGCAAGTTCTATACCCATCTGATGTACTTCTTCAGGAGTTAAATTTTTTTCTTTTGGATCAAATGATTGATAAGCATGATAACAAGTTCTACTATCATTGTCTTCTTCAATATTAAACTTTTGACTATTTCTTAACATATCATAAGGTGCTAATTCAGCTGAACAATTTATTCCTGTAACTAATTTACCACCCATAGTCTTTTCTGGATTTTTAATATAATCAATACATTTGATTCTACCTTGAACTCCATGAACTGCCCATCTAGCTGTCGCTGGAATAAGTATCACCTGTCCATTCATATTCTTCATTATCATTATAATAATATACATTTGATTTTATTTCACTTGCACATCTTCTAGCAGATTCCAAATCGTCATATCCAATTACTATTGAACATTCTAATTTATTATCTTCTCTATAAAAAGATAGCATTGCTTTCTTTTTCATTGCTACATCACGAAAAGCATTTACTTGTTGTTCAAATATATTCATATTTAAATTATCTAAATCAAAATCAACATAACTATTTTTTAAATAAACTATATATTTGCTTTTTGTATTTGGAACTTGTAAATTTGAAGGTCTTACCAAATAAATACTTTCATTCTTCTTAATTACTCTTCTTAAAAAGTTTTCATCTGGAGAATACTTTTCAATTAAACTCATTCTTTGTTGAATTTTCTTTTCAGTATTAACAGATAAGATTGCTACAATTAAACTAGACAATATATCAATCATTTCTATAATCTGATTATTTTGATTACTAATATTTTCTACTGCTTGAGGTGAAATCAAAACATTTTTTAGAACAGCTTTTTGTTCATATAATATTTCTCTCAAGGTTTGAATAAAATCACTAATGTAATTACATATCTCATTTTTACCTTCTATATCCTCAATATAAATATTCTCATAAATACATGCCGCTCTAATATATTCAGCTAAACAATCACCATATCCATACTTAATAGCTTTTTCAGTTATGATTCTTCTTTCTTCTTCGTTAAGCATAACATTGATTTTTTGTCTTCTTAATTTACTATATCTTTCGTCTTGATCGCTCATATAATTTCTTTTTCTCTTTCTGAAGACTTAACTTATATAATTCTAGTTCTTTTAAATATGCCTTACGAAAATAATTTTCAGTTAGCCACTTAACACCTTGTTTTGAAATCATAACCTTTCCATCTTTATCATATTTATAAGATGTTGAATTTCTTTTTTCCATTCTTTGAACTGCCATACCTATTGCTGCTTTACTTCTATTAAAATAATCTCTTAAATCATACAATGATATATCCTTATATTCAAATTTCTTATGAGGAATATTTAATTCTTCTTCTAATCTTTGAACTTGCTTTTGAAAAAATTCAATGTCAGCATCTAAATAATATTTTTTGTTAAAGTATACATCACTTAACCACTCAACACATTCTAATTTTATATATACAACTCTTTCACCATTAGAAGCAATTCTTTTATGAACCCAACTCTCTAATGGATGTCTTTTTTTCATCTTCTTAACTACATTATCAAACTGCTCATCAGTTAAATTAAATTTCTGTTGAACACGCCACTTTTCCATTGATTTAAATTCCATTTTTAACTCCTTTCCTTTTTATTCAGAAGTGAGGTAACTAAGTAGTCTTGTATAATATATCAAGCATGGTGTTGACACACCCCTAAGCTTGTTAGGGAATATCCCTAAAACCCACTAAATAGTCGCTGACAGTTAGTAGATTTTTTTCAAAAATTATTAAAAATATTTCTCATTTTCATCAATTTCTAATGATGAAAAATAGTCTAAACTATCATAATAAACTGCTTCCGATATTTCTCCAGAAGTTGCTTTTTCTAAATCTTTTTTTGTTAAATTTCCTCTTGTATAATGATCAGTTAAGTAATGAGAAATAGAATACGGATTTATATTTTCATTCTCAACTTTTAATGAAATATTATAAATAAATTTAACATCTTCTAAATCAATATCAGGAAAACAATCGTATATTCCTTTAAGAATATAATAAGATTTTATATTGTTTTTATGAAATTCTGGCATAGTTTTATACATATCAAATACATCCATATTATCCAACCTCTCTTTCATCTAATGAATCTATTTCAAGTGGATTTCCTAGTTCTTTTCCATCATTATACCAATCATAAAATTCATCAACTGTTAATGATTTAATATCATCTATTGTTATATTTTGTTCCTGATATATTTCGTTTGCAAGTGATTGTCCTAGTTCAATTGGATCTGTATAATCTCCATGAACTTCAGAACATTTTTTTATTAATAATTCAAGTTCTTCATCAGGAATATCATTTTTAACATTTGTTATTCCTATAAAAAAGCAATAATCATAAATACTATAATTATCAAAAGATGCAGAGTATTCTTTTATTTTTTTAAACTCTTCTATCATATATCCATCTCCATTTCTTGCTCTAAATTATTAGTTTGATTCTTCTCTTTTTCTCTTAATTCTTTTTTTATAACTCTATTTAAATCTGATGCTGGAATTCCTATAATTTTATTATTATCGTATTTTCTATAAATTCTTTTATCATTTTGAGTTACAAAATCTTTCATAATAAAATTTTCATATCCTGCATCAATAAAATGTTTTAATACTTCTTTTGCATCTTCATCATAATTAATTGCTTCATATACATCTTTTACTGTCATATTTTCTTCAGATAAACTAACAATCAAATTATCTGTTGCAATTGTAGTTGACATAAAATATCTTTTTTGATGAGGTAATGTCCAATAAACATCTTTATCCATTATCTATCCATCTCCATTTCTAGTTCTAAATCAATAGCTTGATTTTTTTCTTTTTTAATACTATTTTCTTCTAAATAATCAACAATTTTATTAGCATCAGTTATTGCATTAAATAATTCTTGTGGATTGTTTTTTAATATTTCTAACCAGTTTTTAACATAACTTTTATGATTATTTAAGTGTCTTGTATCTTCTTCCAAATGGAACTTTTGCATCAAAAAAGAAGAACTAATCTCTGCTCTTAATTCTTCTTTAGCATAACCTTCTGTTCCAAAATGATCTTTAAGATTTCTTGATAATCTTGTTTCATGCCCTGTTGAATGAGCAAGTTCATGGAGTTGTGTAGCATAATAAGAATTACTTGTTTTGAAACTCTTTGATGGTGGTAAAACAACTATATCTTTAGAAGGACTATAATAAGCTTCTTCTCCTTCTTCTTTATAACCTACACCAATATTATCAATAATATTTTGAATGTAATCATTACTAATAATTTCTTGTTTTTGTTCTACTTTGTCATTAACTAATCCATCAACTAAATCACCATTAAATACTGTATAACTCATCTTACTTATTTTAAATTCTTTTTCTTTTTCTGGATTTTCTTCTATTATTTTATTATATTTTTCAAAACTAATTATCTTATTATCTCTTTTATTTTTCATTGCCCACCATTCTACTGGAACACCTTGACCTTTTGCAGAGCCAACAAATTTCCAACGCTTTTTGCCCATTTGATTAAATGTTATCCATCTATTATCTTTATATCCTCTTTTATAAGCAATATATGATAAATATAAATTATTTACGCCTCTATATTTTATTCCAGAAATAGCATTTTCAGGAATAGAAGTCTTCCACATTTGTTCCCATGGAATATTTCCTTCCTCTAAACTTTTAATATACATATCAATTAATTCTTGTCTAGTTTTTGGAAGTTTAGTCATATTCTATTTCATCCATTTCTGGTTCTTCGGCTATTTCTTCATCTGTCATTTCATAAAATATAGGAATAGTAATTTCATTAAATATTTCTTTATATACATATTTATCTTCATTAACTAAAAATATATCTGATTCACTATTTTTTAATATTTCTCTAATATCTATCATTCTTTTTACATTTCTTGATAATCTAGAAATATTAACTGAATATAAATCTAATGTCTTATTGTTTTTTATATCTTCTAATGCTTTTCCAAACGCCTTTTCATGATTTTTTAATCCTGAACATCTATCAAAATATATTCTAATTAATTCAGTATTTCCTTCAGCGTGTTGATTAATAGAATACAAACATTTATCTATTTGGTTTTTAATAGCTTGTAGTGTTCCACCATCAGAATTAGCTACACGACAGTAAATTGAATATAATTTATTATCTTTATTTTGTTCCCAAATCATATCTAATACTTCATCTACTGCGTCTTTTAAAGTATCAGAATCCATAACATCATCATATTCTATTTCTCCATTTTTATTATAAAATGACAATTCAAACCAATTATTATTGTCTATATCTAGCTCATATAATTCATGCTCTTCAGACAAAATATTTGATAAATCATTGTCGTCTTTTATATAAGGTGTCATCTCTTTTTTAAATGAGCCAGACTCATTTTTATCTTTTATAGTTGCTATTAAATCACCCTTTTTTATTTGTTCTCCATAGTCATCAATAAAATCTTTCTTAGCAATTAAATCACAAGAAACAATTCCTCTTGCATAAATCACATATTCACCTTGTGATGATTTTATACTTGCAACTTTACCTCCATACCAAAATACATTATCATGATTTGGTTCTTCATTTTCATCAACAGTAATATCTAAATTTAATCTTCTATATCCATTTGGAGATATTTTTTCACGAATAAGATTCATTATTTATCTCCCAATATTTTAGTATCAAGGTCTTGTTGCATTTGATAAATTTTTTCTTGTTGCTTTTTGTAATCATATAAAACTTTTAATTGTTTATCATAATCAGATATTACAATATTGATAGCATTTATTTTTTCTAATTCTTTCTTTTTTAAACCTTCTAACTTTTCAATTTTCTTTTCTAATGCTTTATTCAATTTATATTCTCCTTTCATATTTCCATCTCTAAATCTTCATCTAAATTTTGAAATTCAAAAGAATTTACTGGTTCTTTAAAACAATTATCAAGAATCCAATTAAAGTTCTTAGATATATTTTCATCTTCTCTTAAAAGTAATCCTTGCCATACACCTTTAATATGATTTATTCCATTTAAAAACTTTATTCCTGTTCCTCCTGCTTCTTTCCAATCAAGAAGATTTTTTGTATGATCATCAATCAAATAATCAAAAGATGTGATTTTACTAGGTAAATATTTGTATTTAACATCACCATAAGGAACAAAAATTCTTTTTTGAACTGGTAGTTCTGGAAGATATTTATTTAACCAAATATTCTTTTCTTTTAAAGCATAATCACTATCACTTAAAAAAGAAGAAAGAATATAAATATCCTTTCCTTCTTTAATAAGATTCTTAACTTCTTCTAGTAAATAATTATTAGGTTTTAATGATTCATAATAACCTTTTTGATATAATTCACTATTTGATTTTATATCTCTCCATTCAGCAAGAGTTCCGTCCATATCAATAAAAAATCTAGGTTTCATTAATTATTTATCTATTTCAACATCTTCATGTGTTGGAATTTTATCATATTCTACATAACTTTCAATATAACTATCAATTGACTTTTTTAAGTCATCAATAGTTTCACATTTATATTTAGCACCAGATGAGGAAGGTGTACCTATATAAACTATTTTTTCTTCTTTTGAATATACTATTTCAAGTTCTATATCATCTCTAATTATCATATATCTATCTCCTCCTCAACTTCATCATTTGATACAGTTTTATCTTGATTTTTGCTATGAGTTAAATAGTCAACATTTTCCATAACTATATCTGTATATTTTGTTTTTTGACCATCTTTTTCAACTAAATTAGTTTGAATAGATGCTTCAATAAGAACAAGATCTCCTTTTAATAAATGCTCAGATTTTCTTACTGCTCTTTCATTCCAAGCTGTAATATCAATAAAATTAGCTTCATGTTCTCCTTTTTCATTAGTATATTTTTTAGGAACAGCTATTGTAATACTCGCATAATTCTTTCCTGCTTCTGTTTGTTTCATTTCTGGATTTGCTACAATTCTACCTACAAGTAAAGTTTGATTTAACATATTATTTCTCCTTTTCTATTTTTCTATTTCTTCTTCTAAATCTAGTTCTGCTTTCTTCTCAAATCTCATACTCAACAACTTACTATTTTTATAGAATGATTCTAAATCTTTTACATTTAATGGTTCTACTCCAAACCAATCTTTAGATGATTCTTTCGTATATCCAAATGTTAATCCTTTTGTTATTTGAAATTCAAAAACAATATAATTTGGATTCTTATTATTTATTTCAGATAAATGCTGCCAATCTGAAAATGTTCTATAATCATTTAATATTTTTCCAATACCCAAATCATCTAAGAATTTCTGAAACTTATTAAATTCTTCTTCATTAGATACCATAATTGTATTTATACCTGCAATAAAATCTAACCACTTATTATCTTTATTTATCAACAAATCCTCCTTTCTTTCGTCCACAATAGTAGACATTTTGAATAAAAAAATTACATTTCTATTTCAATGTCTTCCTCTTGTTCCTGAATATCGTTTTCTATATTTTTTGAAGATGATAAATCATGATGATATAATTCATTCTTCCCATAAGTGATAGAAGTTATATTTGAAAAATTAAAGTCTTCTGTCCATCTATTTACTTCTTTTTCAGAATTCTCTTTAATAAAGTTTGATACTTCTTCATACGCTTTACCATATCCACAACTACCATTACTATCATTTATTAAATCTCTTTTTAATGCACTATAATCAAATTTAAATGTTAAACTATTCTCTCCATATTGAATTGTAATATTAATTGTCTTAGCATCTATATCTTTTATAGAATTATATATTTCTCTTTTGATATATAAATCTTTGAATTCATTATCTTTATTTTCTTTTATAATATCTAAATATTTGATTTTATCACGAAATATTAATAATTCTAGTCCCAAGTCTTCTTTATTATTTCTATAATCATCAATAGTTTCTATTATCTTATTAGAATATTTTTCAACCGTTTCTTGTGGATTGTTTAAATATTCTACATCTATATAATGACCTTTATATTCTGGAATGTTAGTAAAATCATAAGTAGAATATGATCTTTGAAGTTTTATTATTGGTTTCATTTCTTGAACAAATTGTTGCCTGACATCTCGTTTGTAAACTTCTTTTCTATAATCTTCTAAACTGTTATATTTTTCAGTAGCAATTTCTTTTAGTTTATCTTCATTTGCAAAAGAATATTTTTCAATATAATCTTCTATTTCATTCCATAGTTTTTCACCTAAAACACCAAAAGAACTTTGTTTAATTAAGTTCTTTTCTTTAGGTAATAATTCACTTAGATAATAAGTACAGTTATATAAAACTCTTTCTTTTGTATCTAAATAACCAGCAACTTCATAATCATCTTGTGATAAATAATTATAATTTGTTTTTGTATATATAACCACAAATCTATCGTCAAATTGTTCTTTATGAACCTTTTTATGATTATAAGTGGTTTCAAAAACTAAATCATTGGCATCAGGGTTTAAAAGAAATCTTTCTATATCCATATTTAATTATCACCCCTTAAATTACATTTCTATTTCTAAATCTTCTTCTACTTCTTTTTCAATATTTGGAGTTTCTTTGGAATATATTTCGTTTCTACCACTTGTTATAGAAGTGATTGTAGGAATTGAAAATGGACATCTCCATTGATTCTTATTAGCAATACTTGGATCATTTGCTTTAACAAAGTCTGATACTATTCCATATCCATTATTATAAGTTGAAGTTTCCATTTTACCACTTGCTAAAGCACTTCTTAAATCATCAAGTTCATATTTAAATGTTAAGCTGTTTTCTCCATATTGAATTGTAATATTAACTGTCTTAGCATCTACATATTTAATTGAATTAAGTATATTTTTACAACAATGAATATCATTATATGAATTATCTTTATTTTCTTTTAATTCTTCTAAATAACTTACTTTATCATGATAAATAAGCAATTCTAATCCATAACTTTGTCCATATCTTTCAATGAATTTTTTTGATATTTCCTCAACTGCTTTTTTAGGATTATTTAAATATGAAATTATATTGTTATCATAATCAATATCATAATTATTAATTGAAATTGTTAAATCTGCTGTTGGATTATCTTGAGTAATAAACATTTTATTTATTTCTTTTTTATATTCAAATATTCTTGTATCATCTTTTGCTTCATACTTTTCCTGTGCTAATTTAGTTAATTCTTTTTCATGAGAAAAGCAATAATCATTTATATATTTTTTTACTGCATCTAATATTTTTTGATTTAAATTCTCAAATCTATCAAATTTTATAACATCACTTTCTTGAATTTTATCAGTTAAAAAATTCTCTGCATTATATATACAATGGTCTTTGTTATCATAATAACCACACAAATTATAATAATTGCGATTTTGTCTTAAAGTATGATCATTTTCTTTAATATACAAAAGGTCAAATCTTTCATCATAATGTTCTTTATGAAGTTTATACTCCTTTTGTTGATAATCAAAGACTTCATCATTAGCTTTCACATCTAATAAAAAGTTTTCTATTTTACTATACATATAAATCTCCTTTCATTTAAATTAATAATCCATCTCCATATCATCATTTTCCATTTCATAATCATCATTAGAATTTGAATTAAGTTGTTGTTCAGTATCCTGTTTTATACGATTTAATTCAATTGATTCTTGATTTTCAAGAAAATTAGATATTTCCATTGCTTCTGCTTGAATGTTAGGATCTGTGATTGCTCTATGATATTCATTGGATATTTCTTGGTTGAAGAAATGAAATTCTTTTTTCTCAGTTCTTTGTTTGTCTTGAATATAATCATAAGTATGATTTATTGCAATTTGTTCTGATAATCTTAAATCTTTTGGATTTAAATTGTTATCAATACATATTAAAGCTTGATAAAAAAGTTGTTCATTATCTTTCTTCAAAGCATTTAATTGTCCATACATGATTGTTAAAAATTGTCTATTAACTGATTGACTAATAGCTCTTTCTACTTCTTGACCAAATTCTTTTTCAAAATGTGATGCAGGTACTTTGGTTGGCTGATGTGTTTCAGGATTAGTATATTTAAAAACTATATCCTCAAGTGTTTTTGACATTTCTTTTGGTTTTTGTTGAATAAAATCATCATAAAATTTTCTCATATCTTTCTCCTTTTCTATTAAATATTAATTTCTATATCATTTACTTCTTTATTATTTACTGACTTATTCTCTATTTGATGCTGTAAATTTTTATAATCTTCCATTTCAATTAGTTCTAATAAATTTTGTGCTTTATCACCAGATAAACAAGTATATGGTGCATTAAATAAAAATCTATCTTGAATCATTTTTATAATCTCATCTGTTGATTCTTTATTAGATACTTTTTCATCAAAATCTAATACACCACCATCCATGTTATGACCTTTTGAATTATAAATTGTATAATCGCATTTATATCCATCATTAAAAATATGAAGAATATTATTTTCATTACTAATTATTAAAATATCCATTATTCATCCCTCCCAGATATTAAGGTTATAACAATTTCTATTGGTTCACATAATGGACAAGCATCACATTCTTCATCATTAATATCATCTTCTTCATCATCTAATAATGATTCCATTTCTGTTATATTATTCTCATTATTAATTTGATTTGATGGAAGATAACCAGCTAAAACAAGTAAATGAATAAAATCTATTTTTAAAACTTCACACAATCTTATTAATGTAACTAAATTGTAGTTTTCTCTTTCACCATGTTCAATTCTTGATATTTCTGTATCACTAATTCCAACAATGGCTGCTAATTTTCTTTTGCTATATCCTAACATTATTCTTCTTTTTCTAAATACTTCAGCAATAAAACCATAATTATTTTTCATAAATATTTTATCCTTTCTGTTGTCTACAATAGTAGACATTTTGATTAAAAAAATTATATTTCTATTTCTTCTTCTAAATTTTGTTCAACAGCATTTCTATCAAATAACCTATCTTCTAAAACATCTATATCAAAATCATATTGCATATTTGAAGTAATATATGAAATCATCATTTCTTCCAAATCATTAGGATTTGAAATATCCATTCCTGATTCTAAAAATGTTTCCTTATTTTCCTCAAATAACTCTTTTATATACTCTTTATTCATTGTTCATCCTCCTTAAAAGAGCTTAAATATTTATCTTTTAATGTACCAAATATATTTATACAATTACTTCCTAATGATTGTTTATTATTATCATATTCATTTAATAATTCTTGGCATCTCCACAACAACTTAAATTCCTCATCAGTTATTTCATAATTTCTTAAATCAACATAATTATCTGTTGGTGAATAATTATTTAAATTATTATAAAAGTCATTTAACATTTTTTCATTTACTTTTTGAACTGCTTCTATATATTCTTTTTCTGTAAATATTTCTTTCATTAAAGCCCCTTTCTTTATTAATTTGTTTCTAATTTCATTCCTAAATAGATACCATTTTCATCTTGTATTGGACTACACATTCCTGTTCTATTTATTTTTTTCAATTCTGTCGCACACGCATCAGATACATTCAACATTGTATATCCATCTGAAAAAAGAAAATATTTTACTATTTTCTCTGAAGTATTATTATCATTTTTTGTAGTTTCCTCTTGCTTAGGAGTTTGAGAATTTTGTTCTTCTTTTTGAGATGGTTTAGATTCTGAATTTTTATTATCATAATCATTCTTAATTGAATTTGATTTATTTTCTGTTGAACCAGTTTTTGAATTATTAGTATCAACTTGTTCTTCTGTTTCCTTTATAATCACTTTCAATATAGCTTGACTTGTATTTCCAGCCTTATCACTAACGCTATATATAATGGAATGCTCACCAACAATAGATGTATCTATCATTTCATATTGAACTTCTTCTATTAAATTCCCATCAATCTTATCTTCTACACTTTCAATATAATCTTTGTAGTTTATATCATCCCCTTTCATTATCTCTATTTCTTTTATTTTTAATTTAATAATTGGAGCATCCTCATCTTTTATTACTACATCTTCTTTTGAATTTACCTTTGGTTCAGTAGATGAAGTATTATTAAAATGAAAATATAAAATCACACTAAAAATTAATATAAGAAGAAAAGTTATTCCACCAATTATAATAAACCTCTTCTTTTTATATTTACGATACTTCAGTAATAATTCTTCATCACTCATAATAATTTTCTCCCTTCGTTAATCTAAATATTTAAAGTTTGGTTTCTCTTTAATTATCACTTGAAGATCTATTTTTGTTGTATTTAATGCTTTATCACTAACCTCATAACTCACAACAAATTCTCCAATTTTATTTACATCTAACTCATTATATTTTACTCTTTCTATTAAATTGCCTTCCAAATTATCTGATGCTTCTTTTATAAAAGATTTATAATTAATTGCATCTTCCTGATACATTACCAATTTATCTTGAGTTAATATTAATATCGGAGCAACTTCATCTGATTTAAGCATTTCCTCATATTTTTCTTTTTCAAGTTCTTCTTGTTTTGCTATTTCCAATTTTCTTTGAATGACACTTTTGTTTAAAAATATTGGAATTGTAATACAAATAATAATTGTTAAAATCATTAAAAAAATCATTTTACCTTTTTTCATTTATTCTCCTTTTCATTATCTAAATATATAAATCCAACCACTGTTAAGCCACTACTTTTATTTGCTCTTCTATAAGCGTCATAAGAACTATAAGTTTTTGTTCTAACCAATTCTTCAGCATGATTATTAGCATATTCTACTTGACTGCATGAATTATCATTACTACAAGCGTTTCCAACATTGCCTTCACTAATTGTTATTGATTTACCATCATACGCTTCAACATAAGCTACATGACCAAATTTGCGTCCCATTAATACGACAACAGAATTGGCTGAAGGTTGTGTTCCAGTCTTATAACCCATAGTAATAGCAGATGTAAGCCAAGTTTGTGCATTTCCTGTTGGCATCTTTTTACCAGAAGTTTCAAGAGTTCTACCAAAAGCATACCAAGTACACTGACCTTTATATCCAGCAATTGTTAATGCATTTTTTGAATTATAATTATCACTTTTTAAATCTGCTGAAATTTCATTTTTACCATATACAGGAGTATGAGTTATGAAGTTATTTCCAAGTAACTCAGCAAAGTCATCAGATTGATATAATAAAGATAACATTTCTTTTTGGTCATCTGAAAACGACTTATCAGATCCATCTGTTACTTTCTTTTTTTTATTAAAGTCTGCTACTTTTGAATAATTATTATTTAACCACTCTAAATAATCTTCATAAACACCGTTTGTAATTACCAAGACTGGGATTGATGAGGAAGATGATTGACCATATTGTAAATCTTGAGATGGCGAATTTAATGATGGTGCAGATGGATTAGGTGTAGTCGAGTTATTATTTTCTACTTCTTGATACACAACTTCATGTTTTTCAAATAATCCAGCATTTTTAAATGTATCTAGTAATGCTTTCTCATCTGAATCAAAACTTAATTCAGCACCTGTTGACTGCATAATAGCAAGAGGTATACGCCAATCTATTTGACCATAATCACCATTTACACCAACAACAATTCCATTAGGATTAAGTCTTTTCCAAGTATCAACCTGTGTATTGTATTCACTTTGCACAGATGCCATATATGATGAATAATCAGTTATTGACTTATCGCCTGATGAACTACTACCAAATATACAACATGCACCAATTACAATAATCATTGCTAAACCAATAATTACTGCAAATAAAGAAGAAGATGTGAATAGCGATAATAATAGTTTTAAAATTTTAACTAAAACTGTTTTTGCAATTTGAGCAAGTTTTTTGCCAATTGTCTGACTAAACTTTCTTTGAATTTTTTTTCCACCTTTTTTGGCGATTTTATAACTTGTAGTTTTTACTTTACGACCAATTTTATCATTTATATACTCAGTCCCAGTTCCATCACTACTCATCATCTTATTTAATTCTCTGGATACTTTTGTAACATTTTTTCTGGTCTTTGAAATTTTATTTCCTGTCTTTCCTATAACGGTAAATGTTTTAGATACCTTGCCTTGATTATCATTAAATTTAAAAGTTTTTTGTGTAGCTTTTGAAACGGAAGTTTTTAATTTACTGAATCTAGAAATAGACTCAGCCTTGCCTTCTTTTTTATCTCCAGAAGTATTAGCCTCCACATCTTCATTATTGACATTAGTTTTTATCCTACTAGTTGTTTCATTTTGAGAATTAATCTCATTTGAATTATTGACATTAGTTTTCATTCTACTAGTTGTTTCATCTTGATCATTTATCTTACTTGAATCTTCATTTTCTTGTATTCCTTCAGAAGTTTGTAATTGTGAATTGCTTTCTTCTTTTTTTCGATTTTCCTCTTCTTGAAATTTAAGCCTTCGTTCTTCTTTAACATCAGATATTTTTCTGGCAGATTTATCTACTAAATCAAATGTTTTAGATGATGCAGAAGAAGAAACAATTGATAATCTATCAATCGACTTCTTCGTATCTCTCTCTGCATTATTATTCATATTACCTCGCTTGTACTATATTATCAGTATTATTTACTTGATATATTAAATAGTCTTTAGGAACTTTATTAGTAAATGGAATTACATCAGAACCAAAAACAACTAACCCCTGCCCTGTTGGTGCATCACCTTGAATATACATTGATTCTTCTTGACTAATGTTAAAAATACTACATATATCTGGCAGATCTAATGTCTTTTGTTTTAATATTAAAGCAAATTCTGAGTTAGACAAAATATCTCTACCAGCTTCAGATCTTAATAAATGAGCAATTTGCTGTGATATTACAGTATTTAAAGCATTTAGTTTTCTTCCAGTTTTATAAAAGTTGGCAACATACTGAGCAGAATACGGATTAGAAAGTAAGATATGAAATTCATCAATAAATATCCATGTATATTTTCCCATTTCTTTATTTCTAGCTAATCTATTCTGAATATGGTCTAAAACAACTAAATATCCTGTTGTTTGTAATGACGCAGATAATTTGCTTATATCAAATGACACAAGACGGTTTTGAATATCTATATTTGTTTTTTTAGAAAATAAATCCATTGACCCTTTGACATATCTTTCAATAATAAGAGCCAAATCCTTTGCTTCGGCTTCAGGTTGTTGTAAAAGCATATTATAAAAATCTGGCAAAGTTGGAAGTAAACTTTCATCCTCAAAATTGCTTTTTTCATAATCTTCAAAAATAATTTTAGTGCACCTGTCAATTATAGTTTTCTGACCACCAGTTAGTGCATTAGCACCTACTATACTTTCTAGGAATGCAATTATATACTCTACCTTACTTTTAACTGGTTCACTCTTGCCATTATCAGTACAACCATAATTTAACGATAAATCAAAAGGATTTATATGTGTATTTGAAGTTGTTGATATAAAAATCTTTTGCCCATTAAACACTTTCAATAAATTAGAATATTCATCTTGAGGTTCTATAATACAAACATCATCTGAAGGATAACGAATTAATATTTGCTCTATTAATGTTTTTACATTGAAAGATTTACCTGCCCCTGATGTTGCCAAAACACATCCATTTCCATTAATTAGCTGTTTTCTATCACAAAAAATTGCATTTTTACTAACAAGATTTACACCATAAAATAAAGACTTATCATGATTAAAGTCTTTACTATTAAATGGAACATTAACAGCTGTTGCTTCACTTGTTAAAGTTCTTTGAAATTGTAATGAATTATGCCCTAAGGGAAGAATGTTCTGTAAACCTTCTAATTGTTGCCATAATAAAGGTTTCATTTCTACTAACATTTCAGCTGCAACTTCCTGTACCTTTACAGTTTGATCTTCTAATTCTTCAAATGAATTAGCTGAAATACAAACTAAGAAATTGTTTTTAAATATCTTTTGATTATTTTTTTGAAGATCATATTGTAATTGTTCTGCATTTGAAATCCTTGTTTCTAATTTTTTATCTTTGACCCATTCATAATCCAAATTACTCTTACCTGCTCTTTTGATTTTTTCAAGTCTTTCAGTTTCCATTGCTGATAAACTTTTATCAACCTGTTTAATCATTTTTGCAGAATTAGTTGGACTTATATTCAATGTGGTTATTAAATTAATTTCTTCTAATGTAGTTAACCGATTGTAAAATCTTGGAGTTATACTTTTAGGAAGTTTTGATACATATAAAACCCTTAGAAATTTTTTATCATCAATTTCAATAAAATCTGATTCTCGCATAGAAATCTTTTTAGGTGCAATAACATCAAAAATAGACATATTATTTTCTTTAGCATAAGTAATAATATTTTCTATTCCTCTTGTTTCTAAAGATTCTACATTAAAAAAATTGTATAAAAACTTTAGTCTTTCCTTAATACTAACTAATGTTATTTTAGACTTTAATTCTTTAAATTTTTGCTCAGTTTTGATAAACATGTTTAGAAATAAAGCGTTGGCTTCAAGAAAATTTCTTGCTTTTAGTGATATTACAACAAATCTTTTAGTTTGCAAAGTTTCTTCATTAGATCCGAGAGAATTAGTAATTATTGTATTTAATTCTTCAGCTATTTGTAACTGATTTGAATCTTCTATACTATCAGTATCAAATATAAATCTTTCTTTATATTTTTCCGTTTTTATTGGTGTCCCAGCATTGATAACGGAAATATGATTATCTTCTCTAAACGAATGTAAGTATTCTAACCATTTAAAGAATATATTTTCTGCTTCTTCATCATTAGCTTTAGCAAATGATACATCAGTATATTCTATACAAATTGAATATTCTTCATCATTTATTTTAAATATATTTGTTTTTTCATCAACATCTTTAAACATATACGATATTACTTCTTGACTTGTTTTAGGTATAAAAACTCTAGGAATAAAACTACGCTTCCTCTTTGTTTGTTGTCGTAGTTTCTTTTGTTTCATTAATTTGTTTTTCCCCCTTTCCAACTACCTGTTTTGCAAGTTTAAGCAATACTTGTGCCTCTTCTTGACTTAATGAAAAATTACTTTGGGTATTTTCTAAATTATTAATTCCAAATTTTTTCTTAGCACGAGCAATTTCTCTTTGCTTTTTTCGCTCTTTTTGTAATTCTTTTTGCTTTTGCTTTTCTAGTTTCTGAATATTTTTTTGTTCTTTTTTACTTACATTATTAGCTACTGTTTTTTTATTCTTACCATACTTTTCTTGAATAATTTCCTCTTCTGTTTTGTAAAGAATAGGTTTTGCAAAGTTAATGTAATTTCTTTTCCAATAAAACATTATTCTTTCAGCGTTAAGTCCTTGAATCGGAATAAATCCAACAAAACCAATAGGAATTGCAATCAATATAACAATCCATCCTGCCGTATTGCTTCCTATTTTTGGAGATAAAAAAAGATATAAAGGTACAGTAGTTATAAGAATAAGAATGCCAAATATCCATTGTCTTAATGTAAAATTATAAAATTTTTCTTTATAATCTTTTATTTCATCATGAATTCTAGGTTCTATTCTATCCATCTTATCCTCCTGTCCACTTTTCAGCCATATTGCTTGTCATTGAAATCATAGCCATCAAAAAGCCATTTAAGAACATAATAGCAATCATTGAACTTATTGAACTTGCATCAGATAAAGTTGATAGTGAAAGCGAATAAATTGCTGTTGCAACAACTATCATTGATGCCTCAATTCCTAAAGCAATAGTTGACATTATAAATCGTTTACAAACATTTTGTCCGTCTTCCCAAGTACCAATTGCTATTGGTATCGGAGAAAAAGCAAAACTTAATATTAATTTACCTATTCGTAAAAACACTTGAACAAGAACACCGATCATTGTTCCCATAAATGGAATATATAAAATTAAAATGATAATTCCCATAAAACTACGGTCAATTATTCCTCCAGCATTTCGTACTAAATCTCCCATTTGAGTTGATAAATTAGGTAATGTACCTGTTGAGGATATTGTAGCAGTAACTTTTGTTAATATATCATTTGTTATAGTCATAATAGATGATAACAATTCAAATGAATTTTCAATCAACATTTTAAAAATAAGGAAGCGAATACATGTAAAAACGATTCGCTCCCAACTCATTCTCTCATAATCCATTACTTTTTTTGTTATATCTATCAAGAAAAACAAAGTTAATAAACTCAGTCCAATTGGTACAATAATTGTATGTATCTTTGTTGCTAGAGTCCATATTGTCGTTTTACTTATAGTATTCCAATTACAAAGACTACGAACAGTTCCTACAAAATCACTTATATCTATTTTAAACCCTAATATTTTGAAGGATATTTTAAATAGATTTTCAATTAATTTAGCCATTCGTATCCTCCCTTATTTTAAATCTTATAGACCAAATAATCCTTTTGATTGACTAATAGCTATTACCATAAATCCTGCCATCATAGTCATTAATCCTCTGGACTTTCCTTCTGCATCATCCCTTTGCCATCCTAATGCAAACATTACTGCACCAATTAAAGCAACTACACCACCAATTTTTAGTAACCAATCACAAACAAAACTAATAAAACCATCTATACTACTTGTGTTACTACCAGCAGCATATACACTACTGGTACTTAAGATCAAACTACAAACTATTACATTTAAACTACTAACTGTTTTCTTTACTGCTTTTTTTACTTTTAATAAGATATTATTATTTTTCATTGTTTTCTCCTTTTCTTTATTATGTCTACAATAGTAGACAATTAAATTAAAAAAAATAAAACTACAAATTTTCTAAAAGTTCATCAGTCAGACTTTTAGTAGATAAAATCACATCCCCTGAATTAATAGTTTGTTCTTCATCTGCTGTCAATTTTCTTGCTCTAAATTCGGGTTTCACTTTTGCAAAACCTAAACCTAGTTCGTTTAGTAATTGTTGCTTCTTTCTTATTTCTTTGGTCTTCCTCCTTTCTACTTCATGCTCATATTTATTTTGAATCGTGTTCTTTTCATCCCACGCCTCAAACAATTCTGAATATCTAGGATGTTTTGTTAAATCGAACATCTTAGAGTAAAACGGACGCAATCCAGACACTAATAAAATGCAATATCCTTTTTCCATTCTTGCTATCTCATCTATAAAAGCTAATTCTCTCCCAACAATATCCCAATTGGTAGAAGATGAACCCTGTTTAGAATAAGTTCGTCCTGATGATTTTTTATACCAAGATTTTTTCCCTAACATAGATGACATATAATCTAAAGTTTCTTTACTTCGTGAACCCATAAATAAAATATAATCGCAACAATCCAATGCTGTTTCCCAATTGTCTTTGTATACTTTTTTTAACTGTGATAATGATTGAAGACAAGTCGTTAAACCACAATTTAATCCACGAATATAAGCTAAATTTTCTAAATAGCGAGGAATAACACCAAGTTGACTCCACTCATCACAATATATTTGACAAGGCGAAGCAAGAGAACCATTGTTATGACTGGCATTATAATCAATAATAGAAAATATCTGAGTATACATAATACTTGCTATAAAATTAAATGTAGAATCATTTGGACTATTAATAATAAAATAGGCAATTTTGCCTTCATCACCTTTAGCTCCTATCCTACTTAATTCCATAGTATCATTAACTGTTATTTCTTCAAGTTCTGCTATATTAAATGGAGATAACCTTGCAGATGCTGTAATGATGATTGTACTCATCATTTTAGTGGAAGAAGCTGACACTTTAAAATGTTTCCATTGCTTTATTCCAATGTTATCTGGATCTTTTGTTTCCCATACTTTAAACATATTACCTAAAGTAGAATTGCCCTCTTTATCAGGTTCTGCCAATCTAATAAGTTCTAAGACAGTTTTAAAATTTCTATCTTTTTCATCATAATTAAAAATGACATAATAAATAATTGATTGAAGGAACATTGATTCACATCTCTCCCAAAATGGATCTCCAGTATTACTCTCTATTGTTTCGGATTTAGTATTTAACATTAATGTATTAATAAGAGTCATTACATCATCTTCTGCAATCCATTCTTCACCTTCAGAATCTTCAGAAACATGCCTGTTTATTTTCTTTATATACATTAATGGATTAAAATGATCAGACTTCCATTTTTCAACTAAATTTAAAACTTTAATATCATATCCTTTATTAATCAAAGACATTCCACAATCTCTAAGTAATTCTCCCTTTGGATCTGTAAGAATAATTGTTTCACCATTAGCATTCAAAATGTTTGGCTTAAAATAATATCTTGATTTTCCAGTACCAGGTCTTCCTAACAAAATAACATTACGATTTCGTTTAGATATTTTCATATTTTTTGAAAACATCTCTGTAGATGTAAATATTTGATTATTCACAAATTCTTTATCACGAAATTCTAAAGTATTTTTAGGTTCTTCCCACTCCGAGCTACCGTAAGTATTTTCCTGTATATTTTTTTTATTTTGAGTTAAATAAGTATAAATAACCATTGCTGTAAATAAACCTGTAAACAATGATGTTGATAATGTTTTTGCATTCAAAACTACTGGTGTTGTTATTATATGAAGTTTATCTAAGGCTTCTGTTAAATATTCAAATTTAAAACTACCATTAATTTCTGCAAGACTACTTACTCTAAGAGCATAATAAGAGGCAATGAAAACAACAATAAGAATAATCCATTTACTACTTTTACGAACTCTTTTAACGAGCAATTTCTGGTTCTTCTTCCTTATCTAATACTTTTTCAATAGGATTATTTTTTTCGGCAAATTTATCTGCCTCTTTTACTAAATCTGCCGTCTTGGATTTTTTTTTACTATTTTCCAGTAAGTCTTTTGTGTCAGTTTCTTTTATCAAAACAGTTGTTTTACCATCTGGTGTATGCTGAGCAACAAAATCATTTGAACTATATTTTTCTTTAAACAATTTATAATCTTCATAGTTATTTAATTCTAATTCAATTATATCATTTGAATTACTTTCTGTTTTTATATCTCTTGCACCATTTCTACCATACTCTTTTATTGGTCTATCTAATGGTGCAAAAGTTTTATATTCTTGTAAATCCTCTGATGGAATTGCAATTATCATTTCTTTGTCATTATACACACATGCACCATGACTTCTAAGTTCAAATAGTTGTTCTCTTATTTCACAATATTGTTCTTTAGTTATTTTTTGAGTACAATAATTGGATAAATAATCTCTAACTGGACAAGAGCCAAAATCTTCACCTATTTTACTTAAATCTGAAACTTTTAAATTCATTCCACGAGGCTGCATGATTTCATAATCTCTTCCATCAACAACGCCATCTTTATTAATATCTGTAAGTTCATTTTGAGCATATTGTTTAACTCTGTTAGGTGGTATTTTTTCTAATTGTTCATTTAAAAAAGATAATTTACTTTTATTAAAGATTAAAACATATCTTTCATCTAAATTATCCTGTTCATCTTTAAGTGATAATTTTTTATATCTATCAGCCATAGTTTTACAAAAATTATAAATAATAAGTATCTTTTTTAAGGCTTTTCTTCTATCATCCCATTTATGAAACTTAATTTCATTTTTTGCTAGTTTTTCCTGTTTATGAAGTGATTGATTTCTACCTTGCTCACCACTAGGATCCATTTTCTTAATTCCCATTAAAACATTATTTTCTCTACAAACCGTAATGATTTGTTTTGCTTCGGCTCTTGTAAGTGGTGGTGAAACATAAAGTTCCTTAGTCGGTCCATCATTTCTAAGAGCCTTCATTGATGATGAAAAATGTTTTTGGTAATATCTATTTGCTTTCTTCATAAACTTTCCAAATAATTTAGCAAATATTCTTGTTGATTTTTCTGATACAGCAACTGTTTTTTCTGCTGTGTGTTCCAAATCATGTTTTGCATTTCCATCCATACTATGCAACCTCCTTTTCTAACATTGACATATCTTGAATTTCGTTATCTTCAGAAGGAAAATTTATAATTTTATCATTTTCTAGCGTTTGATTATAATATTCTAATATTTGATTACTACTATAATGTCCTACATAATTTCCTTCTTTATCATGAAAACCTATTTGCTCATTTGGTGTAAATTCAATAATAACTGATTCTTTGTTTATTTTAGTTTTAATAATATTAACATCTATATAACCTGAAATATTATTAATAACTAAAGGTACTTCAACAAAATTAGAATTTAACTTACATTTATATTTTGGAACATTTATTGATATTACATCTTTTTTCTTTGATTCATTAGGATAAAATATCTTTAAATATTTACTTATTTCATTATAGTTAATTCTTTTTTCAAAGGTCTTTTTAAACCCCTCTAATGAGTATTTTGATAATCCTGAATTAAAGAGTCCCTTTCTTGGGCAAATAATTAGATAACTTTTATCGTCTGTCCAAGTACATATTTTTTTTATTGCAAATAATAAAGATGATGAATCATTTGTTTTAATATAAAAACCTTTTTCAGTTTCTAAATAGATTTTTGATTTATAAATCCTACTAATAGGTTCTTTGTATTTAGAAATATATGAATTATCAAATATTAATTCCTCTTTTGAATTTTCGTAGGAGTCTTTTATTTTTTCATTACTGGGAGTCTTTTGCTTTTTTGTCTTATCTTCCCACTTAGTTTTTAATTCTTTAAAAGATTTTTCATATAGATATTCACCATTTCTATCATAAATTTTATAATATTCACCATCTCTTAATTTGGTATAAAATAACTCACCATTTTCAGTCCATTCACATTCATTCTTTGGCACATAAAAATATTCTTTAGCATCAGTATTTGGAATTCTAACAAAATAATGTGTTTCTGTTTCTAAAGATGAAACAAGCAATACTTGATTTATAGAAAATATATAATCTTCTTTTTTATCTTGTTCTAACTCCTTTGTAGATACAAATCTTTCTTCAACGACATTACTTTCTTTTGTAATAACATTATTTTTGTTTAATACTAAGTTGTTATCTAAATTATTATAAAAAAGAATCGTTTTAAAATTCCCAGTCTTTCCTTTAAATCTAGTATCAATAAAATCCTTATCAACATTTAAAAATAGACTTCCAAATTTAAAAAATTCCATTTTTCCTTTATTTAAAAATAATTTTTCTTTTATATTTTCTTTTAAAATATCAAGAGTTTTATTTTTATATGACAATATCCCATCAATATCATCAAGATTATTAATTATATAAAGTTCTTCTACCTCTTCTAACGCTAATTTATCCTGATCACTAAGACTATTTTCATATTGTTTTATTACGGTTTGTATCTGATTATCATCTAATCTTATTCTTGCACTTCCATTAGAATTTTTTATATAAGTTTTATCAAATACATTTAAGTATTTAAAGCGATTCAAGGATTCATAATCCGAATAGTCTTTATTATCTTTCAAAAAATCTGTTAGTAATTCATCTCTGTTAAGATTTGATGATTCATTTTTCAAATATTTATTAGGGTTCATATTAAAAATTGATACAAGTCTATCTTCAATTTCATCTTTATGATTATTGAAATAAAAAGATAGTACCTTGTCATTCATTGAATTAACCTTTATTAAGACCTCTGTATACAAATAATTAGTCATTGCCTTAGTAGCAAAATTATCCATCACAGATTCTTTCTTTTTAATTGCTTTTGGATACATTATTTCTTCCAAATCTTGTCTAGTATAATCAGTATTTTCAATAATATAATCTCTAAACAGGGCATCATCATAGGTGTTAATAATTATTTTTTCTTTTTTCAATTCCTTATAAACAGAAGATATATTTTGAACCTTTAATTCTAGATTTTTAAAGTATTTATGACTTAATAAAAAATCAAAACCAGATACCTTACAATCTTGAATATCCATAAAAGATACATCTGCTTCTGATAAATCACCAAAGTCTTTATATTTTCCTATTTTAGAAAAATCTAAAACATTAACCTTTAATCCTTTTTTTATTAATTCTGGAATCAGTTTTATCATTGCATCATGCCCTGCACGATCATTATCAAGAGCTAAGGTAATTGTAGAATTATTTTTTTTGATAAGTCTTAAATGTTCTTCGCTTAATACTAATCCCATCAAAGAAGAAACATTTTCAAAGCCTAATCTTTTTGCTCCAGCAACATCTAAAAAACCTTCAGATAAAATTAATTCATTATTATAAGAAAGAGATTTAGCATTTGAATAATTGTATAATAACTCTTTCTTTTGAAATAATGAATTTTCTGCTGTATGTAAATACTTAGGTTGCTCATCTTTAATTCCTCTACCTGCAAATGATAATATATTTCCTTTTTCATCACAAATAGGAAACATTATTCTATTAGAAAATACTTCTTGAATATTTCCCATTTCATCTATTCTTAAATATTTTAATTTAATTAAGTCTTCTCTTGTTATCTTATCATTTTTTTCTGTCAATTTAAGTAACTGTCCCTTAACTGCAAAACCTAAATTTAATTCATTTATTTGCTTATCTTCTACTTTCCTATTATGCAAATAATTTTTAGCATCTTTATTTATTACAGTTAAATTGTAGTGAAATAATTTAGAAAGATATTCATTTACTTCTATTAAATGTTTTTCTTCAGTAGTATATTTTCTTGATGATACAATAAACTGATTATTATTTGAAGTTCTATTTAATTTAGAAATATCTATATTTAAATTACATATTTCCACTACTTTTGCTATTGCTTGATTTATACTTAAATTGTTACCATTTACTTGTTTTTCGTATTTTTGAACAAATGATATAACATTTCCAGTAACACCACAAGAAAAACAGGTAGCAATATTTTTTTTAGGATGTACTACTAAACTTGGATTATTATCATTATGAAACGGACATAATGATTTATTATGATTTAATTTAAGTCCATAATAATTAAACACATCTATAATACTTGCTTTTTTTAAAACCTCGTCATATAGATTTATATTATATCGCCTACCTTTCTAGTTCCAAATCTAAATCATAATTTTTATCATTCTCATAACTAGATAATATTAATGCTTCGTTCTTACATCTATAATTAATTTCATTGATTAATCTTGAAAGTAATCTCACATTGGCTTCTACATCATGAACAATGTCGCTTACACTTAATTCATGACCTTCATCTAATTCTATCAACTGTCTTATATATCCATCTTTATCAAAATGGTCATAATAGTATTTTAAACCATCAGTAATATCAGTAGCTTTATTATTCACTGTTGAAATACTAAATTTAAATGGAAATTTACTTGATTCTTTTTGTTCAAAATTCCAAAATGCACCAGTTTGTTTCACTTTCCATCCCAACTCTTCAATTATCGGTTTTAATTTATTAATAGGAACAATATCCAAATTTATATCTTCTCTTTCAATATAATACTTACCTATCTTTAATTCTTTAAATATTCTATCTAAATCAGAACACCATCTCGGTATAAAAGTATCTCGACTTAAAAGATTACTTTCTAAATTTTCAAGAGAATTATTGTAATAACCTCTAAATCCATTAATATTATAATGTGCTATATCGCCACATGCGTTTGTAAAAAAAAGATACATTTTATTTGTTAATTTATCCAATGTACCATTTTTTTGCAGGTTTCTATATTCTTTAACTATTTTTTTAAATGAATATACAGTATTTCCTTCATATAATATTTCCGATTTTAAATTATTATTATCAATACACTTTTGAATCAATATTCTATCATTTGATTCATTACCAGTTAGAGGCAAATTATCAATTATATTCTTATCTGATTCTATTACATTATTGCTACCAAAAAAAGTTATTCTCTTATTATTTTTCTTTAGTTCTATACGATTCAATTTTATCTCCTTTCTTTAATATTATTTCTCTAAATCAACATCTTCTTCTACTTCTTTTTTGTTAATTTCATTTTTCTTGTACCATTCAACTAATCTTCTTGCATTTGAGCCTATTTCATTCCAACAAGAAGAAATACACATTGTATGATTTTCTATATTTGGATTTTTCATAGCACTTATAATTATATTCTTATATGACGGTTCTTTAAAACAAATTAAATCATTTGATCTAACACAAACATATCTCTCCTCTACTTTGTCCTTTAAAATAGCATAAAGATTATAATTTGTCTTCTGATATTTAAATATTTCTAAATTATATTTATTAATTTGCTTCTGTAATTCATTCTTTATTTGATTAGGATAATCTTCATAATTTTTATTTTTCTTAAATAATTTTTCCTCTATCCATTTGTTCATATAATCCATATCTTGATTCCTCCAATCTTGAACATTCACTTGATATGATGCAACAAGAATAAAAAAATGTTAGAACAAATAACAACATTAATACTCCCAATACTATTAACAATATTTTTATCATAAATTTACCTTTCCAATTCACAGTCATCTAATTCAACTTGAGATTGAATATTTTCAACCATTTTATTAAACATAACTTCATCTTTTTCTATTGCAATGCTATTTCTATTAGTATTTAAACATGCAACAACAAAATTACCACTACCTGCATACTGATCTAATAAGGTTTCAAAAGGATTTGAAATATATGAAATAATGTTTTCCAAAAGTTCTACTGGTTTTTCTGCTTCCATTACCTTATCATTTTTTCCTCTTGGTTGATAATCAAATGTTGTGGGTAGCATACCATTAGTTCCCTTCATATAACATACATCAAATCCCTTATTAATTAAAATATCCCTTACTTCATAGGAAGTTTTTCCCTTAATATCAATATTATTTTTAGTTGCTATTTCTATATTTTTCTTGGCATCTAATTTTAAAGTTCTAGGTTCTCCCTTTGAGAAAATCATAACATCTTCTACATTCTTAGATTTTCTTCCTGTATTAGCAACAAAATCACCTTTTTTCCATGGTACTTTAGCAAAATACTTAAATCCACTTTTAATTGCCGTATCTTTTATTTCAAAAAGATATTTATAATTAATTTCAGATTCTTCAGGTAAAAATTCTACAAGAAAAGCTCCGTCTTTTAAAACTCTTTGTTTTTCCTCAAAATCTTTTTGATTATATTTAAATAATTCATAAGAAGCAAATTTTCTATTTCCTCCTGTTAATGCCTTTGATAAATCGTAAGGATGATCTGTTATAATTCCATCTATTGAATTATCTGGAATCATAGATAAATCTCTGCCATCTCCATTAATAAGTAAACAATCATTTCTATTGCCGTTAATTTGAGAAGTAACTTTATATACTCCACGAGAAACTTTTTCAAACAATCCTTTTTCAACGCCTTCGTATATTCTTGCTCTTATTGATTCATTATTTACTTTCATTACAGAGTTAACAAGATTTGTTGCCTCTTTAACAGTAAATTGATTATCATCCAAAAAATACTGAAATAGATTCATTTGAATAGTATTATCTGTCATATTCTACTTCATCCATTTCTTGTTCCTTATCTTTTTTTAAACATGGCTCTAATAGTTGTTTTAATTTATCACATAAATCAGTTTGCTTTTTAAATTGAAATGACTCATAACTATCATTATATTCTCTACTATTTACATCCAAATCTAACTGAGCAGTCGTAATTTTAAATACTCCCCATGAATGTGTTATCCAAATTCTTTTATTTAATATTTTACTTTCCATAATTATCCATAATGGTTGATGTAACTCAACATAATTTTTACTATTCTTATAAAACCAATTTGAATGATCCTTTATTTCATCAATATCGGCTGTAAAAATTAGTTTATAAATATCTTTATATTTTGTTTTATAAATTGAGTTTTGTAAATTATCAGTTCTAATCATTTGCTTCACCAATATATTTAGTTAATATTTTCTTTAGTTGTTTTACTAAGCAATGCAAATCAAGTGAAGAATAGTATTCAACTCGTTCATAAGTTATTTTTTTATTTAATGCTTTTGAAATATCCATTATTACAATATAGTCATCATGATATTTTCTCACTCTAATTTCACAAGGCAATCTTTTATCCATTATTGATATATTTATTGTTTCATAATTTTTTTCACAATTATTCACTGGATTGTGAATTGATAAATCTAAAATATTTTCTATATTTTGATTAAATAAAAAGTTATATAATTCTTCATATTTTGTATCATATATTTTTGATTCATAAACTTTATTAAAATTCATTATCTATCCTCCCTAATTAAATTGACTTTGACCTTTTGCTCTTGTCCAAGCACTAGAATATCCATTTGTACATTGTATTGCTACCCAATATAAATAAGGAAAATTGTAATTAGTATAATTAGTATGAGAAGCAATATAATTTTTTTGAGTTTCTGCTTGAGCTCTAGTTAATGTATAGTCTGTAACTACAAGGTAATATCCTGGTGCAGATGGTGCTTCACTTATTTGCCCAGTCCAACCTGCTGATTGGAATACACTTAATAAAGCTGAAGCGTTCCCATAAGGACCATGACCAGTAATTAATTGACAATAAGCTTCTGTAACTGAAGCTGTTAAAGTTACATCATAATCAGGCATATTACTAACCCAACCATTCCAGCCATGAAATTTATGATAGCTATCTAAAACATCTTGTCCATTTAAATTAGGAATTTCATCTCCATATCCAACAGATCTTTGTGTCCACAAATTATTGTTAACATAATAGTTTACTGTATAGTAATTTTTACTCCAAGTTGCAATATAATTTCTATTTCCTACTGAACCTTTAGCAATAATTACATTTTTAGTTGCTGTAGTTAATTCTGTTCCAGTCCATCCAAGAAATGTATAGCCTTTTTTAGTTGGTTGTGATAGTGCTATCGTATTAGATTCTATATTATAATTTGTTGGTTGAGATGAAATACTACCACCATCCAAATTATAAGAAATACTGTATTCTATTGGTTTCCAATTTGCAGTATACACCTTATTACCAATTGAACCTTTTTCTATTTCCACATTATCTGATGGTATTGTGCCATTATCACCAGTCCATCCAAGAAATGTATAACCTTCTTTTGTTGGTTTTGGCAATAGAAATGTGTCAGTTTCAATATTATATTTTGAAATTGATGATGACAAAGAACCACCATTTAAATTATAAGTAATTGAATAATCTATTATTTTCCAATTTGCCTTTATTTCATGATCAAAAGAAATATTCATAACTGTGTCTTCTTTTATTAATAAATTATTATAAAACCAGCCTTCAAATGAATAACCTTTTTTTGTAGCTTCTGGTATTGTTCCATATAGGCTATTATACGAAATATCTACATAACTAGGATTAACTATTCCACTATTTGGATTTAATGATACTCTGTATACATTAGCAATCCAATTGGCTTTATAATTTTTATTACCAATAGTACCTTTTGGTATTACAACATTAATTTCTGCTCTTAAACCATTATCACCAGTCCATCCAAGAAATGTATAACCTTCTCTTGTTGGGTTTGGTAATGTTATTGCATTAGATTCTACATCAAAGTTTATTTCTTTTAAATCTTTACTACTCCCAGTATTTAAATCATATTTAATAATATATTGATTTTTTGTGTATTGTGCATGATAATCAACATTAGTTTTTACTGAATTAATTGATGGACTCCATCCTGTAAATGTGTATCCATCTAAAAATGGATTTTCTGGAGGTGTTGGCATATTACCATAATCAACTTCTTCTTCTTTCAAAACTCCACCAAATAAATCATAATATTTTACATTTAATTTGATTATTTCCCATACAGCATACAAATTAATAACATCATTATCATTGCAAGATAAATTATATATTTCTTGCTCATCTTTATAAGTAACATTACCATTTGGAATTGTAGACCATCCTAAGAAATTATAGCCTTCTTTAGTGAAAGTATTTTTTCTTAAATTTTCTTTATTATTATATTTGATTTTTGTACTTTCCATCTTTCCTGTTCCTGATGATGAATTATAAATAATACTATATGAAATCGGTTTATAATTAGCAGTTAGTTTTAAATTACCAGTTGAACCTTTTTTTATTTCATAATTAATTTTTGGTTCATCATCATTTTTTGATGTCCATCCAAGAAATATATATCCTTCTTTAACTGGATTAGGAAGAATTATATTTTCTTCTACATTGTAGTTAAGAGGATTATCTTCAATCACTCCTCCAACTAAATTGTAAGTTATATCATATTTTATAATTTCCCAGTTTGCACTTATCGTTATATCTTTATCTTCATTAAATACATTTTTACTAGATACTTCATTATTGTTTTCATCAGTCCAATTAATTAACTTATATCCTTTTTTTGATATTGTTGGTAATTCACCATATATCTCATCAAAATTAATTTTTTTAGGACTTATTTGCTCTCTTGCACCATTTGTGTTATATATTAACTTATATGAATTAGTTTTATAATTGGCAAGAAGTTTTATGTTACCAATTGTTCCTTGATTTATCTTATAATCAATAATAGGTTCTTTTGTTTTATCATCTGTCCATCCTAAAAATGTATACCCTTTTTTTGAAGGCTTTGGAATATCAAATAAATCATCTTCTACAGTATAAGTTAAAGGAGCATTATCTTCAAATGCTCCTCCACTTAGATTATAAGAAATTTCATAATTATTAACATCATAAAGTGCATTATAAGTCAAATCAGTTTTTACTTCATTTACTATATCATTGTCCCATTTTGAGAATGTATAACCTAATCGCTTTGGATTTTCTGGAGCAATAACACTCTCTCCATAGTCATACTTACTTTTACTAATAACTGATCCATCATAATCAAAAAATTCAACATTATAAGTTTCTATTTTCCACATAGCATATAAGATAATATTTTCATTATCTTTAGTCGTTAAATTAAAAACATCCATTTCATCCAAATATATAGGTTCTCCATTTTTTTCAGTCGACCAACCTGTAAAAATATATCCCTCTTTTGTCATTGAATTTTTAGGTAATTTACATACTTCATTGCCTTTACAGGTTATAGACTCCATTGTTCCAGAACCATCATTAGAATCAAATGAAATATAATATTTAATTCCTTTTGCTTCTTCTACTTTTTTTCTATTTGGAACATATTTATATGGATCATCTTCTTTTTTCTTATCTTCTACTGAATCTTTGTTGTTATCAGGAAAAATTTTTGTTTCTGGAAAATTAATCGGATTTTTAATAGGTAATGTGTCATTTTTATTAAAAATAATTAACAATCCAAAGATTAACAATAGCAACAATAAGATAAAGAAAAAAGGAATACGATATTTCAAAGTAATATAACTATTATTACCAACGAAAACATATCCCTTATTAAATCCTAACATTTTGGTTTTCACTTCATATTTCTCATTTTTAAAATATAGTAAATCCAATTCTTTTTTTTCAGAATTGGATTTATATTTTTTTAATTTAGTACATCCAATAACAATATTATTTTGGTTTTTCTTTAACTCTTTTCTTGTTATATATGGAATTTCTTTATAATATTTTGAATTTTCATGCTCAATAACATTATAACTTTTACTCATTCAATACTCCTTTCATAATATTACTTTCTTTTTTTCTTTTTAATAATTGATCTAGTTAAAGTAATTACGCCAATCAATGATACTCCACCAATTATTAAATATAAAGTTTTATTTGCTTCATATCCAGTTTGAACACCTTTATCAATTTTAACAGCTGGTAAAAGAGTATTTTGATATTTTATACTATAAGTTAAGTCTTCATCTGTTTCTACCAAATTATCATTAACAAACAAACCTTCATCATTCAAAGTTACCCTTACTATTTCAGATGAAATTGAGTAACCTATCGGAGCTGATTCTTCACGAATGAACCAGTGCCCATACTTTATTGGGATTAATGCAGTACCATTTTCCGTATTAGCATTATAAGTTCCAATTACCTCATTACATTTCTCATCTTTACATAATTTAAACGAAAAATCTTTACTAACAATATTTTCTAATGTCTTATCATCTACTTTATTAATTAAAATATAATTTTTAATAGCTTTATTATAGATTTTTTCTGAATTAGATATTTTCTCTATATTTTTTCCTTTGTACTTTGTATCAACTGATAGTTTTTCTTCATTTTTATAATATCCATTTAATTCCTTTTCCTCACTTATTTCAAAATAAGTTTCATCATCATAAGATAATGGTAAGTCAGCATTAAATACATATTTACCTTTATTATCTGTTGTTCCAGTTTCTATTTTCTCACCAGCATGTACTAATATTTTTCCATCATAAGACAAAATATCCTTAGTAGCTGTTAAATTAAAAATAACACCTTCAAGTGTCATATTTGTTTCAGCATCTAATTTTGTTAAATTAACTTCTACTTTTTGTCGTTTATTAGTAATTGACAATGTTTTTAAAATAATTGGAGTTACATTATCTTTAAATTCCAAATTTATTTTATATTTATTAGTATCAATTATCATTCCTTTTGGAACTTCATATTCATAAACCAGATATTTCCCCAATGGAAGTTCTTTAGACAAGGCATCATTATTACATGTTGTAGTTACCTTATCAACAATTTCACCCTTTTTATAAATGATAGAGCCATCTGCTGGATCAATTATATCTTCATCTGCTTGAATATTTACAGTCATACCAGCAAGACATTTTTCTTCATAAATAAATTTCGTATTTCCATTTTTATCTTTTTCAACACCAGTTAGAACTTCACCTTTCTTCTCAATTTTTATTTGTCCTTTTACTGCTTTGTCATACATAGTAACAGTCAATATTGGATCTCCATCATCATCAACCTCTACAATATTTGAATTTGTTACTTTAAAATTTTGACCATCAGAATTAATCAAATAAAAATCAGGACTTTCAATTTCTTCAAGAATCCAATTTCCAGCTTTAACTTCTAATGGTAATTGAAAAAATCCTTTGTCTGAAGTCTTCCATGTATCATAAGTCTTATCAGCTACCTTTTGTTTTAGATATTCACCTGTTTCAGCGTTTTTAATCTTAAAAGTAGTATTTGACATTGTAATTAACTTATTGGTATCTTTATCTCTTTTTACAAGTTTTACATAGGAAGTAAAATTACGATTATTAATTATATATTTTACGGTATCTTGATTTTCTCTTGCAACCTTGAATTCCCATGTATTTTTGATCATATCTGTATCTACTTTACCTTTTACTTGTTTAACAATAAATGTTCCATAAGCAAGTTTTCTAGTTTTAGCATAGCCTTTGTCTGATGTAACTAATTTATCATATTCTTTTTCTGTAAATTCATCTCTATGATTCCAAGCCTCTTCTATACTTCCATATTTATCAACATATTTTTTTGCAACTACTAAAAATTCAGCATCTTTTTCTTTTTCTACTATTTCTGATTCATCACCTGAAGTAATTATTTTTTCAAGTTCAAAATCTCCAACAATAACATTTTCTTTTGAAGTTGTTTTATTTATTACTGTTTTTGTTTCTTGATTAGCATAGTCCAAAGTAAACTTATGAACTGTTTTATCAACAGAATAACCTTCTCCAGCTGTTAGTTCACGCCACTCATAGTCGCCCAAATATAAATTATCTACTTGTGCCATTCCGTTTTCAATACGAACTCTAGTTATTTCTGTTCCTTTATTATATATAATAGAATCATCAGCTGGATCTAAAATATTCTCACTTGCATATAAACCATATAATGCACCATCAATAACTGCTTCATTTTGGGCATGTTTAACATCAGCATCTTCTTTATACAAATAAGCTGTACCTTTAACTCTTTCGTTGGATAAACTTACTTTAATACTACCACTACCTGTTACTTTATCACTTACTGTATTATTCTCTGGATTTAACCAATACTTTGTTTTTGTTTTAGTTTCTATAACAGTATAAGTGTGTGTTTGTGAAGCCTTTTGATTAGCAGAATTTTGAGCTTCAGCGTCAGCAGCTGTTTGAGCTTCTATTTTACTATGATATGCACCACGCTGATTTACTTCATTCTTTCCTGCATCTCCTAAATCATCCCAATTTGTTACATAAGTTTTTGGTGAAGATGTAGATGAATGAGTTACTACAGAAGTTGATTTTGCATTTCCATTAGCGTCAGTTATAGCAGATGAAAACTTAACACCATCTCTATAAAAGTCAACTTCTACACCAGATAAAGGTTTATCACTTTCAATATCTGTTTTATGAAATGATACTTCTACCTTTTCTTCTGCACTTTTTGTAGAAGACAATGTTTCATATATAGGTTCAACTTCAGTTAATCTAAATACATGAATATAATCCATTGAATTTACTGTTATATTTGTTAATCCAAATGTTGTAATTCCAGAAGCTAATACAGCATCCCCAACACCATAATTATATCCATTTGCACCATACATTGATATTTTATTACCATAAATATGAATAAAGCCAACATGTCCACTACCAGTATAGTTTGCCTTGTCCTCTGGTCGTTGAATAACTAAATCACCATTTTTAAATAAACTTGCATTGGCTTTTACATCTTTAGCATATCCTGACCAAATATGCTTAGCATCTTCTGGATGATTCATAGCATTAGTATACATAGCTGATGGAGCATATCTAGCACCTGTTCCATCTGGCTGTTTTGTATTAATATCATACGGATGAGTTCCTACAATTGAGGTTCCAATACCTAGTTTATTTAATGTACGAGTAACTAACCCAGTACATGTTCCTACTTCTCCATATCCCCAATCACTATAAGATTGAGCTGTTTCTATTATTTTATCTCCTGATACATTCGATAAAGCATGTACCTGTGTTACTAACAAATTAGTTGGTATTGAAGTAAGTAACATACCAGTAGTTAGAAACAAACTAAAAATTTTTTTGAATTTCATACCAATTTTCTTTTTCACAATATTCTCCTTTCATCAAAAAATGGTACTACTAAATTTTAAGGAATAGCTCTCATCTCCTTTCTTTATAAGAAAAAAAGAGAAAAAAAGGCATAAAAAAACAGACATTCAAATATGTCTGAATATACTCACCTTACATTTTCTCCATAATACCATTATAGCATGATTTTATAGGACAGTCAACGGACATTTTTAAAATAAGTAGAATAATTTTTAAATAATTTGAATTCTATCCAGCGATTCCATTAAACTAACATTATATACTTCAAAATTCGAAAACGCCTCATCTAAAGAATTGTAAGATAATTTTCTATTAGAATATAAAATTGCATATATTATTACCTTATCATTTATTTCTTCTATGATATATTCTAAACTATATAATTTAAACTTTAAAACTTTTAATTCATTAAATTTTTGTTTTATACTTTCATAATCCATACAATCACCCATAATATAAAATAACAAAATTAATTATTATCTAACTTCTTCAATAATATGTGTCTTTTAATATTTTCATCTTTTTTATAAAATGTTTTTATTTCAAATCCCATATCTTGTAAATTCTTTAAGCTAAATTCATTTCCAAAAGTAACCTCTGCTACTATATTAAAAATTCCTTTCTTCTTAGCTTGAAGTTCTAAATAATTCACTAACATTTTTTGTAATCCGTTTCCCCTATATTCTGGTAAAACTATAACCCCATCAATATCTGCACATTTTCCTGTTATATCTGGAATAAAGTTTTTAATTTGTTCCATTCTATCTGATACTGATAAAAATATCCAAGCAATCATTTTTTTATTATAAAATGCACCATATATTTCACCATCTTTATCAGGATTATTCACAATTCTTAAATAGCTTTCTTCTTTAAATGGTAAAAAATATCCTTTTTCACTTTCTTTAAAATTATCAATTACTACTTCTTGAATATTATAAATATCTTTAACATCATTACTATCACAAATTCTAATCTCAACTTTATTTAAGTCTATTTTAAACATAACCTTCCTCCATATTACACAATAAATAATTAAATAAATCTAAAAATATTGTACCACAAAAAAAGAAAATATTTATTATTCATATTCAAATACAACAAAAAAAGTAGTATATTATAAAACTACTTCTTTCTTATAGATAAAACAGCAGGATTTACTGTTCCTTTTTCATCAGCATCTTCGATTCCATATTTTTTATTCCAATGTTTTCTATATTCTTCACCTTGTTTTGAAAAATGTGATAATGCGTTTGCTGTAGCACCAGCCATAAAACCACTTAATCCTAACTCTTCATCATAAACTTGTTGTTCTGCTTCTTCAAAAGAAATACCTTCTTCCATTTTTTTCATCATAGATATAGTTGCTTTTACAACAAATACTGAATAACCATCATTACTATTATTATCAGCAAATTGTAACCACTCTTCTGCTGTTTCTGGCTTAACTAATGTTAATCCTTCCCTCATTAAAGTATATTTCATTTTTTTAGCCTCAGCATCCCCTTTTTCTTTTGCTTCAGCCCATGCTTTATCTTGTTGTTCTTTTTCAGCTTGTTCAGCATCTACTATTCTATCACCAAATATTAATCTTTTAGAAGCAAATATATCTTCAGCTTTTCTTCTATCATATTCAGGTTCAATAAATGGATTTGAATATAATACCTCACCATCTTTTGAAGTTATATCAGAAATTGCAGCTCCATATCCAACAAATGGTATACCACTATATCCAATTTCTACATTTATAAAATCAGTTACATTCTTTAATTCAGCTGTTTCTTCTTGCTTAACACCATACCACCATCCTGTGTATGATACATCTTCTCCAATATGTTCTCTTAATTTTTCAAACATAGCTTTTGCTTTTGACTCTTTGTCTTGTTCTTTTTGAGCTATAAGTTCATCAAAAGTCATATCTCCTTCTTGCATTGGTAAAAATGATCCTGCTTGAGTATGACAAACATATTGATAACCATTTCCTTCCATGTTACTAATTAGTATTCTATAATCTGGATTATTTCCATACTGTGCTTTAACTTCATCTAAACTTAATCTCTTACCATAATAAATCCATTTTGAAAAATTTGATTTTTCTCCATCAAAACTTTTTTCACCATCTACAACAAATTCTTTGTCATAAAAACGAAAGCCTTGCATTTTACCATCATTTTCAATTTTCATTGGATCTCTTTCTTCAACTTCTGAAATTGAAGATTCACTAAATAATACTCCTCTGTAAATTTTTTCAACATAACTTTTCTTTACTTTTTCCATATCAATATTTCCCCCTTTTGCAGTCGCAAAGTGTAATACTATAAGAAAAAGTAATATCTATTTGCTATTTCATTAGTATTTTAATATTGTTTTTTTAATATGATTAAAAAACATATATGGTCAAATTTGACAATTGCTCATTTTTATGTTAGAATACAAGCCATATCAAGCAGAAAATCTCAAAGTATTACACTTTGAGATTTTATTTTTGCAATTTTTTTATGTGCTCTAATTCAACCTTTTCACCTGTAAATTTGTTAATATAATCAAACATAGAATTTGCATCATCAATAATATCATATCCTTGCACACCCATTTCTTCAGGGCGACAAATTACAATATCATTTTCAGCAAGAGAAATTACTTTTCTAATTGTATAGTCATCACAGGTTCTACCATAGCCACTTGTCCAAGCACTAGTTATATCTGGAGTCTGTTCCATTAATCTAAATACTAATCTTCTAAAAAATGATGGATGAGAAAACGGAAAAAACAATTTTTGTATATTAAGCCTTTCTCCACTCTTTTTTAGATTCAATTTAACATAATGTATTTGATTATATTCACTAGACATAGTAAAAACATTTAATCCTACACTAAATCCCATATTCTCTAAAATTTCAACAATACTTAATGTGATCGCACCACGATTAAAAATTTCGTTTGATGATGCCATTGCCAAATTAGCTGCATTAAAGTATATATCTATATGTTGGCGTTTTGGATATTGTCTATTTAACATAGAAAGTGGGTTACCTTCTAAATATGCTTTAACATCTGGAGCATAACCGACATAAAAATTATATTGTTTGCTTTTTTTTCTAGATAATTTTATATACTTTTCTAAGGTATTTTTTAATTCAACAAGTTTCTCAAAATTGTCATGATAACCATACTTACACAATTCCTTTGCTTCTTCTAAAGATTGTGTTTTACAAAAATCATAATCTCCTGTTTCACTTGATAAATTTCTATATCCCCATACTCCACTATTTATTGGTGCATTCTCAATATAATCAAGAAATTCTGCTATGGAATCAAAATCATATTCCATAATATCATAATCATCTTTTTTATAATACTTATACATATTATCTACTCAATCTTAAACGCTTAATACCATCATAGTATTTATTGTCAGAACTTATATTTTGCATATTACCAATTATTGTATTCACATCATCTTGTCCCAAATTTTTTACAACATTAGATGTTAATGTATCATTAACAGGTATTCCGTTTATTTCTTTCTTATATACTTTGCCAATACCACGAGTGGAAACAATGTGAGGTATTTTTGATTGATATACTGCATTTCTAAATGCCCACATAAATTGTAAAACTTCATCATTTGGATATAACGCTTTTTCTAAATTTGTATCATAATCAAAGAATATGTTATCAAATCTATCTAGTGTTGCTCCATCTAGTGCATTTCTTCCTACATATTGTAAGTCTGCACCTTTTCCCCATGTATTTGCTGCTGCAATTATTCTAAAATCAGGATGCCTATCAATTGTTTCGTGTGGAAAAGCCATATATCCATTAGCAAGTGCTGAATTTATAACAATAAGTGCTGAGGGATCAGAATTATCTATTTCATCTAAGAAGAATATTCCACCATTTTTAAATGCTTTATAAAATTCTGTATCTCTATAATTACCACCTGCGTCTATAAAGCCAGTTAATTTAAACTCATTTGAAGCATTATTGGTATAATACATATGTTGTCCCAAAGCGTCAGCCACTTGTGATATAGCAACATTTTTACCACTTCCTGCTGGACCAATTAACATAATCGGTTCATCTAATTGTACCTGTGATAAAATTTGCTCAAATTTTTCATGATAGAATCCACCTTTAGTTTGTCCTAATACAGTATCTTTTAATTTAATAATATGAACAACTGGTACATCTATTCTACTGGCATATTCTGAAAGTTTTTCGTCAAATAATTCATTTAATTTATCAGTTATTTCATGTTCTAGACTAAATTCTTGAAGTGTATTCTTAATTATTTGCAATATTTGTTTCCTTGTTTCAGTATCTAACTCATTCAAAATAAAACTACTTACTTTTTGTTGTGGATCTCCAGAAGATAGATATTCTTCAATATTTTCTTCTATTTTAGTTCTTATAGCTTCATCTGTAACTTGAACTAATAATGCATTTAATCCATCAATTATTGAATCAGCATTTTGTTTTGTTTTTTTAATTAATACTGGATCTTTTCCTTTTTCTACTTTATCACCATCAATTGTGAAAAGTTCTCCATTTTTCATATATGTGTTTTCATCCATTTCATGAACTTCTTCACAAAATTGTTGTAAAATATCTGCATCATTTGAAAACATTATTTCGTTATTTCTTTTTGTATATCCATAATATAAATGAGTATATTTACTATTAGGTTCTGTTACACCTGCAATAATGTCTTCACTATTATTGTCATATATAACTGAACAAAAGTGCATATATTGACTCAATTTTTTAAACATATTTTCTCTGCTATCAGCATATAAACAGTTGGTAATTCTTTGATACCTATCAGAATCATCAATACCATATTTTGAAAAATTTCTACATGCTCTTTCTACTTCATTTTGATTATATCCATTTACTGATAAAATTCCAGTCCTTGAATCATAATGTGGATCTCTATCTTCTACATAATTATCATAAATTATTTTAGCAAAAATTAAATCATTAGCAGTTTTATATTTTACCGTATAATTACTTGGGCAAATTCTATCTAATGCTCTATAAATATCATTTTCTTCATATTCCTTTCCTTTATAGGCAATAAAAATTTGTCCACTTTTTTCTGTATTTTCCATATTTTCCCCCTAACAATCTCAAAGTATGATACTTAAAGAAAATCTTTAGAAACATAGACTTTATATATTAAGAAAATATATATGACCAAAAACTTTAACCTTTGAGAATTATTGACAAATAAAAAAAATATGGTATTATATATTGCAGTCAAAAAAAGTCCCAAAGTATCATACTTTAAGACTTTCTTTTTTTAATTAAATTGATCTTTTATAACTTTTTTCTTGTTCCATTTTTTCATGAATTTTTGGAGCAACAACTTCCTTATTAGCTCTAATATACTCATCCCAGTTTTTGTGAGTTGGTCCAAATTCTTCTTCATAAGAAGGAACTCCCTCAACTTTAACTGAATCATCTAAAAATGGTATTGCATAACATAATCCTAAATTTCCTTGAATTTCTTCCTGAGTATAAGCACCACATCTTAATGCCATTAATGTTCTGTTATACTTTCCCATATCCTTATTGCTACAATCACTATATAGCATCCAAATTTTTCCACTTCTAATATCCAAAGAATCAAGTAGTAAAATATCTAATAATCCTTTTGGATTTTGTAACATTTGCATTAAAACTGTTAACGCACCTGGATTTCCTTCAGACATGACCATCATCATATCCATCATATTCATATCTCCTGTTATCTTTTCATTTCCCATCTATAATTCCCCCTTTAACTATCTTAAAGTTAAAAACTAAAAGAATTATAAAGAAATAGTTCTATTTTATTAAATATACATAAAAAAAGAATATAAGAGGTTTATATTCTTTTTTGGTCAAATTTGACAATTGCTCATTTTTATGCTAGAATACAGCACATATCAACGAGTTATCTCAAAGTTTTTAACTTTGAGATTTTTTTATCTTCCATATCTTTTATTAAATTTTTCTATCTGTGATAATGGTCTATTAGTCTTTCTTAAAACTTTTTCTGAATCTGTATTTTGTTCCAAACCTTGTCTATAAGTTTCAACATTTCTTATTTCATCATAACTAACAGTTCTTCCACTTAATAAATCAAATATTGATTCTCCTAATACGACATCTTGTTCTCCGAAATATAAATGTTTTATTACCGAATTTGCTATATAGCCTTTAGAAAAATAGACATCTAATTCTAAAGCTGTAGGCATTGGTTGATTTATATTTGATAGTGTTGGAATAGTAATATTCAAAGAATTATTTTTTATTTCTGTTGAATATTTATGTGAATGACCATGTAATATTATTGGTGCTGTTGTTTGACGCATTCCACCAGCTTCAATATGATGATACAAATGAATTTTGTCATTTTTCAAATTAATTCCAGTATTGTTATAGCCCCCAATAACAATATCGTGTCTAAAATTATTACACATTTCTATTATATCCAAAGAGGCTGTGTTAAAGGCACTTATATCATGATCTCCAGCAACACTAAATGTTAAAATACTTTTATCTTGAGGATAATTTTTTATAAAATACTCTATTTGTTCATATAAATCAGATATTTTTTGTGTTCCTCTAGTAAATGTTCCATCTATAAGATCTCCACCACACAAAATAATATTTATACCATTCTTTATACAATAATTATAAGCACGATCTATAAGATCAATTCTTTCTAATTCATTTCCAAAATGTAAATCTGATATTAATAAAAATTTCATACTATTTTCATTTGTATCAGTAATAATAGTTCTATCTTGTTTAGCATCCATATAATTTTTTAAATCTTGCATTGTTGAAACATTACTATACTTTATAGAACCATCAGAATAATATTTTCTACTATGTCGTATACCTCTATTTTTTAATTTTAATAATTCATCATATAATTGGCTAGATGAAATATTAAGACTCTCACATATTTCCCTATTATTTTTTCCTACTTTCAATAATTGCAATAATTGAGCCGAATAATCAACAACTTCTATTTCTGGTTTTTGTTGTACCAATCTATTATCTTGTTCTACTGACTTAGGCAAATCTACTGAATCAGTATTCTCAGAATCTTTAGAAAGTAATCTTTTCATCTTAGGAACTATAGTTCCATAATACTTTTCACTATTTTCCTTACTCCAATTCTTTTGTGGTGATGGATTATGTAAATCATTTCCAAATCTGGATCTGATAATTAACTTTTCATCAATAGACAATCCATATATCATATCATCAATTTGCTTTTCAGTATAATCACTAAAATATTCATATACTGTTTGTAATTTTCTTCCCATAATAACCCCCTTCGAATGTTTCTTAAAGTTTAAAACTAAATGAAATATTAGAATTTGGGTTTTATTATCGAAGTTTTATACTATATTTTTTCAATTATATATTGTTCCAATTTTGTCAGATTTGACAAAATTATACTTATATGATAGTATATACGCTATGTTTACGGATGAATCTCAAAGTTTTAAACTTTGAGAAAAAAATAAATCTCAACTATTGGGATTTATTTTTTTTGTTAACTTTTTAGGAAGATTGTCGGTTGTATCATATAAAGCTTGATTTAGTATATTAATATCAAAATCAAAATCATTATATCCTTGCAAACATGTAGATACATATTTTTTTGATGGAATATGATAATTATAACTTTTATTCATTATATAAATAAGAGCTTTTTTCTTTTTTCCTTCTACTTGTATTGGAATATAAAATTTAGAATATGAGTTAGGATAACCTTCATAATCATCTAAAGAAAGAATATCAAAGTATGAAACTTCGAATAATCCTAATGGTACTTCTGATCCTTTAGATTTTTCTATAGTTAAATATGCAAAATTGTCAGCTAATCCTTTATACACTAATCTATAATCTTTTAAATTCATTTTGCCTATCGGCTTTGCTGTTGGACACCTATATTTCATTTGTTCCAAATTCAGATTACTTCCATACGCCAAATAATATTTTTTAAACATATTATCACACCTACTTAATAAATTTCTTAGCCCTTGCAGCTGTTTTAATACCATAATTTTCTTGAAAATCCTTTAAATATTGTCTTAAAAAATACATTTTATCTACATTATTATCAAATACTAAATCAACAAATTCTAGTGCATTCTTTAAATTAACTTCATTATATAAAAATTCATTACCTGAATATGATAAATATTCATGAGTAAGCTTATAATCTAAAAAATCTTCATCCATAGCTTTATCCCTAGATGACAATAACATCTTTGATAAAGTATTAATATTATTTTGCCATACTACTTCATTTGTTGTTGCGTTTGGGCTTCTAAATTCCAGTGTATTTTTACCATATCTATACCATGGATCACAAAAATCAACATTACAAAAGTTCAAGGCTGCATATCTTTCATTGGTTTGTAAATTCCAGCGAATATCAGATATTGAATTTGCCTTACTTATATCAGACATTCTATTATAAATTAAATCTGCTGTTGGTGGAGCATATTTAAATAACTTTTTTCTACCACTAATTTTATCTCCATATATAAATCTAAACAAAACATTTTCATAAGCCGTATATAATTTGAGAAAACATTTCCATGCTTCTACATCTTCTCCTAATATACTTGCACCAATATGAATATGCCCACCTGCATTATGCAATGTATCTGCTTTTCTTTTTGAAAGATGTTCACAAACTTTCTTTAGTTCTTTCCAATACCTAATATTATCTGACATAACAGGTGATGTAATTTCGCCACCAGAACTTAATGAACCATCACTTTTTGAATTCCAATCTCTTAGATTTTTTGCTATAAAGTTGTCTGTTAACGATTTTAAAATACCTTCATACTCTATTTCGATTCCAAATGTTACATCATTAGGCAAATTTAATGTATCTCTATATTCTAAAAAATAACGGTTAGTTTCTACCAATAAATTTTGTAAATCTACTCCTCTTAAAAATGAAAAATTATCATTTCTTTTTTGATTCATAAATGTATTATTCATTTTACTATCACCCTTATATTCTTCTTAATTTATAAGAATATCCATCAATACTACTATTATTATCATTGTTTAGCATTGACAAATTTTCTTGTTTCATTTTTAAAATTTTTTTCATTGTATCTAACTCTTCTTTATTTATTTTTCTAAAAGAAGGTTCATATTCTCTCAATTTATCTCTCATATATGTCTTTACAAATATTTTTTCTAAAAGTCTAACATTATTACCATAGGATAATACTAAAACTATATACCATAAAGAATGCCAAAAATTTTCACTTTTTGTTTCTAATCTTGTAATAGTTTCTTCTTCAGATTCTGAATGATCAATCACAATTATTGCATCAGAATTATATATTTGATCTTCTGGATTTAAAGCGTTTTTCTTTACTGTTTTTATATCAGTTATGACTAAAGCATTATCTATATCATCTTTTGTCATTTCTAGAATCTTCTCTTTATTTTCTAAATCAATATCATCATTCAATCTATATGAAGTAACAGTTCTTTCATAAAGACCTTGTTCATTTACAATCCATCCAGTTGAATATTCTATTAATTCATCATCATAATCGAAATCATAAGATAAGTGTTCAAGATGAATTCCACTAGAAGTGTCTATAGTTTCAATACCAGCTTTTTCAACAATTTCATCTACACGAAATGGTGCATTTCCTTTTGATGTTTGTGCATTAGCAATAATCATTGCTACTATAATAAACGGAAGAGCATAATCTACTGCTATACCACTTTTTATTAACGATCTCACTACTGCATTACGAATATTATATAATTTTCTATGTTCTATTTTGTTTTGCAATCTATTAGCATCTTTTGTTAGTTTTTTCATTAACTCATTATTATCTATCATTGTTTTTACCCTTCTTTGTTCTTGAAAGAGATAAAATTTTTTCATTTGTTAATGCTAATTCTTCTTGCATTGGTTTGATTGCCTTAATTCTATAATTATAATCATTATTAGTACGCTTTAATTCCCATAAATATTCAAAATCCCTGAAATAAGCAATAGTTCCACCTATTCCTAGTCCAAGAATAAGCTCAACAATAGTAATAACAACATTTTTTAAATCTGTTTCATTATATTTTAGAGTGTCATTTTTATCTAACATGTGCAAACTAGCTTCAAAAAAATAGTCCATTTTTTCTGTTTCATCAATGCTATTAACTGTTTGTTTCTCCTCTTTATAATCCTTTAGATTTTCTTCTATATATGAATAATCCTCTTCTAAAACAGCATTAAATAATTCTAATGAATTTAATTTATCTATATCATATTCTCTTTTATAACGAGTATACTGACTATTCTCATATTTCCATGGAGTATATATAGTTAATTCATTTGATGGTAAATTGTCGTCAAGCAACCCATTTGTTCTATATGATTCATCCATAGTTACATAGCCATTTGTTTGATAATCTAAATCATATAATTTATATTTAGTAATTTCATCAGTATGAAATGGTAAGCCTCCACCAAACATTTTAAATACGCCAACAGTTAATCCTGCTGTAATTACAAAAGGTGCAACAAAATTACAAGTATTACCAAATATTTTTAAATTCCTTATATTTAGTTGTTTAAAATTTTCTACTCTTTGCTCTGCAATTTGCTTTTCTAATTGAATTGTTTTTTCTCTTAAATCTTGAAGTTCTTTAATTTGACTTTTTCTTTCTTTTATTCTTCTTTGCTCTGATTGTTGTTTTTGTTTTCTAGTTTTTCGATTGCTCATTTTAAGTCCCCCTTTTATTCTCAAAGTGCATTACTTTATGATAATCGCTTTGAATGCACTATATAATATCATAAATTCATAAAAAGTCAAGTTTTGGAAGAAACATTATGATTATTGAAACTGGTCAGCTGAAAAGAAAATCCCCTTTTTTATGTGGTATATGAATCTGTTCTCAAAGTAATGCACTTAAAGTAATTATTAAAAGAAAAATGAGCATAGTTAGAGTAAATCCAACTATGCTTTATTTGTAAAATGGTTTTAATTGATTCATCATTAAAACTTTATTTTCATAATTTGGGTGAACATATCTTTCTAATGTTATTTTGACGCTTGAGTGTCCCAATATTTCACTTAATGTTTTAGGATCACATCCGTTTTCAATACATCTTGTTGCAAAAGTATGTCTTAATGCGTGAAAATTATACTTTTCTAATTCAATAGAGGTAAGGATTTTTTTATATCTGTTAAAAAAAGTTCTTGATTCAACAAATTTTTCTGTTCCAGATATTAAAAATGTATTTGGTGTTGCATCAACAGATAATTCTTTTAGTGTAGGAATAATAAAATCTGGTATTGGTATTTCTCTTATTGATGATGCAGATTTTGGTTCATCAATAATAACAATAGTTTTTTTCTTAGGGTTCTCTTCTGGATTTTTAATTCTTACTAAAGTTTTCTTTATATTTATTTTTTTATTATTTAAATCAATATTTTTCCATTGGAGAGCACATAATTCACCAATTCTCAATCCAGTATATAAACATAGATAAATACCAAAAGTTGTTTCATTTAGATTAGACATCAATTCTTTTTCTAGTATTAATTGTTCTTCCTTCTTTAAAATTTGTATTTCTGTTTTTGGTACTTTTGGCATAGGAATTTTTATATTAATATCCCCTGTTTTCAAAATTTGTTGTAATATTATTAATATATCTTTGACACTTTTAGCTGCCAATCCCTCATCAAGTAATTCAGCCGTAAATTTATTTATAATATCTAGTGATATTGTTTTTTTCTTAACTTTTGCAAACTTAGGAATTATTCTTGATTTTAGAGTATATTGATAATTTGAAAAGGTCGATTTTTTATTTTTAATTTTTGAATTGTTCATCCACAAATTAATATCATAACCAATATAATTTTTATCAAATATCAATAAATCATTATTTTGAAATAATTCTTCTATTTTGTTTTTGTAATTCTCAACTACTTCTTCCTCATTACTACCGTAAACAGATTTGTAATTAGATGTCCCATCATCCCTGTAACCATAATGAAATCTAATTTCAAACCTTCCATCCTTTCTCGAATAAATGTTTTCAATGTCTTCTTTCATAAATTTTCTCCTTTCGCACAATATAATACATTTATCTTCGTAGTTTAAAAAAATTAGTTACTGCTGAATTAAATATTGTTGTATATTAAAATCACATTACAATCGCCTCCTTTAATAGATAAAAAAAGAACTCATTAAGAGTCCTTAAAAACAAAAAAATGCCATCTAATGATGACATTTAATATACATATTACTTTTTAATATAATGATTTTTATTTAGAACAGAATTTAAGATATAATATCTGGATTATCAGTTCTTCCTAAAATATAATCGACAGATTTATTATAGAATTGAGCAATTATAACTACCTTCAATGTTGTTGGTTTTCTATCACCAACTTCAAAATGTGAATAAGTTTGTTGAGCAAATCCGAGTTTTTCAGATACTTGTTCCTGAGATAGTTTAGCATCTTTTCTTAACTTAGCAAGTCTTTCACTAAATAAAGTCCAATCAACAAGCAAATCCCTATCTGGAGTATTTTTATTTCTTGTTAATCCTAACATATAATCAAATGTAACTTTATAATAATTTGCTAATACATTTGCTTGTTCTACTGGCATATCGTTAATTTCATTCTCCCACTTAGAATATGTATTTCTTTTTACTTTTAAAATATTAGCAATATCTCCTTGCCTTTTATCTTTTTCTATCCTCAACTCTTCAAATCTAGCCGTCATTGCAATCACCTACATATTATTTTAAAGTAATTGCAACTAATTATTGACTTTTGGGACGCTATGGGGTAAAATTAGTATGTAGTAAAGTATGCAGTATAATATCAAATGGGAAAATACCATATTGATTTATATTGCATTTTTTTATTATAATTTTACTGTTAAAGAATGGAGGTGAAATAGATTATTTCGTATATTAGGGCATAAAAAAACTTCTATTTGTTAGAAGCATCTTTTGTAATAACTATTTTCATGTTATGAATTTTTGCAATATGTAATAATGTATCAACGGTACAGTGTCTACTTCCAGATTCTAAAGATTGTATACTTCGTTCTGATCTATTAATAGTTTTGCCAAACTCTTTTTGAGTTAGTCCAGTCCACTCTCTCAAAATTTTCAGAATATCTTCAGTTGAGTATCCTTCAGCCTGTAATTTCACTCTACCACCTCACTCCATACAAATAGTATGTAACAAATTATACCTTAATATGCTGTCAATAAAGACGCAACCTGCACGACTTGTGTGGCTAGAAATAATAAAAATAACATGAGAAGTAAATTTTATTTTTATCTGATATGCAAAACTTTAAAGAAAGAAAAAAATAAATATGAAAATATGGGATATATAATAAGCAAAGGAAAAAATAATATAAACATTAAATATGAAGAAAATAATTACAAACTATTTGTTTTAAAAGAAAAAAATGAATATTACTTAAAGTTAGTCCCTTATAAAAATTCATATTTCCAAACAGATTTAAACTACAAAGATTTAAAGCTTAAAATTCACATGTCTTTATTTGCAATTACTGAAAGTAAATAATCAAACTATATGAATGATAATTTATTAGAAAAAAGAAATGAAATAATAAAATTATCTAGCGAAAATACTGATGATATAAATATGATTATATACATTTTTGCAATTAATCATAAACTTGACAATCTGTTAAACAAACTTGATGATACAAATATCATAACAAACTCAAAATCTATCGTAAAAAAAGGATATTTAACACCAATTGAACATTTTTATCAAGTATTGTATTGCTTCATTAATCATATAAATACTAATTTATGGTTTATATCAAGAAGTAAAAATTTTATAATTGAAAAAATTATAAACAATAAAGAAGCTGAAGATGTTTTGTTTTACAAAAAATATATTCATGACAACAGCAATATTCCATATTATCAAAATCATTTTGACAAAGCCTTAGTTGCTAATTTTTATAGATTTATAAAAACTATTCCAATTAGTGAAATAATATATAGTTTTTTCAAAAAATATGACTTAGATATTTTCAATTTAAATATAGATTCAAATGAAAATATTAGTAAATTATTTTATATATTAAAATTAATTTGTATTGCCAATAATCATGCTTATGGATTATTTTACATGTTTGATGATGTAATAAATCAAAAAGGAATACAACACATTACAGGAAATTTTGAAATCTTAATAATGAGAGCTAAAAAATATGAAAAAATATATAATAATCTATTAAAAGATTGCTAAAGGATGGTTAATTAATGAAATACAATACAGAAGATAATGAAGATTTTTCATACACAATTAATAGCGAAATTGACCAAGCTATTCCTTATTTAGACACTTTAATTAGTGAAACTAAAAAGCTAAAAAAAGGTTACTTTAAAGAGATAGATAATAATCCTTCATTATTAAAACTAATTAAATTTAAACTAAGGAAAAACAAATGTAATTCACTTGATTATAATAAAAAATATTTAAATTCTAAAGTTTTTAAAAAAGATGGATACACTTTCACAATAAAAATTATTCGTACAGTTAATAAAGATATATTTAATCCTCAATATGTATACCAATTTTACTCCACTTTAAAATATGGCAAAGAAACTAGAGATAAACTTTTATACGAAGAATTTTTAGACAAAGATCAAGCGATAAAATATTTTCTTCAGATGGAAGGTGTATTTAAAAATCTTAAAAGAAGAGATTTAATTGAAAAAATTTTCAGAGATTTTCTAAATAAAATCAATTCATAAATCAATTATTGACAGTAATTGATTTTTTTATTAGAAAAAGCAGATAGTTTAAAAAATCTGCTTAATAATTATAGTATATTTATTGTAATTCTATAATAATCTTTAATTGATTGTTATGCTTTTCTGCATAAATATTACCATTTAATTGTTTAGTAAATTCTTTTGCTATAGCTAATCCTAGACCAGTTCCCTCTTTTGTTCTTGATATATCTACGGTATAAAACTCATCAAAAATTCTATCAATATCAACATCATTATCTAATAATTCATTACTAAAAATTATTTTTACTTTATTTTCTATTTCTACTTTTATATTTAAATCACTATTACTATGTTTATAAGCATTTCCTATTAAATTCTCAAAAATTCTTGTTAATAACATTTTATTGGAATTTATAATTATTTTTCTTTGGTTACAATCTAATAATATTTCCCTGTTATTCTTTTTATAATCATCATAAAAAACAATAACGCTTTCTTCTAAAACAGAAGTTAAATTAATCTTTTCTAATACTGGTTGTTTATTAGTTGATATTATTTTTGAAAATTCAAAGAAAGAACTTATTAATTCTTCTAATCTTCTTAATCTCTTTTCAATCGTGATTAAATCCTTTTTCTTTTCTTCTTCACTCAAATCAGTTTTCAAAATAATATCAATATACCCTAATGCAGAAGTTAATGGGGTTCTAAGATCATGAGAAATATTTGTCATCATCTTCATTAATGATTTATTCTTATTACCATAATCAATTTTTATATTTTTTGACTCTGTTAATAAATTATTTATTTTATATATAAGATTATTTATATTTTTTAAATTATACTTTGAATGAATTAGTGTATTACTATCCAAATCTTTTATATTATCAATTTCTTTCGATATATGTTTTACTTCATTATGATATAAAAAAAGATAAGTAAGCAATATGATTATAACAATAATTAAAATAATTATAATAAATTCCATACTTATCACCTGTCTTTTATTTTATTTCAGCTTTTTTAAAAGAATAATAACCAATTATGTTAAATATAGCACAATATGCAACACCTAATATAATACAACTAATAATATATGTATTTGTTGGACTATCAACCAATTTTATTAAAGCCGTTTGGATTTCATAATCATTAATCCAAGTAATATTTAACTTAAATAAATTAGTTACACTTATCATAATTATTTGAATTACAACAATTAATGGTATTGATATTGAATTAAATAGAGATACTTTTTTAAATACAAAAGCTAAACATACTAATAGACTAATTATACCATATAATAACGGTAATTGTATAATTGTTAATTTTGTAAATTCTAATAATGGTGTTGAAAATGCTTTACCATTTATAATTAAATTTAAAAGATATGCACCATAATTATTAAATAAAATCAAAAATGTACTTAAACCTAATATTAGTAACAACTTAGAAAAATAATATTCTTTTCTTGAAATTGCAGATGATATAGTATTTTTTATAGACTTAGTAGAAAAATCTGTTGCTAACACTATAACTGTTATTACTATAAAAAAATAGTATAAATTTGTATTTGTTCCTATTATTTCTTTATCTAATGCAAAAGCACCACTATTCTTTATTATTTTCCTATATTCTCCTAATGTTTTTGCATTATTTACTTCTGTTGCCAATCCTACATCACTTGTATCTGAACCTGTGCCAAATGATAAACCTATAGTTCCAGCAGATATTCCAACTACACTTACCATTGTTAAAATGATAATTATTGCTAAAACTATGTATATAGCTTTACCCTTTAAAATTCTATATAAATCAGATTTAATTATATTAATCATATTATTTTGCCTCCTTTATCAATGACTTAAAGTAATCTTCTAGTGATATACCAGTTTCCTTAATTTGCTTAACATTTATATCATTTTTTACAAGAGTTCTATTAACCGTTTCAACATTTTTCAAATAATCATAAAGTCTTATTTCTTCTTTATCTACAACCTTATAATTAGTTGTTTTTAAATCTTTTTCCAAAGCAATAGATGCTTTTTCTACATCATCAGTATTAATTACAATACATTTTGAACACTCAATATCTAATTCTTCTTTAGTTAGTTCTTTAACAACTTTACCTTTTTCTATTATACAAAAACGAGTTGCTAATAAGTATAATTCAGATAATATATGACTAGATATTAAAATAGTAATATTTCTTTCCTTATTTAATTTTTTGAATGTATCTCTTAAATCACTAATACCAATTGGATCAAGTCCATTAATTGGTTCATCTAATATTATAAAATCTGGATTATCTAATATTGCAAATGCAATTCCTAATCTTTGTTTCATTCCAAGAGAAAAATTTTTAAATTTTTTCTTCTTTGCATCTTCTAAGCCTACTAGTTTTAAAGATTCATTAATTTGCTCATAATTAGTAATACCTTTTTGAATTGCATAATATTTCAAATTATCATACGCACTTAAATTAGGAAAAAATGCAGGATTTTCAATTAATGATCCTATTCTTTTTTTGGTTTCAGTTAGATCATTATCATTATGATTAAACAATGTAAATCCACCACTTGTTTTATTTGATAATGTTGTAATTATTTTCATCAAAGTTGTTTTCCCTGCACCATTTCTACCAATCAAACCATATATATCTCCTCTGTCAATTTCAATATTGATTTTATCAAGAGCAACAAAATCTTTATATTTTTTAGTTAAATTGTTAGTTTTTAAAATTATTTCTTTCATTTTTATTCCTCCATCAATTAAATTATACAAAAAAAGAGTTAAATAACTCTTAACACAATTCTTAAAAAAGTCTTAATTTTTTAATCTGTATCCAATACTCCAAACATTTTCTATGTATTCTTCATTTGGATTGCATTCTTTTAACTTATTTTTTATTTTACTAATATGCACATTTAAAGTATTATCATCAGCTGAATTTTCATCATTCCAAATAGCATCAAAAATAGCACTTTTAGTTAGAGTCTGATTTTTATTTTCAATTATTAACTTTAGTAATTCGAATTCTTTTTTAGTAAATGATACATTTTTACCATTGCACTTTACTGAAAAATTATTTTTATCTAATTCTATATCCTTAAATTTCAATATATTAGAAAAAGTATTATTATCTCTTAATTGAACTTTGATTCTAGCAATTAATTCATCATTATTAAAAGGCTTTGTTACATAATCGTTTGCACCCAATGAAAATAAATCTATTTTTTTATTAACATCTTCAATAGCACTCATAACAATTACAGGAACATTATTTTTTTCTTTTAATTCTTTAATAATTTCTTCACCATTTTTGCCAGGTAACATTAAATCTAATAATATTAAATCAACATTATCACTATGAACCAATAGTCCTTCTGTTCCAGAATACGCATTCTCTACATTAAAACCATTATTAGTTAACAATGCAGTAAGCATTTCATTTATATCTTTATCATCTTCTATTATTAATATTGTACTTTTCATTTAAATGCATCAACTCTTTCAACTACTATTTATTTAACTATTATTTCAAACACTTTAATTATAACATAAAAAAGCAAATCTTATTATAGATCTGCTTGATAAATTGTAATTTATGATTATTTATATAATCTAATAACTTGATATTCATAATGATCATTGGCATTTGAGATTCCTACTGAAATGCCTTTACCATTATTAGCTGTTTCTTTAGCAGAAGATTTTTCTTTGGCTTCTTTTAACAATTCATCAATTTCAGAATCAGTAATTTCTTCATTGTTGGCTTTAATCAAAAGTTTTGTATACTTTATAGCAGTGGTTTCATCATACTTGTCATTATCCATATAAATAGCACTCATACCAAGAATATCTTTTTCTTTATTTCCAGATGATTCAACTGGTTTTAGGTAGAATGCAACATCATCGGTTAGTGCAAACCAATATTTACCATTATCCACAACCATATAATCATCACTAGCAGGTGTATTTAAACCACCATCCATTATTTCAGTATTAAATTTAGCAAGAATAGTATTTACAGTTTCTTTCTCAACCCATCCATATTTTTTATAAGTTTCTTCTAAATCATTTTTAGCATCTTCTAATTCTTTTTTAGAATCACTAACTGGATTGCTACATCCAGCAAGTCCTAAAGCCATAACTCCACAAAGTAAAATCGCAAATAATTTCTTTTTCATTTTCATTTCTCCTCCTATATTACTCAAACATTATTGAGTCCATAATAAATTTACTAACTTCTAGCCATTCACTCATTTGTTCTTTTGTACAATTAAAATTAACTAATCTTAATTTATCATTAACAGAAAATGCAATAATATGATTATAGATTTCTGTATCTGATCCTTGTGTTGTAAATTTCATTTCACCAATTTTATGATTGTTTCTTTCCCAAAAATTTAATTTTACATCTTTTGAATAATTTTTATAAGTCGATTCCATTGTTTTGACATATTCTTCTATCTGACTATTTTTCATTGTAACATCATTCATAACTAGTGCTAGATTAATTGTTGTTTTGTCATTTGTGTAAACAAGTGATGGTGCATTTCCATTTGTATATTTAACATTAACAATTTCATCACTCATTATTTTAAATTCACTTGGAATCTTTATTTTAAATCCATCAAACATTTCATATTGTGTTTCAATGTTATTACCCTTATTGGTAGTAATGACTAATGTGTTTTCAATTTCACTTAAATTTTCAGTTTTTGTAATATTTGGTATTGTTATAATAGCCCAAATAATTAAAATTGTTATGCTAATTATCAAACATACATTTAAAAACTTTGTTTTATCTTTGTATTCTGGTATTTTCTTTTCCTTTAAATAATATTGATACATATTTTTAATATCTAAGTCATTCTTTATATCAAATACTGCAATAAGAAGTGCCATAATAATAATTAAAAGTGTATTAATGATTATTATATTAAATGGAATCATATTATTTATTATCAGTATAATATTTGGTATAACTATAATTGCTAATAACAATATAAGGATCATTTCATAAACATAGTAGTTCTTAAATGCCTTATTTTCTTTCTTCATCATTTTTTTAAATTCTTTTTTCTTCATAATCTCTCCAATTTATTACTATAAATTCATCATTTACAATTATTTTAGCATTTCATTTAATTCTTCTAGTGATAATTTTTTAATTAATATGTTATTATCGTTTTCATCAATGACATACTTCATAAGTTTTTTTATGGCCTCATAATAGTCTATATCATCTAAAATTCCATTATTTGTTGTACTTACAAGCATTAACTTCCATTCATCAACTTCTATATTATCTGCTTTATACAATAGTTTTGGATTTTTAGGAAAAGAAGTTAAAGTATATTCCGTTAGTGCAAATGCACCAAATGGCTTACCATCTTTGCCATTATAAAAATTTGGATTCCCTACATAAGCATTTTCCCAATCATTATTTTCTTTCCTCTTAAATTTATCAAATAATCCCATAATTTAATACTCCTTTACAAATTACTATTTATAAATTTCAATAAATTTATTCAAGTTTTCTTGATGATAATTTGCACCTTTAATCTTTTTAGCACAGTTCATTACATATTTTGTGCCATCATTTAGAATAATGGTAATTCTTTTATATATAAAATCTTCATTTTTAATTTTTATTTTTTTAATCTCTTCTGGCTTTATATCAATATATCCATTAATATCAAGTTGCATAACTCTATGGTCATCAAGTATAACGGGGATTAGACAAATTTCATTTTCATTCTTATTAACAAAATATCCACTTATATTATTTTTTTGTTTAGCCACCTCTATTAGTCCTCCAACTGCTCCAAGAGCTATTGGTAATGCTGATTGAGGTTTGAAGGTGCCAAAGCAATAATTATATTCATTTCCAAAGCGATTGATTCTTTTAAATAATTTTTCTACATTTTCAAGCAACATATACTTTTCATTATTGTATTCTTCCATATTTTGATGCTCCTTTACAAATTACTATTTATCTGTTTATATTATAACATTTATTTTTTTATTAATCATCAGATTCATTAAAACTAATAAAAAAGAAGAAATTATTAATAAATCCTTCTAAACAATATTATTGCATATACATTGATTATTAATTTTTTCAACATTTAATAACTAAAAAAATTAATAAGTTTAGGAGGCAATGCTTTTACTACTCATTTTTATCTTCTTCTAAACCATCATGATATTTAATACAGTAATTAATTGCTACTAGTCTTAAAGCAATCCAAACTAAAGAATCATATAATTGATTATCACTAATATTTGAAGATAAACAATAATTTTTTATATAAGAAATATTTATTGGAATTTCTAATTTTCTTCCATTTCTTCTTAGTGCCTTGAACAATAAATCATTTGCAATATCATCAGATTCATTAATAATATCAGTATCATCATGTACTTTAATAAAATAATCTGTAATGTCATCAACTTGATTAAAGACATTTCTAACTTTTTCCTCAGATTTTTCTTTTAACTCTATTAGTTGATTGTTTATTATTTCCTCAATTATTTTTTCTTTTTCACTTTCTTTTAAATCTCTAACTAATATAGTTAAATCATCTAAATTATATTCTTGTATTTCTATAATTTGGCTTAAACTCGATACCATTTTTCTTGTAATTCTATTTACATAATCATTGTTTTCGTTTTTCATATACTATAACTCCCTTTCAATAACCCCTAAACTTATCATAATTAATTATACCATAAATTATTCATAGTGTCGTACTTTCGTGAATATTTGCCCATTCAATGGGAAAATTATTATAGGTGATATGTATGATAGATAATAATTTAAAATGGTGTCGTGAGGAATTAGAAATGACACAAGAAGAATTAGGTATAATATTAGGTGCTAGTAAACAAACCATTTCAAATTGGGAAACAGGTTATACACCAATTCCATTAAATAAATTAGTGAGATTTGTTAATTTATATGACTACTCATTGGATTTTTTAGTTGGTTTTACTAGAAATAATACTAAATATAATAAATTGATTAAATTAGATAAAAAATTAATAGGCAAAAATCTAAAGTTATTAAGAGAAAAATTAAATCTAACTCAACAAGAATTATCAGACAGATGTAATTTATATCAATCAACATATAATCATTATGAAAATGGTTACAGTTTAATAAAAATAATGCCTGCCTATTCGATATGTAAAACATACAATGTTTCTATGGACTGGTTAGTTGGTAGAACTATTAACAAAAATATTGAAAAATAAAAAAGCGAGAGTATATTAATATAACATATTCTCGCTTTTATAATTATTTAACAAACAACATAATGATATACATTTAAATTATGACTAATTAAGATATTGGCTTATTCATTAAATTAACACATTTTCCCTGAATATCATCAATCATAAAAACAATATTAATAAGTTTTCTAATATCTTGGTTGAAAATTTCTAAATTAATACTCTTATTAGAAATATCTTCTAAAAATTTTTGATAAACTTCATCCTCATCATATTTAATTGAATTATTTTCATAATGTTTTTTTAGTTCGTCATAAATAATCTCAAGGTAAGCATCAGAATAAATATCAAATGAATATAAATAGGATTTTATTTTAGATTTATCAGTCAAAATATTATTTTTTATTTCATCAACTTCGTTGCCTTTTGTTAAATCATCAATCCATGGACTAACTTCCTTATCCATAAAATCACAAAATGCTTTCATAAATTCTGGATCAATTTTATTTTCATTTTTTAAATATTCATTGGCAGCATTTTTTGAAGATACACTTTCTATTTTATTTATTAAGCAAAACATTTCATCAGCTAAATTTTTGTTCATAATTTCATCTCACTTTCATATTACTATTTATCTATTTAATATTATAACATTTATTCTTTTATTCATTAAGCCTAGGAAAAAAGAATGAATTATTAGTAATCCATCCTAAATGACACAACTGCATACCATTGACCATTTATTTCATAGACACTTGCTGCAATTGCCGTGTTTTGCTCTCTTAGCATTGTAGCATTATGTGATGGACTATTTTTCCAAGCCATAATAAAATCTCCACCAGCATCACCATGTCCAATTATTTCACCAAAACCATAACCAGCTCCATCATGAGAATAATAGTTAACTAACTCCTTTGATCTTCTATCTGCCTCTGCTTGTGCTTCTGTTGTTACTGGTAATTCAGAAAGTCCATTTGCTCTTCTATAAGCATTTATCTGACTTACATAAGTATTTGAAATATCCTTTCTATACCCAATTGAAGGAGAACTTTGCTGAGTTGAATTTGATTGGAATGATTTATTATAACTATTATTTGAACTATTATTATTACTATTATTTTTGGTCGCTACAGTTTTTTCTTCTTCTTTTTCTTTCACTTTTAAAGTAAACTCTTTTGACGAAATATTATTACTTTCATCTTTAGCGACAATTTTTAATTTATATTCACCTACTTTTGATAAATCATATTCTCCATCTACTAGTAATGAAACATTTGATAGATCTTTTGCTTCAAAATAATCGGATAAATTTAAGCTCTCTGTATTTTTTTCTAATTCAATAACTTCTTTTGAGGAAATAAATTCAGGTGCTATAGTATCAACTACCTCAATAACAAATTTTTTCTCATCTATTTTATTCTTAATAGTAAGATTATATTTGCCTAATGGTACAATATTATCTTTTTCTTTAATAAATTTTCCATTTTCAATTTTTAATTTATCAGAAGTTATTTTATAATCTTTTATATTACTAATAGAATCGGTATTTTTCAAATAATAAGAAACATCCGAAGTTATATCATCACCCAATTCATATACAAATTTTTCTTGATTTAATTCAATTTTATTTTTTTCTTTTGTAATGATTACCAATACAAATACAAATATAACTATAATTATTACTATCAAAATTGGTATAAATATTTTTAATTTTTTCTTCATAAACTCCTCCAACTGCTATGTTATTAATGTGGTTGTATAACCACATTATAATATATTTTTAATCTAAGTAGAAATAATAAGTTTTATCATAAATAAATTCCACTTGATTCGAATAAACAGCTAAATAGAAATATGCTCTATTTTTTTGTCTTCTAATTTGTCTTTCACTTATATTTATTTTTTTTGCTATTTCCTTGTCAGTGTATCCATAAAAACATTTTAATCTTAAAAACTCTGCGATTGTTTTGTCTATTTTTTGAATTTTCAAAACACTTTTTATATAATTAGCAATTTGATCATCATGCCATGATAATACTTTTAATAATTTATCAGAAGCAGATGAACCAGTTGTTCCACTTGAGAATAACAAAATACTTGCCGAATTAAATGAACTTGTATTTAATTGCCTTAATCTTTTTTCAACAAGTGGTTGATATAATTCACATACTTCTCTACCATTCATAGCTGTTTTTTCTATATCTATTTTTGATATTATTTTACTATCAAAAATATCAAGCATTATTCAGATTCCACAGTATCTTCTACATTAGATTCTTTTTCAGTTATTTTGCGAACATTAACAGCTTTTTCAAGCTCTTCATCATAATCAAAAATAACTGCTTCATTTTCTTCTAAAGTTTTATATCCTTTCATTTGAATATCTGAAAAATGAACATACACATCATTTTTAATTTCATCACATTGAATGAAACCATATCCCTTCTCGTTACTAAACCACTTAACATTTCCTCTCATATTTACTTTTTCTTGCATTTTCTATTATCTCCTTTTCCATTCTTATTTACTACTATATTTACTGCTGTTTCATTTACTGCTAAATCATATAGTCTATTAATCCTTTTTAATATATAATCAATAGATAATATTATTACTGCAACTACTACCACTAAATAAAAACTTCTCATTAAACTACCAAGAATCATAAAATTATAATTCAATAAAGCACTACATGGTAAAAATAATATTGATTTAATTAAAGTATTTATTATATTTTTACAATTCAAATTATTTTTTTTACCATAATATACAACTAAAAACATCATAATAACAAAAGTAATTATATAAGTATTTAATACAAATTTTCTTAAATCAATTAATTTTATCAAATTTGTATTATTGTTCAAACAATTAAAATTATCAAATATTGAAAATATAGTGTTAGTTGATAAATATAAACAATATATAATTATTAAAAATATTAATACAACTTTTAAATATTTCATTATAATTGATAACTTATGGTAAAATTGCATTCTTTTGTTATTTCCTTCATCTTTCCAATACTCTTCTGCACTACTATTAAATAAATCCTTATAAAACTGCTTTATCTTTTTAATTGTTTTTCCTCCTTCTAAATCCCATTGATATTGATAAAGCATCATCTATTTTCCTCATAGTTTTATCATCAAATGATTTTACATAGTGTATTACTTGATCTTTTGAAATAGTTAAAATACATTCACACAAAGCCATTGTTTCACATCCTAATATAACATGAACTGGTAAGTAAGTTTTTTTTATTTTTGATGTAAGGGGGATAACTATTAAAGTCGGAGAGAATTTATTACCATCATCATTTTGAACAACTACGCAAGGTCTTTTTCCAGATTGAACATGTTTAGATTTATTATACAATTGAACAAAATAGACATCTCCTCTTTTGATTTTTTTCATATAAAATAACTTTTAACCACACATTCTATTTCCAAAATATAATAAGCATCTAATGGATATTTAACCTTTCTTCTCCTCTTTAAATATTTATTTTCGTAAACAATCTTTAAAACACATGGATAACCTTGCCTTTTTAAAATTTCAATAATTTTTTCCTTTCCAATCTTTTTTACTATCTCTCTTCCACAACAACAATTACCAAATTTTCTTAGATGACGCAAAATCCAATCAGGGATTTCTGTATTTTCCTCTTGAAAATCCATGATAGTTCCCCTCTCAAATTTTTAGAATAATTTGATTAAATCAAAATCAAATTCACTTCCTACTTCAAAAAATTTTACTTCATCATCTCCATCAAACAAATAATAAATAATATTATCAATTACTTTAATGATTGTGAGAAAATATCCGTGATTATCTGATAAGGTATTAAAAACTTTGTACCTATCTTTTTCCTTATATTCTAAATGAATCATCCCTTTCTTTCATCTGTCTACAATAGTAGACAATTAGGGTAAAAAAATAATTTCTTACTCCTATTTTAACAACTATTATTTACTATTTTATTAACAATCACCTCCAAACGAACTTCCAGAGGTTGTCTACTATTGTAGACACCTTATGTTAAAATAATAACCTTTTATTTAAAAAAAGTCAAGACCTATAATAAATAATATTTGTTTCAAAGAAAACTGTATAGAAACAATCTATACAGCCGATACCTTTTTCAGTTTTTTATTGTTGTTACACAATCACTTAGCGTTGTAATTGTTTTGTCCAATTTTGCCTCGTCTTCAACTGAAATGATACCGAGAGTACCAATTAATTCTATTAATTGTTCATACTTTACTGCCAAAGAATTACATAATAGAAGTTCATTTATAGTTTTATTATAATCTTCTTCTACTTTGCTTAATTTTTTTATAACATCTTTCAATACTTCTTTTGATATATTTTCTTCCTCATTAATACATCTATTTAATACTTCCAAAACTACTTTTACTTCATTTACTGCTAATCTTTCTTCTTTAGTCATTTTCTAACTTTCCTTTCCAATTGGTACTTCTTCTTTTCGTGATGTTTTATCCTTCAAACTATCTAAGCATTTTTCTAACACACGAATTGTAGATTCTTCGTCCAACTGAGTCGTTAATGCAATATCATTATTTTTAATAATAATTTTTATGCACCTAGTTTGACTTGAAGACTGCATTTTATACAAAATTTCACCTGCCTTTCTAATAGTCAGGATGAAAACATCACCCTTAGTCCTATTGCCATAAATACTCCTCCACTTCATTTACTGCAAATATAGCTTTCTGCTATACATAAGATATATTATCAAAAAAAATTCCACTTGTCTACTATTGTAGTCTATTTAAAATTTTGTCGTTTAATTTTAGTACACAATAGTAGACATTTTAAAAAAAAGATAGTAAAATGGTTATGAAGTCTTAAGAGAGGAAAATATTATGAGTAATGAAGAAGCTTTAGCATTAATAATCAAAAAATATTGTGTTGTTCATAATATCAGTTATTCAGAGTTTGCAAGAGAAACAGGAGTAAGTAGAGCTTATATCAATAGAATAATAAGCAATAAATGTGGTAAATTTGGGATTTCATCAACTATAAAAGAATTGATTGCAAAAGGATTACATACCAGTATGCCACAATTAGAACAACAAATTGAACAATGCAAAAATAATAATGATGTAAAATTTGATGATGAAATTGCAAATACAATTTCAAGTATTGTTAATGAATTAAAAAAATATGATATAAATGATCTTGAAACTATTCAAAGTATTATTTCTGAATCTAATTCTCAAAGATTAAAAATTATTTATAATCTTCTTAAAAATATGAAATGACATATTTTTTTTATTTGTTTAAATATCCATTTCATAATCGTATTCATCTTCTATTTCTTGACTTACTTCATTTTTTTCTTTAAACCACCCTAATTCTTCATTCCATTCAATCTCATTATTTATAAGTTTATCAATATTATTTAAAATTGCAGATTTAAAATATCCAAATTTATTTTTAATAGGTTCATTATTTTCATCAATGAAATTATGACTAACTACCCTTGGTATAATATAATGAGTTATTATTATCAAATCAGTTAATTCATACTTTTGAATTAATTCATTAAATAAATTATCATAATATACAATTTGTAAATCATCAATTTCAATATACTTTCTATTTATTAATTCATTTGTAAGGATGTTATGATTTTTAGGATTATAAAATTCGGAATCCAAATTTTTAAATTCATTTAAAATGGTTTTATCGTCTTTATCTATTTGTTCGTTAGTTCTTTGTTCTTTAGTATTTATTTGGGTATCATTTTCTACTGGTTGATTATCCACAGGTGGATTTCCTACCTCTGGATTTTTTTCTTGTACTATTTCTACAGGTTGTTCATAAATATTGTATACATACTCAAAGTATCCCTTATTATTACGAACCTTATCAATAATTAAATATCTTTTTCGTTTTAATTCTTTCAATGTACTCTTAATAGCCGTTTCTTGTTCCTTACAAATCGCACACAATCCATTTAGAGAATAGTCCCAATCAGAAGGCAATGATAACATAAAAGACAACAATCCTTTCGCTTTTAAGCTAAGATCTTTATCCCTTAAATGATAATTACTCATTATGGTGTAATTCTTCGTTTTTTCAACTTTAAATACTGCCATATTATCATCCTTTCTATTTTATTGCATAAAAAAACAAGCTAATAACTTATATCAACTTGTCTTTTCAAGCATTATTAATTGTTTTCTTTTTCTTCTAAATTTAATTCAATATTGTTTATCTTATAATCATTATCTTGAACATTAAGAATTAAATTTTCAATAAATAAAGTTGCTTTAAAATCTTTTATAGAACTATTGATTGCATCTTTTAATTCTGGATTAACACTTACATCTAAGTTTTTAATTGGTGTCTTTAATGATAAATTATTATTTGATTTTTCACCTCTAGCTTGGCTTATTATTTCAATCATTAAATCACCATTTTTAACTTCAGACTCAAAATTAAATTCTAATGGTTTAATTTTTGTTAAATGAATTGACTTTTCATCATGATATAATTCTTGATAAATTTCTTCTGTAATAAATGGGAAGAAAATGCTAAAATCTTGTAACAACTTATAAAGAATAGTATAAACTGTTTTTTGACCAGAATATCTAGGAATATCCCCAAATTCTTCAGGTCTATATAATCTATGTTTTACTATTTCAATATAATTATCACAGAAATTCCAGAAGAATTTTTCTAAATGGTTAAGAGCAAGTCCTACTTCATAATCATCAAGGTATTTAATAAATCCCTTTTCCATTTCTTGAAAACTTCCTAGTATCCACTTATCTATGTATTCATAATCATTAAAGTCTTTATCTTCATAATCTTGTAAGTGCATTTCAATAAATTTAGATACATTCCAAATTTTATTTACTAATTTTCTACCTCTTTGTAATGTTTCTTCACTAAATACAATGTCTGTTCCTAGTCTTCCAGATCCTGCCCAATAACGAATTACATCAGCAGAATATTGTCCTATTAAATCAAGTGGATCAACCTTGCTATTACCTTTAGATTTGCTAATTTTTTCGCCTTTACTTGCCATAACAAATCCAGAAATCATTACATTATCCCAAGGTCTTTGACCAAAGTGATAGAAGCTTTTTACTATTGTATAGAAATCCCATGTTCTAATGATTTCAGAAGCATTAGTTCTTAAACTCATTGGCTTTAAAATATCTTCATAATTTTCTTTTTCACCATATCTCATATTAATTAAAGGTGTAACAGAAGATGTTGCCCATGTATCCATTACATCCGTTTCTGGATTAAATTCAGTACATCCACATTTATGGCATTTATCAACTGGTGGTTTATCAGATAATGGATTTACAGGTAAATCTTCTTTTCTTGCAAATATTGGTTCACCACAATCTTTACAATACCATACTGGAAATGGAACACCAAAATATCTTTGCCTTGAAATACACCAATCCCATGCAACATTATTTACCCATTCATCATATCTATTATGCATGTGATCTGGATGCCATTTAATTTCATTACCAATCTTGATAAAATCATCTTTATGACTCATTATATCAATAAACCATTGGTTCATAACTGAATATTCAACTTCTTTACCACATCTTTCGTGTGTTTGAACTTCATGTTCTAATTCTTCAACCTTAACAACATATCCACCAGCTTGTAAGTCTTCAATAATTTGTTTTCTAGCATCTTTTATCTTCATACCACCGTAATTTGGTACTGAATCTATTATTCTTCCATCTGCTGTGAAAATATATTTTAATGGTAAATTATATTTTTTCCACCATTCAATATCTGTTTGATCTCCGAATGTACAGCACATAACTACTCCTGTACCTTTATCAATAGCGACTTTTTCATCTGACATAATAGGTACTTCTACATCAATTACTGGTATATGTGCAGTCTTTCCAATTAGATGCTTATGTTTCTCATCATTTGGATTAACAAATATACATACAATTGCTGGAATCAATTCAGGTCTTGTTGTAGCAATTGTAAAAGTTTCTCCATCTGTTGTTGAGTAATTAATATAATTAAATGTTGTTTTTATCGTTTTAGTTTCAAGTTCAGCTTGTGCAATTGAAGTTAAACATTCATTACACCAAAGTGCTGGACTTTCCTTATGATAACAATGTCCCTTATCAATTAAATCTAGGAATGATAACTGACTAACTTTAATTGTTGATGGACTAACTGTTTTAAAATGAATATTCCAATCTGTACTTACTCCCATTTTACTAAATAAGTTTTGAAAATCTGCTTCATATTTATCAGTAGTTTCATAACAAAGTTTAGAGAATGCCTCTCTTCCAATTTCAGCTGCTTTTTTACCTTGTTCCTTTTCAACTAATCTTTCACTAGGCAAACCATTATCATCAAATCCAAATGGGTAAAAAACATTATATCCTCTTATTCTTTTATATCTAGCCATCATTTCAGTTTGTGAATATGAAAATATATGACCAATATGAATATTACCACTTACTGTTGGTGGTGGGGTGTCAATAGAATAAACCTCCCTTTGATCTGGTTTAAATTCATAAACCTTATTTTCTTTCCAATATTCAAGCCATTTTTGCTCTTTCTCTTGAGCATTATATTTTTTATCTAACATATCTATCTCTCCTCTACTTTTTTAAATTTTAACAAAACATGTACCCTAATGAACCCTTTATTTTCAATACTTTGAAAGGATTTGTACTATTGGGCGTATTCTTAACAACACCAGTTCCTTTTTCCATATCAGCATGTTCATCGGCTATAATAGGAATTAACTTATTCATAAATGGTAAAACAACACTTTTACCAATATATTTTTGGTAACGAGCATCGCTTTTATTTACCGCAACAGCCGTATCCCCAAAAAGAGTTTCTGGTCTAGTAGTAGCAACATCTAAGTATTCCTCACTATCACTTAATTTATATTTCAAATGATAAAAAGCACTTTCTTCAGTTTTATAAACTAGTTCTTCATTAGAAATAGCTGTTTTAGCTACTGGATCCCAATTAATAATTTTTTTACCACGATAAATAAGACCTTTATTATAATAATCAACAAATACTTTTTTAACAGCTTCTTGCATACCCTCATCAAGAGTAAATCTTTCTTTAGAATAATCAAGAGCAATACCAAGTTTAGCCCATTGAGCTCTAATTAAATCGGCATGTTCATGTGTCCAGTTATAACATTCATTTAAAAATTCTTCTCTTCCTACTGTGTATTTATCTTTACCTTGTTCTTTTAGTCTTTTTACAACTTTAGCCTCAGTTGCAATCGCTGCATGATCCATACCTGGAAGCCATAATGTATCAAAGCCTTCCATCTTTTTATAACGAATTATAATATCTTGAAGCGTTACATCAAGAGCATGACCTAAATGTAGTTTACCCGTAACATTAGGTGGTGGCAAAACAATACAGTAAGGTTTTTTATCACTTTCTTCATCACATTTAAAATAACCATTATCTACCCAATAAGCATACTTGTTTTCTTCTACATTTTCATGATTATATTTATTATCTAGCATTTCTTACATTCCCTTCTGTTTTATTTTAATTCACATTATCTTCCGTTATGTTTACTCACTTGGTCATATACTCCATCAATAATATCCATCATAGCAGCATAATCACTAGAATTTGCTACCCCTTGTAGTACATATGTAATTTCACCATCAACAATAAATTCTCTATAAACATTCATAAGCATAGAATTATCATTAACAGCATTATCTCTAGTAAACTTTTCTAAATAACCAACTTGTTCATCAGTTAAACTAGATGGTAAATAAATATTATATTTATTTTCTTTGTTAATTATTATACCAACACATTTTGCATCAGATTCAATTCCCAAAATACCTAATTCCCCTTTTGCTGCTAGTATTTCTCCATTTGGCGCAACATACCATTTTTTCACTTCATTTTCCATAAAATCCCTCTTTCTATAAATAAAAAGATGATACCCAAAAGGAGTCATATAGACGGTACCATCCTTTAATTTAACTTTTTTTGATAACGCAGTATTCTGCTTTTAAACTCCCTTGCAACCTTCTAAAACTAAATTTATTTGTTTTCACCAACCACAAACTCTCTTTAAAATTTATATCTTATACTCCTCAAGTTCAACGTTTATGAACTTATTTTATATCACTAATAATAAAAATGCAAGTCTAATTCTTACCTATATAGAAAAATTCAATATCATCAATACTATTATCTTTTTCTGTAATAACCGGAATTATTATTTTTGTATACTTATAATTAGGACAAGAAAGATACTTTTCATTCTTATTAGTTATACTATTTTCATCAGTCCCACAATTAAAATTACATACCCCATCTCCATCACTATCAACATTTAAAATAAAAGAACACAACTTATTATTATCATTAGGATATGTAGTAATCAAAATATTATTAAAATCATATGTTGCCCCACCACTTTCTAAAAGCCAAGTTTCCCCACTATAACTAATTTTATTTTCATAAACAACAACACTACTATCAGTATTATTACTATATTTAAAAGTTAATGTTGCATAATCACTAGTTTTATTTAAACTTACTAAACTAAGACCTTTATCCATCAAGTCTTTTTCTACTCTTTTAATAATAGTAGCTCTTTTAATCTGATTATCTTTAGCAAAAGAAGAATGATTATCTTCATATTCTAAATCTATCATTAATTGGAATAATAAAAGCATAACAATTGATAAAAGAGCCACACTAACAATTATTTCCATTAAAGTAAAACCTTTTTTATTCATATTAAGCCTCAATCCTTACATTAGCAAAATACTTATAACAATCCTTTGTATTTTCACATTTACCACCGCTTTTTGATTCTCTAAATTCAATGATCAATCTATAACCCGTATCTTTATCATTATCTAATGTTTTTAAATATTCTAACAAATTTAAATTAGTACAAAGTATTTTTGATTTACAATCAGTTAAATTAGAAACATCATAAGGAGTTAAAAGAATATTTTCAATATGTAAATTACTCTTCATTTCTTCAAAAAACTTTTTCTCATTATCATAATAACCCCCAAACAAATCACTTTGTCCATATATATTTTGATAAAACACATTTTTATTATCTATTTTCTTTTTTAAAGTATCCAAATAAAAACTTTCTAAATAATTTTTAACATAAAAAGTTTCATATAATTTAGCTGGGTCATCATACCTAAGTCTTTTCTTTTCATTATTATTGGAAGCTACAAACAAAGAATATACAAGCATTAATGAGGCCAATATAATAGCCGTAACAATAATAGTTTCAACAAACACAAAACCTTTTTTATTCATATTTAAAAACCTTTCTAATTCTAATAAAACCTAATAAATATTTATTAAGCTTTATTAGAAGTTTTACTATAATTAGTAAAACTAAATATTTATTAAAGACCAAGGATGAATGGATTACTTGAGCTGCCATTTCCACTTTGTACTACTACTGAGGATGACAGATAAACGACAGGACGAGCCCCACAACCATCTGACGCACTGTCGCCGCTAACGCGGCCGTAGCGGTACACATAGAACGTATCGCGAGCATTGGAAGAGTATGCAGACGGCGATAATGTCCATTGATAAGAACCGTTAAATAGCCAGTCATTATTATAACAATCCGAATAACTATTCCAACTATATAAAACAGTGTTTAAACATGTTGCTCGATCTGTTTCACTGCCGCCACCTGTGGCATAGCCATAATCGCTTGGATACATTAAACCTACTTTCCCTGTCCATGTTGTTGTTCTTTCTACTGTATCATTACAAGATGTTCCACTTGAACAAACTTTTCCAGTATTACTGCTTCTTTCTAATTCATAAAATTTTGAGGTTATTATATTATTATATATATACGTTTTACCATCATTTGCTCCGGTATTCCATATGGCATCACTTATTAATGTTTTCAATTTGTCTTTAATACCTGTACTTGTGAAATTACAACTTGTTGTAGCATTGTTTTCATAGTTATAGCATGTTCCTGATTGGTTATTCCAGTATAATGAACCACCTATTGACTCACCTTCATAGCCTGGATTTAATAATTTCATTAGGTCTGCTTGGCTCCATTCGTTAACACCATAACCATTATTTACAGAACTTTCACTTGTGTCCCACGAGTAATTACCTATTAATGTACTTCTTATTATTTTTACACGATTTTCTTTATTACCTATGCCATCATCAACATTTTTCATGACCCCTATAATACGCCATATATCGCCATCAAAACTTACATAGTTATTCGGGTCTTTTCCGATATATCTTGTATTACCATAGTTATCTGTTGCTAAGTTTGTTGTATCAGTACTTGCTAATGTTGTAATATATTCTGATACCATCGGTGGTTTAACTTTAAAATACAAATTACACTTTGTTCTTGTATAATCAGTGGCATTATAATTTTCATAATTAAGTATAGCTGAATATGTATTATCATCCCATGTTGGAACCACACCATTGGTACAATTACTCTTTGTAGTATCTAATGTATACCCAGTACCTTTTTTAGGCATTTCTCTTGTAATATTGTTATCAACATAATAGGCAAAATATATGTCACCTGGATCACCTATCTCACCATTAATTATATTAAACTGTTTATCACTTGTAAAAACTGCATATGTTTTATATAAATAAACTCCTGATAAAGCGAAAACAATTAATACAAGAAAAATACCTACTATAATCTTACTATCATTTTCTTTATATTTTTTTAATTTTAGCTTATTATTATAAACCCCCCCCCGAGTGAGCTACACTCTTAAATGGCTTCATAATATTCATTCCCTTCTATTATCTTATAAATAAATAATAGCATATTTTTCTATCTTTAACAATAGTTATAAAATACAAAAAAACATCTCCTTAAAGATGTTTATTTCATAATTAAATCAACTAATACCGGAGCCAGTATAACCATTAATATAATCGGTATAAAAAACACAACTGAGATTATACTTATCTTAGTAGGTAACTTACCAATCTCACTTTTAACCTCCATTAAATGCTTATCTCTTAAAAAATCTAACTGATTATTTAAAGATTCTTCAATATTATTACCAAATATACTTGACTGAATAATATTTAAAACAGCATTATTAATTGTATCACTTGGTATTCTTTCTTTCATACCCATTAAGCTCTCTGGAAAACTTTTACCCACTTTCATTTCACTTAAACTTTTTTTAAATTCACTTGATAACTCAGAATCAATATTTTTACTAGTAAGAGTTAAAGCATTAACTAAGTTACGACCACTTTCCATCGTAAGACTTAAAACCTCAAAGAAAAATATAGCTTCTTCTTCTAATTTCTTACTTCTCTTCTTAATAGGTAAATCAAGAACGAAATATTCACTTAATACATGAAATAATACTAGTGTTACTGGGGCTAAAATATAACCATTCTTATTAAAAACAATTAATAAAGTAAATATAGCTATTCCACATAAAAGTCTTAAATTAAGTAAATCTGTTGCATCATACTTACAGTTTATTCCAAGTAACTTAATTTTCTTTTCAATTTTATCTATTGTTCTTACTGAATAAATTCTTCTTACTAAACTTCTTTCTTTCATTACATCTTCACCTCAAGAACTTTCTTGATTACTAAAATATAAAGAATATAAAATAGAGTTATAAATAATAGTAATATTCTTCCCATAACAGTTGTAAACATAGGTGTAAAATAAGCTGGATTAAGTAAATATATTACTAAAATAAATAAAAATGGTAAAATACATAAAATTCTAAAAACAAAAATACTAGCACTAGTAAGACTTTGCATTTCTTGTTTTAATTTTTTCTTATTAAAGAAATTTTTTTCAATTGTCCCAAATACTCTTACAATATTACCACCAGTTTTATTTAAAAGAGAAAGTGAACTAGTAATATATTTTGCATCATCTAATTTAACACGGTTATAAAATCTATCAAATACAACTTCGATACTAAGTCCATATGTCATATCTAAATATATCTTTTTAAATTCATCACTAATAGGTCCTTCTAACTCTTCTTTTACTATTTCTACAGCTTGCATAATATTTCTACCTGATTTAAAACTATTATTCATAATAATAATAGCTTTTAATAAGTCTTCTTCAACTCTTTTTCTTTTTCTTTCATATTCAATTTCTAAGAATATATCTGGTAAAAAGAAACCTATTATAAATGATAATAATAAACTTATAACACTTACACTTACAAGTTGAAACATACTAGTTACAATATTTAAAAAAATTAGTAAAATACCTACTAATAATTTAATAGATACATAATCCATACCATTAAAGTTAAATCTATTTTCATAACGAATATGTTTATCATAACGTTTACTATAATTAGTTAAGAATACACTTTTCTTTAACCGTTTACTTAAACGATGTATTAATTTCCAAAACGTATCATATAGGATATCAAAAAAAGACTTTTCATATTCATGAACACTTATTAAAGCAAACTTTTCAAATCTTTTTTCTAAAGAAATAATTCGTTTTTGTCTAATCAAATAAACAATTAAAATAAGTAGTATAATTATAACTAACCCTTGGGTAATTAATATTTGGCTAGAACTACTCAAACCAATCCCCTCCTTTTTATTTTTTTACTGGAAACATAAAGTCAATTTCTGAAATACCTTTAGTACTAATTTTCTTATAAACTTTCGGAACCGTATCATTATATAAGGTATATTCTCCATCTACTTCACCATTACTAGTTAAACCATGTTGATGAAAAGCAAATATTTCTTTTAAACTTATTTCATCTCCATTAAAACTCTCTAATTCACTAATACTAGTAATTTTTCTTTTACCATCACTCATTCTCTCAATATTTATAACTAAGTCAATAGCACTTACAATATACTCTCTAATTGCTTTAATAGGAATATCAAGTCCACTCATCAAAACCATAGTTTCTAGTCTGTTTAACGCATCCCGTGCCCCATTTGCATGTAGTGTTGTTAAAGACCCTTCATGACCTGTATTCATCGCTTGTAACATATCAAATGCTTCTTTTCCACGTACCTCACCTACTATTATACGATCAGGCCGCATCCGTAGGGCATTAATAACTAAATCCCTAATTGTTACTTCTCCTTCATTATCATAATTAGTTACTCTAGTTTCAAGGGAAATTACATGTTCTTTTTCCATTTTAAGTTCAGCCGCATCTTCTATTGTAATAATACGTTCATTATCTGGAATAAAGCCACTCAAAACATTTAAAAGAGTTGTTTTACCAGAACCAGTTCCACCACAAACAATAATATTACACTTACCTCGTACAGCTGCCTCTAAAAATGTCGCCATATAAGGAGTCATAGAACCAATTCTTATCATATCATCTGGTGTAGCCATTGAAGGCTTAAACTTACGAATTGTAATAACTGGTCCTTTAGTAGAAAGTGGTGGTATTATAGCATTAATACGTGACCCATCTTTTAGTCTTGAATCAACCATTGGGTTTGTCGCATCAATAGTTCTGCCCATTGGCCCAATTAATCTTTCAATTGTTCTTACAATATGTTCATCATTAATAAAAGAAACACTTTCATCTTTAATTAATTGTCCATCTATTTCAATATATATTTCTTTAGGACTATTAACCATAATCTCCGTAATATTTTTATCTTCTAAAAGTTCAGTTAAAGGTCCATATCCATTTATTTCATTATCTATTAAATTATATAAATGGCTTCTTTCTAAATTAGTTAAATCATACCCTTCAATCGTATGATCAATTTCATCATTAATAAATTGTTGTAACAACTTATCTTCTGGTACTTCTTTATCAATTAAATTTTCTACAATAGTTGTTCTTAAATCATCTAATAATTTTTTATCAGGAAATATATCATAATCATTAACTTCTAATGTTTTTGCTTTCTTTCTTTCAATATTAAAAGCTTCTATTAAACTAGTTTTCTTCATGAACAACCCTCTTTTCCACACTCATTAAATCCACTGCTAAACGTGTCATAGTAGTATAGTCTTTATTAAATGTCCCACTAGCCTTCTTATCAAGAGTAATAATACTACCATTCATAATATAAGTATCAATATTTTTAATATAAAATTCACTACTAATTTCATAATTAACATTTTCTTTTAAAATATTTTTAATATCAAACATTGTAAAATACTTTTTAAATGGATCTCTAGAATTATTAAGAAGAATCTTATAATTATCTTTATTTAAATCTCTAAATATAGATAACAAACTTTTAATATTTTTCAAATCCATTGGATCATTATTCATCACAAATAGTATCTCTGTAACCGCGTCTAATATAACTAAGTTAAGTTCATTTAAAATATGATTAGTATCTATTAATACAATGTCATATAAATATTCTGCCTTATCAATTGCAATTTCTATATATTTAGAATCTATTTTAGATGCTTGTCTTGGATCTTTTGGACACGCTAAAATATCAATATGATCATCATACTTAGTAACATAATCTAAAAAGTTATGAAATCTATTATTATTATAATCATCTACAAAATTATAAATTGTCTTACTAGTTGGTGTATTTAAACATAAAGAAATATTTCCCCCTGATAAATCTAAATCCATAATTAAAACTTTTTTACCTAGTGTTTCATATATTCCCGCTAAATTAAGTGTCGTAATAGTCTTACCAACTCCTCCTTTACCAGAAAATAAGGAAACACTTTTACCAGTTTTCTTTTTCACAATAGTCACCTATTCTTTCTTCTTTATTATAACACGTTCTTTATCTTTTGTCCCTACTCGTGCTATTTTAATTTCATAATCATTAATTCTAATAACCTTACCAAATATAGAATCTACTTTAGTATCTAAAGTAACAGAAATTGTTTCATCTGTAGCACTTACTAATACATCATCTAAAGACACGCCATTTAAAGTAAGTGTTTCTAAAGCACTTGTTAGGTCTTCATCTTTAAAATATTCTTTAATACTTTCTTCAACAATACCCGTATATTCATTTTTTTTATAGTATAAAAGACCAACATCAATAACTAAGGCCGCCATTGTAAGAATAACAGGAATAAGCATTACAAATATAATAAGTGTTTGCCCCCTCTTATTCATAAGCAATAGTCCTTTCTACAGTAATTGTATGGGGATTACCTAAGATAACACCAAGTCCAGGTGTTACTACATCCGTTGTTTTTTTTAAATAAAATGTTATTGTTTCATTATTATCATTTTTAATTTCTAAAGAAACATCTTTATCTTCTAAACGTAGTTCATCTTTTATATCATCATAAGAATAAGAATTACGATATAAATCTACCACGTCACTTAATTCACTAACCATCTCATTTTGAAAATAAATGATCCGCCCAATATCCATTATAGAAAGCAACATAAAAATAAAGATAGGTAAAATAATAACAAATTCTACCAATGCTTGACCCCTTTTATTCATAGTTCACCTCTTAATTTTTCTTTAGTTTTTCATATTCCTTTTTACTCATACAAGTAGCATCCCCTGGCTTATCGCCTTCTACATAAACGTCATCAACAAGACTACAACTAGTTTTAGTTATTGAATCCTTTAAATAGCCCCCAAAATACGACACAACACTAACAGTGATAACACTTATAAGAGCAATAATTAAAACATACTCTACTAATGCCTGACCTCTTTTATTCATAACTATTCTCCTTACCTACTCTACAATTTAAATTATAGCAAAAAAAAAGAGTGATAACAAGCACTCATTTACTTTTGTATTGCAAGAATATTACAAACAAAAACTACGAAAATACCAAGATACATTGATAATTTAAAACGATACATTTCATGAGCCGCTACTGTTTTATCAACCATACTTACTAAAAAACTCTCTTTATAGCTTGGTAATTCTTTAGTAGCAGGAAACATATGTTTTCTAATAATATCCTTTTGTACTTCATCAATATCAAAATACTTACAAGCATTTTCTAAAGCTATTTCAGGATGTTTTTTTAATGTTTCTCTAGCATTATAAAGAGTTGTATCACTATCAGTATAAAAATCATGTAATAAAGCCGCTCTTGTGACACGTTCAGCATCTAAATGAAGTTTTTTACATAAATTAAATGTTACAACAGAAACCCTTTTACTATGTTCAAACCTGCTTATTCCATGATGCAGTTCATGTTGTAATTTTAAAAATTCTTCGTGCGTTAATATATCTTCCACAATTTTATTATATTCCAAAGTTTTTTGTAAACTCATAATATCCACCATCCGACCCCTTTATTATATCATATTTCAAAATAATATCAATATGTCCAAAATAGCCCACTAAAAATTATGATTGACAAACCAAAACACTATATTATAAACTAGTAAAGCACAAAAGAAAGGAAAGAAAAAATAATGAAAGACTTAATTATACCAACAACAAAATCAATTATTAATATTGAAGTTAATAACACAGAGGTTTTTATAAAAGGTGAAAATATAAATTATACACGTATTCTTTTTAGTAATGATATTAAGTACGATACTAATCTAAATACTACTGAAAATATAACTGCTTTAAATTTAAATCAAGAACAACTAGTAGCTAGTTTTGATTATCAATTTTTAAAAAGTACACTTCTAAAACAAAAGAAAAAAATATTAATAAATAAACTAGTAAGTATTAAAGAATATCAAAAAGATAGCCAAATAACTATTATCTTACCAAAAGATTCAAGATACACAAAAATCAAATTTATCAGTGAAAACGCTAATTTAACTATTAATGATTTATTATATCAAAGTATTTTTGTTCAAACCAAATCTGGTGAAATAATCATGCGTGATGTTGATGGCTTAGAAACAAAAATTGAGAATACTACTGGTGATATCAGTATGCAAATGGATGAATCAGTTTTAAATTATAATCTTAAGTTTAAAAGCGCCTTAGGCAAAATCTATAAAGAAACGCTAGAGGAAAAAAAGCCTGAGTTCTTAGAATCTTTACATAACTTAGAAGCAAAAACAGTATCAGGTGATGTAAGTGCCTTATTTTTAGGGCGAAAAAATCATTAACAATTCGTTCTTTTTTACACAAAGATAAAATTATATGCTATAATTAGCATGTACTTGCTTTTGTGGCGGAATAGGTAGACGCACAGCACTCAAAATGCTGCGGTTGTATGACCATGAGGGTTCGATTCCCTCCAAAAGCACCATTTAATAATTATTCGAACTAGAAATAGTTCTTTTTTCTTGTTTAAAACATATATTGACTGAAAAATGACTAAATTTATAATTAACAAATATGCTACTGTAAATATGTTAAGAAATTTTGCCTAAAATAAAAAAAGAAACATTTGATTTCACAAATGAATGTCGCCACTAGTTTAATAGAATTAACACTCTATCAATGCTTAGTAGGGTCATTTTTTTATTACTACTATCATAATGATAAGAAGTAATAAATTGATATAATGATTTAACCATATATAAATAGCCATCTAAAAAATCCATGTTAATTATCCTGGTAGCCATTTTTAACATAATCATTAAAATATCTTAAAAGACAAGGATTTCCCTTGTCTTTTACGTTAACGATAACTATTATTTTTTAAGCAATAACAAATGGATCACTAGCTGTACCAATACCCCCACTTATTTTAGACTCACCCAAAATATTTATAACTGGTCTTATTCCTCCACCATCTGATACATTATTAAAAGCACCAAGATAACCTACATTGTATAGTTGAAAAGCGTAAGAAGCTGCAGTATCAACCATATACATAGATGGAGATAAAATCCAATATGCATTAGCACTAATTGTATAAGCAGATTTATTAATATAACCATCAGCATATCCACTTATCATTAACTCATCAACAGTAAGTAAACCAATGGGATAAGTAAGTGCTTCATTACCCTTATTACTTGTAGATGTAGTAAATAAATCATTCACTAAAGAACATCTTAATGTTGGTGATTTAGATTTATAAAATCTATTATAAACGTTATAAATTGTACTTGAACCATTTGTTGAATAACCATTACCACTTGATACACTTCTATCATTGCAAAAACCTGCATCAGCAATTATAGCTCCATTATTAGTATCTAAAATGTTTGCTTTATACCAATTGTCTAACTCAGTTTTTACATTACTATCTACTTCGTTAGCTGTCGACTTATCAAAACTCTCATTCAAAGTATTACCATACATATAGCCAGTATAAGCAGGGTTATCTGTTTTATTATTAAATGGTTTCCAAGATAAAATATTAAAACCATCTCCACTTACATTAGGCGTTTTACCATCATATAAAAGTCTCACACTTCCATCACCATTTATACGTACTATACGCCAGTAGTATCCCGCATATTTCACATAATTATTTTTTGCAGAACCACGGTAATAATAACTTATGCCATCATCATCTGCCATTTGATAAAGTCCTTTATCTGACTTATCACTTTCATTTTCTGTTTGGTTCATTAAATATCCTTTTAAATTATATCTTCTCGTTTTGAAAGAAGTTCCGCCTGAACCAGTTGCTGTACCATCTGTAATACTTGCCCCAGTGATTTCATAAATACCTGAACAACCTGAGATATTTTTCCATATTGATATAACATCAGCAGAATTCGTGTTATATCCGGAACTACAGAAATAATACTTCGTTGTACCTCCATATGTTAAAGTAGTTGGATCTACTTGTTGAACATTTGTAATGTTATATTTTCCTGTCTCGGAGTTAAAGGTATAACTAGAGCCTATTGGAAGTAAAACGGCTGATGCCGATAAATTTTTAAATCTCGTATCTGTATCTTTTTGAGCAACTAAGTCTGGATGAGGCATTGTAGATGTTATAGAATTTAAAGAATTACTTTTATTTTCATTCCAAATAAGAATTGGCGCTGTCTTAGTAAAGTCTGGACTTTGCTTTTCCGCAATTTTTTGTTTTGATATTTCAGGACTTGTTTGATATTCATTAGCTAGTATGGCATCACTTATCTTGTTATATCCTTGTTTTAATGGGTCATATATTCCTGCACTTGCCGTTACTGTTACTTTAGCATTAAATAATTTATTCATTGCATCTATATCTTCTGGTCCTACATCTTCACTTAACCATAATCTTAATTTATAGTTATTGGTTT
>URPE01000004.1 GCA_900549625.1 uncultured Mycoplasmatota bacterium
GAAGGTGTCCAAAACAATACCTTTACCTCAAAAATAACAGTAAATGCAAGTTATGCAGAAGACAATCCTAATCCAACAGTAATTGATTATGTAATGAATTTAGCAAAAACAGATAATGAAAATCTTGCATATGATGATTCAGATGATTACAATCTAAGGTATATAGGAGCAGATCCAAATAATTATATTGACTCGGGAGAAACATATAATGAAGATAGCACAATATACAATGGTTATCTAGATGAAACATTAACAAAATATAAGCAATATAAAAGTTTAAGTGATTGCAAAAACTCCAAAACATACAATGTTAATTGCAAATTATCATATAAAAAAGGTGATAAAAAACTATGGCGTATTATAGGTGTTATGAATAGTGTTGATGGAGGCGACGGTATTAAGAGAAAACGAGTTAAAATAATATCAAATGAAAGCATAGGAAATTATTCATGGAGTTCAACTGATAAGAATACAAATGCTGGATATGGTAACAATCAATGGGGAGAAAGTGCAAGTTATACAGGGTCTGATTTAATGAATTTGTTAAACCCATCCTTTGATACTAAAAAGATTGGAGGGTCTCTTTATTATAATAGTAATAAAGGGTTATGTTATTCTAACTATAATCTTGGTACTATTTCATGCGATTTTACTAACAATGGGTTTCCTGAAATGTTAAAAAAACTATCTGGACTTGCAGTATGGCATACGGGAACAAACGGAACAAACAGCACGTCGTCATTTACTTCATCAGGACAGGGACTGCCAAAAAACTTTTACAATTTTGAACGTAGTTCTTATACTGGCAAAATATGTCAGCCTAGGGATGATTATAAATGGTGTAATGATGATGCAGAAAGAACTACAACATGGACAGGATTAGTGGGATTAATATATCCAAGTGACTATGGCTATGCCACTAGTGGAGGTAGTACATATAATAGAACAACGTGTTTAAATACAAATATGGAATCTTGGAATGGTTGGGTAGGAATTAATCAACAAGAACCATATGCAGATTGTTACATGAATAATTGGATTTTTAAAAATGATAATATTTCAACTATAATGGCCAAAGGTAATACTACTAGGGCTAGTTATATTTATAGTATATATTTAGATGGCTCAGTTTCTAATGCAACTGCTGCTAGCAATTTACCTATTTTTCCAGTAGTATATCTAAAACAAACAGTAAAAATTGCCTCGGGTACAGGTTCACAAGATGATCCGTTTATTCTAGAAAATTGATATGTGTCAAGCATATCTTTTTTTTATTAATTTATTTCCTTTTTTAGTGTAAGAAAATAGTGATTGACAAGGCAGCTTATGTTAAAATATCTTAGAAAACTTAACATATAAACAAAACATGTTAAAAAAATGTAAAAAATTTAACACATTAATTGAACGTGTTAAAAAAATAGTGTAATATATACATATGGAGATGATTTAATGGAACTACTACCATTTAATGACTATAATTTAAAAACACCTAAAATACTAGAGTCCCTAAATGAAGCCTCTAGATCACTTGCAGAATTAAAGGGGTTTGCTAATTCTATACCTAATCAGTACATATTAATTAACGCGATTACCATTAATGAAGCCAAAGATAGTAGTGAAATAGAAAACATAGTAACAACTCATGATAGTATTTATAAAGTCCTAACTAAAAGTGGTTTTAAAGATGAAGCGGCAAAAGAAGTGGTTGATTATAGAAGAGCAATATGGCGCGGCTATGAGATTATTAAAGAAAAAGGTTTTATTAACACCAATGCTTTAGTAGAAATTCAATCTATAATTGAACATAATAATGGTGGAATTAGAAAAACACCTGGCACAAATCTTCAAAATAGTAAAACTGGTGAGATTATATATACACCACCTCAAACAGAAACAGAAATTAGAGATTTATTAAAGAATCTAGAAGATTATATTAACAATAGTGAAGATGATACAGACCCATTAATTAAGATGGCCTTAGTTCATTATCAATTTGAATCAATTCACCCCTTTTATGATGGCAATGGTAGAACTGGTAGAGTATTAAACGTAATATACTTAGTATTAAATAAACTACTTGATAGCCCTATTCTATATCTAAGTAATTATATCAATAATACTAAATCGGATTACTACCGATTATTTACTGAATTTAGAGAAAAAAACAATTATGAAGACTGGATTTTATACATATTAAATGGTGTTAATGAAACGGCTAAAAATACTATTAATTTAATTAAACAAATTCAAAGTGAGATGGAATCATACAAAAAAGAATTTATGACTAAACTGCCTAAAGTTTATTCTGATGATTTACTAAACTCTTTATTTTATGAAGTATATACCCGTATTAATTATATTGAAGAAAAGTTAGGGGTAACAAGACAAACTGCTGCCATTTACCTAAACCAATTAGTTGAAGTGGGACTATTAGAATATGAAAAGATAGGTAAAGAAAATATCTATAAAAATATTAAGCTTATAAACTTATTAAAAAAATTTTAAATAAAAGGTAATCTTAATATATAGTATTTCAAGAGGTGTGAAAATGAAAAAAATGTTATTTCTAAGTATTTGTTTATTAGTTACATTGCCGTTTACAGCAAATGCAACGGGTGGTGCTTTAAGAAAAAATTCTATAAAAACTTGTCCAAATGGTATTACGTATGGAATGCATAGTGATGGAAATGGTGGGACTCATTGGCATGTAGCAGTTACAAATAAAAAAAATTACTATCCTAGTGGTGCAGCCATAAATGATGATCCTTGTCCTAACTATACAAAAAATGCGGGTACGGCAGGATCAACTAACACTAATTCTTCAGTTAGCAGTTCTACTAATAAGAACAATACAATTGATAACTCTTCAATAAATAATTCAAATAATAAAAATGATACCTTTACTAATTCTTCAACTAATAGTTCAGATAGCCAAACTAATAATAATACCAATAATAGTACCATACAAGGTAATTCAGATAGTATTTCAAATAATAATGAACAAGATAACGATAAAAAAATAATTGAGCCAAGCACGGATAACTCTATAAAAAAAATACTTGTAGACAACGAGGAAATAGTTGTTTCCGATAATATGAACATTCAAACTAATAAAAAACAAATATCAATTAATATTGAAACAACTAGCCCAAAAGCGAAAGTTGATTATGATAACAAAGGGTTAACCGATGGCGACAATATAATTAATATTGTTATCACATCTGAAAACGGGGCTAAAAAAAATTATGTTTTAAATGTTACTAAAGTTAAGGGAAAAGGCGAGTCAACAATAAAACAATTTACATTAGGTGCGAGCAACGTAAAATTTGATAATAATAAAGCCACCATAACTAAACTCAAAAATGAATCATCACTAAAATATTCTTATGAACTCAGTGATAACGATGCAAGACTGATAATGTACCTAAATGACAATGAAACAACTGAACTCGAAAATTTAAAGGAAAATGATAAATTAAAATTAGTTGTTATAGACAAAAACGATAATGAAAATATTTATGAAATTACAATTATAGATGCCTCCATAGTAAAAACCTATATTATATATGGCATTACTACTCTCATAATGATATGGCCTATAGTGGGTATAATTATAACTATAATTGCCATAAAGAAACAAAGAGGAAAATCTAAGCAATAAAAATTTTAATAATAAGTAATTCAAAAATAAACTTTACCATTAAAACTTGCAATCTCCATAAATAAATCAACTTATCAACTTCAATTCGCAAAGTAGATAAATAAATGCTAGAATAAATATTATTGGAGGTAAATGTAATGAAAATAATAACACTATGCGGAAGTATGCGATTTGAAAATGAAATGATAAAAATAGCTGCTGAACTAGAATTAAATGGGGATGTTGCTATTCAATGTATATATTTTCCACAAAATAAAAAATTATCTGATTTTGAGTTAGAAATGTTAAGTAAACTTCATTATAAAAAGATTGAAATAAGTGATGCCATTTATGTTGTAAATGTAAATGGGTATATTGGGGCATCTACAAGGAACGAAATAGAATATGCTCGTTCTTTAAATAAAGAAATATTATCTCTTGAACCGTTATGTTAGTTATAGTTTAAAAATTTACTTTGCAAATTGAAGCTTATCAACAAAAAAGTTTTCAAAAACTCTTTATTGGTGTATAATACACTTGAATTGGAGGGGTATTATGTTAGCCTGTGGAAAAAATGTTCTTCTAATGACAGAACCTAAAAAAATAAAAAAAGTATATTTAAGTAAAACTAGAAAAGATGAAACAGTTTTAAACTATTTAAAACAAAATAAAATTCATTATATCTTAACAGAGCCTACCATCTTAAACAAAATGACAAGCGAGAACCATCAAGGAATAGTTATTGAAATAGAGGACTATGTCTATGCCTCTTTAGAAAGTGCTTTTAATGAAGACTTTGTTCTTATCTTAGATCATTTAGAAGACCCACATAACTTAGGAGCTATTATTCGTTCAGCTGAAGCAGCGGGCATAAAGTCTATTATAATCCCTAAAGATAGAAGCGTGTCTGTTAACGATACAGTAATAAAAATAAGTGCGGGTACAATAAACAACGTTAAAATAATTCGTGTTACCAATTTAGTAGATGCAATTAAAAAACTTCAGAAAAATAACTTTTTTATCTATGGGGCTGATATGATTGGTGAAGATTTAAGAACTTATAATTTTGATGGTAAAAAAGCTCTTGTAATTGGTAATGAAGGAAAAGGTATAAGTAACGTCGTTGCAAAAAACTGTGATGTTATGATTAAAATTCCTATGCTTGGTGAAGTAAATAGCCTAAATGCTTCAGTTGCTGCTGGTATTCTTGTTTTTAAAATGGGAGGTCTTTCATGAAGTATAACGAAGAAGAAAACATGCTAATAGACATGGTAAGTGATGCTAACGAAGAAATAAAAGATTCCTTATATAATAGATATGAAGAATTAATATATTTTTATATTAAAAAATACTCTAGTGTTGCTACCAAACTTGGAATAGAATACAGTGAATTATGTCAAGAAGTAAATCTTGCCTTTGCTGGCGCAATTAGTAGCTATGATAGTGAAAAAGATGCCAATTTTAAAACGTTTGTTAATATCTGTCTAAAAAGAAGAATAATTAATCTTCTTAAAAGTGCTAAAACAGATAAAAAAATCCAAGACAAAAAAAACTTATCCTTAGACTATATCTATAATGAAGAAGGTACATCACTAAAAGACGTCTTACCAGATAATTTAGCAGATCCATCTAGAAAATCCCTAGAAAAAGAAAACCTACATGAATTAATAGCCAAGATAACTAGGCAACTTTCACCTACTGAACAAGAAATATTTAATTATATGGTCGATGGTTTAAATAAAGAACAAATAAGTACTATAACTGATAAATCACTTAAACAAGTAGAAAATACTATAACTCGTATTAGAAAAAAAGTGAGAATATTAATGGAGAGTGAGAGTAATGCATAAAAAAGAATTAAAAAAAGTATTTTTAAGTATCATCGTTATTATTTTATTTAGCCTGGTTTTAGTAACTATCTTTAGTTTTAATAAAAATAGTGAAAACGTTGAATTTAATGGTGCGAATAATACTGACGAAGATAGTCTAAAAGAAGAACAAGACACATTTACAAATAATAGTGATATTGAAGAAAAAGATATTAGATTACTAGTTGAAGAAAAAAGAGTAGCTTTAAAAGAATACCTATCACATGTAAAATACTACAAACTAAGTGAGATCAGTGCTAACTATCAAAGTAGTGATAATTCATATATAGGTATACCAGAGTCTTTCTTTAGTGGCTTAAAAGAGCTTGTGACCGATGAGTTATATAATAGTTATTTTAGTAAATGTACACTTGTGGAAACTAATAATAACTCTTCTATAAAAGAAAATATATATGCGGCTCCAATCAATTTATTTGATGAAACCTATACCAATAGTGCGGTTGCCGTAAATGATGTTAACACTGAGATTCTTATCTTGAAAAATGCAACTAATGAAAGAATAGAAGCTAAAGAAGAAATAAAAATATGTTCCGCTGACACAAATTCATGTACTAGAGATAGTTTTTATAGCCTTGTTTTAGAAAAAGAAAATGAAATATGGAAAATAGCAAAAATTAGCTAAAATCTATTGCAAAACACTTAAGTTTATGGTAACTTATAGTTATCAACACGGAAGTGTTTTTATTTTGGAAAATTGGAGGGTAATATGGCAAAAGAAAGTAAAATTAAATCAGCCAAAAAAGTAAAAAAAGTTAAAAAACCAAGTTATTTAAAAGAAGTGAAAAATGAAATGAAGAAGGTAAGTTTTCCTAGTGCTAAAGAAGTTATAAAGTACACACTTGCTACTATCTTAATCGTTGCATTTTTAGTAGGTTTCTTCCTATTATTATCTGCATTTATGTCTTGGTTAAAGGAGGCTATTTAATATGGATAAAAAATGGTATGTTGTAACAACTTATTCAGGTCATGAAGAATCAGTTAAAGAAAAATTATTAATGCGTACCGAGTCAATGGGAATGCAAGATAATATTTTCCGTGTAATTGTTCCTGAAACAACTGAAATTGAAATTAAAGATGGTGTAAAAAAAGAAAAAAAGAAAAAAATGTTTCCAAGTTATGTCTTAGTAGAAATGGTTATGAGTGATGAGGCTTGGTATATCGTTCGTAATACACCAGGCGTAACTGGCTTTATTGGTTCAAGCGGTAAAGGTGCTAAACCAACACCTTTACTACCAGAAGAAATTGATCATATCTTAGTTCAGATGGGTATGAGTCGTGTTGACATTGAAGATGAACTTGCAAGTGGCGACAAAGTAGGTATTATAGATGGGCCATTTAAAGGAATGGAAGGTAACATTAAAGATATCGACTTAGAAAATAATCGCATCACTGTTATGATTGATTTATTTGGTCAAGAAACAAGTGTTGAAGTTGAACCATTCCAAGTACAAAAGAAATAACTGCTTAGCAGTTTTTTTGCTATTAAGAAAGGATTTTATATGCAAAAAATAGGAATTATAGGTGGTGGGCCATCAGGGTTAACCGCGGCTATATTTAGCAAAACAAAATTTAATGAGGTAACTATTCTCGAAAAAAACAAAAATTGTGGCAAGAAACTCTTATTAACAGGCTCTGGTAAATGTAACTATTGGAATGATGATATGGATATTACCCATTTTCATAGTAGTAATACAAAAATATTAAAAAATATTATAACTGAAGAATTAAAAATAGTGGCTTTAGAATTCACGAGAAATATTGGTATCATCCCAACTATCAAAAATGGTTATTACTATCCTGTTACTAAGGAATCATTTACCATGCAAATGGCTCTTCTAAGAGAATGCCAAAATAAAGGAATTGTTATTAAAAATGAATGTAATGTTATCGATGTAAAGAAAGTAAATGATAGTTTTATTGTTAAAACACCGACCGAAACTCTAAAATTTGATAAGATAATTATCGCAACTGGTGGTTTAAGTTATCCCAAAACTGGTTCGGATGGGTCAGGTTATACCTTAGTAAAAGAAACAACCATCGTGCCTCCTAAGCCATCCTTAGTTCAGTTAACCATTGAAGCAGACTTCTTAAAAAAATGGGCTGGTATTAGAACAATGGCAACTGTAAATCTTCTTAAAAATAATCAAGTGATAAAAACTGAAACAGGAGAAATTCAACTTACTGATTATGGTGCCAGTGGCATATGTATTTTTAATATTAGTAGAGAGGCTGAAAATGGTAATATATTAGAAATTAATTTTTGCCCTTTTTTAGAAACATCTTTAGAAGAATTTTTAACCCTAGAAAATAAAAGACTTGAAAATAGAAAACTAAGAGAACTACTTGAAAACATTCTTCACTTTAAATTAGTTGATATTGTGCTTAATAAATCCGGTATAAATGGTAATTTAAACTATGAGGCAATAGAAGAAAAAGAACGACAAAAACTAACTGAATTATGCACATCATTAAAACTTAAAATAACTGGTAACAAAGGATTTTTAACAGCTCAAGTAACAAATGGTGGTATTTCCTTAAGTGAATTAGACCCTGAAACACTAATGTCTAAAAAAATAAAAAATCTTTTTTATGCTGGTGAGGTTATTGATATTGATGGGGACTGTGGTGGTTATAACTTAATGACTGCCTTCATGACAGGAATAAAAGCAGGGCGGGGTGCTAGAAATGATTAGAATAAAAAATTTAAAAATTAGTGTCAAAGAAAATCAAGAAATTGCCCTTTTAAAAAAAATAACTAAGGAACTAAGAACAACACCAACCAATTACGAAATTAAAAAGCGTTCAATTGATGCTAGGGATAAATCAGATATTTTCTATGTCTATGATATATTTGCTGATGTAATAGGTGAAGAAAAAATACTAAAGCATAATAAAAAATTAGAACAAGTAATACCAAAGAAATATGTATTTCCGTATCAAACTAAAGAGCAAGTTAGTCCCAAAATAGTAGTAGTAGGTTCTGGGCCAGCTGGTTTATTTTGTGCTTATCATTTAGCCAAACAAAACTTAAACACAATTATTATTGAACGTGGTGAATGTATTGAAAAAAGAGTTGCGACTGTCGAAAAATTTTGGATGACTAACGAATTAAATGAAAACTCAAACGTTCAGTTTGGTGAAGGTGGTGCTGGTACATTTTCTGATGGCAAATTAAATACTCTAGTTAAAGATAAAAACTTAAGAGGCACAAGAGTACTAGAACTATTTGTTAAGTTTGGAGCTCCCAAAGAAATTCTTTATGATTCTCATCCTCATATAGGGACAGATATTTTAAGAAATGTCGTTAAAAATATGCGTGAAGAAATAATTTCACTAGGTGGTAAGTTTTATTTTGATACAAAATTAACAAATATCAAAATAAAAAACAACAAAGTAAGCGATATTGAATTAAATCATAATACTTGGCTAAAAACAGATTACTTAGTACTAGCAATTGGCCATTCTGCCCGTGATACCTTTGAAATGCTTTATGAGAAAAATATTCCTATGCATTCTAAACCATTTGCAGTAGGTGTAAGAATTGAACACGAAAAAGAATTAATAGATAATTCTCAATATGGCGATTTAAAAAGATATTTACCGCCAGCTAGTTATAAATTAACATATCAAACAAAAGAAAAAAGAGGCGTTTATACTTTTTGTATGTGTCCAGGAGGATTTGTAGTAAACTCTTCTAGTGAAAAAAATCGTCTTGTTATCAATGGTATGAGTAACTATAAAAGAGAATCTTCCTCTTCCAATAGTGCAGTTATTGTAACTATTTCCCCTAAAGATTTTGGCGATAAGCCACTAGATGGTATGTACTATCAAAGGGCTTTAGAAGAACAAGCCTATAAAATAAAAAATGGTAAAATTCCTTCACAAAGATTAATTGATTTTTATAAAAATGTTGAAACAAAAGAATTCCCTAAATTTAAAGGTAGTCATAAAGGCCTTACTAGTGGTGCTAATTTAAATTTGATTTTACCTTCCATAATTACTGATGCCATAAAAGAAGCCTTACCTGAGTTCGGTAAAAAGATAAAAGGTTTTGATAATGATGATGCAATACTTTCAGGTATAGAGACACGTTCTTCTTCCCCCGTTCGTATTGAAAGAAATGAAGACTGTGTCTCACTTATTAACAATTTATATCCTTGTGGCGAAGGAGCAGGCTACGCAGGTGGCATAACCTCTAGTGCTATGGATGGAATTAAAGTTTCTGAATGTTTAGTAAAAAATATTATAGATTCTAATCGTGGCTACTAAGCCACTTTTTTTATGTGAAACAAGAAAAACGTACAAAATGTACGAAAAAACATGTAAAAAATGTACAAATTGTCCGAAAAATTATGTGAAAACCGTACAATATTCTTAAAAGCGTCAATGTTTGCTTGCATAACAGTATTACATACATGCAACTTTTTATAACATAAACTGTATCAATCATGTCTAAGTAAACTATTACTCCCTTTTCATAAATAAAAAACTATGATAAAATTAATTAGAATAAAAGAGGGATTAAAAATGGAATACGTAAAAATAACATTAAATGATGGCACTATAAAAGAATGTCCAAAAGATACAACTTATTATGAATTAAGTAAATCACTGGGTAAAGAAAAAGACACAATAGCTGTAAGAGTAAATAATGAGGTTTTTCCATTAGATGCTAAAATAAGAAAAGATGAAAATGTCGAATTACTTGATGTTAAAACCTTATCTGGCTATAAAATATATCAATCAGGCTTAAAATTTCTTTTTATAGTTGCTGTTTCCAAACTATTTCCTGAAAGCATTGTTCATTTTCTTCACAGTGTACCAAAAGGTATTCTATGTGAAATAGATATGCCTCACAACATTACAGGTATAGACGTTTCCAATATTAAACGAGAAATGGCCAAAATAGTTGAACAAAAAGAACGAATTTTTCGTTATAACATGGATGTTAAAGAAACAAGCAAATATTTTACAAGTAAAGAAGAATATGAAAAGGCCAGTAACATTGCAAGCCTTCCTAATGACGTAGTAACTCTTTATAGACTAGAAAATAAATTAAATTATTTTTATACATTTATGCCATATGATACCTCAGTTATCAACCGTTTTGAATTAGTATTCTTAGGCCGCAACCGGATAGTCTTAGTTTGTCCAAGCCCACAAAGCAATGGTCTTATTCCGGAGTATGTTCACTATGAAAATATTGTTTCTAATTTTATGGCTAGCAAAACATGGCTAAGAAGAATGAAATCTCCATATTTATCAGATATGAATTCATTAGTAAGCACATCTAAAATAAATGAATTTATTAAATCAAATGAAATTCTATATATGGAAGATTTAATTAAGGCCAGTGATAAAATTATTTCTATGCGTGATGTTAAGATGGTTTTAATTGCGGGACCTTCCTCTAGTGGTAAAACAACAACTATGAAAAGATTAAAATCAATACTAAAAGCCCGTGGCTATGAACCTATCGGTATATCAACAGATGATTTCTTTGTTGATAGAGAAGATACACCTAAAAATGATTTAGGTGAAAAAGATTTTGAATGTTTACAAGCCATTGACTTAGAACTATTTAATAAAACATTAGAAAAACTACTAAACGAAGAAGAAGTTGAACTACCGGAATATGACTTTATAAATGGCAAAAAAGTATTTAAAGGATGCAAAGTCAAACTAAAAGATAATAGCCTTCTTTTAATCGAAGGATTACATTGTTTAAATGATGACTTAATTCCTTACATAGATTCTAAATATAAGTTTAAAATATACTTAAGCCCATTTATACCTCTTAATATTGATCGCCATAACTACATATCAACATTAGATTTACGTCTTATTAGAAGAATTGTCCGTGATAATCGTACTAGAGGTAAAAAAGTTGATGAAACCATTAAAGAATGGCAAGTAGTAAGAAAAGGTGAAGAAAATTATATATTCCCATATGTTTATCAAGCAGACATGATTATTAACACAGCACTTGCCTATGAGATAGGAGTTTTAAAAGTTTATGCTATTCCCTTGTTATACTCAGTAGGTCTTGATAGCCCATATTACAATGAAGCAAGAAGATTAATTCATTATTTAGAGGTTTTCTTCCCAATACCAGCTGAGTTTGTACCAAGTGGTTCAGTTTTAAGAGAATTTATAGGATAGAAAGAAGGAATTTTATTATGATAAGAGTTGCAATTAATGGCTTTGGTCGCATAGGCCGTTTAGCCTTTAGAGAAATGATTACAGGTGTCAATTTTGATGTTGTTGCCATTAATGATCTAAGTAGTGCCGAAGAACTTGCCTATTTATTAAAATATGATACTAATCATCGCCGTTTTTATGAAGATTTAATAGGTAATGTTGATAACAACTTAGTTATCAACAATCAAAAATACATTCCAGTATTTAACGAAACCGACCCAGAAAACTTACCATGGGAAAGTCTTGATGTTGATTTAGTACTTGAGTGTACAGGACATTTTACTAGCCTTGAAGGTGCCCAAAAACATATTAAGGCAGGTGCTAAAAAAGTTCTTATTTCTGCACCTGGTAAAGGAGATATGAAAACCATTGTTTATGGTGTAAATGACAATATCTTAGATGGCAGTGAGACTATCGTTTCTGCAGCCTCTTGTACAACCAATTGTCTAGCACCAGTATTAAAAGTGATCGATGACAATTTTGGCATTAAAATGGGCTTCATGTCAACAATTCATGCTTATACAAACGATCAAGTAACATTAGACGTTGCTCATAAAAAGGGTATTAAAGAAAGAAGAGGACGTGCTTGTGCCCAAAATATCGTTCCTACCTCAACGGGTGCTGCTAAAGCAATTGATAAAGTCTTACCAAACTTGAAAAATAAACTAAGTGGTGTAGCTTACCGTGTTCCGGTAAGTGATGGCTCTATGATTGATTTAACTCTATACCTTGAAAAAAATGTAACAAAAGAATTAATTAATGATACTTTAAGAAATAACGAAAGTGTTTGCTTAAAAACAACTAAAGATCCTATAGTATCTAGTGATGTAATTGGTATGAAAATTGCCTCTTTAGTAGATGAATCACTAACACAAGTAATCAAAACAGAAGACCAAGAACTAGTAAAAATAGTATCATGGTATGATAACGAAATGGGTTATACCCATCAAATGATGAATACAGCCTACGCTTTATTTAAAAACGCTAAATAAGCGTTTTTTTTACATTACTAAAGTTACTAACTACTTTCAACGAATAAGTGAAATAAAATTTAAATGTGATTTTTATAAAGCTCCATGTTTTAGTGGAAAAATAAATTATTAAAACGATAAAAAAAAGACGAGAATTAACTCGCCTTTTAAAGTGTATTTTGTTATCTTTAAATTGCTATATAAAAAGTAATCAAAATACATTTAAGTAATATCACATTAGAAACTATTATGATACTTTTTTTGTAGTGAAAAGTATCAAAAAAAAGAGACTTTGCAATAAGCCTCGAACCTTTTGCTGTTGGACGTCACCTTGGTGGGGATAGTTATGAGTAAAAAGAATTTATTACCAACTTTCTATATTTTTTTACTAATTTTTTTGCAAGTCAGATTACTTTATAAAACCATATAGCATAAAGTAAATCCTCTTTTTCTGCTTACTACAAAAATACTTCTAAACAATGTGTTTAAATGTCCAAAAAATATAACCGAAGACGTTTAGCTCATGAAGACTAGAGGTTCTCTTTCTTTATTATATGAAATTGCTTTCTCTACATACATACTAGCATAAAAATGCTTGAAATAAAAGAGTAAATTTTGTAAAATTAAAGAAGAATAGGAGAGATAAATCATGAAGTATAAATTCATTGGGGGGGGGGTTATTAAATAAGCATAACTCTCCAAAACTACAGAAATTTAAAGAAAATAATAGTAAAAGAAAAGTAATAGTAACAGCAATAATTATAAGTATATTGTTATTATCAGGTGTATATTTATATAGTTCTTTTGCTGTGTTTAGTGAAGAAAAAAACTTTAATGTAATAAATGGAACAGTAAGTGATCCAGGTGATATTTATTTTGCGTATTACGTGGATGGTGAGATTACAAGAGATTTACCTGCACAGGGAAGTGGTTATACATTAGATATCGAAAAATCAAATTGTACTAATGGTGTGACAGTAAATTGGGAAGAAAACACGTATTCGGCCATTATTACATACAGTAAATATAACGTCGAAGATTATACAAGGACGAGGTGTAATTTATATTTTAAAAAATTAGAGGTGTCCGCAATTGATTATATAAAAAAATTGTCAAAATATAATATTGAAACTCTTGCAAGGGACGAAGTAGGAGGAAATATAAGATATATTGGTGCTAATCCTGATAATTACGTAAATATAGATGGCGAATTATGGCGAATCATAGGTGTCATGAATAACATAGATGATGGTACAGGTAATAAAAGTGATAGAATTAAATTGATTAAAAATGAAAGTATCGGTGCCTATTCGTGGGATAGTAGTGACAGCACTGTAAATAGTGGATTAGGTGTAAATGAATGGAGTCAGGCGGATTTAATGAAACTATTAAATCCTGGTTATGAAAGCGAAACAGTAGGTGGGTCATTATACTGGAATAGTGGATCAGGAAATTGTTATAATGGAAAAAACAATGCCACTACAACTTGTGACTTTACAAAATCGGGTTTAAAGGAAAACTTGAAAGGCTTAATAGATGATGTGGTGTGGAATACTGGAAGCAATGGGTCAGATTTATTGTTTAACGAAATTGTGACTTCTAAATTTTATGAACTAGAAAGAAGTAGCAACAATGGTAAAATATGTTCAAGCGGAGACTATTGTAATGATGTTGTAACTAGGACAACAACATGGAAAGGTAAGGTTGGCTTAATGTATCCATCAGATTATGGTTATGCCACAAGTGGTGGCAGTCCAACAGACAGAGCAACATGTTTAAACACAAAATTAGGACATTGGGATAGTAGTTCGGTAAGAACTTGCTACTTGAATGACTGGCTATATAAAAATGGCTCTATTTGGCAAATAACTCCAGCTGCGAACTCATCATATTATTATAAATATGGCAATGGAGTTTTTTGTATTGCTGAGACATCTGCTATGGGAGATGAATTTACAGCACTGGCATTTAATGTGTTTCCAGTTGTTTATATTTCTTCTTCAGCAAAAATCACATCTGGTATAGGTTCAAAAGAGTCGCCATTCATTTTAGGGCTGTGAGTGAAAAAAGTAGATTTACTAAAGTTTAAACTCAGATATAATGAAATGCTTTTATATTGACTAATTTTTTTATTAGTCGGATTCTTATATGTGGTAATAATATAATAGTCACCTTACATTGTTTAAAATAAAAATCGTCTAAACATAGTGTTAGACGTTCTTAAAAACAATCGAGGACATCTAGCGACCAAACTAGAGGTTCTCTTTTTTATTATATGAAATTTCTTTCATTAGATACATATTAACACAAAAATTATTGAAATAAAAGAGTAAATTTTTATGCAAAATTTGCTTGACAAATTGTTTGAGGGGGGGGGGTTATAATTAGCTTGTATAAAAGAATGCTTGGGTGATGCCTATCGATTGGTTGGTTTGTTTGTAATTTTGAATATTAAAAAAGAAAGGTTTTGAGAAAATGAAAAAGAAAATATTAAGTTTAATTGCTCTTGGTTTGGTTTGCGTACCATTTGTTTGTAATGCAGAGACTGTAGATAGTACACATATTGCTTATACAGAAAATTATTTTGGTTTAAATGAGGATCTTTCCGAATCACAACTTATCATTGATGATGTTAAAGAATATGATAAACTTACTTTTAAACAAAACAGACATGAAAATACTGGTAAAGTAGAGCTTAAAAAAGATGCTAAAATTGGAGGATTTGACATCTTTCATAATCCTTTAACATATGTTGCTAATGGCGTGAATGTTGTGTCTGAATTGCCTGGTACTAGAGATGACCTTAAATTTATTATGGAAGGTGAAGGTAGTATAACTGTTTATGGTGTTTACTTAGGAGGCTATGGCAAAATTGATAGTGAAACTATTAAAACGGCTTATTATGGTGATACTTGTGTTAAAGATAGTGATAATATTTGTTATTACTTTAAAACAAAAGAAGATTTTGCTGATAAGTTTGATAGCTTAAAAACTTTAAGTGTTAATAAAGGAATGGATAGTAAATTAACAAGTGATGACTTTGTAAATGGTACTAATAAGGCTAGTATTAAAGAAGATGAAGATCATAAATGGATTACTAAAGAATGGATTAATGAACACATTACAACTGATATGAATGTTGTTTATAATGATAATGGTTCTGTAACATTTACAAGTGAAAAAGAAGAAGAGAAAGCATATTCTTTAAAAAGCAATTTAAATGTTGTATTTACTAGTAAAACAGAACTTGATAAGGCTTATACTTTAAAAACACCAACTATTAAAGCAGCTGATTATACAATAGATGGTTATACTTCAATATCAGGTTATGATATTAGTGTTTATAATGGTAATCAAGTAGTTGAAATGAAAAATGGAGATTTTGAAATAACAATTCCAATTGCTGTTAAATATGATAAATATGTTGTTGCTTATGTAAAAGATGGTAAAATAGTAGAAACAATTGATGCATCTTATAAAGACGGTTTTGTAACATTTAAAACAACACATTTATCAGAATATGTAGTGTTTGGTAAGAATCTTAATAATGGTTCTAGTGAAACTACAAATGAGACTGAAAAAAATCCTCAAACAGGTGATAATATATTAGTTATGTTAGCAGGTTTAATTTTATCTGGTAGTGCATTAATATATGCTGGTGCAAAAAAACTTAAGAGAAATTAATTAGGTGGGTGAAAGCCTGCCTTTTATTTTGATAGAAAGAAAGTTGTTTATGAAGAAGAAAAAGTATAAATTACGTTTAAAAAATATAGGTCATATATTATTATTTATGGTTTTATTAATTATATTTGTTTTTTGTTTTATTAGATTAATTTGTTGGACTAAAGATAATAAAGCTTCTAATGAAATATTAGAAGACGTTAATGAGTTAGTTGAAGTAAAAGAAGAAACTACAGATGAGGCTAAAAAAGAAGAAGATGAAACTAAAATTGATGCTAGTGACCCTTATTGGGATTTTATTAATACCTCTTTTTTAAGTATAGATTATTCTAAATTAAGAGAAAAGAATAAAGATATTATAGGCTGGGTAAAAGTTAATAGTACTAATATTAATTATCCAGTTGTACAGTATAGCGATAATGAATACTATTTAACCCATGATTTATATAGAAACTATAATGGGGGTGGATGGGTATTTTTAGATTATCGTAATAAAAATGATTTTAATAATAAGAATTCAATTATATATGCTCACGGTAGAGAAAATAAAACGATGTTTGGAACTTTAAAAAATATTTTAAATAAAGAATGGTATCAAAATAAAGATAATTATGTTATTAAAACTAGTTCTTTAAGTGGTTCTTATGTATGGCAAGTTTTTAGTGTATATAAAATCCCTAATACTAATGATTATATTAAAACTAATTTTAATACTGATAGTGAATATCAAACATTTTTAAATTTAATTACTAAAAGAAGTATATATAATTTTAATACTAATGTAATAATAAATAATAAAATTTTGACTTTATCCACTTGTTTTGATGATAATTCAAAGGTTGTCTTACATGCTAAATTAATAAAAAGTTATTAAATAATTAATTCTTGGTGTATAATACTAATTAGGAGGCACCAATAATGAAAACAGGAATGGTTATATTAAATTATAATGATTATGAAAATACTATAAAAATGATTTTACAAGTTAGAGATTATAAAAATATTAATAAAATTGTCGTAGTTGATAATCATAGTACAGATTCTTCAGTAGAGAAAATAACTCCTTATTTAAATAAGCATGTTGTTTTAGTAGAAGCACGTAAGAATGGCGGGTATGCTTTTGGTAATAATCTGGGACTTAAATACTTAGAAAAAAATACTGATTGTGAACTTGCAATAATTAGTAATCCTGATGTTTTAGTAAGTGAAAGTGTTATAACGGAACTTATTCATGATATGAAAAAAGATGAAAGTATTTCTTTTTTAGGGCCAAAGATACTAGAAAGAGGACATATTACTAAGGGTTGGAAATTACCAAGTTTATGGTGTGAGGCATTATCTTGTATAAATTATTTTAATAGATATAGTTTTAATATACAAAAGTATCCTGATAATTATTATAATGAAAAGATAGTTAGGGTAGAAGTTTTACACGGGTGCTTTTTTATGGCAAGATTAAAAGATTTTAAGAAGATTAAATATTTTGATCCACATACATTTTTATATTATGAAGAAAATATTATTGCAAAGAAAGCTCAAGTTTATGATTTAAAATCTTGTGTTGATACTTCTTTAAGTGTTACACATTTATCTAGTCAAACGGTGTCTAAAAATCTAAATAAAGTACGTAAGTATAAGGCTTTAAAGAAAAGTATGTTTTATTATGAAAAAGAGTATAATCACTTAAATATATTGGGAATGATATTTCTAAAAGTATTATATTATATAAGTTTAGGAATAGCGTATTTAACGTTTTGGATATAAGATGGAAAAAATAGCTATTATAAGTGATATACATGGTAATTTAGAAGCTTTAAAAAGTGTACTTATAGATATAAAAAAAGAAAATATTAATAATATTTATTGTTTAGGGGATATTATTGGTAAGGGAATGCACCCGAATGAATGTTTTGGGATGGTTAGTGATAATACTAAAGTTATTGTAAGAGGTAATTTTGAGAAATGGATAGGACTTGAAAGTGATTATGCTAGTAAAGCGTGGTGTTTTAATAGAGCTCTTTTAAATAATGATACTTATAGAGGGATAAGATCTTTACCTTTTAGCTATGAGTTTTATTTAAGTGGCAGGTTAGTAAGACTATTTCATGCAACACCTTATGATATTAATAAAAAGATTTTTGCTTTTAGTAATAATGAGGCCTTAAAAAGTATGTTTTATAAACCTTTAGATTCTGTTATAGATGGGTATAGCGATGTAGCTATTTATGGACACACTCATAATGCTTTTGTGAGTTCTTTATATAATAGAACTCTTATTAATGCAGGAAGTGTTGGTATTCCTTTAGATTTAATTCATGATGATATGTTTGATGGGTGCCCGGGTTTTACAGCTATGGCTCATTATTTAATATTAGAAGGAGAGTTAAATTCCTTAGAAAAAGGTTATATGGGGATTATGATTAAGCAAGTTCCTTATGATATAGAATTTGAGTTAAAGGATTCAAAGAATAATATAGATAAAAGAGGTTATGAAATGGAACTTAGACTAGGTAAGTATCGTGATCAAAATAGATTGAATAGAATTATTAATGAAAATAAGTAGGTGGATTATGAAAAAATATATATTTATTGTTGGTTCAAGAGGTTATAAATTTAATTATGGGGGATGGGAAACTTTTGTAACAGAATTAATGAAAAATCAAACTAATAAGGAATTTCAATATGTTATTCCTAAACTTAGTTTTGATAAAAAAGAGGATGGTAATATAATGCATACTGATAGTGTTATAGAACCAGTGGTTTTTACGCCAAAGCAAGGGTTTGCCACGATGTTTACTTTTACAATTAGATCAATGAATAGAGTAGTAAAATATATAAATGATAATAAAATAGAAAATGCTATAGTTTTATTACTTGGTTGTAAAGTTGGTCCTTTAATTCCTATTTGGAAAAGAAAACTTAAGAATACGAAATTTATAATTAATCCAGATGGACTAGAATGGAAACGAGAAAAATGGGCTTGGTGGATTAAACAGTGTTTTAAGTATAGTGAAAAAACATGTGTTAAATATACTGATGCTTGTGTTTGCGATTCAATGGCTATAAAAAGTTATATTGATGAAAAATATGAGAGTTATCATAAACCATCTTATTATATTGCTTTTGGGGCTTATTTAGATATTGATATTCATAAAAATGAAATAGTAAAAAATTTGTGGAAACAATATGATATAAAGGATCATGAGTATTACTTAATTGTTGGAAGGTTTGTACCAGAGAATAATTATGAAGTTATGATTAAGGAATTTATGAAATCTAAAACAAAAAAAGACTTAGTTATTATTTGTAATTTAGAAGAAAATAAGTTTTATAAGTATTTACAAGAAAGTACTAATTTTATGAATGATAAAAGAATTAAGTTTATTGGTTCAGTATATGACAAAGAAGCATTGCTTTATTTTAGAAGACACGCTTATGCTTATATTCATGGACATTCTGCTGGTGGGACAAATCCATCTTTACTTGAGGCACTTGCTAATACAAAGTTAAATATTTTGTTTGATGTTGTATATAATAAAGAAGTTGGTAAAGATTGTGTATTATATTTTTCAAAGAAAGATAATGATTTAAAGAAAGTGATTAATAAAGCTGAAAAATTAAGTAAGACAGAAATAAATAAAATGGGTATTAAAGCAAAAGAAAGAATAATGGATGCTTATACATGGGAAAGTATTGTTACAAAGTATGAAATGGTTTTTGATGAACTTTTAGGTGAAAAAATTAAGAAATCTAATTAGGTTTCTTTTTTTCGTCAATTCTTTTATAATTTGTTTCTAGTGATTCATCATAGTTTAAAAGAGTACTAAACTTTAAGTTTAACGATTCATCATAAGCATTTAATCTACTTGTGAATTTGGCAATAGTTTTTAAACTAACATTTCTTTTTTGATTTTCTATTTCATTAAGATATGCTAGGGAAGTACCTAGGACCTCGGCAAACCTTTCTTGGGACATATTATAAATTTTACGATAATATTTTAAATTTATGGCAAGTATTTTAAAAATAGTCATGTTATCACCTAATATATTTTAACACAAAAATACTTGATAGTTATTTGATATTATAAGGGATATTTGCTATACTAATGATATAAATTCGAGGTGGATTATGAAGAAAAATAATGATAAAACAGCTATACAGGTAATAGACGTTACAAAAACATTTAAAATCTATTATGATAAGGCTAGTACTTTAAAAGAAAAACTTATGTTTTGGAAGAGAAATGAAAGTGAAGTATTCACGGCTTTAAAGGATATTAATATAACTATTAAACGAGGAGAGACAGTAGGACTTGTTGGTGTTAATGGGTCTGGTAAAAGTACACTTTTAAAGTTAATGACAAAGATTATTTATCCTAATAAAGGTAAGATTGTTACGTATGGTAAATTAACTAGTTTACTAGAACTAGGTGCTGGATTTCATCAAGATTTTACAGGAAGGGAAAATATTTATTTTAACGCGGCTATTTTTGGGTTAACAAAACAAGAAATTGATAAGAGATTAGATACAATTATTGAATTTTCTGAGTTAGGAGAATTTATTGATAATCCAGTTAGAACATATTCATCAGGTATGTATATGCGACTTGCTTTTTCTATTGCTATTAATGTAGATGCTGATATTTTGTTAATTGATGAAATACTAGCAGTAGGTGATCAACATTTTCAAGAGAAATGTTTTAATAAGTTGCATGAACTAAAAGAAAGTGATAAGACAATTGTTATTGTAAGTCATAGTCTAGATCAAATAGAGGATTTATGTACAAGGGCTATATGGATAAATCATGGGTCAGTGCAAATGGACGATACACCAGAGAAGGTTATTCCAGAATATTTAAAGGAGTGTAGATAATATGAAGGCTTTTAAAGAATTATATGCCTATCGTGAACTTTTAAAGACAAATGTGCAAAAGGAAATACGTGGTAAATATAAAGGCTCATTTTTGGGAGTACTTTGGAGTTTTTTAAATCCTCTTTTAATGGTTTTAGTATATGCTTTGGTGTTTCCATATATTATGCGGATGAATGTTCCAAATTATTTAATTTATTTAATTACGGGTGTTATTCCTTGGAATTTTTTTACGACTTGTATTACGACTGGTTGTAACTGTGTGTGGATAAATGGAGGAATTATTAAAAAGGTTTATTTTCCAAGAGAGATATTACCTATAAGTGTAGTAGTAGCAGGTTTAATAAATTTCCTTATTTCATGTGTTATTATATTAATATTTACTATTTTTGGAGGAATTGGCATAAGTATTCAACTTTTATGGTTACCACTTATTGCGATTATTCAAAGCGCTCTTAGTTTAGGATTATTATTTGTTTTGAGCGCGATTAATGTATATGTAAGAGATATTGAATATTTAGTAGCTTTCTTACTTAACCTATTATTTTATGCAACACCTATTTTATATACAGCTTCAATGTTTCCAAGTAAAGTAAGGTGGATTTTGTATTTAAATCCGATGTCTACTATTGTTGATGCTTACCGAAGTATTTTCTATTATAAAGTAATGCCTAATTTAACTTCTTTAGCGTTAGTTGGCATATTATCCTTTATTATTTTGATAATTGGTTATATAATATTTAGGAAACTAGAAAAAGGATTTGCAGAAGAGGTGTAATATGCTTAAATATGATTTTATAGGAATAAGTCATCAAAGTATAAGGGGAGTAGTAAATCCCGGCCTTACTTTGATTGGAACGGTTAAAAAAGATAATTATAAATTTAAAGTGCTTGTTGATGGTGAAGAACGTAAAAGCGATTTAGTAATTAACCCTTATAGTGGAGAATTTACATTAAAAGTATTATTAGATACGTCATGTAAGAATATATATGTCTATGTATTATGTGATAACAAGGAGTATTTGATTTATAGGGGTAAGAATACAAGACTTAGAAGATTAAATGGTAAAATAAAAGATGTTGTAGCTAATAAGTTAAAGTTAGTTAAAAGTTTTTTTATTACTTTATTTAAAGGTATTCGTTATTTATGGCGTGATTATCATTTTTTAGTGCCACCTAAAATGTGGAAAAAGTATTTTAATGATTTTAAGAAAAGAGTTAGAGAAAGAGGTAATAATTATTATTATGAGCCTTTTAATAAAGATGATTATAATCGTTATTTAGCTAAAAATAAATTAGAGATAGTACATAATGATTTAGAGTATAGACCACTTATTTCTATTTTAATACCGGTTTATAATATTGGACGGGAATATTTAGTTCGTTGTTTAGATTCAATTCTTAATCAGACTTATGATAATTTTGAGGTTTGTTTGGTAGATGATTGTTCTACTAAAAAGGAGACTTTAGATACTTTAAAAGAGTATAGTGAGAAAGACCCACGAATACATGTTAGTTATCATAAGAAAAATAAACATATATCAGAAACTACTAATGATGCTTTAAAGATGGCAAAGGGTGAGTTTATATCTTTAGTAGATGATGATGATGAGTTAAATAAAGACGCATTATACATGGTAGTAGAAGCTTTAAATGAAAATAAAGAACTTGATTTTATATATACAGATGAAGATAAGATTGATTTAGATGGTAAATATTGTGATCCACATTTTAAAGCAGATTATTCGCCAGATACACTTTTATCAAATAATTATATTTGTCACTTTACAACTATTCGTAAGAGTAAAGTAGAAGAAGTTGGGGGATTTGAAAAAGGCTTAGAAGGGGCCCAAGATTACGATTTATTTTTGAAGGTTACTGAGGTTACAAATAATATTTATCATATTCCAGAAATTTTATATCACTGGCGTAAAGTAGAAGGGTCAACGTCAATGACAATCGATAACAAAAGCTATGCGATTGATAAAGGAGCTTTAGCAGTTAGTAATGCTTTAAAAAGAAGAGGTATAAAAGGTAATGTTGTAAAAGATGAAAAAACCTTATACTATAAAGTTAATTATATTTTAGATAAAGAGCCTAAAGTATCTATTTTAATACCTACGAAAGATTATGCTGATTCATTAGAAATGTGTTTGAAATCACTTTATGAGAAAACAACATATAAAAATTATGAAGTTATTGTGATGAATAACCAAAGTGAAAAGGAAGAAACTTTTGAGTTATTTGAAAGTTATAAGAAAAAACATAAGAATTTTAAAGTTATAGATGCACCTTATCCATTTAATTATTCTAAGATTAATAATGATGGGGTAAAGGCGGCTTCTGGGGAGTTTATTTGTCTTTTAAATAATGATACAGAAATTATTAGTCCAGATTGGCTTTCTGTAATGGTATCTTATGCGGCTCAAAGTCACGTTGGGGCTGTAGGGGCAAAACTTTTATATCCTGATGATACAGTTCAACATGCGGGCGTTATATTAGGACTTGGTGGAGTTGCTAGTCATGCTTTTATTGGAGCTAGCATGGAAGATGCTGGCATGTACGGAAGACTTATGGTACCTTATAATTATGCTGCGGTTACGGCTGCTTGTTTAGTTGTTTCTAAAGAAAAATACTTAAGTGTAAGTGGCTTAGAAGAAGATTTAAAAGTTGCTTATAACGATGTTGACTTTAACTTAAAATTACTAGAGAAAGGACTTTATAACGTAGTAACACCACAAGTTATGTTACATCATTTTGAATCTAAAACAAGAGGGTTTGATACAACACCAGAAAAGTATGAGTTATTTAAAAAAGAACAAAATTATATGTTTAATAAATGGGGTAAAATAATAGCAGATGATCCATTTTATAATAAACATTTTTCTAAACAAATAAGTTTTAAATTAAAGAAATAAGGAGTGAATAATTATGAAGTTAAAGAATAAATTACAATCAAAGCATATTTATATTGCGTTTCTCTTTATTTCTTTTTTTCTTGCACTTTTGTTTTGCATATTCATTTTGAATTTAAAATATTTTAGTAATGATTTTAAAGGGAAAAAAGATATTAATTTAACTATTAATGAAATAGATAATGGCATAGAACTTAAAAGTTCTTTAATTGATAGTTATGTTAAGGAGATTTCTTTTTTAGCGAGTACAAGTAGTGAAAATAAAATTGAAGTGCTTTTATATACAGTTAATAATGATGAAGAAGAGTATTTAAGAAGTGAGACTATCTATCCTACTTATAATGGTGAAAATTATTTTAAAATTGATAAGAATGTGTCTTCTATAGTTTTAAGAATTAATAATTTGAAGAAAGAAGATATAACTATTAATAATTTTAAAATACATAATGAATTTAGTTTTAATTTAATTGTTTTTATATTTGTATTTTTAATTGTTTTTTATATTTGTTATTTTGGAAGAAAAATGATTTTAAAGGAAAATATTAGTATTGTTAAAACTTTTATTATGATTTCTTTACCAGTAGGGGTTATATATGCTTTAATTACACCTTTTGCCTATTCTATGGATGAAAAAGAGCATTTTGTTCGGGCGTATAATATTTCTTATTTTAATTTTAATTTAGATAAAGGCGAAGAAGTGCTTTGGCCTTTAGATATTAAACTTTATTTAGAACAACCTTATAATGTATTTGTGCCAACAACATATAGTTCATATAAAGCTTATATAAATGAATTAACTAATGTTGGTAATAGTAATTATGAAAAAAAATATTATGCTTCAACTGCTGAGCCATATTTATTTTTAGCGTATGTTATTAGTGGTATAGGTATTTTAGTAGGACGAATACTTTCACTTTCTTTACCAATGCAGTTTTTACTGGGAAGGTTATTTAGCTTGTTATTTTTTACGTTAGTTGTAGCTATGGCTATTAAGCTTAGTGGTAAGTTTAAAAATCTTGTTTTTGTAGTTGGACTTATTCCGTTAGTACTCTTTCAAGCAGCATCATATTCGGCTGATATGTTTACCAATGCAATGTGTATTTTGTCTTTTGCTCTTACAATATATTATAGTAATATGAAAAAGAAAATTGGTTTAAAAGAAATCTTGATACTTTCTTTATGTTATGCTTTTAGTTTCTTATCTAAAATAGCGTATTTTCCAGTATGTGGTTTGATATTCTTAATTAAGAATGAAAAATTTAATAGTAAATGTCAGTCATTTTTATATAAAGGACTATTAATATTAATTAATTTAGCTTTCTTTTATATTACTTATAAGTATGCTTCTATTCATGGGATCGTTCAATGGGCTGTGGAAGGTGTTGATTTAAAAAAACAAGTGCTATTTATTTTACATAAACCATTATCTTATATAAATGTATTGTATCATACTTTTGATTTAGGAATTTTTTCCTTACTACTTACAGGAACTTTACAACTTGGTTATTTTGGTGATTTAGGTTATATGCCTCTTGTTCTTTTACTTGTAATCTTTGTAATTAGTATAGCGTCTACAAGTGTTAAAATGAGTATTTATGAAAAAATATTTATCTTCTTAGTTATTATAGGTTCTATCGTTGTTTCAATGACAAGTTTATATGTAAGTTTTACACCAGTTTCTAATACAACAGTCTTAGGTTATCAGGGACGTTACTTAATACCAATATTTTTACCAACACTTGCTTTGTTTACATCACCTAAATTTAAGGTGGCATGGCAAGAAAAAACTATTAATTATTTTATTACTTATGGTATACTTTTCTTGAATATATTTGGAATTTTTAAAATTCTAATAGATTATTATTTGTAGGAGATGTTTATGAAGAAGATTTTAATTATTATTCCAGCATATAACGAGGAAGAAAATATTTTAAATACTTATAATACTATAATGGATTATAATAAAAAAAATAAAACTAATTATGATGTGATAGTTATTAATGATGGGTCACGTGATAATACTGAAGGTGTACTTACTATTAATAATATTCCCCATATTAAACTTATTTGTAATTTGGGTATTGGAGGGGCCGTTCAAACAGGATATAAATATGCTTTTAAAAATGGCTATGATATTGCGGTACAATATGATGGAGATGGACAACATGATGTTAGTTATGTAAAAACAATTACGGATCCAATTATTAATGGTGAATGTGATATGGTTATTGGATCAAGATTTGTAAGTGATTCACCATCAACATTTAAGTCTAGTTGGTTTAGAAGGTTAGGTATTAATTTGATATCAGGTGTTATAAAACTTAAAACTGGTAAAAAAGTATATGATACAACTAGTGGTTTTAGAGCAGTATCTAGAGATATAATTAAATTATTTACAATAAATTATCCGACTGAATATCCTGAACCAATTAGTACAGTTGATACAATAAAACAAGGCTATAAAGTAAGTGAGTTACCAGTTAAAATGAAAGAAAGAGAACATGGTAAAAGTTCAATAACGCCTTTTAAAAGTGCTTATTATATGATTAATGTAATATTTTCAATATTAGTTATGAAAGCGGTGAAAAGATGAGTCTTAAACTTATTATTTGTTTAATAATTTATACAATATTTTGGTTATGTTTAGTAGTTTATTATGTAAGACATAAAAAAATAGCTGTTCGTTATTCTTTATTTTGGATTATACCAACGTTTTGTTTATTTTTAGCAAGTGTATTTCCAGGAATAATTTCTTCAATTAATAAGTTATTTGGCTTTGAGGTTTTATCTAATTTAATACTAGGGATATTTATTACGATTTTAATGCTTATCACTTTTGTTTTAACAGTAGTTGTAACTAAACAAAAAGAAACTATTAAGGACTTAGTTCAAGAAGTTTCAATGTTAGAAAGTGAGATAAGAAAATGAAATATATTTTAATACTTGTTTACATTCTTTGTACGACAAGTGGAATTACTTTTATGAAACTTGGTGGAGATTCTTTACATTTAGGTATTAAGGGCGGACTAAGTTTTGGTGTTTCTTGGACAACTTTTTTAGGGTTATTGTTTTATTTAGTTAGTTTCTTGTTATGGCAAAGAATTGTCGTAAAGTATGATTTGTCAATTATCGTACCCATTGTTAATGGTATTGTACAAGTAATTACTTTATTTATAGGACACTTTATCTTTAAAGAAACATTAAGTGTAACATCTTATATTGGGACATTTTTAGTAATTATGGGTATTGGTCTTATTGGACTTGGTAGTAAATAACTTGCCAAGTCTTTTTTTGCTTGTTAAAATATATGTAGGAATGGTGAATTAAAAATGAAAAAGAAAATTAGTGTAATAGTATCTTGTTATAATGAAGAAGAATCACTCCCTTTGTTTTATAAAGAAATGAATAAAGTTATGGAAGAAATGACTAGTAATGAGTTTGAACTTGTATTTGTTAATGATGGTAGTAGTGATAAAACATTAGATGTTATAAAAAGTTTGCGAGAGAAAGACCCACGTATACGATATGTTTCTTTTTCCCGTAATTTTGGTAAGGAAGCCGCTATGCTTGCAGGTCTTGATTATGCAACAGGAGACTATATAACTCTTATGGATGCCGACTTACAAGATCCACCGCGTTTACTTCCAGAAATGCTTAAGTATATTAATGAAGGATATGACTGTGTTGGGACAAGACGAGTAACTAGAAAAGGTGAACCACCTATTAGAAGCTTTTTTGCCCGTATGTTTTATAAACTTATTAATAAATTAAGTAAAGTAGAAATGGTGGATGGAGCTAGAGATTATAGGTTAATGACTAGACAAATGGTTGATGCAATTACTAGTACTCGGGAATATAATCGTTATTCCAAGGGACTTTGGAGTTTTGTTGGTTTTAAAACAAAATGGCTAGAATTTGAAAATGTAGAAAGAATTGCTGGAGAAACAAAATGGAGTTTTTGGAAATTATTTAAATATGCTATAGAAGGCATAGTGGCTTTTAGTACTGTGCCTCTTACAATGGCAGCATTTTTAGGAATACTTTTTTGTTTGATTTCGTTTGTAATGATTTTAGTTATTGTTTTTAAGACAATTATTTGGGGTGACCCCGTAGGTGGCTGGCCAAGCCTTGCTTGTATCATTATTTTTGTTAGTGGTATTCAATTATTTTTCATGGGTATATTTGGTGAATATTTAGCAAAAACATATTTAGAAACAAAGAAAAGACCAATTTATATAGTAAAGGAAACAGATAGTGATGATAATTAATAAAAAATTGACTTAACAATAATTTTGTGTTAGAGTATCCCTCAAGAAAAGGGGGATGGTTATGAATTATGGTAACTATGAAAAAATATGTATACTTTTAAAAGAATGTATTGATTTATATGAACAAATTAATACTAAAAATTATACGTTTTCTTATAAGCTTGCTTCTGGGGATAATTTGAATTTTAAAATACAAGAAGTAAATGTTTCACATCTTCTTGGTGTTAATACGGAAGTGATAGGAAATTCGTTTCTTTCTATAAGATTAAAAAATATGAATAGTTATGAGCTACTTAATTTTTTGCTAGAAGATCCATATCGCTTTTCTAGATATCTAATGCGTAATAAAATTGATTCTGGTTTTGTTTTTTCACCAATGATAGAAGAGAAAATTAAGTCTTTTGAGACTAGTATTAAGTTTAGCCTTTTGCCACTAGTAGGTATTATTAAAATTGATAAATCTAAGAAATGGCAAGATGATTTACCCGAAATAATGGATGTTGATTATCTGATTATAAAAGAATTTGAAGAAAATTATAGTGTTCTTGGTTTACGTAAAAAAGAGAATACTAGTTATTATGTGCCAATATCTAATATGTGTTGGAAAAAAAATGAAATTGATAAATATATGAAATATTTGAAAAATCAAGAATGTAGTTTGCCTTTTAGGCTTTATATTAAAGAATTGGATAAAAAGATGTGGTTTAATGAAAGCCAAAAGAAAGCAAGATTACAGACATTAAACGATTGGCGTGATAAGTTTGGTATGACTGTTTCTGTCGGTTTTGATTATGAAAAATTATTGCTTAGAAGTTGCATAAAAAGTGATGAAAATGAACAAATTTGTAGTTCAATTGAAACAATAACAACGGCTATAAAAGAAAAGAAATTTCCTATAGAAACTGATTATGAAAATTTAGCTTTAAAAAGACTTAGTTACGCTATTAATGATTTTAATTATAAAAATTGTAGTGTTGGTAGTGAATCTTATTCTTTGATGAAAGAAGAGCTTGAAAATAAGAAAGTGGAATTAAATAGTATAAAAGAAAGAAATTTGGCTTTGGAACAGGAGAATCATTTACAACAAGAAGAATTAGAAACCATGCGTCTTGAACTTGATTTGTATAAATCGTTTTTTAATAGTTTAAAACTAAGTGTAAATGATTTTACTGAGAAACAAATGAGTTTGACTAGAACATTTAATGAAGAAAAAGATAAGTAAAAAGACTAGACAAATTATGAAAATGACTTATAATATTAATATAATTATTGATTGCAAGAGTATTTTTAAATAATTTATAGAGACTTTATGGTTGGTGAAAATAAAGATGCATTTAAAAAGAAAGACAGCAACAAAATGATAAATCGTAATTCTTGCGTTAAAAGAAAAAGAGCATAGATTCTATGAAATAAGGTGGTACCGCGGATATATTCGTCCTTATGTTATAGAGTCTTTTTATTTTAGAAAGAAGGATATTTATGGAAAAAGTATATGTTAATGAACTTAGTAATTATATTGGTAAAACTATTTCTTTTAGTGGTTTTGTTGATACGATTAGAGATAAAAAGTGGGTAATGTTTGTAATACTAAGAGACAGTACGGGAAAAGTGCAAATGACGATTGAAAAAAGTGAGGAAGAAAATCAAAGATTACTTGATATTATGAAGAATGTTAGTACTGATAGTACTTTAAAAATTACTTGTGAGGTTAAAGAAAATGAAGCAGTTAAACTTGGAGGTATTGAGCTAATACCTAAAAGTATTACTGTTACATCACTTGCTTGTGCATTACCATTTGATTACAATAATTTAGATGGAGTTAATATTGATACAAGACTTGACTATAGATGGATTGATTTACGTAATCAAAAAAATATGTTAGCAAGACAAGTTGAATCTTTAATGGTCCAAGGGATGCGTGAATATTTATATAAAGAAGATTTTACAGAGATTCATACACCTAAGTTACTAGGGGCCGCTAGTGAATCTGGTAGTGAGGTATTTGAGGTAAAATACTTTGATAGATCTGCTTACCTTGCTCAGTCACCACAATTTTATAAACAAATGGCAATGGCGGCTGGTATGAGTAAGATATTTGAAGTAGCACCGGCTTTTAGAGCAGAGAATTCTAATACTAATCGTCATGCGACAGAGTTTACTAGTTTTGACCTTGAATTTAGTTATATTGATTCTTATGAAGATGTAATGAATTTAGAAGAAGATTTACTTATTGCAGGTCTTACTAAAGTTAAAGAAAAATATGGTGAGAAAATAAAAGATGTTTTTGGAACAGAAATCGTTATACCAACAAAGCCTTTTCCAAGAATAAAATTACAAGATTTATATAAAGAATTAAATGAAAGATATGGGTTTACGATACCTACTAGTGATGTAGGGGACTTAAATGCCGAAGCCGAAAAGTTAACTAGCCGTTATGCTATGGAGGTATATGGACATGAATTTATTTTCATAACTGGTTTTAGCGCGGCAAAAAGAGCATTCTATCATATGCGAGATGAAAATGGTGAATTACAAGGGTATGATTTGATTTGGCGAGGAACAGAGATTACTACTGGTGCTCAAAGGGAACACAGATATGAAGAGATAGTTAAGAATGCTAAAGAAAAAAGTTTAGGAGAAGATGTTTCATTCTATTTACAATTTTTCAAATATGGTTGCCCACCACATGGCGGATTTGCAATCGGTGTTGATAGACTTACTATGCTTATGCTAGGATTACCATCTGTAAAAGAAACACAGTTCCTATTTAGAGGACCTAATAGACTAAATCCATAAAATATCACGGGTTGAAATTACGAAATATCACGGAATAGTATGGTTCAATAAAATCAGGTATAAAGAGAGATGATGAATTTTCATCTTTTTTTTATGTAGTAATATGTAGTAAATAATAATAATAGAATGGTGAGTATAAATGAAAGATTATTATTTACTAATAGGATTAAATGGTAAGGATGTTAAAATAGTTAACGTTAATAAATTTACAAGTTCAGTACATAATAAATTAAAACCTATAAGAAGCGTTTATCTAGATAGTTGTTGTTCAAAGTAGAATTAATTATTTGTAAAAAAAGATATCATTGTTATAACTGCAATAAGATATTTACAGAGAAATTAAATATAAATGTTGATAAAGGTAATGTTTCAAATAATAATATAAAGGTATCAAAAAGGGTAGATATATGATATATTATGAAAAATTAGTTCCGTTCAGTTCTGTTCAGTTCAAACCATTAGTTGAATTACTTGTGATATATATAGTAATTCAAATGAGTAGAATATGTGTTATAACAAATGCTATTATGAATATACAAGATAAATTATAAATATATGAAATTATTTGGATAAATTTTATGAATGAATAAAAATATGATTTATTGTGTGATTATTATAATTTTGGTCTTAAATAATGTAATATGATTTTTTGGAACAAACAGACTTTTTTCCAAAAGCTTCTCTATTTATATACTTTTGGAAAAATTTTTCCAAAACTTGACTTTTTGCTTTTTGTGGTGTACACTTTAATTGAGGTGAATGTTTGTGATAGAAAGAACTGAATATTTAGAACTTTTAAAACGTTTTAAAGATAAAGATTTAATTAAAGTTGTTACAGGTATTAGAAGATGTGGTAAATCAACATTATTTGAACTTTTTATAGATTACCTAAAAGAAATAGGAATAAAAGATGAGCAAATAATAAAAATAAATCTTGAAGATGTAAGTTATAATTTTAAAGATTATAGAGAGTTATATGAATATATTAATAAAAAAATAGATTCAGAAAAGAAATATTATATTTTCTTAGATGAGGTTCAAAATGTTAATATGTTTCAAAAAGCAGTTGATGGATTATATATAAAGAAAAATGTAGATGTTTATATAACTGGGTCCAATGCTTATTTATTGTCTGGGGAACTAGCGACATTGTTATCTGGGCGTTTTGTAGAAATAAAAATGTTACCATTATCATTTAAAGAATTTTTAGAGGCAATGCCACAGAATAATAAAAGTCAATATGAATGTTTTTTAGAGTATATGGAATATGGAGGAATGCCTGGTAATTTACCTATTTTAAAAGAAAATATAAGTGATTTAGATGTGTATTTAGAAGGTATTTTTTCAACAATAGTTTATAAAGATATAATGATAAGAAATAATATTACTGATAAAACGCTTTTAGAAAATACTCTTAAATTTATTTTTGATAGTATAGGTAGTCCTATTTCTACAAAGAAAATAAGTGATACCTTAACTAGTAAGGGTATTTCTACTTGTAATCATACTGTTATTAATTATATCAATGCTTTTATAGATAGCTTTTTAATATATAAAGCAGAAAGATTTGATGTTAAAGGAAAAAATTTACTTGTTAGAGATTACAAATATTATGTGGCGGATGTTGGCTTGAGAAGTTATCTTTTAGGGAAAAAATCCGGTAGTGATATGGGACATATTTTGGAAAATATAGTTTACTTAGAACTTTTAAGAAGAGGATACAAAGTATATGTAGGTAAAGTTGATGACTTAGAAATAGATTTTGTTGCTCAAAATAGAGAAGGCATAAATTATTATCAGGTTGCTTTGTCTGTAAGAGATGAGAAAGTATTAAGAAGAGAACTTAATTCATTAGAAAAAACAGGAGATCATTATCCAAAATATTTACTTACATTAGACATGGATTTAGAAGCGGATTACAATGGTATAACAAAACTTAATGTAATAGAATGGTTACTAAATAAATAGAAATAATAAAAATTAAAATAAATGGCTTGCATTATTTAAAAAAATTTCATATAATTTAGGCATGCGATGAAGAAAGAGTAGTAATAATTAGTCTTTTATAGAGAGTAAAGGGAGCTGGAACTTTACAAAGATGAGTTATGAACTTGCTTTTGGAGCTTTAGGAGAATACTCCTTTATCAAGTAAGAAAGTTAAATTAAGGATGGTACCGTCGTTATGACTCCTTTGGTGCTATCCTTTTTTATTTAGTTGGGAGTGGTGTTATGGATATTAGTGATTTATTTCTAAATTTATTGATTTTTTTAGGAGGATTTTTAGTTATTTTTATAGTGACGTATGTTATATATTTTAAAAAACTTTCTTCTAAGAAAAGAAAAAATAAAAATATTACAGAAATTACATATCTTGTTCATAAGTTTAATTTAGATGAAAAGGCATTACCTAAAAAGAAAATGATTTTATGGATAAGTATGCAAAATGCTTTTATTATTTCATTTGTATGGGTGTTTATAAGTTCTTTAAGGATAAAGATTATGTGGCAGTTATTAATTGCTTTTGTAATGATTTTAGCACTGATTTATGCTTTATATGAAATATATGGAAGACATTTAGTGAAAAAAGGATATCAAAAAGTGAAAGGAAGAAGATAAGATGAATTTTAAAGAAGTAGAGAAAAAATGGCAAAAGTATTGGGAGGATAAACATACTTTTGAGGCTAAAAATGGTACTCATGAAAAACATTATTATATTTTAGTTGAGTTTCCATATCCTTCAGGGGCTGGATTACATGTAGGACATGCTAGAGTTTATACGGCAACTGATGTACTTGCACGTATGAAAAGAATGCAAGGATATAATGTTTTATATCCAATGGGATGGGATGCTTTTGGGGCACCAGCTGAACAATATGCTATTAAAATGCATGTTCATCCTAAAGAAGTTGTTAAGAAAAACATTGGTGTTTTTAAAAGTCAAATGCAAGGGTTAGGTTTGTCTTTTGATTGGACAAGAGAATTTTCTACAACTGACCCAGAATACTATAAATGGACTCAGTGGCAATTTATTCAATTTTATAAACATGGTATGGCTTATAAGGCTAAGACTAAAGTTAACTGGTGTCCAACTTGTAAAATGGTTTTATCAAATGAAGATGCTGCTGGTGGTGTATGCGAAAGATGTGGTAGTTCAGTAGTTCAAAAAGAAAAATCACAATGGATGCTTAGAATGAGTGATTATGCTGAAAGACTTATTGATGGGTTAAAAGATACTAACTTTTTAGAAAAAGTAAAATTAGGGCAAAAAAATTGGATTGGTAAATCAACTGGTGTTGAAGTAGATGTAGATATAAAAGATGGTGGTAAATTTTCAATATTTACAACTTGTATAGAAACTATATATGGGATAACTTTCTTTGTTATTGCGCCTGATGGAGAATTAATTAAAGAATTAATGCCACGTGTTACTAATAAAGAAGAAGTTATGGCATATATTGAAGAAACAAAGGCTAAATCTAATTTAGAAAGAACCGATTTAAATAAAAGTAAAACAGGTTGTGAAGTTAAAGGTGTTAAAGCGATACATCCAATTACTAAAGAAGAAGTACCGATTTTCTTAGGTGACTTTGTGTTGGGAGATTATGGAACGGGTGCTGTTATGGCTGTTCCTAGTCATGATGAAAGAGATTATGAATATGCCTTAGCCCATAATTTGCCGATGATCGTTGTTATTAATGGAGGAGACACCAGTACTCATGCGTTTGAAAAGCAAGATTATTTAGGCAAAGGTTGTACTTTAATTAATAGTGCGGAATTCACAGGTCTTACAGTGGAAGAAGCAAAAGAGGCAATTACTGAAAAATTAGTAAAGCAAAAAATTGCTAGACGTGTTAATAATTATAAGATGCGTGACTGGGTATTTGGTAGACAACGTTTCTGGGGTGAACCTATTCCAATGATTTATTGTGAGAATTGTGGTTGGGTACCAGAAAGTGAAGAAAATTTGCCAGTAGTTTTACCAGATGTTACAGAATATGAACCTACTGATAATGGGGAAAGTCCACTTGCTAAAATAGAAGAATTTGTAAATTGCAAATGTCCTAAATGTGGGCGTGATGCTAAAAGAGAAACTGATACAATGCCTCAGTGGGCGGGGTCTAGTTGGTATTTCTTAAGGTATATGGATCCTAAAAATAAAGAAGAATTTGCTAGTATGGAGGCAATGAAATATTGGGGACAAGTTGATTATTATGATGGTGGTAGTGAACATACGGCAAGACATTTGTTGTATGCCAGATTCTGGGTACAAATGCTTTATGATTATGGTTTGACACCAAAAAGTGAAATGATTTGGACACGTGTTGCCCATGGTATGGTATTAGGCTCTAATGGTGAAAAGATGAGTAAAAGTAAAGGTAACGTAATAAACCCAGATGACATGGTAAAGGAATATGGTGCTGATACTTTAAGAACTTATGAAATGTTTATGGGAGACTATCAAATGGACGCTCCTTGGAGTACAGAAACATTAAAGGGTTGTAAACGTTTCTTAGAAAGAGTAGCTAAATTAGGTTCTAAGTTAAATGAAAAAGTTGGTTATACAGATGAAGTATTAGTTAATAAAACTATTAAGAAAGTTACAAATGATAATGAAACATTAAAATATAATACAGCTATTTCAAGTTTAATGAGTATGTTAAATGAATATGATAAGTATAAAGATGGAATTACTAAAGATGATTACAGAGTGCTTTTACATTTATTAAATCCGGATGCTCCACATATAACTGAAGAATTAAATGAACAATATAATTTGGGAAAACCATTATGTGAATCACCATGGCCAGTTTATGATGAGGCTAAAACTATTGATAAAGAAATTACAATAGGAGTACAAATAAATGGTAAATTACGTAGTGAAGTTACTTTGGAATTAAATGAAAGTGAAGAGTTAGCTAAAGATAAAGTATTAAATCAAGATAATGTAAAAAAATATATTGATGAAAAAGAAATAGTTAAATTTATTTATATTCCAAATAAAATAATTAATATTATTGTTAAATAAAAGACAGAGATGAAATATTCTCTGTTTTCTTAAGCTTTTGTTTTTTCTTTTTCTTCCTCTTCTATATTTTCTATTGCAAATTTACATGCTTGAATAACAAAGCTAGAAAAGGTTAGTTCAGTACCTGCTAAAATACTTTCAATTTTATCAATTAATGATACAGGAAACCTGATAGTTTTATTTTCAGTTTCTTTTTTTTCTAAATTTAATCTAAAGCCTGCTTTCATTGTAACTCCTTCCTATACTTATTTTATGTCTTTTTTACATAATGAAACGCATTGCAAAATGCAATGCGAATATGCTATAATAACTTTAATTAAAATGGACAATATAAAGTAGAGGAGTGTTGATATGAAGAAAATAAAAAAATATTTGTTATTAGCAATTATGTTAGTATTATTAATTTTATTTGGAATACAAAGAATTGTTTACAAACAACAATATAAAATTAATTCTTATTCTTTAGCAATATTTGTTGATGGAGAAAAGAAAGATACGTATCCTGAACGGGGAAACTATAATGTAAGTGTTGATTGCATGGGAAAGGCAAATGGTAGTTGGGACTATAATAACTGGGGACCAATCATAAAAAATTTTAATGATGGTGCTGCTTGTAATATTATCTTTACAACTGGTAAAAAGTTTAATGAATATGTAATAGATGCATCAAAGACAGATAGTAATATTATTTATATAGAACAGTCTGATACAGTACAGACAGGTAGTAATGCTAAAGAAGAGTATAGATATACTGGGGCTAATCCAAATAATTATGTTTATTTTGGTTGTGATAGTAATTGTACAGAAGATAATTTATACCGAATTATAGGGGTATTACCTACTCAAAGCATTGAAGGCGGTACTTATGAAAAGAGAGTAAAACTTATAAAAAGTGATTATTATACAGAAACCGAAAGTGGGCTTTTATTAGATTCTTCTGTTGCTCCTACTAATAAGGGGTACTATTGGTCAAACTTAACTCAAAATGACTGGGTTACATCTACGTTACAAACACAGGTTTTGAATGGTGTTTATTGGAAAAACTTAGGGGAATATCAGACTTATATTGTTAGCGTTTACTGGTATTTAGGTGGGGCTTTGTCTTATGGTACAGATAATAATTATGCAACTTATTCAGCAAATGATTTTTATGGATTTGAACGTGGTTCTACGCCTGGTGCTTATAGTTCTACATTGAAATATAAAACAAATATTGGTTTAATGTATGTTTCTGATTTTGGCTTTTCTGCCGAAAAGGCATATAATTCATATAGCATAAATTCTTATCGAAATGTTTTTATAAATTCATGGCTTTATAAATTTTCTAATGTTAGTAGTGAGAAAGCTGAGTGGACTATGAATAGTAATTCGGCCCAAGAAACTTATGATCCTTATGGCAGTTTAGCGTATGATATAAATTCCAATTCTAGTTTAGGCCCAGTTTATAGGCATTGGATTAAATCAACAAAAGAAAGTATTTTGGGCGTTAGACCTACTTTTTATTTAAAAGAAAATGTGTTATATCAAAATGGACTTGGTACAAAAGAATCACCATATAGAATAACATTGGGGGAATCTTAGTATGAAAAAAAATTATAGAAAATTAATATTATCATTTTTGATTTTATTTGTTTTTATTGGTGTTACTTATGCTTATATTAGGTTTGAGGCTGAACAAAAAGATATTAATACTGTAGCTTCATTATGCTTAAAGGTTAGTTTAGAAGAACAAGAGGGAAGTGATATTAAATTAACAGAAGCATTTCCTATAACAGATATAGAAGGTAAAAAATTATCTCCCTATGTATTTACAATAACAAATAAATGTGATACTGGTATTTTATATGAAGTTAATCTTGATATACTAAGTGATATTAATGATAATAATACATTGGGTTTAAGTTATATTAAATATATGCTTAATGATGATGAACCTGGAATTTTAAATAATAGAGAAACTGTTAGTAAGACAAATAAAGATGCTTTTACAAGTAAACAGTTAAAAACTGCAGAATTAAGAGGAAAAGAAAGTATAACTTATAAACTTAGATTATGGATGGACTATGATACAACTATCGAAGAAGGATCAAATAAGACTTTTAAGAGTAAAATAGCTATTAAGGCTGTAAGTAAAAATTATAGTTATGATGGTGATGTAGTATTAAGTGTATATGTTGATGATAAATCAGTAAGTGAGGCTCCTAGTAAAGGTGCTTATGATGTAAGTGTTGATTGTAAAGGTACTGGCAAAGGAATTTGGAATTATGAGGAATGGGGAGCTGTTATTACAGGTTTTCAAAGTGGGGAAAAATGTGATGTTAATTTTAAAAGCAGAAAATATTTAAGTGATTATATAATAGCTAAAAGTGAAACTGAAAGTACTATAAAACATATAACTCAAGCAAGTACAATTCAGACTGGTTCTAATGCTACGGAGGAATATAGATATGTAGGAGAAAGTTCAAGTTTAAATAATTGGGTATACTTTGGGTGTGATAGTAATTGTACAGAAGACAATTTATACCGAATTATTGGCGTAATACCTACTCAAAAAGAAGTTGGTGGGAAATATGAAAATAGAGTAAAGTTAGTAAAAGCAAGTTATTATACAGAAACAGAGAGTGGTTATTTAAAAGATGGTTATGGTTATGGATGGAATACCGATGGAACTAATAACTGGGAATATAGTAAAACACAAATAAATGTTTTAAATGGAGTTTATTGGAAGAGTTTAAGTGAATATCAAAAATATATAGATCAAACTGTTTGGTATCTAGGGGCTGTTGGTAATGGTGCCAATGATAATTCTTATGCTAGTTTAACTGCTAAACAATTCTATCAATATGAAAGAGGAAGTATAAAAGCAGGAAGTGGAGGAATTTTACAATACACAAATTATATAGGACTAATGTATCCAAGCGACTACGGTTTTTCAATTAGTAGTAATTATTGGAATGCAGCAGTGGATAGTAATTCTAGTATTTATATGACTTCGAATGCATGGCTTTATCCAACTTTTTCACCTGGGGTAGCTAGGGAATGGCTTATAACTCCTGATGGTGGTGCAATGGCTAGTACTTACAATTCTACTTTAGCATACAATATACATCGTTCTTCTAATCCAACATTGTATATGGAGCCTTTATATAGGCACTGGGTTAATGTTAATTCAACTGGTTATATTAGACCATCATTTAATTTAAAAGCAAATGTAATGTATAAAAGTGGTGATGGGACAAGTTCTAATCCATATCGTATTGAAATTAATTAAAAGGAGAACACTTTATTATTTAGTGTTCTCTTCATTTGTTATAACGACACCCCATTTAGCATAATATACTGAGTCCTTTTGAATGATTGTTTTTTCATCTAATCTATTATTATCTTCATCATACCAACCAATGAAAACATGTTCATTTTTTTGTGGGCTATCAATTTCTTTTAATGATGTGTTTTTACGAATGTTTACTGTTTTATAGAGATTATTATCTACTATGAATGCTACTTGGTATACATCTGTTTTAATATATATTATTAACATATAAAACAATATACATATTAAAAATATTGTGAGAAAAATACTTTTTTTCAAGATTTTCACCTCAGATACTTAATTTATAAATAAATTGGCTTTAAACCAATAATTGTTTAATGGTGCTGAAAACAGGACTCGAACCTGCGACCTACGCGTTACGAGGGCGTTGCTCTACCAGCTGAGCTAATTCAGCATAGATACATTATAATGCAAAAATAAAAAAAATTCTATAAAAAGTGCGAAAAAAATATTGATATTTATTTATGATGTGATATAATTAAGTGGTCAAAGCAAATGCAGGTGTAGTTAAATGGTATAACTCTAGCCTTCCAAGCTAATATCGGCAGTTCGATTCTGCTCACCTGCTCCATAAGATAATATCGTTACACCAATGTGACGTTAGATTTAAGTCAACTAGAAATAGTTGATTTTTTTGTGCGTTTGTGAATAATGAGTGAAAATGATAGTAATTTATATTAAAAAAGCCTCTTGTATTCGAAGAGGTTTTTTGTGTTGAAGAAATGCGAAAAAAAATATGATGCTGTATCAAAATTTGTATCAAAAGAAATTGAAATAAGGTAGGTGATGAAATTATTAGATTTGAAAGAATGTTAAATTTAAAGAGTGTGTAAGAAATTTTATTTACACACTCTTTAAAATCTTTTTAATCTTTTTACTGGACCTTCTTGTTTGTGAGGAGCAAATGCATTCATTGTTTCGTCCCAGCCTTCAATAACATCCATTAATGTATTATCTCCTCTTTCATCTAAAACATCCCAATATTCTCTAGGAAGTGGACTTTCATTTACACCTGTGAACATTCTATGTCCTGCTTGTTGTTCTGCTCTAAATTGTCTTCTTCTGCGTTCTAATTCTCTAGGATTAGTTACTTCTTCACCATTAGTATAAAATGTTATATCTTCAGCCATTGTTTCTTTCCAACCGAATAATTGGCAATTATCTTTAGCAAATCTTCCTGTAAAGAATGTTTTACGAATTTTCATAATATCTTCAAAAGTTAAATCCTTTTTGTATCCAAAATATTTAAGAAGTGCCGCTAAATTACAAGCATCCTTTATAACTATACTATTTTTACCTAAATTTAAACAAGTTTCATCATCAGTAACATTAAGAATAGGATAATTTGGAGATCTATATAATAAGTCGTTAGATAATTTATCTTCATTTGGTACAAATAACATACTTCTATAACTTCTCCAAGAACTTGTACTTAATTGTCCTGGCTTAGTTTTAAAAAAGTCGTGGTCGCCATCATAACGATATATACTATCTGTTCTTACAACTTCTCCAACATAAATATTATCTCTACACACTACATATTTTTTGTTTTCCATACAAAAACCTCCCTTTAATTGCTATATATAATAGCATAAATTAGTTAAAATTACAAATCTTAATTTGTTTTATAAATCACAATATGTTTAAACTTCACTTGTTTTTTACGTGTATTTATAGTAACATTTCATTATATATGGGGTGAGATTATGAAGAAAATTTTAGATGGAAATAAAGCAGCAGCATTGAATGCTTATTTATTTAGTGAAGTGGCCGCAATTTATCCGATTACGCCTTCTAGTACTATGGCAAGTGAAATAGAATTATTAAAAGATAAGAATAAAAAAAATCTATTTCATGAAAGTGTAGAGATAGAAGAAATGCAAAGTGAAGCTGGGGCTGCAGGGGCGATGCATGGGGCGTTATTAACAGGGTCTTTAGCGACAACTTTTACAGCTAGTCAAGGACTACTTTTAATGATTCCTAATATGTATAAAATGGCAGGTGAATGTCTACCTGGTGTTATTCATGTGGCTTCAAGAACTATTGCTACACACGCTTTATCGATTTTTGGCGATCACTCTGATATTTATGCAGTTCGAGATACTGGATTTTGTATTTTAGCAAGCAGTAGTGTAGAAGATGCTTATTATATGTCTATCGTAGCTCATTTAGCTGCTATTAAAGGGTCTTTGCCATTTGTACATTTTTTTGATGGTTTTAGAACTAGTCATGAAATTAATGTTATTGATGGGTTAGATGATAAAGATATACTTAGTCTTATTAATAAAGATGCTTTAAATAGATTTAAAGAAAGAGCTTTAAATGTTGGTAAGGCTATGCAATATGGTATGAGTGAAATGGAAGACATATATTTTCAAAGTGTTGAAGCACGTAATAAGTTGTATGAAGATATGCCTAATATTGTTAATGATTATATGGAAAGTATTAATAAACTTGCTCATACGAACTATAAACCATTTACTTATTATGGTGATGAAAAGGCTCGTTTTGTAGTAGTTAGTATGGGTTCTGTTTCTGATACAATTAAATTAGTAATAGATAAAGAAAATAGACAAGGGGGGAGTTATGGTTTAGTTGAAGTACATTTATATAGACCATTTAGTAAAAAATATTTTTTAGATGCTTTACCTAAAACAAGCGAAGTAGTAACTGTTTTATCAAGAGTTAAAAATCATGGTAGTATGGAACCTCTTTATTTAGATGTTTTAAATGTTTTAAAAGATAAAAAAATAACAGTTTTGGGAGGACATTATGGATTATCTGGTAAAGATACAACCCCTAGTGACATTTATAGCGTACTAAAAATGATGGAAGAAAATCCAGTTAATGACTTTTCCTTAGGAATAGTTGATGATGTTACAAATAAAAGTTTGAAACCTTGCAAATATGAACTTGATATGGCATGGGTAGAAGCACAAATATTTGGCTTTGGTAGTGATGGCATGGTTACTTGTAGTAAAGACATTTTAAATATTTTAGGTAATAATTATTATGTACAAGGTTATTTTGCTTATGATTCTAAAAAATCTGGTGGTGTAACAGTTAGTCATTTAAGATATGGTAAAGATAAAATAAAAGCGCCTTTTTATGTTACTAATAGTAAAATAATTGTTGTTACTAAGGCTAGTTATTTTAAAGAGTTTTCTTTATTAGATACATTAGTTAAAGGGGGTACTTTAATTGTAAATAGTAAAGATACTGAGTTTTTAAATAATTTAACTTTAGAAAACTATGAAAATTTAAAGAATAAAAATATTAAGTTATTTATAGTAGATGCGGATGAGTTAGCAGAATTACATCATATACCAGGAAAAATAAGTATGATTATGGAGGCTGTTATATTAAATATGCTTGGTATTACTGATTATGAAGAAATATTAGTTAAAAGAATTAAGGAAAAGTTCATTAGTAAGGGTGAAGATATTGTTAATAATAATATTTTATCGATAAAAGATGCGACTAAGAATGTTTATAGAATAGAACAAGTAATTGGTAATAGTTTGGAAGATAAATCAAAAGATGTATTTGACGTGATGAAGAAAAGATGTGGTAACTTACTTAAAGTAAGTGAATGCATGTCTTTTGCAAATGGAGCTTTCCCTGGTGGTAATAGTAAAAGAGAAAAAGGATTCAATACAACAAAAGCACCTAAATGGAATAAAGATTATTGTATACAATGTGGTATGTGTTCCCTTGTTTGTCCACATGGGGTTATAAGACCATTTTTGACGGATAAAAATATAGGTTTAAAAGAACTTGGTAAGGGTAATAATAATTTTATTATTAGTGTATCAGAACAAAATTGTACAGGATGTGGTTTATGTATAGAGGCTTGTCCTGGTAAGAATGGTATAAAGGCTTTAGAGTTTGGGGACCCATGTTTAGAGAAACAGCGAGAGTTTGATTATTATGAAAAAAATAATAAAAATGATGAAACTATAAGTGCTTATACGGTTAAAGGAAGTCAATTGTTAGAACCAAAATTTAAATATTCGGGAGCTTGTGCTGGTTGTGGGGAAGCTTCTTATATAAAACTAATGACACAGTTATATGGTGATAATATAGTGATAGCAAATGCAACAGGATGTTCATCTATATATGGCGGGTCTACCCCTTATACGCCTTACAGTATACCATGGGCTAATTCTTTATTTGAAGATAATGCCGAGTTTGCTTTAGGAATGCATTTATCTTATCAAAATAAACAAAAGAGAATAAAGAATATTATGGAAGGTACTAAAGAACTAGTTACTAGTGAGGTAAAAGAGTTATTTTGTGAATACTTAGAAAATTGTAATGACTACAAAAAGACTAGAGAAATAAAGAATAAGTTAGAAAATATGGAAATACCTTATGACTTACGAGAATTACTTAATTATATTCCAGCACGCATGGTGGTAGCAGTAGGTGGAGATGGTTGGGCTTATGATATTGGTTTTGGTGGGCTTGATCATGTGTTACATAGTAATGAAAACATAAAAATAATGGTGCTTGATACGGAGGTTTATTCTAATACGGGAGGACAAGCTAGTAAGTCGACAAGACTAGGGGCAGTGGCCGAGTTTACTAATATGGGTAAGAAAACACAAAAAAAAGATTTGTTTAGATATGCAATGGGAATACCAAATGTTTATGTAGCAAGTGTTTCTTTAGGGGCTAGTCCTATGCAAACTATTAGGGCTTTTAAAGAAGCAATGGAACATGTAGGACCAAGTTTATTAATTTGCTATTCACCATGTATTGAACAAGGAATTAAAAATGGTATGACGTGTTCTTTAGAAGAACAAAAGTTAGCGATTAAGGCAGGTTATAATTTACTTATGCGTTATGATGGGACAAGTGAGACACTTACTATTGATTCAAAAGAACCAGATTTTGGCTTATACGAAGAATTATTAAATAAAGAAGTTCGTTATAAAGCTTTAAAGATTAAAGATGAGAATTTAGCAAATGAATTATTAAAAATGCAGAAAGATAATGCTATTAAACGTTATAAGTATTATGAAAATTTGGTGAAAAAGTAGGATTTTATAACACAATGGTTGTTTGTTATGATAGAATGATTACTGGAAGTGAGGATTTTTTATGAAATTTTTAAGAAATGGACTATTTGTAGTTATTTTAACTTTTTTGTTTACTTTAAATGTAAATGCTTCTGTTAAAGGAGAAACACTTAAAGAAGCATGTGAAGCAGAAGGACTAACTTGTAATTTTAAAGAGAAAGATACTAGTAAGTTACCAAGTGTATATGTTTTTCGTGGTACTGGTTGTGGGTATTGTAAAAGACTTATTACACATTTAGCAAGTATTTATGATGAATATAGTGATAAAGTTAATATTGTTTTATATGAGGTAACTAGTAATCAAGACAATTATGCTTTATATGAAAAGGTAGCTGCTAAGTTTTCTGATACTGTACAAGGATATCCTTATTTAGTAATTGGTAAAACTAAGTTTGATGGTTATGCTAGTAGTTTTGATAGTGATATTAAAGCAGCCTTAGATAACATGAATAGTGAATCATATGATGTTGTGGCTGAAGTTAATGCTGGTAATACTGATATTGTTGAAGCAGAAAGCGTTAACAGTGAAGAAAAGAATAATACAGGAGCAGTTTTAGCTTTTATATTTGGTGTAGTTGTTGTTCTTGGTGTTATTATGGGTTATAGTGTTAAAAAGAAATAGATTTAAGTCTATTTTTTTTTGATGTTAATTAAATTATAAAATTTAATGATTATGGAACAATTTATATGTTTTATCTGTTAGTTAAAGATAAGTAGTAATGCTACTTTCTTTTTTTATTCATATAATATTTTGAGGTGACTTATGAATAAATTAAAAGTAGTTGTTTATGCTATTGCTAAAGATGAAAGTAAATATGTTAATAAATGGGTAAGTTCAATGAGTGAGGCTGATGAAATAATTGTTTTAGATACAGGGTCAACTGATGATACAGTAGAGTTATTAAAAAAACAAAATGTTAAAGTTTATGAAAGTAAAATTAGTCCTTGGCGTTTTGATACAGCGAGAAATAAGTCTTTAAGTTATGTAGCAAATGATACTGATATATGTGTATGTACTGATTTAGATGAGGTATTTGAAAGTGGTTGGCGTAAAATACTAGAAGAAAATTGGGAACCTGGTATTACTACAAGAGCTCGTTATAATTATAATTGGAAATTAGATGAAGAAAATAATCCATTAGTAAGTTTTTGTATTAATAAAATTCATGGGCGTGACAATTATACTTGGACTCATCCTGTCCATGAAGTTTTAGAGTGTTCTAAAGAAGAAAGGGAAAAATACGTTCCTATTACTTTGAATCATTATCCAGATAAAAATAAATCGCGGTCTTCATATTTGCCTTTACTAGAATTAAGTGTTAAAGAAAGTCCAGAAGATGATCGTAACCTGCATTACTTAGGCCGTGAATATATGTTTCATAATAGGTGGCTTGATGCGATTAAAACACTTCACAAGCATATCCATTGTCCTTTTGCTACCTGGAAAGATGAAAGATGTGCTTCCATGCGTTTTATGGGACGTTCTTATGATGCTTTAGGACTATCTGAAGAAGCTGAATATTGGTTTTTACAAAGTATAAAAGAAGCTCCATATTTAAGAGAAGGGTATGTTGAACTTGCTAGTTTTTATATTTTAAAAGATAATTATGAGTCTGCTTATTCGTTACTTAAAAAGGCTTTAAAAATTAAAGAAAAAAGCAAATCTTATATAAATGAAGAATTTGCTTGGAATGATGCTTTTTATGATTTACTTAGTCTTGCAGCATATTATACTAATCATAAAAAAGAATCTCTTACTTATGTTAAGAAAGCTATTAAATTAAATCCTAAGAATACTAGGTATCAAGAGAATTTAAGTATTATTAAACAAAATTTATAATCTTTTAGCGTGAATAACTAATCTTTCATTGTCTCCTGTACAAGTGGATAAAGTAAGTAAGTAATCTTCACTTGTAACAGATATATCAAAATTAGTTATACTTCTTTCTTTTACTTTATCTATATATTCTTGTTTATCTTCTAATGTGTCAAAAGAAACTCTTAAATAATCACTTGTTTTTCTTATTGTATAAATAGAAAATATTTGCCAGTTCATTGTTTCATACATAGTATTAAAACTAATTATTAAATTGTCTTTGTTTGTATACCAACTAGAGTTAAGAGCTCTATGCAAAGTGCCAAACATAACTCCACTATAGTACATATTGTGGCCATATATGATGGTATTATCATTTAAAAATTTATCTGAGTTTCTAAAGTCCATATAAATCCAACCATTTTTATCATTTTCACCATAGAAGTTTTTCTTTAAATAATAGTCATTGTCGGCATATTGAACTACAGGATAATCAACATTAGTATTATTAACTTTTAAATAACCAACTACATCTTTATTTATTTCTAAAAGAGAGGCAATATACTTATTTTTTATGATAAGTCCTTCTTCTGTTTTTTCTTCTATGTTAGTGTCATTATTTTTTTGTTCATCTATTTTCTTTTGGACAGCCTCACTAATACTACTGACTTCCCTCATAGCTAAATAATTACTAGTCATAACATAACCTACTGTTCCTAAAAGTAAAACAACTAAAATAATGCCACATACTTTTAATGTATTTAAACTTATTTGTTTCATTAAATTACTTTTAATATATTCATCAGAATAAACAAGATTAATATATATTTTTTTACTTTTATACTTTTTATTTAGATTTTTTAAATAATGGAATTCTTCTTCACTATTAATATTTTCGCAGATGCCAATACTAACATTTTTAACACGATAAGCCAAAAGTGTCTCTAATAAAAATTCTAAATCCATTCTATTATATTTGTAAATTAAAATTCTTTTTAAATATTTATTAATTTTTAAGAATGATTCAAAGTCTTCTTTGTCTTCATCGGTTAGAGTGTTTTGTAATTTAATTTCTTTTTTGTAAAATATTTTAGCATAATCAGTAAGAAAGTTATTTTGCATAAAATTAGAAATATAGAAAACTTCACTATGGGTTGTAACTAAAACATGGTGTTTATCTAGATAATCGAGCATGAAATTAGCTACTTCATAACAATCAAGTTCTTTAATAGAGTTTTTTACAATTACTTCACAAAGACTATATGGTATACATTCTTTGTTTTTAATACTTACTTTTTGAATAGCAATATTCTTAAATAAAGATAACATGAATAATGCAATACTTGCATTTTGGAAAGTAAGGGTATTAATATGATTCATACTACATAATTCTTTGAAAAAAGGGATAACTATTTTTTTGTTTTCTAAAATATAATCATCACTAAAAACAATTTCACTATCACTTATTATGTTTGTATTCATTAAGTCTTCTCTTATTAAAGAGTTTCTTTTATAAGCAAAATATAAAGTATTACCTTGTATTTGAATAACAATTTTCTTCATGTATACCACCAATTTCTATTCTCTTTATTATAATATCATATTTTACACACTTTGTGTGTATTTACACTAGAATTTGTAAAAAAGTAAAATTAAGATGAAAAATGTAGAAAAAATGTATTTTTATGGTATAATTGGTCTATAATAAAAAAAGAAAGAAGAGGTATATGATGAAAAAAAGAAATTTTGTATGGTTTGTTTTAATGCTAGTTAGTGTACTAGGTTTTCCAATGAGTACTTATGCTGCTAGTGGTGCTATTTTCGGAGCAAATTCTGATGGTTATGTTAGTTCAACAAAAACATTTGATGAAGCTAAGACTACTTTAAACGGTAATGCTGTAAGTGTTCAAAATCAAGGTGATAGTACAGTTATTTACTTAGGTGTTAAGGTTACAGATGGTACTGTTAATAATTTCAATGCGACATTAACTTTATCAAAATCAACATTTAAGTTTAAAAAATATGCTCGTGCTTCTGGTTGGAGTGGCTCTATTAAAGACAATGGCGATGGAACTATCAGTGTTAATTTAACAAATGCTACTGGTGTTACAAAATCAACTGGTGACGCTAATGGTAATAACTTAGTTGCAACAATTACATTAGATGCATCTGGGGCTACATCTACAGATACTTGTGAAATTGGTTTAAAACAAAACACTACTACTACTGAAACACCAAAATGTAAAATTGAAAATGGTAAATACTATGATAACAGTGGTAAAGAAGTAACTGAAGCTGAATACAAAGCTGCTTGTGAAACTACTGAAAATCCTCAAACAGGTTCATTCTTGCCATATGCTGTAATTGTTGGTGGCGTTTTAGTTGCTGGTGCATTATATTTCATGACTAAGAAAAATAAAATATATCATATATAATTAAGGGCAAGGAAACTTGCTTTTTTCTTTGACTTGAAATATCTTAGAAATTTGTTTATACTTGTATTAGAAAGTAGGATTTTATGAAGAAAGGGTTTACTTTGATTGAAGTATTAGCAGTTTTAGTTATTTTAGCACTTTTAGCTTTGGTGGCTGTTCCTGGGGCAATGCGTATTTCAGGGGATATGAAAAAAGAGTTGTATTGTAAGAAAGTTAATCTTATTTTAAATGATATTAAAAGATATGGAGATGAACATATAAGTAGTTTAAGTACTAGTTGCTATAAACAATTTAGTGTTAAAGAAATTGTAAGTATGGGTATTACTAAAAGAGAAGATAAAGATAGTGATATATATATTAAAAATCCATTTACTAATTTAGCTATGGATGATGATAAAATACTTCTTTATGTTAAAAATAATCGGGCATATGCTTATTATGTTCCTAGTTATAGTGATGATGCAGATTTATTAAAAAAAGAATGTAATTTGCAAATAATTGATATTAATAATGTGAGGTTGTGTAATTAATGATGAAAAAAGGGTTTACATTAGTGGAATTGCTTGCGGTGGTTGCTTTGATAGCTATTTTATCTTTGGTGGCAACAGTAAGTTTTATGAAAATTAGTAATGATACTAAGAAAAATATGTATTTTGCTAAAACTGATCAGTTGTTAACTGACGCTAAAAGATATGGTGAAGATAATAAAGCAGCTTTTGAAAGCGAATTTGATTGTTTTATTGAGGTGAGTGTTGCAGATTTAATATTTGAAGGATATTCAAAAAAAGAACAAGAAAATACGCCTTTTATAGAAAATCCATATACTAGTGCTAGTATGGATTCTGATATGATAAGACTATATCAGAAAAATAATAGAATTTATGCTTATTATGTTCCAGCAAGTGACTCAGAACAAGATATATATAAAGAACATGATATATATAGAGTATGTGATGATGGTGAAGATGAAGTTAAAGACGCATGCGTTAAAGAGGGAAGACCTAAATTAAAATGTGGTACTAAGATATATAAAGTTAATACTAATCATATTTATTTTTACCATAATAGTGAATGGAAAAGACAAGGGGATACTACAACAAGAAGCGTAATTGAAGGGAACACTTATATTCCGAGTGTTATTGATGCTCCTAGTGGCTATCATGCTGCTAATAGGTTTGAATACTTTGATTCTTTAGGTAACAAACTAGGAAGTGGAACTATTGGTGAAGATAGTATTACTGTTAATAGTGATATGACTGTAAATGTTTTATATTATCCAGATGAATATACCATTACTTACAGCGCTAATGGTGGGTCAGGGGGGCCTACAACCCAAATTAAGTATTATGATACACCACTTGCAATAACAGATTTGGAACCTACAAAAACTGGTTATACGTTTGTTGGTTGGGCTAGAACAAATAATGCGCATACAGTTGATTTTAATAAGGGGCAAAAATACAATGGTAATAGTGATTTACTTCTTTATGCTATTTTTAAAAAGCCACTTATAGTTACATATTATGATGGACAAGGTACGCAAAGCAATTCCGTTGATATTTACAATGATGAAAATTCTGGGACAATAAGACTTTTAGAAGAACGGCAATATAGTGATAATTGTGGTGGTTCTCCTTGGAACCACATTTATACTAATTTAGGGTGGAGTAGAAATACTAATCCTGATGGACGAATTGATTATGAAAATGGAAAAGAGATACCTATTTCAAGTGATATTACTTTGTATGGACAATATAGAAAGGAAGTTAAAGCTGTTTATAATGGTAATGGTGGTACTTGTGATAGAGATTATTCAACTGATGTTAAATATATTTATTATAATGGGGCTGGCAATTCTAGTCCTGGAGTTCCACTTGATGTTAACCTTGATGTTACTTGTACAAGACCAGGTTATACATTTAATAAAAAAATATATTGTAATGGAGCTCCTGATGGATTAAAAATGATCGGTGGTACATGGAATATAGGTGATAATTTTACTTGTGGAGTAATGTGTGAAGCAGGATGGGATTAATATTATAATTGCAATTTTTTTTGTTTATTGATAAAATATTCATCATTAGAAATGAGGTGCGTTTATTATGAAAACTGTTTGTTTAATAGGTAGACCTAATACGGGTAAGTCATCTTTATTTAATAGGTTGATTAGAGAAGAACGTTCTATAATTATGGATGAGCCTGGTATAACTAGAGATAGAATTTATGGTGTAGTTAGACATAATAATAAAGCTTTTGATTTAATAGATACAGGTGGATTAGAGTTAGGAACTGATAATTTTAGGCAAGATATTTTAATGCAAGCTACATTTGCTATCGATGAGGCAGATCTTGTTTTATTTGTAGTAGATGGTAAAACAGAACTTAATCAAAGTGATTATATGATAAGAGATATGCTTAGAAAAGCCAAAAAAGAAGTTATTGTAGTTGTAAATAAACTTGATAATGATAAAAGGGCTAATGATGTTTATAATTACTATGAACTTGGGTTTTCACGCGTATTTGGCATTTCAGTAGCTCATAAGATAGGACTTGTACCTCTTTTAGATGAAATTACTAATGATTTAGGGGATAATTACTTTGAAGAGCATAAGGGGTGCAGATTTTCTGTTATAGGACGACCTAATGTGGGAAAGAGTAGTTTAGTTAATGCTTTATTAAATGAAGAAAGAGCAATTGTAAGTGAGGTTGCAGGTACTACTCGTGATGCGACTGATACAGTGTTTAAATATCATGGTGAAGAATATACAATGATTGATACAGCTGGAATTAGAAAACGTGGTAAAATATATGAAAATGTTGAAAAATATAGTTTGTTTCGTAGTTTAAAGGCTATTGAAAGAAGTGATGTTTGTGTATTAGTTATTGATGCTTCAAAAGGTATTATAGAACATGATAAACATATTGCGGGAATGGCAATAGAAGCTGGGAAAGCACTAGTTATATGTGTTAATAAATGGGATATGGTAGAAGACGCTAATACAGCACTTAAAAAATGGAAAGAATTAATACATTATGAATTTCAGTTTGCAACTTATGCTAAAGTAGTATTTTTATCAGCTTTAACTAAAAAAAGAGTGCATATGTTAATGCCTGAAATTATAGAGGCTTATAATAATCATGAAAAAATGATTCCTACTAGTAAACTTAATGAAGTAATTGAAGAGGCTACACATTTACATGAGGCACCTTCTTATAAAGGAAGAAGATTAAAAATATACTTTGTTAATCAAGAAGAAGCACATCCACCTAAGTTTACATTTAGGGTAAATGATAAGGGGTTAGTACATTTTAGTTATCAAAGATATTTAGAGAATAAAATAAGAGAGAATTTCGATTTCTCTGGAACACCTATTATTATAAAGTTTAAAAATAAAGCAGAAGATTAAAAAAGAAAACCTTAGTGGTTTTCTTTTTCGTCTATTCTTTTTTTAGTTATAATCTTTTTAGGGTCAAATGTAATTAATTCTTGGGGAGTTGTACCAATTACCCGGGCTAGTTCTTGTAAAAGTTCAACGCCAATATTGATTTCACCACGTTCAACGCTTGAGAAATATTTAGCACTTAGTTTATATTTTTCGTAAAACTTTTCTTGGCTTAAACCATTTTGATGTCTTATATATTTTAAGTTTATTCCAATTATTTTTTTAATGTCTTGCATACTACACCTCAACATCTTTCTTAAATTAGTCTATTAATCGTTAGTTAAAAAGTCTACCTAGTGATTAATGGAAGAAAATAATTTAAAAAATGCTTACACAAAAATTTATTTTGTGCTATACTCATTAAGTCGTGTGGCAAAATAAGCGTAAATCCAGACATTTACGTATTTTTTTTCGCTTAGAAAGAGGTGGATTATGAAAAAAATTGATTTAGCAAACGATAAGATAAGTAAGCTTTTGGTGGCTTTTTCAGTTCCTTGTATTATAAGTATGCTTGTTAATGCTTTTTATAATATAATTGATCAAATATTTATTGGTAAGGGTGTAGGAACACTTGGTAATGCTGCTACAAATGTAATATTTCCTCTTATTATGTTTAGTAGTGCCCTTGCTAGTTTAGTAGGTAATGGGTGTGCTGCTTATCTTAGTTTAAAGATGGGGGAAGGAAAGAAAGATGAGGCTAAAAAAAGCATAGGATGTTCTTTTTTATTACTATGTTTAATAGGTATTTTAGTTTTAGCAGTAGGGATGTTTCTATTACCTAAATTAATTTATTTCTTTGGGTGTACAGAAAGTGTTTATCCGTATGCAATGACATATAGTAAAATAATTTTGTTAGGTATTTTATTTTCAATTGTATATACTGGTATGGCTAGTATTATAAGAGCTTGTGGTGACCCAAGATATTCAATGATTTGTTTAGTTAGTGGGGCACTTCTTAACTGCGTATTAGATCCTTTCTTTATATTTGGGTTTAATATGGGAGTTGCGGGTGGAGCTCTTGCGACAGTTATTGGTCAAGTTGTATCATTTTTATTAAGTGTTTTTTATATACCAAGAATGAAAACTTTTAAACTTAAAAAAGGTGATTTTAAATTAAATAAATCAGCTTTTAAAATAATAAGTTTAGGTCTATCTAGTTTTATAACTCAAATGACAGTGGTAGCTTTATTTATTGTTATGAATAATTTAATGACTAAATATGGGGCAAGTAGCATTTATGGAAGTGATATACCACTTTCTGTGTATGGAGTTATGTCTAAACTTAACTCTGTGTATGTTAACTTTATTTTAGGTGTTTCTTTGGGTGCTCAACCAATAATTGGGTTTAACTATGGGGCTGGTAACTATGAAAGAGTAAAAGAAGTTCTTAGACGTGTTTTAGTTATTGGCTTAATTGTTGGTGTGATATTTAATATATTATTTTATTTCTTTCCAAGTGCTTTAGTTTCTATTTTTATTTCTAGTAATGATGGCAATTATGATTTGTTTATGGAATTTGCTACTTTATTTTCAAGAACTTTCTATTTAGTATGTGCTTTAAATTTCTTTGAAATGACTACTAGTATAGTTATTCAATCACTTGGTAATGTTAAGAAAGCAACAGCAGTTTCTTTTGCAAGACAAATTGTTTTATTTATTCCACTTGCTATTATATTAACGCATTTTCTTGGTTTAAAAGGAGCGTTATATGCCGCGCCAATAGCGGATGCTTTATGTTTTATATTTGCATTATTTGTGTTTTTAAGTGAATATAAAAAATTAGATAAAGTAAATAAAAGTGAAACTTATGAAGAAGAAGGAAGTATAAGTGAATCTTTGACAAATTATGTAATAGTTATTAGTCGTGAGTATGGTAGTGGTGGACATTATGTTGGTAAGTTACTAGCTGAAAAGTTATCTGTACCATTTTATGATAAAGAAATAATTAGAATGACTGCCCATATTAGTGGTTTAAATGAAGAATATATTAAAGATAATGAAGAAAGTAATACTTTATATTATGAACAAAATAATGAAATCTTTTTAGCAGAAAGTAAAGTAATTAAAAATTTAGCTAAAAAACCATGTGTTATTGTGGGAAGATGTGCAGATTATATATTAGAAAATAATAAAAATGTTTTTAAAGTGTTTTTATATAGTGATGAGGCATCTAAACTTAAAAGAATTAAAAAGTATTATCATGAAGATAAACCAATAGTTGTTATGAAAAAGAAAGATAAAGAAAGAAGTAAGCATTATAAGTATTATACAGGACGTGATTGGAAAAACTATGAAAATTATGATATGGCTATTCATGTTGATAAATTTGGCGTAGAAAATGTATCACAGATGCTTGCAGATTTATTAAAATAACAAAGACTTTCCCTTACAAAAGGGAATTTTTTGTGGTATAATTTAGTTACAGAAGTTTTGGGTTAGCTTATTAATCACAAGGGGGGATATATATGAAAAATGTAGGCGATTATATAGTTTATCAAAAAGATGTTTGTAAGATAGTAAAGATTATGGAGAATCCCTTTTCTCATGTTCTTTGTTATTCTTTAGTGCCACTTAGAGATGAAAGTTTAAAACTAAGTGTGCCAGTTACTAATCAAAGTATTAGAGAACTTATGTCTAAAGAAGATGTAGAAAATCTAATACTTAAAATAAGAGATATTCCTGTTATTACTATTACTGAAGGACAAATTGAAAATGAATATAAAAGAATTCTTAGTAATGGCACACCAGAAGATTTAGTGGCCATTATTAAAACTACTTATGAACGTAATCAAAGAAGAATTGATCGAAATAAAAAAACAAGTGATAAAGATAGTAGATATTTAGAACTAGCAGAAAATTATTTATATTATGAGATTGCAACAGTTTTAGAAAAGACATTTGATGAAGCTAAGAAATATGTTTTAGAACGTGTTGATTCAATGTAATTTTGACAAAATAAAACTTTTTATGTATAATAAGCCCTCGTAAATGGGGGTTTTTATTATGGATTTATTAGAACAACTTAAATTAGAAATAACTAAAAAGGGTATTATGAATGATAAGTTTGCTATTGCAAGATATATTTATATTAGAACTGGTCAGTTATTTGATTATTATGCTTTATATACAATTTTTCCTAGTTTTATTAAAGATGATTTTAATAAAGAAGTAAAAGATATTAGATGTATAAGAGACTTTAATATTGTGTGTTTTTCATGGGCTAGATTATATATTGATTTATTAGAAGAGTTTGGTATTGAAGCTAGAATTGTTGAAAATAATGAACATGCTAAAGTTAAATTTAGTAGTGGAGAATATGAAATTACGGCTGATTTAACTGATGCATTTACTGATCTTTTTAGAGTTAAGTTTGGATTTGATACTTGGAATTATAATGGCTTTAAGAGTGATGGAACAAGAATTGGATTTAGTAATAAACTTTTAGAAGTTGATAAAAGGATTAATTATTATCAGGGTATTAGTGGGTTAGAAATTTTAAGTATGTTAGAAAAAGATGTAAATGATTGTTCAAAGACTTATGAAGAAAGAATAAGAAATATGTTTGGAATATGTCAAAGTTATTTTAATTTTCACAAGCCTTCTAATGTTGCGGCTAATGCTTTTATTATATATATGTTAAATAATTTATCAGATTATTTATTTAATGATAAAGGGTTTCATACTTTTTTTTATGATTTATCTAATAATAAAAGAATAGATGTTTATGGCTTTGAAGATATTATTTATTTATATAACCCTACTTTAGAAAATCCTTTTTATGAAGCTTCTTTAGATGAAGTATTGTTACTTAAAAATGATATGGAGATAATTTCTGAACATAAATTAAATGAATTACAATTAAAAAGAAAAAATAAATAATAATATACTTTTGGATAAGTGAATGGATAGTTTTTTTGGTTGACAAATGGGGTTAATTAATGGATAATTATGGTAGTTAAAGTAAAGAGGGTGTCATATGAAAAGAAAGTATTTTTATATTGTTTTTTCTTCTACATTGTTGATATTATTTACCCTTATGTATGAAGGAAGTTATGCTTATTTTAATGCTGCAATTAGTGGAACTGGCAGTAAAAAAACTATTGTTAAAACAAATGAGTTTAAAGATATAATAATTTCTAACACTTCTGTTTCATCTAGTAGTACCCTTATGCCGGGTGAGTCTGTTTCGACAACATTTACAATTAATAATCCTAATAGTGTCAGTGTTTGTTTTGATTTATTATGGGATACTGTAAAAAATACTTTTACTAATAAGAATGATTTGGTAATTACCCTTGCTAAAAATGATAATGAAGTAAATACTAGTAGTACTATTTTCCCAAGTAGTAATGGCGAAACTTTAGCTTCACTATCAATAAAGGCTAATACAACTGATACATATAAATTAACTGTTACATATAAAGAAACTGATATAGATCAATCTGCTGATATGAAGAAAACTTTTAGTGGTATTATTGTAGGTTCTTTAAAAGAATGTACTTTAGCTGGTTATGTTTCAGAACTAGCAACAACAGATACAACAAACTTAGCAGTAGATGATTATGGTAATACAAGATATATAGGAAAAGACCCGAATAACTACGTAAGTTTTGATGGAGATATATGGCGTATTATTGGTGTCATGAAAGACGTTGATGATGGTAGTGGCAATAAAGAAGATCGTGTAAAAATAATAAGAAGTACATCAATAGGTGACTATGCATGGGACACAAGTGAATCAAGTATAAATAAAGGCTATGGCGTTAACGAATGGGGCCAGGCAGACTTAATGAAACTATTAAATCCAGGCTATGAAAGTGAATCAGTAGGTGGGTCTCTATACTGGAATAATAAATCAGGAACATGTTACTCATCTTATAGCAATGGTACAAAAAGTTGTAATTTCACAAGTACAGGTATAAAAGACAAATTAAAAAATATGCTAGGTAATGCCGTATGGAATACGGGAGCGAATGATGGTGTTACATATACATATAAAAATATAACAACCTCAAAATTTTATGAATTAGAAAGAAGTACAAACACAGGTAAAATCTGTACAAGTGGCAGCTGGTGTAATGATACGGTAGCAAGAACAACAACATGGACAGGAAAGATAGGCTTAATGTATCCATCAGATTATGGATATGCAACAAGTGGCGGAAGTGGGGCAGACCGAGCAACATGTTTAAATAAAGAACTTTATAATTGGTCTGATAGTAGTGTAAGTGATTGCTATAATAATGATTGGCTATTTAATAGTAGTAGTAAATATCAATGGACATTATCGTCGCATGCTAGCTATTCCAGTGCTTACCTTGTGTTCATTGTGGACAGCTCTGGCCGCGTCGACTCCAACATTGCGTACTTCTTCAATGGCGTCCGTCCCGTCGGTTATCTGTTACCCTCTGTAGGAATAGAAAGTGGAGATGGCAGCTCAGGAAATCCGTTTACGCTTAAATCTTAATTAGGACCCGTTAAGGGGTTCTTTTTTTTGACTTGTAATACGAACAAATATATGATATATTATTTTTACAAATATTTTTCTTTATTTGTGGTAGAATAATAAACGTTTGGAGAGTGAATGTAATGAACGATAAAATAATTGTAAAGGGTGCGAGAGAAAATAATTTAAAGAACATAGACATTACTTTACCTAAAAATAAATTAATTGTAATGACAGGTGTTTCTGGGTCTGGTAAAAGTAGTCTTGCTTTTGATACTATTTTTGCAGAAGGACAAAGAAGATATGTTGAGAGTTTATCGGCTTATGCTAGGCAATTTATAGGAAATACTGATAAACCAGATGTTGATTCTATTGAAGGGTTAAGTCCTAGTATTTCTATCGATCAAAAAACGACTAATAAAAATCCACGTAGTACAGTTGGTACTATTACAGAGATTTATGATTTTTTAAGACTTTTGTTTGCAAGAATTGGGACACCTTATTGTCCTAATCATCATATGCCAATTAAGAGTCAAAGTATTGAAGAAATGACTAATAAAGTTATGAGTATGGAAAGTGGTACGAAGTTAGAGATTTTAGCGCCAATAGTACATGGAGAGAAAGGTACACATAAAGAATTACTTGATGATTTAAGAAAGGAAGGGTATGCAAGAGTTAGGGTAAATGGTAATACTTTAAGTTTAGATGAAGATATTACTTTAGAAAAAAATAAAAAAGATAATATAGATGTTGTAGTTGATAGAGTAGTTGTTAAAGAAAGTGAAAGAAGTCGTATTTTTGAATCAATTGAAACAAGTACACATCTTGCTGATGGAAAAGTTCTTTTAAATGTTATTGGAGGAGAAGAAATATTACTTAGTGAGCATTATGCTTGTGTGCATTGTAATTTTTCTATACCAGAGTTAGAACCTAGGTTATTTTCATTTAATAGTCCATATGGGGCTTGTCCAGAATGTAAAGGGCTTGGTACTAAGTTAAAGATTAGTGAAAATCTTATATTACCTAATAAAGATAAAAGTTTAAATGAGAATGCATTACTTGGGTTTACGATAGATAATAATACTAATTATACAACTGTTAAAACTGTTTGTGATTTATATGGTATAGATATGAATATGCCAGTTAAAGATATACCAAAAGATAAACTTAAGATTTTATTATATGGTAGTAAAGAACCAATTGAGTTTAAGTATGTAGCTAAAAATGGTAATGTTAGATATAAGAATGATTATTTTGAAGGGGCTATTCCTAATTTAGAGAGAAGATATATGGAAACAACTAGTGCTTGGACAAGAGAATGGCTAGAAACATTTATGGTGGAAATGGATTGCCCGGTTTGTCATGGAACAAGACTACAAGATAGTGTTTTGTCTGTTTATATTAATAAGAAAAATATTTATGATTTAACTATGATGAGTATTAAAGATTTAAGAGATTTCTTAAGAGGGTTAAAGCTTAGTCCGGAGCAAGAAAATATTAGTAAATTATTATTAGTAGAGATTGATAATAGATTATCTTTCTTAGTTAATGTGGGACTTGAATATTTAACACTTAATAGAAAGGCTGGTACTTTATCAGGGGGTGAATCACAACGTATTAGACTTGCAACTCAGATAGGTAGTAAGTTATCTGGTGTTTTGTATGTTTTAGATGAACCAAGTATAGGATTACACCAAAAAGATAATGAAAAATTAATTCATTCTTTAGAAGAAATGCGTGATTTAGGTAATACTTTGATAGTCGTAGAGCATGATGAAGATACAATGCGGGCTAGTGACTATTTAGTTGATATTGGTCCTGGGGCAGGTGAAAATGGTGGATATGTAGTAGCGGCTGGAACACCAGAAGAAGTTATGCGTAATGAAAAAAGTTTAACAGGACGTTATTTAAGTGGTAAAGAGAAAATTGAGGTACCTAAAAAAAGAAGAAAGGGAAATGGTTTATTTTTAGAAGTTGTTAAAGCAGAAGAACATAACTTAAAGAAAGTAAACGTTAAATTTCCACTTGGTAAATTTATTTGTGTAACTGGGGTTTCAGGTTCTGGTAAGAGTACACTTGTTAATGAAATTTTATATAAGACACTGGCTAATGAATTATATCGTAGTAAAGAAATTCCTGGTAAATGTAAAGAAATTAAAGGTTTAGAAAATATTGATAAAGTTGTTATGATTAGTCAAGACGCGATTGGAAGAACACCTAGAAGTAATCCGGCTACTTATATTGGGGTGTTTGATGATATAAGAGATTTGTTTGCTACTACGAAAGAAGCTAAAATGCGTGGTTATGATAAGGGAAGATTTTCTTTTAATGTTAAGGGCGGACGTTGCGAAGCTTGTTGGGGTGACGGTGTAAAGAAAATAGAAATGCACTTTTTGCCTGATGTATATGTTCCTTGTGATGTTTGTCATGGCAAACGTTATAATAAAGAAACCTTAGATATTACTTTTAAAGGGAAGAATATTAGTGAAGTACTTAATATGCGAGTTAGTGAAGCTGTAGAATTTTTTGAAAATGTACCAAAGATTAAAAGAAAATTAGATGTTTTAATGGATGTTGGGCTTTCATATATTACGCTTGGGCAAAGTGCACCTACTTTATCAGGTGGTGAGGCTGGACGTGTTAAACTTGCTAAAGAATTACAAAAGAAAGCAACTGGTAAAAGTTTATTTATTTTAGATGAACCAACTACTGGATTACATTCACATGATATAAAAAAATTACTTGCTATTTTAAATAGAATTGTTGATAATGGGGATACTGTTATTGTAATAGAACATAATATGGATGTTATAAAAGTAGCTGATCATATTATTGATTTAGGTCCTGATGGTGGTATTAATGGGGGCACGATTGTGGCAACTGGTACACCAGAACAAGTAAGCAAAGTAGAAAACTCTTATACAGGACAATGGTTAAAAAAATATTTAAATTAAGAATGAGATATATTAAAAACTTATTCTTTTTTTGTTGCTCTATTAATGATAGTTATTTTTAATAAAAGCTTGGCAAATATATTTTTAAAGTGTTAGAATAGTTTTTAACTTTTATATTGGGAGGTTTTAATGACAAAAATTTTGATAGGTGATATGTTAGAAAAAAGTGAAGAAGCATTTTTGATGGCAATTGAAATATATAATAAACCAACAATTAATTATAGAATAGAAGGTTTTTCATTCTTTATATGTAATGCTTGGGAATTGTTATTAAAAGCTCGTTTAGCACAAGAAGGGAAAAGTATATATTATAGTGATAAGCCTAATAGGACAATCTCTTTGTCAAGATGTGTAAGTATGGTGTTTACTAATGATAAGGATCCGATTAGAAAAAATCTGGAGATTATAATAAATTTAAGAAATACATCAACACATTTTATAATAAAGGAAATGGATTCTATTTATTTTCCGTTTATGCAAGCTAATGTTTTGAATTATTCTCAGAAATTGTTTGATTTTTTTGGGAGAGATATAACTAATAAAATAAATAGTTCTTTTATGACTTTAGTTACTAATCATGAAGATGTTTTGGAAGAAAACATACTTAGCCGATATGGTGATATTATTTTTTCAAAATATAGTAAATTAAAAAGCGAAACAACTAGTTTAATTAGTGATAATGCCAGTGATAAATTAGCTATAGTTGTTGATTTAAATTTAAGGGCTGTTAAAGATAAAGACCAAGCTAAATTAACTTTTAGGTTTGCAAAAGATGCTTTAGAGCCAGCTAAAGTTATTACTAAAGTAAAAGATCCGAATTTAACCCATAATTTTACCCAAAAAAGAGTAATTGAAATTGTTACTGAGAATTTGAAACGAAGAAATATTGAATTAAAAATAAATCAATATGAATTAAAGTTGATAGTTGATAAATTTAATTTAAAAGGTAATGACAAATATTATTATCTTCATGAAATGACTGGCCGTTGGGGTTGTTCACAACAATTAATTGATTTTATTACAGATTTGCTTTATAAAGAACCAAATATCTTGGATACAATTAAACTTGAATTAAAAGAGAAAGGGAAAGTTAAGAAATAAAAAAACTTACCCCAGGAGCAAAGGAATTCTAAATATACAAGTGTATATCTACCCTCATTTGAGGACCCAGCTTTTATCCGTCTCAGGTAAGTTGTTAAACATAATATACCGAAAAATGTATTTTATGTCAATTTATTTTATGAATTTAATATAAAATTATGTATAAAGTTTTAATTAATTTAAGTTATTATTCTTTTTAACTTGAATTTTTCTTTACACGTTTACATTTTATTTATTGATTATTTATTGCTTATAGTAATACTTTTTGATATCTTTAATAGGCAGCTAGAAAGAGTGAGAATATGATAAATAGTATTATCTCTGTATTAATTCAAAAAGATTTATATAGTTTTATTATGTATTTTATATCGTTTATTTTATTATTATGTGGATTTACAGCTATCTTGCTTATAATTACTATAAGAAATATAGAGAAGAATAAATAGAAAGATAAGTTTCGTTTCGCAAAATCAAAAAAAATTGCTTTTTGCGAAATGGAAAATGATATAAAAAGTTATTGTAATTGCTAGAACAAAACATGAAGATTATAAATATGAAGGAATTAAAATAATTAATATTGCTAATAGGTTAGCAGGTAGTAAGTTTTAAGTTTACATTTTTGATATGTAAACTTTTTTGGCGTTGATTGTAAACAATATGGAAAATTGTTATCCTTTTAGTAGGAGAGTGGTTGGATGAAAAAGATTATATTTGTTTTTTTATTTATGATGTTATTTTGTTTTAATTTAAACGTAGTTCGGGCATTAACTCGTGATGAAGAACTGTTAAATGCTATTAAAAACGATGACATTTATAAAGCTTTGATTTCAGAAAATAATGCATGTGAGGTCGTTATTAATGATGACAAATTAATATATACTTATAATGTAAACAATGAAAGTTACACTACAACATTTATGTTAACTAATGAAGATATTATGTTAATAAATAGTAGTGAGACAATGAATGGTAAAATAATTGATGGTTTCTTTGTTTCTAGTGTTATTAGAAGTGTGGCTTCATTAAATGGGAATACAAAAGAAGAAATTGATAATCTAAATATTACTGAACTTAATAATTATAATTATGAAGATAATGGTATAGAACTTAAAACTACAACTAAAAAAGTAGAAGAAGAAACTCTATATGGACATTCTTCAGTTACATATGATGAGATTAATTCTTTTAAAATTAAAAGAAATTTTAAAGTTGTTAGGACAAGTGATTATAAGGATACAAGAGTTGTTAATGGGGTAATTAATGGTAATACGTTGACAATAACTGGTGATTATAGTAATGGTGATGAATGTAATGTTTATGTAAGTGATGAAGCGGATGCCCTATTTTATACACGTTATAAAACTATTGCCTGTAATAATCAGGTAGATTTAAGCGAGTTTAATGATAAGACATATTATTTTAAAGTGGCTATTAGTACTTCTAATACTTGGAGTAGTCCAATTACTTATAATTATGTTAATAATACTAGTGTGGTTAAAAGTTCTGTTATTAAAGAGAGTATTAAAGAAGGTGAAGTGGAAAATCCAGATACTGGTTTTAAGACACCTATTATGGAAATAGTACTATTTTTAGGTTTATCTTTAGGTGTATTCTTTATTAGTCGTAAGAAATATTTAAGGAGGTTATAATGTGTGTTGTATATTTTGTGATATAGTTAGTGGAAAAGGTGATTGTCTTAAGTTTTATGAAGATGATTTAATAATTGGGATTATGGATAAGTATCCCTTTTGTGATGGGCATGCTCTTTTAATACCAAAAATACATTACGAAGATGTTTTTGCATTACCTAGTGAGGTCTTATATCATATTAGCGAAGTTGCTAAAAAGTACACACCAATTTTTATGGAAAAATTAGGAAAAGAAAGTATGACAATTTCTTATAATTATGGTAATAAGCAAAAAGTTAAACACTTTCATATGCATATATTACCTAATATTGATGATGAAGCACATAGCAATATAGATGATATATATAAAAGAATAATTGGTTAAAATTACTAGTAATAAATAAATACTATAAACCATATTATTAATGGTATAGATTTTAAAATATAATTATTAGCACTTTTTATTGACAAGTGCTAATAATAGTGGTATAACTATATCGTGAAAGGAAATGGTGAATGTATGAAATTAATACCAAGAAATTATTATTTAGATGATTTATTTGATAGTTTTCTATCAAGTGAGGAGGTTAACATGAAATGTGATATTTATGAACATGATAATAAGTATCATATTGAAATGGATATTCCAGGATATAAGAAAGATGAAATTAAAATTGAAAGTAATAAAGGTAATATTGTAATTACTGCTGAAAAGAAAGAAGAAACTAAAGATGAACATAAAAAATATCTTCGTAAAGAAAGAGTTTATGGTAAAGTTCAAAGAAGTTTCTATCTAGGCGATATTAAAGAAGATGAAATTGAAGCATCTTTCAAAGATGGAATATTAGAAGTAGTTGTTCCTAAACTTGAAGAAAAAGAAACTAAAAAATATATTGAAGTTAAATAGTGAAAGAGAGAAAAATGTTTTTTCTCTTTTTAATTGGTTGAAATTTATTGCATGTTGTAAAAAAAATTGGTACAATTTAGGGGAATAGAATAAGAGGGATATTATGAATAATGATAATAATGAAAAAAATATTAATACAACAGAAAGTTTAGGTAATATTGATACATTGGGAAGTATTGATAATAATCCGTTTCCTGGGTCTATTAATTTACAACCTGAGGGAGTGGTAAAACCTATAGAACCAGAAGTAGCAAATCAAGGTAATATAGAGCCACTTATGTCGGCACCACTTACTAGTGAAACTAATCTAAATGAGTCACAGAATATGAATAATAATGTCTATCCTAATCAAATGAATATGACAACTGCAAGTCAACTAGGAGATAACAACATTAATCAAATAAATCCTATGAATTCTGTAACGCAAAATAATAACGATGTTTTTGCTAATCAAATGAATATGAATAATCAATTTGCTAATAATGGTATTAATCCTATGAATGAAAATAATATGATGGGTGTTCCTGTACCACCACAAGTGGAAGCTGAAAAACCAAAAAAACCAAAGAATGGTAGTAAAAAGATACTTATTTTGCTTATTGTTGTAGTTCTTATTGCAGCTATAGGAGTTGGTGTTTATTTTGTTTTAAATAAAAGTAAAAATAAAGTTGAAAAGATTGTTATAACACCAATTGTAAGTCGTATAGAACTTGGAAGTGATTTGGATTATACAAAAGCAAATACACTTGTTAAAGTAACCGGATATGATATTAATAGTTGTACTGTTACAGGTAATTTAAATGTCTTTTTAGCTGGTACTTATTCTTATACAGTTACTTGTGGTAGTACTACTTTGTCTTCACAAACAGTTGAGGTAAAAGATACTACTGTACCAGTTGTAGAGTTAAAAGAAGTTGTTGTAAGACCTAACTCAGAAGTTTCTGCCATGGATTTTGTGGCAAGTGTTACTGATGCTTCTCCTTATACAGCTGAATATGTAACAGAACCAGATACTAGTGCTATAGGAACTTATGAAGTTTCAATAATAGTAAGTGATGCTTATGATAATAAAACAGAAGAATTAAAGGGAACTTTAGTTGTTAGTGAAAATGCTCCAGAGTCATATTTGATTTGTGCAAGTGATAATGCAGAAACAAAGTTTACAACTAATTATCGTTTTGGTATTTCAGAAGGTGGAGCTTTATATAATCAAAAGAAAGAGCTTACTTATACTCTTGATACAAAAGAGGCTTATGAAGCAATGAAAAATGAATATAAAGAATCTAAAACAATAAATGGAGTTAAAGGATTAGCTGTTTTTAATGATAAAAAATTAGAAGTAGTGTTTACATATGAAGTGTCTTTAGAAGATTTAGCTAAAGAATTTAATCTAAGTGAATTTCCAACTGTTGATGGAGAAATTGAAGGATTATTCCCTAATGGCTGTGAGATTGAAGGAAATTAATAATTAGGACAAATATTATAGTTTGTCTTTTTTCTTAAGGAAAGAGGTGTTTTAATGCTTGCATTAATTACAGGGGCTTCATCTGGAATTGGAAGAGATATGGCTCGTTATTTAGCTACTAAAAATATAGATTTAATATTAGTAGCTAGAGATAAAGATAGTTTAGAAAAATTACAAAATGAATTAAAGGTTAATGTTAAGATTTATGTAAATGATTTAAGTATTAAAGAAAACGTATATGAACTTTATGAAAAAGTGAAAGATGAAAATATTGATATTTTAATTAATAATGCAGGTTTTGGCTTGTTTGGAGAATTTGCTAAAACAGAGTTAAACCGAGAATTAGAAATGATTAATTTAAATGTTGTTGCTTATCATATATTAACAAAACTTTTTTTGCAAGATTTTATTAAGAAAAATAATGGATATATATTAAATGTTTGTTCTAGTGCGGGGTTTATGGCAGGACCACGTCTTTCAACTTACTATGCAACTAAAAATTATGTTTTAAAACTTACAATGGCTATTTATGAAGAACTAAAACAAAGTAATAGTAATGTTAAAATATCTGCTTTATGTCCAGGACCAGTTAATACTAATTTTAATAGAGTAGCGCATGGATCGTTTACTATAAAAGGGGCAAGTAGTGAATATGTAGCAAAATATGCGATTGATAAAATGTTTAAAAATAAGTTACTTATTGTACCAAAGTTTTCGATTAAATTAGCTATCTTTTTAACAAGGCTTGTTCCAACAAAACTAATTCTACCAATTGTTTATCATATACAGTATCGTAAAGAAAGGAATTATTAGAATTTTTTTCTTTTTTAGATTGCAATGTTTTTTTTCTTAAGTTATAATCATTTTATTGTGAAGGATGTGTAATGATGAATAATAAAGAAATGCTTGCTAAAGAATTAAATGTTAAAGTATCACAAGTAGAGGCAGTATTAAATTTACTTAGTGAAGGCTGTACAATTCCTTTTATAGCTCGTTATAGAAAAGAAGTTACGGGTTCTTTAGATGAAGAACAAATAAGAAGTATTGAAAAAGAATATGCTTATTTAGAAAGTTTAAAGAAACGTAAAGAAGATGTTATAAGACTTATTAAAGAAAAAGAAATGCTTACTGATGAACTAGAAAAAGAAATAATGAATGCAACTAAGTTAAGTGAAATAGAAGATTTATATAGACCATTTAAAGAAAAGAAAAAAACTAAGGCTAGCGAAGCTATTAAAATGGGTTTAGAGCCACTTGCTAAGAAAATTATGTCTTTTCCAGTAAAGGGTGATATAGAAACACTTGCCTCTCATTATAACATGGATACGGCTAAAGCATTAGAAGGGGCTAAATATATAATTAGTGAATGGATTAGTGATAATGCTTATTATCGTAAAAGAATTAAAGGTGAAATACTTAGAGATGGTAAAATTTCTAGTAAATTAAAAAAAGGGGCTATTGATGAGCATAAAACTTATGAAATGTATTACAACTTAGAAGAAAAAATAAAATATGCTAAGCATTACCGTATTTTAGCTATGAATCGTGGAGAAGATGAAAAAATACTTAATGTCTCTCTTTCTTTTGATAAAGAAAAAATATTAAGTGATTTAGAGAATAAAATTATTAAAAATAAGGATTCTTTTGTAGTGCCTTATGTTACTGAAGCTATAGAAGATGCATTAAAACGTTTAATATATCCAAGTGTAGAAAGGGAAATACGTTCTTTACTTACAAGTGAAGCTGAAAAGAAGGCTATTGTAACATTTCAAGATAACTTAGAACATTTATTAATGACTAAACCAATAAAAGGTAAAACTGTCATGGGCTTTGATCCGGCATTTAGAACTGGTTGTAAATTAGCTGTATTAAATCCTTATGGGCAAGTACTAGAAATAGCTACAATTTATCCTCATGAACCTAAAAAAGAAATTGAAAAAAGTAAAGAAGTTATTAAAAAGCTTATTGATAAGTATGGTGTACAAATAATAGCTATTGGTAATGGAACTGCATCAAGAGAAAGTGAAGCATTTGTAGGTGAGACTATTCATGGGACTAATGTTTTATATAACCTTGTTAGTGAAGCTGGGGCAAGTGTTTATTCGGCAAGTCCTTTAGCTATTGCTGAGTTTCCAGATTTAACGGTTGAAAAAAGAAGCGCTATTTCAATAGGAAGAAGAATACAAGATCCATTATCAGAATTAGTTAAAATAGATCCTAAGAGCATTGGTGTAGGAGAATACCAACATGATGTTAATCAAAAAGAATTAACAGAAGCTCTAGATTTTACGGTATCTAAAATAGTTAATGAAATTGGTGTAAATATTAATACAGCAAGTAGTAGTATCTTATCACATATATCTGGTTTAAATAAAAAGACAATTAATGAAATATTAAAATTTAGAGAAAAAAATACTTTTAAAAATAGATATGATGTTAAGTCTTTGCCTGGATTTAGTGATAAAGTATTTGAACAAGCAATTGGTTTTTTAAGAATAGTTGATGGTGATAATATTTTAGATAAGACAAGAATTCATCCAGAAAGTTATGATTTAGTTTATAAAATGCTTGATATTCTTCATCTTGATATAAAGGATTTTGATACGACTAATTTTAAAGAAACTATTAAAAACGCACAAGTTGATAAACTAGCAAGTACTTTAGAAACCGATATATATACTTTAAAAGACATAAAAGAAGAACTAGTGACACCGGGTATTGACTACCGTGATAAATTAGATGATGTAATATTAAAAAGTGATGTTTTAAATATTCATGATTTACATATTGGTATGGAACTTACGGGAACAGTACGTAATGTTACTAGTTTTGGGGCATTCGTAGATATAGGACTTCATGATGATGGACTTGTTCATATTTCCAAAATGAGTAAACAATTTGTAAGCAATCCAAGTGATATTGTAAGTGTTGGTGATATTGTAAAGGTTTATGTTTGTAAAATTGATTTAGATAAAGAACAGGTTGGTTTATCTTTAATTAAGGAATAAAAGTGTACATTTTGTACATTTTTTTACTTGTTTTCTTTTAAATTAAAAAATAATTGGTTATAATAAGTAGTAGAAAGACATGGTGATTTTATGTGTGGAATTGCGGGCTTTATCGGTAAAGATAAAGATAAAAAGAAAATTTTAAAAAATATGTGTGATAGAATTAAACATAGAGGACCGGATGCACAAGGGTATTATGTAAAAGGTGATGTTGCACTTGGGCAACGACGACTATCAATTATTGATATTGAAGGTGGTAAACAACCAATGTTTTCTAAAGATGAAAAGTTAGTTGTGGTCTTTAATGGTGAAATATATAATTATCAAGAATTAAAAAGTGAACTTAGTGATTATCCATTTCAAACAAATTCGGATACGGAAGTATTACTTTATGGCTATAAAGAATGGGGTAGTGAATTACCAAAACATTTAAGAGGAATGTTTGCCTTTGCTTTATATGATATTGAAGATAAAACTTTGTTTTGTGCTAGGGATCCGTTTGGAATAAAACCTTTTTACTATTATCAAAATGATGGCGATTTTATGTTTGCTTCAGAAATAAAAGCATTTTTAGATCATCCTAAATTTAAGAAAGAATTTAATGAAACTATTTTGGCACCTTATTTATCATTTAGTTTTACACCAACAACTGAGACATTCTTTAAAGGTGTTAAAAGATTAGATGCTGGATATTCTTTAACTTATAAAGATGGAGAAATGAGCCTTAATCGTTATTTTGAGTTAAACTTTGATATTAAAAAAGAAGATTATGATAAGACAGTTGATAATATTAGTAAAGTTATGACTGATAGTGTTAATCATCATATGATAAGTGATGTTGAAGTAGGGTCATTTTTATCAAGTGGTATTGATTCTTCTTATTTAGTAAGCTTAGCTAAACCTGATAAAACGTATACAGTTGGTTATGATATACCTAGGTATGATGAAACAAACTATGCTAAGGATTTAACAGAAAAACTTGGTATTAGTAATACAAATAAAAAAATTACTAAAGAAGAGTATATGCAAATACTACCTAAAATAATGTATCATATGGATGAACCTGCAAGTGACCCGGCAGTAGTAGCCTTATACTTTGTAGCTAATATTGCTAGTAAGGATGTAAAGGTTGTTTTATCTGGTGAAGGGGCAGATGAGTTTTTTGGGGGATATAATTACTACCGTGAAGAAGTTGATTGCGCTTTTTATAATAAAATTCCTTTCTTTATAAGACATGGTATATCTAAATTTTTCTCTTTGTTTCCACCAGTACGGGGCATAAATTTCTTAGTAAGAAGAGGAGAAAAACTAGAAGATAGTTATATTGGTGTTAATAAAGTGTGGAGTGAAAAGGAAACTAAAAAACTTCTTAAAAATAAACCAGTAGTAGAAAATAGGGCTATAACTAAACCAATTTATGATGAATTTAGGGATAAAAGTAATATTGTTAAAATGCAAGCTATAGATATAAATTTTTGGCTTATGAAAGATATTTTACAGAAGGCTGATCGTATGACTATGGCTAATTCTTTGGAAGGAAGAGTACCTTTTGTGGATACTGAAGTTTTTAAAGTAGCTAGTTCTTTACCTATTGAATATAAAGTTACTAAAGAAAATACTAAGGTTGCTTTAAGGGATGCAGCTAAAAAAGTTATTCCTAATGAAGCATATAAAAAGAAAAAACTTGGATTTCCAGTACCAATTAGGGATTGGATAAAAGAAGATGATGTTTATAAAGAAGTAAAGAGAGAATTAAATAGTAAAGTAGCTAAGAAATTCTTTAATACAGAGATACTTTTAAAAATGTTAGATGAACATAAAAATGGTAAAAAAGATAATTACCGTAAAGTTTGGACTGTTTATTCATTTTTAAAATGGTATGATGTTTTCTTTTCAAGTAATGATAATAAAAGCATAGGTTTTTAGTCTATGCTTTTTCTGATATTTCTTTTTCTTCTTTACGGCCACATAAGGAATTTAAAGAAACTTGATAAAATAATAAAAAATGCTAAAAAGTACTTGGTTCGACAAAATACTCACATTTAATGATATATAATAGGTTGCGAACCTTTAGTTGTTAGACGCCCTCTAGAAGGGATAAGCAAATGACGAAGAAAGATTTTTTGATCATTATTTTGATTCTGCTAATTTTTTTGTTAGTGGGATTACTTTATAAAACCATATAGCATAGAGTAATTCCTCCTTTTCTACATACTACAAAAAACGTCTAAACAATGTGTTTAGACGTCCAAACGTAAATTCGAGGACGTCTAGCTCAGAAAAACTAGAGGTTCTCTTTTTTATTATATGAAATTTCTTTCATTACATACATATTAACATAAAAATGCTTAAAATAAAAGAGTAAATAAAAATAATTTTTATGTATTTCTTTGATATATTAACAATAACTTGTAGGTGTCTTTTTGCTTGGTGTGCTATAATATAATTGTGATTGATATGAAGAAGAAAGAAACTAATGAATTAAAAGGATTAACAGAAAAAGAAGTAGAAGAAAGAATAACTTTAGGACTTGTTAATTATGATGATGGGCCAAAAACTAAAACCATTAAAGAAATAATTTTATCTAATATTTTAACTTACTTTAATTTTTTAAACATGGCTCTTGGGGCTTCCGTTTTTATTGCAGGAGTTTTAGATGGGCAAGCTTTGATGGGACTAAAGAATTGTTTATTTATGGGTGTGATTATTATTAATTCTATTATTAGTATTATAGAAGAGATTATATCAAAAAAAATAGTCGATAAATTATCTATGTTAAATGAATCAAAAATTGATACTATAAGAGATGGTAATGTTGTATCTTTATCATTAGACGAGTTAGTTATTGATGATATTACCTTATTAAAAAGTGGGCATCAAGTGGTTGCAGATTCACTTATATTAGATGGTAGTGTGGAGGTAAATGAATCACTTTTAACTGGGGAACCTGATTCTATCTTAAAAAAAGAAGGAGATATGGTTTTATCAGGCAGTTTCATTGTTAGTAGTAACGCTTATGCTCGTGTTACTCATGTTGGTAAAGATAACTATATTTCGGTAATATCAGCTGAGGCTAAATATGAAAGCAAAGTTCATTCAGTAATTATGGATTCGTTTGAAAAACTACTTAAAATATTGTCATTTTTAATTATTCCTATTGGTATTATTATGTTCTTTAGTCAACTTGCTGCGACGGGTGGGTCAGTTACAGGTTCTATTTTTTATACAGTAGCGGCTTTAATTGGTATGATTCCAGAAGGTCTTGTATTACTTACTAGTTCTGTTATGGCTGTAAGTGTTATTAGGCTTTCTAAATACAAAGTTTTAGTACAACAATTATATTGTATTGAAACACTTGCACGAGTTGACGTTATATGTCTTGATAAAACAGGGACACTTACGATGGGTAAGATGCAAGTTCATGATATATTACCAAGTAAACCATATTCTAAAGAAGAGATGGCAAATATTTTAAGTATTTATGGTAGTCTTTCTAGTGATGAAAATGCCACGATTAAGGCTATTAGAGAGAAGTTTGAGAATATAGTAGAAAGTCATAAAGAAGAAGAGTTACCTTTTTCTTCTGAAAGAAAATTTTCGGGTATTAAAGTTCAAGATATGGGGTCAATTTATTTGGGGGCACCAGAGAACTTATTAAAAAAAGATTGTTCTAAATATGAAGATGTTTTAAAAGAAAATAGTTTAGATTACCGAGTGCTTGTCATTGCTAAAAATAGTGAACCCTTAACTAAAAATCCTACTAATTTAGAAGTTATTGGGTTTATCTTCTTAGAAGATATTATAAGAGAAAATGCTTCATCTACACTTAATTATTTGAAAAGCCAAGGTGTTTTAATTAAAATAATTTCTGGTGATAATGCTAAAACAGTAGAGGGAATTGCGAAAAAGTGTGGCTTAAATAAGTTAAATAGTGTTAATACTGATACTTTAAGTGATGAAGAGTTAGTTTCAGTGGTAGATAAAGTAAATGTCTTTGGAAGGGTAACACCAAAACAAAAAAAATTAATTGTTAGTACCTTACAAAGTAGTGGTAAATGTGTTGCAATGACTGGTGATGGTGTGAATGATGTTTTAGCTCTAAAACAATCTGATTGTGCTATATCTGTCGCAAGTGGTAGTGAAGCGGCAAGAAACGTATCTAAACTTGTTTTATTAAATGATGATTTTGGTTCTATTCCTTATATTTTAAAGGAAGGCAGAAGAACAATTAATAATATTGAAAGATCAGCATCTCTTTTATTAGTTAAGACTATTTATACTATTTTACTGATCTTATTTAGTGTTATTATTTCTTCTAAATATTTCTTTATTCCTATTCAACTTACTCTTATTACAACTTTTACTATTGGTACTCCTTCATTTATTTTGGCACTTGAACCTAATACTGATTTAGTAAAAGGTAAGTTTTTACTTAAAGTTGTTTCTAGAGCCTTACCTACTAGCTTGACAGTTTTATTTAATGTTATTCTTGTCACATGCTTTACTATGGCTTTTAATCTTTCTTATGAAATGCAAAGCTCTTTAAGCGTTTATTTAACAGCTATAACCGGGCTTATTTATCTTTACAAAATATGTAAACCATTTACAATTATTCGGGGGACATTATTTACTGTTATGTTAATAGGCTTCTTATTTTGTATAACTCGTGAATACGCATTTTTCAACTTAATAAAATTAAATCCGACTAGTATTTTAATTATATTTGTTTTAGCTCTTGATTCTTTATATGTTTATAAAAGATTAAACTATTTTATTACTAAAGCTTTTCATAAATTAGATCCGACAATTGAAGTAGAAACTATTTAGTTAAAAGCCCATGCAAAATTATGTGTTTATCTTATACTACTTTTGAAGGGAGCATTAGTATGTTATTTGATGACACAAATTTTAACATTGGATTTTTTGAAATTCCTGGTAGTGATTTTACAAAAGAATTACGAGCTAGTAATTTATTAAGTCCTAAAGAGGGTTTTTTAAGGGGTAATTTATTTAAAAATGAATATGAGCCTTTTGATAATTTAACTTATTCTAAATTAGAACCAACTAGTGAAAAAGAAGCGTTATTATTTGAAATTATGGCTTTATCTTTTGCAGTAAATGATTTGAATCTTTATTTAGATTTAAGACCAAATGATAAAGAAGCATATGATTATTTTAAAGAGTTAATTCATGATAAAAATGAGTTAGAAGAAAAATATATTAATATGTATGGACCACTTACTTTATGTGATGATGTTGGTACTAGTTATAAGTGGAGTGATAATCCTTGGCCTTGGGAAAACATGGGAGGTAGTAACTATGTTTAAATATGTTAAACACTTAAACTATCCTGTTAATATTAAGAATAAAGATTTAAAAATGGCTAAGTATTTACTTACGCAGTATGGTGGGGCTAATGGTGAACTTGGGGCTGCTTTAAGATATTTTAGTCAAAAGTTTACTATGCCAGATGAAAAAGGACGGGCACTTTTAAATGATATTGCAACTGAAGAATTTGGCCATTGTGAAATGATTTGTACAATGATTTATCAGCTTACTAAAGACGCAACTATAGAAGAATTAGAAAAAGAAGGATTGTCTTCTATGTACACTGAACATGGTAAAGGTATATATCCTGCAAATTCTTTTGGGGATGCTTTTACAGCTAGTTATTTTGCTGTAACAGGAGACGTGATAGCCGATTTATCAGAAGATATGGCGGCTGAGCAAAAGGCAAGGGCAACTTATGAGAATTTAATTAAGTTAACTAATGATGTCGATTTAATAAGTGTCTTATTATTCTTAAGACAAAGAGAAATAGTTCATTTTAATCGCTTTAAGGAGTTATATGATTATTATAAAAAATTAGGATATTAAGAGTAACTTTATGGTTATTCTTTTTATATGGTGTAATAAAATGGTAAAATAGTGAAAAAATTTCGCCGTGTCGTAATAAAATAATACTAATATTTTATAAGTGATTATTATATTAAAATTTGTCTAGTGCAGACATTTATTAAATGCTATAGTAAACTTTAGCTATTAACTATTGGTTTCTGTTCGTTATTTTGTTAAAATTATGCTAACAGAAAAACTTGTGCTTTTTTGATATGAAATTTTAAACTAGCTTGGTGTTTCTATTTAATGTTTTGCTGTGGAGGTGAAATTATGTCTTCTTTTCGTTATTCGATTGAAATTGCTTTTATTATATTTCCTTTTGTTGCTTTTTTGTTTACATTACCTTATATGTTAGGGGAATATCATAAGAATGGTTCAATTAGTTTTTTTAAAACAATAGTTATTTATTCTTTTATATTATACCTTATGAATGCTTATTTTTTAGTAATATTACCTCTACCTAGTAAGGATGCGTTAGTCTCTTTACCTAGTGTTTCTTATAATTTACATCCTTTTCATTTTATTAATGAAATACTAAATACTACTAGTTTTCATGTTAGTGATTTTGCTACATACTTTCCAACTATGAAAAATCCCGTTTTTTACGAAGCTATATTCAATATATTTTTGACTTTGCCTTTTGGTCTTTATTTACATTATTACTTTAATAAAGATTTAAAAAGAGTGGTGCTATATAGTTTTTTATTTAGTCTGTTCTTTGAATTAACACAGTTATCAGGATTATACTTTATTTATCCTAAACCATATAGAGTTTTTGATGTTGATGATTTGCTACTTAATACTTTTGGTGGGTTTTTAGGTTATTTTGGCGGTAGTTTATTATTAAAAATATTACCTAGTAAAGATGTGTTAAACAAACGAGCTAAGGCTCGTGGTGTGCGTGTTACATTTGTTAAAAGAATATTTTGTTTTCTACTTGATATAGCATTCTTTAGTGTTATATTTATTACTGCTTTTTTCTTTTTAAGGGGGTATACACATCAAAAAGAGTATTATTTATCACTGTTAATTATTGTTTATTTCTTTTATTATCCTATAATGACACATATTTTGCATGGGAAGACTGTTTTTATGAAATTTTTAAATTTAGAGTTTGTAAGTGAAAAGAAAGTAGGTTTCTTTAGAATACTAATTTATTATTTATTAAATATTTTCTTTTATCTTATTTTACCGGTTATATTACTTTTAGCTTTTTATTTGTTAGAACGTTATAAAATAGTAACAAATGAATTACAAAACTATGCCTTTATTGTAGTAGGGGCTTTAACTATTCTTTTATATAATATAACTTTTTTATCTTTAATTTTTGGGGTTAAGACATTACCAGAGAAAATAACTAATATAAGAATGATAAGTACAATTAAAGATGAATAATTTCGGTATTTGTACTTTTTTTGATTTCTTTGATAAAACAAGAGGGACTATCTTCATCTACTAGTAAATATACTTCATTTTTGGTTCTTGTTAAGGCAACATAGAATAGTCTTCTTTCTTCTTCATATGGGAAAGGCTTTGTTTTCTTCACTAACTTTAAAATACTTTCATCTTCTACCTTAGATGGGATACCATATAAAGTATTATTGACATTTAGAATAATTACTGTATCACTTTCTAAGCCTTTTGAGGCATGAATGGTTAAGTATCTAATGGAATGTACATCATTTTTAAAATAAATATGATTGTTTTCTTCTTTATAGGGTAGTGTTTTAGTATACTTTTTAATATCCATTTTATTTCTGCCGAGAATAAATACCTCGTTATTTTGGGGTATTTTTTTTAATACTTTTCTTAAGATAGTATTTTCATTTTTATAATAGACAATTTTAATAGGTTTTTTATATGTTTTATTACTTTTAAGAGTTTTTTTGATTTGGCTATTATTTTTCATAATAAAGTTGCCTAGGGTTTTAATTAATTCATTTGAATTACGATAAGTAGAATTTAAAAAATAAAGTTTCGCATCTTTGTACATCTTGGTAAAGTTTAAAAATAGTTCTAAATCACAACCTGAAAAGTGATAAATAGATTGATAATCATCACCGACAACACATAATGAAGCATCATTTTGGGCCACTATTTTTTTAATAAGATTAAATCTAACAATGGAAGTATCTTGAAATTCATCAATAATTATCATTTTATAAGGTAAAGATATGTTTTTTTCAGTAAGTATATTTGTAGCAAGTTTTATCATATCATCAAAATCAATTTGGCCTGTACTTTCTTTTTCGCTTAAGTAAATAGTATAGATGGCATAAATGATTAGGAGTAAATGCTTCTTTTTAGTAGTTTTGATAAATTCGTAAAAAGCATATTTATCTTTGTTAGTATTAGCAAATAAATTTATGAATGTAATAATTGTTTTTTTTAATTTGCTTATATCGTTAGACTTTAAAAGTTCTTTTAGTCTTTTTTCTTTAAAAAAATAAATATTATTATGTTTTAAGAAAGCGTCTTTTAATAAGTCATTACCAAAAAAATAGCTTTTAAATAATTCATCAACAATATAGGAAAGATAATCGTCACTTACTATACCATAGTTTAAGTTTGCAAGACTTAATATTTTTAGAGCAAGTTTATGGAATGTTAAAGTATCTATTTCTTTACCGGTGTTTTTTAAAATACTATTTTTTAAGTTAATAGTGGCTTCATTTGTAAAGGAAAGACATAGTATTTCATTTTCTTTATAAATATTATTTTCTAATAAAAACTTAATCTTACCTACAAGGGTTAGGGTTTTACCAGATCCTGCGCCAGCTATTATGATCGAATATTTAGGATTATCTATGATAGGTTTTGTTTGTTCTTCATCTAATGTATAACCATTTACTTTTATTTTTTGCATAGTCCCTCCAATAATATATATACAATATGAGTTAGTCATTTTCTTTTTTATTTCACAAATTTAACATTATATGGTAAAATTTTATTAGTTATAAGGGAGATGGATTGATGAATAAGTATTTATTTACAACAGATTTTATTTCTATTAAATGGTATTCTTTTTTACTTTTAGTTTCTGTTTTTTTAGGTATATTTCTTTTAATAAGAGAGAGTAGGAAATATAATTATCCGAAAGAATTTATATTTAATATGTGTTTTTGGGCCGTTATTGTTGGCTTTTTAGGGGCAAGAGCTTACTATGTAATATTTAATTGGCAGATTTATGCATCAGACCCTATTAGTGTTTTTAGAATATGGGAAGGTGGTTTAGCTATTCATGGCGGGTTAATTGCTGGTTTTTTGACAGTATATTTTTACTGTAAAAAGTATAGGGTTCGTTTTTTAAAAATTATTGATATGGCTGTACCTAGTGTAATACTTGCTCAAGCTATTGGAAGATGGGGAAATTTCTTTAATCAAGAAGCACATGGGGGAATTGTTTTAAGAAGTACTTTAGAGTCTTTTAAAATACCTGAATTTATTATTAATGTAATGTATATTAATGGAGCTTATTATCATCCAACGTTTTTTTATGAATCTGTTTGGTGTATTATAGGATTTATTATTTTAATCCTTCTTAGACACTATAAATATTTAAAAGTGGGAAGTTTAACTTGTTTTTATTTAGTTTGGTATAGTGTTGGAAGATTCTTTATAGAGACATTAAGAACAGATTCATTAATGATTGGTGGTTTTAAAGTGGCACTTGTTGTATCAGTTGTTTTATTTGTTATTGGAATTATTGGGTTAATGATTCAGTCAAGGAAAGGTAAGTTTGAAGATCTTTATAGTGAACCAAACCATGAGGAGATAAGATTTTAATGAAAAAAATCTTGAAATATATTGGTATTACTTTGTTAATCTTTATTTTTATATATGATACATATGAAACACAGGTGGTTAAGAAAAATAAGTCGAATACATTAAATATTGAATATGAAAATGCCGGTAATATTTTGCTTTCTGATATTAAAAATGGAGATGCTATTTCAATGCGAATAAAAGTTGATAATAGAACAGATAAAGATATAAATTTTTTTATAGATTTTGAAGAAGTAGTTAATTCATTAAGCTGTCAAGAATGTGTTACTTATAGTTTAACTAAAAATAATAAAAGTGTTTCTCTTTATAGTGGATACTTTCCTACTAGTAACGTTTTATTAAATACTGGTGATATTGTTAGTAAAAATACTAGTGAAGAGTATGATTTTATAGTAAGAATTGCTAATATTGATGAAATAGATAAGGGTAAAAATTTGCAGACTAGAATAAAATTTGTACAACAATAATTCAAGAAATTAGTTATAATCACGACTTTAAGTGATTTTTTTTAATGGAAAGTATTTTTTTGGTTATTATAAAATTTGGTGGGTTTTACTTAAACAGCATATATTATTTTTTGCCAAAGATTCTTTTTAGCACTGATTTTGGTTGTTCTATTGGCTTGGCTATTGTTAATTCATGGATAACAATTTCTTTGCACTTACTATCAATAACATTTATTTTTTCATCTATTTTTCTTAATATTTCATCAAAATCATATTTTGCTTTTATATCAAAATCAATGTTATATTCCTTTAGAGACATTGCATATTTTGCCTCTTTATATCCAACAGCGTAATAACAAAGCATAAAAGCATAATATTTATTATCTTTATATTCTATCATTTCTTCTATGATTCTTCGGTAAAAAGGTTTTTTTATTGTTTCTTGACAAGTCATTACTTGATATAGATAATTGCCTATTTCTGGATTATTAGCAAGTATTTCCATATTTTCTAAATGATATATATCATTTAATGAAACTTTGTTTATGGCTAAATAGCTTATTGAATGCTCAGGATATGTATTAGGTCTTTGAATGGCAGGGGAACCATATTTAATAATTGTTGCTAAATCAGTTTTATGATACTTACTTTTAATAGAATCAGGATTACTCACGATGGTTGCTATTACCTCTCTCGTATAATGTAGTTAAGATATTTTTTAACTACTTTTTCTTTTATTTAGATTTTTGTTAAGAGATATCTATAAACTCATTATTTTGTAGATTTTTAA
>URPE01000005.1 GCA_900549625.1 uncultured Mycoplasmatota bacterium
ATGTTTTTATTAATTTAATTGTATTTAAGTTTTACAATAAAAATATACCAAATATCAACTACTTATTGATATTATTATAACATTTTTATAAATTTTATTAAATACAATTCTATCTAGTTTTAAAACTTTTGATTGTTAATACAATCCTTAATTCGTTTTAACAATCTAATTTTGATTCTTGATACTTTATATTGAGGAATATTCAATATTTCTGATATTTCATTTTGCTTATATACTTTACTATCTATTCCATATAACATCTTTATTATTTTTCTTTCATTTTCATTAAGGTAGTTATCTAGAATATAATGTAATTCTTGATTATTTTCATTAAATATAATTTCTTCTTCTATGTTAACATTTTCATCTCTAATAGTATCTTCCAATACTACATCATCACAAATTTCGACTTGTAATGAGTCATTGTAACTACCTTTATAAATAAATTTTAAAATTTCATTCTTTATACAAACAAAAGAAAATGTAGAAAATGTTATGTGTTTATTTTCATCATAATTCTTTGAGGCATATATTAAACCTATTACTCCAACTTGATATAAATCATCATAATCAAAATCATTTCCAATTTTGATATTCATTTTCTTTATTACAAAATGTACTAAATTCAAATTATTTAAAATCAATTCATTCATATTCTACACCACCTTTCAAACAAAAAAAAGAATGGATTTCTCCATTCAGTTTGCTTATATGCTATTTACTATATTTTTAATTATACTTGTATTATTTATATTAGTGTCGATATTTCACTAAAAATAAGTAGTCCAATAGAAAAATTAGTTTTTTTTTGATATAATATATTTGTATAGGTTATTTCGATAAATAGTAATTTGTTGAAATGATTGGAGGAATGGGTATGAAAAACAAAAATGTATTATTTGCAGTATTAGGTATAATTGTATTAGTAGTGTTAGTGATAGGAGTTTTTTATCATTTTAGAGATAGAAGGACTTATACACTCAATTTACCTCAACTTGAAAAATTAGAAAGTATTTCATTAAATCAAAATGAAAAAGATATTAGTATTAATGGCAGAGAAGAAATGAAAGATATACTATATATTTTAAATGGTACAAAAAGAGTTACTAAAAACGAAAGCATACAAGATGCACCTGTAAATATTGATGATGAAATAAAAGTTGATTTTCACTTTATAGAAGCTGGAGTATCTACAATATTCGTATATAAGAAAAACAATAGTTATTATATTGAACAACCATATAATGGTATATATCAAATAAGTGGAGATGAATACAATTCGATAGAGAAACTTGTTAGATAAATTACAATTTATTGATTTGTTAGATAAATAATAATTTGTTAAATAGATTGGAGATGTAATTATGGCTTTTGATTACAAAAAAGAATATAAGGAATTCTATATGCCAAAGAATAAACCTAGTATAGTAGAAATTCCTAAAATGAATTATATAGCAGTTAGAGGATCTGGAAACCCTAACGAAGAAAACGGAGATTATAAAAATACAATTGGATTGTTATATGGTATTGCCTATACAATAAAAATGAGTTACAAAGGAACTCATAAAATAGATGGCTTTTTTGAATATGTTGTTCCACCATTAGAAGGATTTTGGTGGCAGGATGGATTAAAAGGTAGCATTGATTATAATAATAAAAATACTATGCACTTTATATCTATTATTAGATTACCAGATTTTGTAACTAAAGATGATTTCGAGTGGGCTATTGAAGAAGCAACAAAAAAGAAGAAACAAGATTTTTCAAGAGTTGAGTTTTTAACTTATGATGAAGGTCTATGTGTTCAATGTATGCACTTGGGTTCTTATGATGATGAGCCAGCAACAGTTAATTTAATGCACGAATATATGAAAGAAAATGGTTATGAATTAGATATAACTGATGAGAGATACCATCACGAAATATATTTAAGTGATCCAAGAAAATGTGATGTTAATAAATTAAAAACAGTTATAAGACACCCTATTAAAAAAATAAAGTAAAGTATAAATTACAATTTAGTGATTGGTTAAATAGTAATTTATCTAAATGTTAAAATTCTTTGACAAAGTTCCAAAGTCCTTTGGTAGACTTGTATAGTAACAATAATTTATAATTGATATTGAAGGGAGAAAAAATATGCTAGGAGAAAATATTTTAAAATTAAGAAAAAAATCAGGTCTTTCACAAGAACAATTAGGCGAAAAAGTTAATGTTACTAGACAAACCATTTCTAACTGGGAACTGAATGAAACCACTCCAAATCCAGAACAACTAAAGTTATTATCTAAAGCATTAAATGTAAGTATAGATGAACTTTTAGATAATGATATTAAAGGTGTTATTGAAACAAAAGTGAATGAAATAGATATTAATATAGTCAAAAACAATAATTTATTAAAAATTCTATTTGTTATTATTATAGTGATAATAGCAATAACAATTGCTTTTGTTTTATCAAAATTTTTATTTTAAGTAGTAGGTGGTAGATATAATGTTTAGATGTAGGAAATGTAAAGGATGGCTTAAAATTGGTAAAATTGATACGGAAATATCAAATCAAAATTGTAAAATTAAGGTTCAAAATATACCTGTAAAAGTTTGCCCTAAATGTGGTAAAATTTATATTTATGATATAGTTAAACAAAATGCTTTCAATTATGCTTTAGAGAAAGGCAGCACAAATATTGACTATGATGAATATGAGGCAGAAGCATCTGCATCACAGTTAATATTGTAATTATAACTTTCAATTTATTGATTTGTTAGATAAACTTGCTAATATAAATCAATAGTTTTTTATAAATAATTTAAATTTTTTTGATTTGTAAAATTATTGCACGCCAAAAACCCCTTAATAAAGGTTAAAATTTTTTTAATTGTATAACTTAATTAACTTGGCATAATATTGCCTTAGAAACTTATTTAAAGCTGCTATTTTAGCGACTTTTTTCTTTTTGCCTTCAGATTCTTTCTTTAACATGTAATCATAGAATTCATTGCCAATACTATAAAAAGATTTGATTGCTTTCATTACTTCATAACCAGTTTTTCTTAAATATTTATTACCACGTTTAGATATATGTCTATTTGTTGCTTCAAATTGTCCCGATTGATATGGTGGTGCGTCTATTCCTGCGTAAGCAATCAAACTACTAGAATCTTTAAATTTTCTAACATCCCCAATTTCAGCAATTAAAAGTGGTGCAAGTCTTGGACCAGCTCCTGGCATACTCCTTACAGTTTCATATTCTGGTAATGTATTGGCAATTTCTTGCATCTTTGATATAATTTCTTTAGTTGTTTCAATTGATTGAATTAAAGCAACTACACAATTATCTATAATTAATTGTGTATATTCAGAAGATGGACATGATGGAACTGATTGCCTTGCTAGTTCGTAAACTTTTTTGGCAAATGTAATACCAGCTCTTTTATGTCCTATTTTTTGTGCAATCTTATCAACTTCATTTATAAATGTTTCTAACTTTTTATTCTTGATTGTTTCTAAAGAATATTTTTGAAATACTTTTAAACCTAGAATATAATTATTTTCATCTAATAATCCATAATATCCTGGGAATAACATGTCTGTTAAATTAGAAAAATTTACTTTTTGTTGTACTTTAATACTATTAAAAGCAAAATATTGCCTTGATAAAAATCTTAAATTCTTATATTTACTATCTTCTATAATAGGCATCTTTAACTTGTACCAATTATCACAGGCATATTCAGCTAATTTTAATGAATCTTTTTTATCCGTCTTTGCCTTTCTTAATCCACGATCTAAATATTTCTTAATTCTAAAAGCATTTTCAGCAATTACACAATAACCTTTCTCAAGTAGATAAGACAATACTGGTAAATGATAAGTTCCTGTTTCTTCCATAATAATTTTTAAATCTTCTTTTAAATATTGATTTAATAATAAGTCTAAATTATCTAAATCATTTTGACTATGACTAAATTCAAAAGGTTCTTTAATTACTTCTCCTTCAATACTTAAAATAGCTATTGTACTTTTACCTTTTGAAATATCAATTCCAACTCCATATTTCATAACTTCCTCCTTCTAAAATAAATAATTTAATGATTGGATCTAACTCTTCTACAAATTTTCATTTTGGTTCTTTATACGAGTAATAAACTCAACTTGCTTAATCGAATATTGAATGTAGAGGTTAGTTAACACTTTATCGTGCGAGCATAAAAACTCCAATAGTAATACGTTAACCAATCCTCTTACATCATAGTAAAAAAGCCTGTAATTATCAATCAAATACATGATATAATAATTACAGGTTTATAATACCAAATAGTAATTTACCAAAAAGATTGTCAGTAATGACAGTCTTTTTTGTACGACAGGCAGTTATACAAATAAATTAGTTCAGTGCAACTAATCTATTTTTTTATTATATATTGACTTTTAACGATAACTACTATAAAATATAGTAGTGTAGTTTATAGTAGAAAGGAGGACATTAAATATATGAAAAATTATGACAATTATTTTCTTCCTGTAGATAATATGGAAGAAGCAAAAAGATACTATGAGGAAATATTGGGGTTAAAAAAGAAATTTGATTTCTCTGATAAGGGAATGGTTGCTTATAATATTGGAAATGAAGAACCTGCAATAATTTTAAAAGACAAAAATAAATTTGAGAATTTAAAGCCTACAATATGGTTTGAAGTAGAAGATGTTGCAATCTTCTATAAAGAAATGTTGAATAATGATATAAAATTTTTGAGTGAGCCTTTTAAAATTGGAACTGGTAATGCAGTCGAGTTTGAAGATCCATTTGGAAATAGACTTGGCGTTACAGATTATATTAAGTAAGGAGTAGAGATTATGTCAAATATAGATTTGGTATTATTAGGACTTATTAAACAAAAATCACAAAGTGCTTATGATATTAAAAAAAATATAGAATATCGTAATATACCAAGATGGGTAAAAATTAGTGAACAGTCTATTTATAAGAAAGTATTACAATTAGAATCAAAAGAATATATTGTTAGCCATAAAGAGAAAGAGGGAAATATGCCAGATAAAGCAATATATACTATTACTAACAAAGGTAATGATTATTTTAATAAACTTATGAATGATATTTCAAATTCTGATGTTAGTCTATATTTGGATTTTAATGTTATTATCACGAATTTAGATTTAGTAGATGATGAACAAAAACAGATTCTTGTTTCTAATATAAAATCAAAGATATTAGAATTAAAAGAATTACTAAATGAAAGACGTTCTCATAGACAACATATTCCTAATGTTGGAAAACAAATGTTCAAACAACAATTAGCATTAGTAGAAACATTAGAAAAGTGGATAATTGATTTTGAGAATAGTTTAAAAGAACAAAATTAGCAAATATTGATTTTAAGTTAAAAGATAAATTTGTAGGGAGGGAAATTTCATGAAAATAATCAACATTGGTATTCTTGCTCATGTAGATGCAGGAAAGACGACCTTAACGGAAAGTCTGCTTTATACAAGTGGAGCAATTTTAGAATTAGGCAGTGTAGATAAGGGAACAACAAGGACAGATACTATGTTTTTAGAACGTCAGCGTGGAATCACAATTCAGGCAGCAGTTACTTCTTTTAATTGGAATGACTACAAAATCAATATTGTAGATACTCCTGGACATACAGATTTTATAACAGAAGTGTATCGTTCCTTATCTGTTCTTGATGGAGCAATTTTAGTAATTTCTGCTAAAGATGGTGTACAAGCACAAACCCGAATACTATTCCATGCACTTCAAAAAATGAATATACCAACAATTATTTTTATAAATAAAATAGATCAGGATGGAATTAACTTAAATAATATTTATCAAAATATCAAAGAAAAACTTTCAAATGATATTATTGTTATGCAAAATGTAACATTAACTCCAGAAATATCAATTAAAAATATCATTGATTTAGATGATTGGGATCCTGTAATTTCCAAAAATGATAAACTTTTAGAAAAATATATTGTAGGAGAAAAATTGACTATACAAGAATTAATGTATGAAGAATATAGGTGTGTTAAAAAAGGTTCGTTGTTTCCTATATACCATGGAAGTGCTAGAAATAATATAGGGACTCAACAACTTATCGAAGCTATTTCAAATCTTTTTTGTTCTGAAATGAATGAGAATGATTCAGAACTATGTGGAAGAGTTTTTAAAATTGAATATACAGACCATAAGCAAAGATTAGTTTATTTGCGTCTTTACAGTGGAACATTACACTTACGAGATACAATTATGTTGCCAGAAAAAAAGAAAATGAAACTTACAGAAATATATATTCCTTCAAATGGGGAAATGATACAGACAAAAATAGTTTGTTCTGGAGATATTTTTATTATACCTAACAATACATTAAGATTGAACGATATTATAGGAAATGAAAAGATTTTGCCATGCAATGTATGGAATGACAAGACTGTACCAATACTACGAACAAGAATTGAACCGATAAAAATAGAAGAGAGAGAAAAATTATTGGATGCTCTTACAGAAATTGCAGATACTGATCCTCTTTTACGTTATTATGTTGATACGATAACACATGAAATCATCATTTCTTTTTTAGGAACAGTGCAGTTAGAAGTTATCTGTTCTCTGTTGATTGAAAAATATCACATAAACATAAGAATCGAAGATCCAACCGTAATTTATTTGGAAAAGCCATTACAAAAGGCAGATTATACTATTCATATTGAAGTACCACCAAATCCATTTTGGGCATCAATTGGATTATCAATAACTCCACTTCCAATTGGCACTGGAATACAGTACGAAAGCAAAGTTTCACTCGGTTATTTAAATCAAAGTTTTCAAAATGCAGTAAGAGAAGGTATTAATTATGGACTGGAGCAAGGATTGTATGGTTGGAAAGTGACAGATTGTAAAATATGTTTTGAATATGGTGTTTATTATAGCCCTGTTAGTACTCCCTCGGATTTTCGCTTTCTTGCCCCAATTGTACTTGAACAAACATTGAAAAAAGCGGGAACGCAATTATTAGAGCCATATCTTTCGTTTATACTTTTTACACCAGAGGGATACTTTTCTCGTGCATATAAAGATGCACAAAAACATTGTGCAATAATTGAAACAAGTCAATCAAAAAATGATGAAGTTATTTTTACAGGACATATTCCTGTACGTTGTATTAATGAATATCGTAATACTTTAACTCTATATACAAATGGGCAAGCAGTTTTTTTGACAGAATTAAAAGATTATCAAATTGCTACTTGTGAACCAGTTATTCAATCACGCAGACCAAATAATCGAATAGATAAAGTACGCCATATGTTTAATAAAAAAGAAAATTAAGTTACTATTTCGCTAAATTACAATTTATCAGTTAGGTTACTAGAAATAGTAATCTTTTTCTATCTTTTAAAACATTCATTAAAATTATATTTTAAATTAATAATATTTATGGTATTATATTATTAGAAGTTGATGTGATTATTGCAACGACTTACTTTTGCGAAAAAAGTTTGAAATAACTTTCCTACTCGCACCATTAAAGATTTATTCGAACTAGAAATAGTTCGTTTTTTCTTGTTTAAAAATATGCAGTGACTGAAAAGTGACCGAAAATATTGATATTATTTTTCTAACTGCACGATGTAAATTTTTATCAATCATTCTAGCTATAAAAAAATATTATCTTTATTATTTCCAATGTATCATAGAACATTTTGCTTTGTAAATCACATAAAAATTGACATAAATCACAAAACTTTATAAATTTATGTTATAATTTTTTAGAACAAAGGAGTTGGTTTTATATGAGAAAATTACAAAAGATATTATTAGTGGTGTCCTTAATGCTAATTCCAACATTTGTTTTTGCAAGTAGTGATAATACTTCATTTCCAATTTTTGATGCGATGATTTTTGAGGTAACTGTGTCTATTGCTAGTTCCATGTTTGTTCTTTGGCCATTAGCAGAATTAATTTCAGAAAAAAATACTAAGAAAACATTTTGGCTTTTATTTGCATTAAGAGTTATTATTTTACTATTTTGCGATTTTTTTGTGTCAACCAATATTATGATAGTAGATTTTGTTGCAGTTGCTTTAGGTGCTGTTCTAATAGATATATTGAAAAAAAATTTATCAAAAAAAATATCCAATCCAGTTATTAAGATTCCAGAGCTACCAGGTTCACCAATCAAAGAAATAGAATTAAAATGTGCTAAATGTGGTACAGTGTTACAAATTACAGATGAGTTTTGCTCTAAGTGTGGTGAGCCGTTTACTGGAAATAATGTTGTCGTTTCTGAAAGTGCTTCTGCTTCAGTTGAGGTTCCATCTAAAATCAAAGTAACACCAACAAGTTTTGATAAAATTTATAGTTTGCCCGAAGATGAAATGTTAGAGGAGTTTATAAAAAAACAATTAGTTCAGGCTGGCATAGATGAAACAACTATGTTAATTCCAGCTGAAATATTAAGAAGAAAGAAAGTTTTGAATATTATATTTTCACTTCTCGTTTTTGTGGCTGTATTATCAATATTTTTTCATTATCCAAATATGACATATATAGTAGAAGCAATTATATTATTTATTTTCTATAAAATTACGAAAAATTATAATTTAATTAAATACTTAAAAAAGCAATTAAAGGCAAGACCAGAAGAAAAAGTCTCTAATATTGTAATGAATGCAAAAAACACATTTGTAGCTGATGATACTAAAAAAACTATTAATCTGACTTTATTAGTGGCTATTGTTTTACCATTAATTATTTTTTCATCACCTAGAATTTTGTATGAAAAAACTCCAGGTGGATACGCTGTTAGGTATTATATGTTTGGTTTAACTAATTTCAAAACTGCAACTATACCAGAAACTTATAAAAATGAAAAAGTTGTTAGTTTGAGAGGAAATACATTTTCAAACATGCCTTTTTTAGTAAGTGTTAGTTTGCCAGATTCCATTACAGAAATAAGAGGGCAAGCCTTTAAAGACTGCTCTAAATTAAAAAGTGTAAATATTCCTAAAAATTTAGAATATTTAGGTGGTGGTGCGTTTTATAATGCAAAATCAATAACAGAAATCACATTACCTGATTCGTTAACATACTTAGGTGGTGAGGCTTTTTATGATGCTAAATCTTTAAAATATATTAAGTTATCAGATAATATTACTGAGATTAAGGGTAACACTTTTGAAAACTGTATTTCTTTAAAGAGTATTACTATTCCGGATAATGTGAGTAGAATAGGTGGGCATGCTTTTTATGGCGATTATTCTTTAAATGAGGTAATAATTAGCCAAAATAGTCAACTGGCTACTATTGGGTCTTCTGCTTTTAGAGAATGTACAAATTTATATAAAATTACTATTCCAGCAAGAACAAGCGTGAATGAAAGGGCTTTTAAAGGTAGCCCAACAACTATCAAAAGATATAGTTCTAATTATTAAAATTAGTAGGAGGATTTATGGATTATAAGTATATACATTTATTATATGTTCCTACAATGGCGTGTAATATGGGGTGTAAATATTGCTATTTAGAGGATAATACTGTTGATGATAAAACTGAGTATACAGCTTTAAAAACATTAGATTATGCTATTAAAAAGCTTAAAAGCTTTAATGTTATACCGTTTAACATTTCTCTTCATGGTGGGGAAGTAACAACTTTATCAAAGAATGAATTTCACGATTTAATAAAGTATATAAGTGATTATTATAATGATAATAAAGATGTCATTATGGCTGGAGGATTTAAAATAGGAAATCCCCATATTAAAACGAACATGTATAATTTAGAAAAGCATATTGATACTATAAGAGAATATAATGTATCTATATCTGGTAGTTTAGATTTACCTTTTACTTTGCATGATAAATATAGGGTTACTAAACTGGGCCAAAGTACTTTAAAAAGAATTTTTGAAAATATTGAATTACTAAGAGATATACCTAATAAAAAGAAAGTGTCAGCCACAATTTTTAAGGAACATTATGAAGAATTTGATAAGATTGTAGAAGATATTAAGTTTTTACATGAAAATACATGTCTTGATATGAATGACTTTAATTTTATGATTGGTTTTGATTATAATTCTAATGGAATTTTACATCATTTAACTGAAGATGAACAAGTTTTATTTTATCAAAAGATGCATAGAGAGTTTGATGGAACTGATTTAGATTATGGTGTCAATGGACCTTGGTTTGATGAATTTGGTCCAGAATATTGTACAAATTGTGATAATTGTGGTGAAAAATTTTTCTTGCTTGAAAAAAATGGCGATATATATTCTTGTGTTAGGGGCCAAAAAAATAAAGATTACTATTATGGAAATATATATAATGATACTGTAGAAGAAATACTAAATACAGCTAAAAACAAAATATTTATCAATCATAATAAACAACCAATAAACGAAGAATGTATTAAATGTGGTTACTTATACTTATGTAAAACTGGTTGTCCGTTTGTGAAAAATAATTATAATATAAATAAAAGCTATACATGTAAATTACAACAAGCAATGTATAAAGATAGGAACTTATTAAAAGATTCTTATAATGATGAATTTGTATATAAATATGTCAAAAAAATGCGTTTAGAAGATAAGGATAAATATTTACCAGAAAATAAAATGATTGATTACCCTGCTTTAGAGAAGTTAATTAAACATGATAAAGGCCTTAAGTATATATATGATGCTGAAAGTTTTATTTTGAAAATAGATAACATGGAATATAACTTAGCTTCACAAATATTAAAAAAATCACGTGATATAATATATATAACACCTATTAGTAAAGTTCAGATATGGCTTAAGAAAAGCATGTTAGAAGAAATGTGCGATTATCCAGAGAACAATTCACTATATATAATGCTTTTAAGTGGTGATTTAGTAACTTATGGTGATGAAAATAGGACTAAGCAAAGGCATATTGCTACTCATCAAATATATAAAGGCGTGCTAGATAATGGTAAGAACACTGAAGAATATTATATTTATGATATTACAAATATGATTAAACAATATATAAGTGAGTATTCATGGAATAAACCTAATAATTTATTTTTTACAACCTCTTCCCTTAGGGATTATCATTACCTTAAGCAAAAAAACAATGCCTATTATCATATACAAACAATTAATTTACCATTTCAAAATATAGAATTTTACTATTTAGATAAGGAGTATAAAAAATGAACAAAGAACCTGAAACTTATGAAGAATTGATAAGATATAAAAGATGTGTTGATTTAACTTCTCATTATGAATTAACGGAACGCGAATTAAATAAAATATATGCTTTTTTAGCAAACAATCAAGATGCGGTGATTATTGGTAATGACAATAGTTTAACTCTTAAGATGCTAAAACATCCTGAAGTTGAACCAGAAGTAATAAATGTGCTTTGCATAGATACTAGTATTGATGGAATAAAACTTACTAATGACACTTTGAAAATTATTCCACATTATGTCCCTTCAAGTGGCAGTGGTTCAAGTGGTGGGTCATCATCAAATAACAATAATAACAACAACAATAATAATAACAATAGATAGGGAGAAGAAATATGGCGTTGGTATCAGAAAATTTTCATGAGAAAAAACTAAGAAGATTTGGCATAAACATTAAGACTAAATATTTTGTAGATAATAAAATGTATGAACGTAATACCGATGACTCAGTAAACGATGATATTGTCTTAGGAATAAGATGTGAGAAAGACTATTATATTGAAAAAAAATTAGTCCATAAAGAAACTTTTTTTGATTCTAGAATTCTATATACGTTTGTTTCTAAAACAATGGAAAATAAAGATTATAAGTGTCTTAATTGTGGAATGCAGGGAAAAGTTAAAGATTTTATTGATGGATGTCCTTATTGTAGAACATATTATAATATTGATTATACTGATAAAGATTTAGGAAGTAAATATCATTATGATCGGGTGTTAAGTAATAATTCATATAGAGTTGTTACAGGCGTTATTGATTTTATTATTAGTCTAATTCTATGTTTCTTTTTTATTAAAAATACATCTAGAACATTTAATAATGTGGATATTTTTAAAGTGTTTATATATGGAATAATTTTAGCAATGATTTTGTATTATTTTTTCTATATTTTAGATGCTTATATAGTTTTAGAACCTATTAAAAGATACAAAGATAGACAAAATAAAAAGCAAAGAGAATTTTGGGATAAAACTAAAATAGATAAAAAAAGTTTTTTTAATAACTTAAATTATGAATTAGGGAAGTATTATTATTCTGAAAATAATATTATTGATTTTGATATATTAGATTATTTAGAATTTAATAGTTTTACAAAAGATGATATACAATATGTAAAAGTTTTAGCAGAAGTTCGAATTGTTAATTTTGCTAATGGAAAAATATCAGCAAAAATAACTAAAGATGAATATTTGCTTAAGAAAAATGATGTTCAAAAACTAGTACTTAAGGAAGACGTTAATATGATAAAATGTCATAACTGTGGTGCGTCTATTGATGTGACCAATAAAGTTTGTCCTTACTGTCATACTGAGATAAAATATTTACAAGAATGGATTTTAGTAGATAATTATTAGAAAGGGAATTTAGATATATGAAAAATAAAATATTATTATTTACTCATAAAAGCGATATTGATGACATGGGAAATGTTGTCTTGGCGAAATTAGCCTTTAATAATGTAGATTATGTTTTATGTGAAACTTTTAATTTACAAGATGAAATGACTAAGTATTATAATAAGATGAAATGACTAAGTATTATAATAATGGGACAATTTATCAGTATGATAAAATATTTGTTACTGATCTATGGTTTGAAGAACCTATGTTATCTAAAGTAGCAACAGATGAAAAATTGAATGGCAAGTTCTTAGTGTTTGATCATCATGAGTCTGCTATAATAGAGGGATTTAATAAATATGATTTTACAACTATTAAAGTATCTAATGCTTATGGATTGTGTAGTGGGACAAGTTTATTTTATGAATATTTGATTAAACAAGGTTATTTAAATCATAATGATGCTCTAATTAAAGATTTTGTAGAATTAACAAGAAAGTATGATACATGGGAATGGGCCACTAAGTATCATGAAGAAATGCCTCATGAATTGACACTATTATTTGATTCAATTGGTCGAGAAGGTTATATAAAATTAATGTTTGAAAAATTAAATGAACATGAGTATACTTCTTTCCAATTTAACAAGTTAGAAAAAATGTTGATTACAAATAAAATTAAGCAAACTGAGGAAATTCTTACTAACTATGCTAGTAAGGTTTATTACCGAAATATATTTGGTTTAAAGGCTGGTATAGTATTTATCAACTTTGAATATCGTAACGATTTGGCAGAATATTTTCGCCAACATAATTTTGATATGGATTTTGCAATGCTAATCTCACTTGATTACGGTGTTGTTTCATACAGAAGTATTAAAAAGGGTGTCAGTGTCCGTCAAATTGCTGAGAAACTTGGCGGTAAGGGCCATGAAAATACTGCTAGTAGTCCTATAATGGAAGAACAAAAAGATGAATTGATAAGGGTTCTAACAAAAGAAAAAAATAAAGATATTTAAGGGTGTTTATTTATAGTTTAAGGAAATGTATAATTAAAATGGGGTTTGTTGCATAATATAAATAAATTGCTTAAATAATTAATGGGGTGATCACTTGTTTAAGAAATTAAAAGTATTTATTAGAAATAATTATCAATGGCTAATATGTTTTATATCACTAATATTATTTTTAACTATTACTGAAAATGTCTTTAATAATGAAATTATGAAGGCTGATACGATTGGTTATAATATTGTTTCTAATTTAATTAGTGATAAATTAACACCTTTAGTTAAGGTGGTTACCTGGTTTGGTAGCGCTACTTGTTTAATACTATTAACTGTAATTTTATTTATTATTATTAAAAATAAAAAAGCTGGTTTACTAATAGGAACTAATCTAGTAATAATTTCTATTTTAAATCAAACTTTAAAATCTTTACTCCAACGGCCTAGGCCAACAGGATTTAGAATTATTAATGAAACTGGTTATAGTTTTCCATCTGGTCACTCGATGATAAGCATGGCTTTTTATGGTTTTTTAATTTATTTAATATATAAGAATGTAAAGAATAAATATTTAAAATTCACTTTAATTATTATTCTTTTTATCTTGATTATTAGTATTGGTCTTAGTAGAATATATTTAGGGGTTCATTATACAAGTGATGTTTTTGCAGGCTTCTTATTATCTATTGCTTATTTAATTTTTTATTGTAGTGTAGTAGACAAAATTTTATAGGTAGGTGATTAATTTGAAAAATAAATGCTTAATTAATAGTTTTAAATATGCTTTTATTGGTATTAAAAGTGCTATAAAATCGGAAAGAAACATGAAGATCCATCTTTTAGCGTCTTTAATTGTTATTGCTTTTGGTTTTATTCTAGGGTTAGAGCCCTTAGAATGGGTAGCGTGTATTTTCTCTATTGTTATTGTTATTGGCAGTGAAATGCTTAATACGGCTATAGAGACAATTGTTGATTTAGTAAGTCCTAATATTAATCCTTTGGCTAAAAAAACTAAGGATATTGCGGCAGGTGCTGTTTTAGTTTTGGCTATAGGAGCTTTTTTAGTAGGCCTAATTATCTTTATTCCTAAAATAGTAAATATCTTCTTTTTATAACTAAATTAGAAAGTGTCAAATAAGGCACTTTTTTTAAATATATAAATTTTTTGTGCTACAATAAATATGAAGGTGTATGTTATGAATATTTATGATTATTTAAAGTTTTATCAAGAAAAAAGTGTAACAGAAATTAATTGGAATATGATGGATAACCTTGTATTATCTATTTTAGCTTATTTGCCTATTTCTTCATTTCTAAGTTCAAAAAGTCTTGGCGAACTTGTAAGTTATGCTGAGTGTTTTTCTGAAAACGATATGCCTGGTGCAATGAGTCCTTTTGCTTGTAAAATATTAAAACTTATTAATAACTCTAAAAGATATAAGGATATGGTTATTAGTGATTTTATAAATATTAGAAATGATAAAACGCAGTTTGGGGCAATGTGTGTAAGTATTGGTAATATTAAAACCATTGTTTTTAAAGGCTCAGATGGGACATTTATTAGTTGGTTAGAAAATATTCGTATGTCTTATATGAATAAAACTTATACTGATGCTTTAGCTTATAAATATTTAGAGAAGCATATTACTATGAAAAAAGAAAAAATTTTTGTTACGGGTCATAGTAAAGGTGGACATTTAGCTCTTATGAGTAGCTTATTACTTAAGAAAAATAAACTTGCAAAAATTAATAAAATATATAATTTTGATGGGCCGGGGGTTTTAAAAGAGATATATTATAGTCAAAATTATGAGATATTAAAAACTAAACTAGTTAATATTGTTCCAACTGGATCAGTTGTGGGTGTGTGTCTTTATAATGATGAATATAACGTAGTTAAAAGTTCTAATCTGGCTTTTAACGAACATTATCCTGATTCTTGGCAAATATTTGGGGAGTTTTTTATACCTGGTAATTTATCTTTGCTAAGTAAGCAACTTCATGAAAATACAACTTTAAATCTTGATAGTCTTGATAGGGAAACTCTTAGGGATACTATAGAAGAAATAAGCACAAAACTATGTGATAATGTTACTCTTCCAATTCAGTTTGATATTATTAAGTTAAAAGAAACTATTAAAAATATGCCTAGTATTGACGCGGATGTTTATAAATATTTAATTAAAGCTTTAGAAACAGTGTTAAGTATTTCAAAAAATAATCAAGATACCTCGTAAATGTGGTAATATATTAAGAGAAGGATAGGTGAATGATATGCGATTTAAAGATAAAGTTGCAATTGTAACTGGTGGAGCAAGTGGTATTGGACTTGCTACTGTAAAAAGGTTATTATTAGAAGGGGCTAAAGTTGTTATTGGTGATGTTTCAAAAGATTTAGATGATATTGTTAAAAGTCTTGGGGATAACGTTATTGGTGTTCATACTGATGTATCAAAAGAAAGTGATGTTATTAATTTGATTGATAAGGCAGTAAGTACTTTTGGACGTATTGATTATATGGTAGCTAATGCTGGCGTTGGTGGGTCACCCAACAAACTTAGTGATGTAGCAATGGAAGAGTGGCAAAATGTCATCGGTATTAATCAAACGGGCATTTATTTATGTAATAAATACGCTATTAAAAGTATGCTAAAAACTGGTGGCGGGGCAATTGTTAATACTACTAGTATGTATGGGTTAGTTGGAAGTCCTACGTCTTACGCTTATTCTGCTAGTAAGGGTGCCATAGTGCAAATGACTAGAACTACCTCATTAATGTATGCTAAAGATAATATTCGTGTTAATGCTGTAGCGCCTGGTTATGTCGATACGCCAATTCTTGCTTTGGCTCCAGAAGAAATGAAAAGGGCAATGGCAAATAGTTTACCAATTGGTCGATTAGGCCTTGATACAGAGATAGCTTCTGCTATATGTTTTTTACTTAGTGATGAAGCTTCATTTATAACGGGTTCTATTTTAACTTGTGATGGTGGATTTACTGCTATGTAATAGTGTAAAAAAGTGTCAATAATGGCACTTTTTTTAAGTTTTTAGAAAAAAATATGTTTAAAAAAAAGGAAATTGCAAGATCTTTTTGAATATTAATAGTAGAGATATGAAAGTTATCTCTTAGAAAGGAGTATTTTATGCTTAGATATTTTCGCTTATTTGTCCGTATGTTATATGCTTTCTTTGGTTAAGATATAACATTGGAAGAGAGTTAGCTTATAAAAGTTAGCTCTCATATTTAATTTATATGAGGAGGTATATGGTGCTATATACAATAGATGAATTCTATAAAGAACAATATGATATTGCAAGTATGATTAATCTCGGGTTTATAAAAGAAAGTTCTCTTGCTATTGCAAGTCCTATTTTTGGGGAAATATGGATTTGTGAAATGCCTATATTATTAAAAAATGATGGAACTATAAGTTTTGAGAAAATTGCAAGACCGGTTTTAGTAATAGATGATAGATGTGAACATTTTATTAAACATGATAGGAAAAATTATTATGTTTTAAAAATCACTTCACAAAAAGATACTTATCAAAGAGTAAAGATAAATAACTATGAGCGTTTTGGTTTACAAAAAGAGTCTTTCATAAGAATTGAATTACCAATAAAAGTAGAAAAAAGTCAGTTTTTGTATAAGATTGGTTATTTAGGGTCAAAAATAACAAATACTTATCTTCTTAAAGTTAAAAAATACTTAAAAATAAATTAAAAGTAGTTGTCGATAGACATTTTGTTTGATACAATTATTATGGCTTTGTAAAAGCAAATAAACATGGACTGGGGATTAAACGTTTCGAGTGCTCTCGGCGTAGAGTGAAACGTTTAAGAAGATCTAGCCAGAAGATTAACGAAGGAGGATGTTTTTATGGCCGTAGTTTCTAAAAGTCTATTATTAGAAGCTGGAGTTCATTTTGGACATCAAACAAAAAGATGGAATCCAAAAATGAAACCTTATATTTTTGGGACAAGAGATGATATTTATATTATTGATCTTGACAAAACCGTTGAATGCATGGAAAATGCATATGAAGCAATGAAGAGTATTGCTGAAAATGGAGGTACTTTCTTATTTGTAGGTACTAAAAAACAAGCTGGTGAAGTTGCTCGTGATGAAGCTTTAAGAAGTAATTCATTTTATGTTACTGAACGTTGGCTTGGTGGAACACTTACAAATTTCCGTACAATAAGACGTCGTGTTAATCGTCTTGAAGCTATTGAAAAAATGGAAAAAGATGGTGTTTTTGATGTTTTACCTAAAAAAGAAGTTATCAAATTAAAGAAAGAATATGACAAATTAAATCGTTTATTATGTGGTATTCGTGGTATGACTAAATTACCTCAAGCTATTATTATTGTTGATTCTAAAAAAGAAGAGAATGCTATTCGTGAAGCTAAGAAATTACATATTCCAGTATTTGGTTTAATTGATACTAATTGTGATCCAGATAATATTGATTATGTATTACCAGCAAATGATGATGCTGTTCGTTCTATTAAAGTTGTACTTGGCGCTTTAAATAATGCTATTTGTGAAGCAAATCACTTAGAAATGGTTGATTATACAACTGAAGAGGATCGTAAAAGTACTGTTAAAGAAAACAAAGTTGTTCCTAAGAAGGAAGAAGTTAAAGAATTAGTTGAAACTAAAGAAGAAGCTAAAGATTATAGTAAAATGACTTTAGCTGAACTAAAAAGTGAAGCAAAAGAACAAGGTATTAAAGGTTATTCTGCAATGAAGAAAGATGAATTAGTTGCAGCTTTAACAAAATAATAAAATAAACTAAAGAAAGAGGTGGGTTTATGGTAACCGCTCAAATGGTAAAAGATTTACGTGAAAAAACTGGTGCAGGTATGATGGATTGCAAAAAGGCTCTTGCTGAGACTAATGGTGATTTAGCTGCTGCTGAAGAATTTTTAAGAGAAAAAGGTATTGCTAAAGCTAATAAAAAAGAAAGTAGAATCGCTGCTGAAGGACTTGCAGCTATTTATGCTGAAGATAAAAAAGCAGTTATTTTAGAAGTTAATTCTGAAACTGATTTTGTTAGTAAAAATGAAGAATTTAAATCTATGATAGATTCTATTGGTGCTGCCTTATTAAAAAGTGATGCTAAAACTTTAGAAGAAGCATTAGAACTTCCTTGTGAAGATGGTACTATTCATGATTTAATTGTTACTAAAACAGCTAAAATTGGTGAAAAACTTTCTTTACGTCGTTTTGAGATTGTTTCATTAAATGATGGTGATGTTCTTGGCTCATATATTCATATGGGAGGTAGAATTGCTAGTTTAGTTGTTTTAAAAGGCGGTAATGAAGCAGTTGCTAAAGATGTTGCAATGCAACAAGCTGCTATGAAACCAGAATATGTTTTTATTACAGATGTTCCAGAAGAAGTTGTAGCTAAAGAAAGAGAAATTCAAAAGGAACTTGCTATTAGTGAAGGAAAACCTGCTGATATTGCTGAAAAAATGGTTGAAGGACGTATCAAGAAATTCTATAAAGAAATTTGTTTAGTTGAACAAGCATTCATTAAAGATGGCAGTATGTCAGTTAGTGATTACGTTAAAAACAATAATGGTGAAATTATTAAAGCTATTCGTTATGAAGTTGGTGAAGGCATGGAAAAAAGAAATGATGACTTTGCTGCTGAAGTAATGAATCAAGTTAAAGGTAATTAATACATTATATTTGACACTTTTTTTGATAAAGTGTCTTTTTTTCTAGTATTAATCTTGATATAATAAAAGCGTGGAAGGAAGATGTACAATGGAGATTAAGATTAAAGAAAAAAAACCTATGCCATTGTTTCAAAAGATTTTCTATATTATTAGTTTTGTTTTTTTAATCTGGGCTTTTATTTATTTAGGCACAAAAAATTATAATGCACCTATAAAGAAATTAAGTGATGCTGAAAGTTTTACTAAAGAATTTGGTATTACTAGTGATAATCGCTTTAAATATAAAAATGCTAAAGAAACATTAGAATTACTAAATACTGGTACAGGAGTTATATTTTTTTCATTTCCAGAGAATGAGTGGAGTTATAATTATGCGGAAATGCTAAATGATGTTGCTAAAGATAATAATGAAGAATTTATTTATTATTATAACTTTAAAAATGATCGCAGTAATAGAAACTACTATTATACTAATATTGTTAAGATTCTTGAGTCTTATGTACCAACTACTGATGCTGGTGATAAAAATATTTATGCTCCAAGTGTTGTTTTTGTAAAAGATGGTAATATTATTGGTTATGATGATGAAACAAGTATAATGAAAGGTGATACTACAGTAAGTAATTATTGGACTAATGAGAAAATAATAAATAAAAAAGCTTCTTTTGATCTTATGTTTAAGAAACTACGGAGTTAGACTATGCAAGATGATAATAAAAAAGCCATTTATAAAATAAAATTAAGTGAAAAAGAGCAGAAAGTTCTTTATTGTACGATTTTTGTTATTTTTCTGTTACTACTAATGTTTGGTGATAAGATAGCTCTTCACTTTATTAAACAAAGTCCAAATCCTAATAACCGTGTATTTGGTAGTGATGAGATAATAACTGACAGTGTATTTAAAGAAAGTAATATTGAAACTATATCATTGGAAACTACTTTGGAGAAAATAAGAAATAATGAAAAGTTCTATTTACTTTCAACGAGAGATATTTGTTATCCGTGTCTTCAATATATGCCTAATATTTCTGATATATTAGTTAAAAATAATTTAAATATTTACATATTAAATCGGGGAGAAGTAGATAAAGATAGTTCTTATTATAGGGAATTTGAAGAACTTGATGAACGTATTTCAGAGCATTTTCAATATACACCTTACTTATTATATTTTGATGGTGGTGAGTTAAAAAAAGAACTAGTTGGTTTAAAAAATGATGATGAATTAAAAGAATTTATTAATAAAATATAGAAAGAGGATATTTATGAATACAGAAGAAAAAATGAAAAAAGCAATTGAAAACTTAGAAAGTAGACTAGTAACTATTCGGGCTGGTAGAGCAAACCCTGCTATGTTAAGTAAAGTTATGGTCGAATATTATGGGGTAGCAACACCTATTCAAAGTGTCGCTAATATAACAGTGCCAGAGGCAAGACAATTAATGGTGAAACCTTTTGATAGAAGTGTTTTAAAAGATATAGAAAGAGCTATTAATGAGGCTAACTTAGGTATCTTACCTACTAATAACGGAGAAGTAATTATTTTGCCTATTCCTGAACTTACAGAAGAACGAAGAAGAGAGTATGTAAAACAAGCTAAACTTATGTGTGAAGATGCCAAAGTAGCATTAAGAAATATTAGGCAAGACGCTAATAACGAGATAAAAAGTTTAGAATTACCAGAAGATGAAGAAAAACTAGAACTTGAAGATGTTCAAGAATTGATTCAAAAATATAATAAAAAAATAGATGAACTTGGTAAAGAAAAAGAAAAAGAATTAATGGAAGTGTAATAATCCTACAAAATTCAGCATTTTACTGAATTTTTTCTTGCTAATAAAGGGTTTATAGTGTTATAATCATGTATAGAAAAACACGAAGGGAGGGGAAAGTATGAACTCAAATAAAGTAATCGTAAAAGATGGCGATATTGATAAGGCATTAAGAAGATTTAAAGTCGTTGTTGCAAAAAGTGGTGTCCCTTCTGAATTCAAAAAAAGAAAACATTATGAAAAACCAGGCGTTAAAAGAAGAGAAGAAAAGAAAAAGAATATTCGTAATTCTCGTAAACATCGTAATTACTAAGATACAATATTGTATCTTTTTTTCTTGAAGATTTTATATTTATGAGTTACAATGAAGTTAGAAAAGAGGATTTTTATGAATTTAAATGAAAAAATTAAAACAGATTTAGTTAGTGCAATGAAAGGCCATGATACATTTAAAGTATCAGTTTTAAGAATGCTTAAAAGTGAGTTACAACTAGAAAGCATTAATTTAAAAAAAGAATTAACTGATGATGAAGTTATGGCTGTTATTAAAAGAAATGTTAAAAAAAGAAAAGACGCTATAGAAGAGTTTAAAAAATATGGAAAAACAGAAGAAATAGAGAAGAATAATACAGAAATCACTATTTTAGAATCCTATTTACCAGAACAGTTAAGTGATGAAGAAATAAAGAAGGCTGTAGTAGATGCAATAAATGAACTTAAACCAGAATCTATTAAGGATATGGGACGCGTTATGAAATATTTAACTGAAAAAATCGGTACAGTTGCAGATATGGGAAAAGTTAGTTACTTAGTAAAAAGCAAACTTACTTCTAATTAAAAATACGGTTTTGACAAATTTTAGCTTATTTTGTCGAAACTGTTTTTTTTATATTACCCTTGTGCTATTCTATTTACGAGGGTGATTTTATGGATTTATATTATCAAAATGAAACGTTATATATTGATTTATATAATACTTTAACTGATGATGAATATTTTGCATTAAAAAAAAGAATTTTTAGAATTAGTAGTGATTATGATGTTGATAAAGTTATTGTTTTAAATCATCGCCATTTTTTTCACAATCGTTTTTACTTACAACAAATGAAACAAGATTTCTTAAGAGAATATCGTGGTGAATTTGAAATAAAATAACTTATAAATCCCTATAAATAGATCATACTATTAAGGGTGATGAAAATGAAACAACAACTTATTTTAGATAGTGCTAAAGACTTTGACGATAAAGTTTTAATTTATGAACAACAAAAGAAAAATATAATAATAAAACACTTTCTATTAAATACTAAAACTGGGCTAAAAGAAAAAGGTGATTATTTTACTGTTACTTTTGATGATAAAGTAATGCAAAATAGTATTCAGGAATTAAAAAATATATTTAAAAAGACTTTAAAAGCCTACTATAAAAAATATTATAAAGGTGGATGTGTTCTTTTTATAGGGCTAGGTAATCCTAGTGTTATAGGGGATTCTTTTGGACCTAAAGTATTAGATAATTTAATAGCTACCAATGCTTACAATGATTTTTTAACAATTCCTAAAGTAGCCTTATTTGTCCCTGATGTTGTAGCTAAAACTGGTATTCCGTCTTTAAAAGTAATTGAGATGCTTGTAAGACTATTACATCCTGATTTTTTAGTATTAGTAGATAGTTTTACAACTACTAATGATAAATATCTTAATCATAACTTGGAAATTAACGACTGTGGCATAATATTTCAAGAAGAAACGAGAAGTAATAAAATGATTACTAGTAAAACATTTAATACACCTGTGTTATCAATTGGCTATACTACGTTGTTAAAAAAGAAATATGCTTATTATACTAAATATAGTTTAGAAAGAGATTTATCTTTAATAGTAGATATTGTTTCTAAAAGTATTAAAGAGATTTTATTTGCTTAAATTTGCTTTTTTTTTCTTATTGTCATGTTATACTAAGGAAAGAAATGGAGTATTAACTATGGATATTTTAGAGGAAGCAAAAACTTTTGCAATTAAGGCTCATATGGGACAAGTAAGAAAAAGTGAACCTGATAAGCCTATGATTATGCACCCATTAATTGTAGGCAATGTTTTAAGGGAATATGGCTTTGATGAACATGTTATTGCAGCTGGTTTTTTACATGATGTTTTAGAAGATACGTCTTATAGAAAAGAAGATTTAATTCGTATTTTTGGGGATGATATCACAAGCCTTGTTGTTAGTGCTAGTGAACCTGATAAATCTTTATCTTGGGAAGAGCGTAAAAGACAGACTATTAATAGTATTAAAACTATTGATTTGCGACATAAAGCGGTTTTATGTGCTGATAAAATAAGTAATTTAGAAGATTTAATGATTAAATTTCAAAAAGAAAGTAATAGAGACTTTTCGTGTTTTAAAAGAGGAGAAAAAGAACAACGATGGTACTATACTAAAGTTTATGAAAGTTTGATATATAATGAAGACCCTGATATGCCAATATTTAAAAGATTAAAGAATATTATTGATATAGTTTTTGAAGAAAAAGAAGATTTATACTTAAAAGACACTATTTTTAAAAGCGATGAATTGTATTATGAAGAGTTAAAAAGACTTCATGCAAGAAAATTAGAACTACAAAAATTAAAAATGTTAACAAGTCTTAAAAAACCATTTACTATTGAGTTTAGTGGAACACCAAGAACTGGTAAAACTTCTAGTATTTATAATATTTATGATTTTTTTAAAAAAGGTGGCTTTAATGTTTCTATTAGCGAAGAATTTACTACCTCAGATTACTATAAAACGATATTTAAAAGTGAGCATCAAAATATTGATAAAGTAGCCTATAACTTGGCAATTATGGATGAGGTTGCTAGAAGGCTTATTAAAGATGCTTGTCAAAACCAAGATATAATTTTGATAGATAGATCAATAAATGATAGACAAATATGGAACAATGCTTTATATAAAGATGGCCTAATGAGTTATGATAAATATAGTATTACAAAACAAAAATATTTAGAATTATCAAAAGAATATATAGATTTTTTAGTTATGACATATTGTGAGCCAATGATTGCCTTAAAAAGAGATTATATAAGCAGTTTATCTTTAGAAAAGAGAGGGTTTTTAAATGCCCAAAATATCACTAGATTTAATAATAGTCTAAATGATTTACATATTCTTTTTTGTGAAAGTACCCAAAACTTTTATTATTTAGATACAACTAATATTAGTGCTAGAGAAACTGCTTTAAGTATTACAAAGGCTATTATGCCTATGATTAGAAAAAGGTATATTGATTCTTTTAAAGAACAATATCATATTAAATAACTATTATAAATTTTACATTATATATCGTAAACTATCTTGTATTATAGTTACTTATTTGATACAATTTAATTACCAAAGGTAAGTTAGTTTTCATAAAACCGACTATGGTGATGATTGGGAGTTAGAACTCTATATGGTGTGAATGCTAATCCATTAAGTGAATTAGAATCCTAAAGTATAGATGAGACACCCACCTGCGAGTGAGCGGGCTTTTATCACACTAATTTACTTTGGTTTTTTTGCTTGTAGGTGATTTTATGTATGATAGAATTATTAAATTATTAGGGGAAGATAATATAAAAGTTTTTAATGAAACTAAAGTTCTTTTAATTGGGCTTGGTGGAGTAGGAGGTTATGTTTTTGAATCATTAATAAGAACTGGATTTAAAGATATAACAATAATTGATAAAGATGTTTTTGATTTAACTAATTTAAATAGACAAGTACTTGCTACTAAAGCTACTATAGGAAAAGAAAAGGTTAATGTTGCATCTTTAAGAGCAAAGACAATAGATGATACTATTCGTGTTAAAACTATTACAAAATATTTACAAAAAGAAGATATTACGCCCTTATTTTTAAGTGGTTTTGACTATGTTATTGATGCTTGTGATGATACAATGGTAAAAGTTACTTTAATGACTGTATGTGCTCATAATAATATAAAATTAATATCTTCTATGGGAACAGCCAACCGGACACATCCGGAATTACTTACATTAGTTAAATTAAAAGATACTAGAAATGATCCATTAGCTAAAAAGATAAGACATTTACTAAAAGATGATAAGCGTGCTTTAAATACACCTGTCTTATGTAGTATAGAACTTCCTAAAAAGAGTAAAGAGCTTGGTACTATTTGTGCTGTTCCTATGGCAGCTGGTAGTATTATTTCTGCCTATGTAATTAATGATATTAAAAAAGAAGGGTATTAGTCCTTCTTGAAACAGGTATTATATAAGATATCTGTTTTTTCATTTTTATAAAGTATACTATGAATTGCTTCTAAAATAGGATATTTCTTTAATTTATTTTTTAAGAAACTAACAACATTATCAATATTTTCATATCCTTCTACTGTATTTTTTTTCATATATATATTTCCTTCATTACTACTAATAGCTCTTTTAGTTCCATATATAAAGTTTCTTGATTTATGCATCGTATTTGTTAGGAAAAAGTCACCACCAACGCCAGAATAAAATTCTATATCTTCAAAATCAAAATTATAATATAAAATTCTTGCCATTTCTTTATATGCTAGGGCACTATAAGATAAAAGAGTAGAGTCACTAGGGTATTTTTGATAAATCATTCCAGCTCCTATGGCATAGATATTTTTAATTGTACTGGCAAGTTCTATTATTTCTAATTCTTTTAATCTTTCTAATTTTATAAAGTCAGGCATAATACTTTTTATTAATTCAAAGATTTTCTTTTTCTTTGTTCCTACGGATATTAAAGCTGGTTTATTGTTAAGTAAATCTTGGGCTTTATTAGGGCCAGCTATATAACTAATATTTTTGGATTTTAAGACTTTTTTAGCATAACTTGATAAGAAATACGGCGGTATATCTAAAAGCCCTTTAGTGCCTATAAAAATAGGTATAGAGCGGATATTTTCATATTGTAGTTCATTTAATATATCGATAAAGTATTTACTACTAACTAATATAAAAATAGCATCATTTTTATCGACAGCATCACTTAAAGAACTCGTTAAAGTAATATTTTCTGGTATTTCCATTGTACAATCATCAAAATTAATTTTTTTACTATCAGTTATATTTTTAACCAAATCTTTATCATGACTCCAAATTTTAATTTTATTATTTTTATTTTCTTTTAATAAATTAGCAATTGCAAAACTAAATATGCCACTGCCAATGCAAGTTATATTCATTTTTCACTCCTCATTTCTTTCCATAACTTATTAAGATTATTTTCGTATTTATTGTCTTTAGCTAAATAATATTTTTTACCTCTTAATTTCTCTGGTAGATATTCTTGTTTAACATAAGAATTTTTATAATTGTGGGGATATAAATAGTTTGGTGAACTGGTTTTTATATGATTAGGCACAGAACCAACATTACCCATATTAATATCATTTAAAGCGTTATCTAGTGCTACATGAGCTGAATTTGACTTAGGGGATAAAGCCATTTCTGTAACAATTGTACCAAGAGGTATTCTTGCTTCTGGTAATCCTACTAATTCAGCAGCCGAAATCGCAGCCATTACTTTAGGCCCAATTGAAGGGTTAGCAAGACCAATGTCTTCATACACAATAACACTCATCCGTCTATAAATACTATCTAAATCGCCAGCCATAATAAGGCGAGCCAAATAATGTAATGAGGCATCAACATCACTTCCTCTAATGGATTTTTGAAAGGCTGATAATACATCATAATGGCCATCTTCATTTTTATCGTGAAAAAACACAGGTTTAGCATTAATACTTTTTACTAAGTCAGGTGTAATCGTAAAATCTTTAGAAGCATAGTAAGCTGTTTCTAGTAAATTTAAGGCACTTCGAAAATCACCAGAGGCACAAAAAGCAATGTATTTTAAAGCCTCATCACTTGCTTTTATATTTTCTAAATTACTACAAGCTCTTTTAAGACCTAAGAGTATATCTTCTTCAGTTAAATCTTTTAGTTCAAATATTTGTACACGACTTCTAATTGCCGGATTAATCTTGTGATAAGGATTACTCGTAGTAAGACCAATAAGCGTTATTAGCCCTGATTCAATATGAGGCAATAATAAATCTTGTTTATCCTTATTCATTCTATGAATCTCATCAATAATTAAAACCATATCATCATACATTTTAGCTGTTTCAATGGCAATATCAAAATCTTGTTTATTATTAATTGTTGCATTTAAAAATTTATAATGACACTTAAGCTCACTTACAATTGCGTGCGCAATGGAAGTTTTACCAATACCAGGACGTCCATATAAAATCATTGAAACTAAATGTTTATGTTTTACTAAATTAGTAAGAATTTTACCTTCACCAACTAAGTGTTTTTGACCAATAATCTCATTTAATTTAGTAGGTCGCATTTTGTTTGCTAAGTTCTCCATAATACCACCTAGATAACATTTTATCAAATCATTTCTTATTTGACAACTAAGAGTCTTTCTTTTATACTTACTTTAAGAGAGTGATAATATGAATAAAAAACTACCTTATGGCATGCAAAAATTTCTTGATACATTAAAATATGTTAATAAATTAAGTAAGAATACTCTTATTTCTTATGAAGAAAATTTAAATGTTTTTAGAGAGTATTTAAATAATAAAGACCCATATTCTTTAAGTAGACAAGACATTGAAAATTTCTTTATTAAAGAACGTGATAAGACTGATACTACGAGAGCCCATTACTTAACTGTTATTAATCGTTTTTATATTTTTTCCGTCGAAGAAGGTCTTACAACATTTAATCCTTGTGAAGGTATACCACTACCTAAAATAACTAAAGATTTACCTAAATATTTAACTTATGAGGAAGTAAATAAAATACTAGATATTCCTCTTAATACACCTTATGATTACCGCACTAAAGCTATGTTAGAGCTTTTATATGCTACTGGTATGCGAATAAGTGAATTATTAAGTCTTAGGTTTACTAATGTTTCTTTAAGTGAAAATTTAGTAAGAGTAGAAGGAAAGGGTAGCAAAGAAAGAATTATTCCTTTTAATGAGATAAGTAAAAAATATTTAAAATTATATATTGAAGAGTATCGTGGGTACTTAATTAAAAAGGGAAAGAACTACGAAGAATTATTTTTAAATAACCGAGGTACACCTATTACAAGACAAGGATTCTTTAAAATTCTTAAAAATATTTGTCTTCATGATGGCATAAAAAAAGATGTTAGTCCTCATACTTTAAGGCATTCTTTTGCCACACATCTTTTATCTAATGGAGCTGACTTACGGGTTATTCAAGAACTTTTAGGCCATAGTGATATAACAACAACGCAAATATATACACATGTTACTAAAGAGCATGAAAAAGAGGAATACTTAAAAAGCCATCCTAGATCACAGATGAATCCTAAAGAAAAAGAATGACTTTACATCGTCATTCCTTTAATTAATCACATTTTTTGTTATTTTGTTCTTCTTTTCTAGCATTTTGTTTTTTTTGATTGTTTTGTCTAGAATTTTTAGAACGATTTTCTTTTTGTTTTTTCATTCTTTTACCTCCCATTAATATTATGGGACATTTTTGCTCTATCATACTAAAATATCTTGCCAATGTTTGGTATTTTAGATAAAATAAAGGCAATAGAAAGGACGAATCTATGTATATTGATAAAACTAAATACTATCTTATTGTAAGCGTTAAGGGTTTGCCTAGGATTGTGTCATTTGATAGGGATAATGAAAAAATAAATGAGTTTACAGATATTTCTGAGTTAGATCTTATTACTATGCATTACACTAAAGAAGAACTATTAAAATATGCAAATGTAAAAGAAAGTGATTATAAAAACACTAAAGTATTTGTTCTGCGTATGAAAGGTTATAAGTATCCAAAGTATTATGATTGTATTTATAAAACTAATACAAATATTTTAAAACCATTAGCAGAAGAAAGATTAAATAGAATAAATTTTAATATAACAAAAGGAAAAGATGTTAAAAGAAAAAGTATTAATGTTAATCAAGCAAAAGATTTTGATAAAAAAATGGATGCTATTTTGTCACTAATTTATGGAAAGCACGATGTATTAAAAAAAGTGATTTCACTTTATCAGAACAAACGGATAAATGATCCATTGTTAAGTGACCATTTGGTTGAATTATTTATTTCTTATAATGAGAATTATCTTTTAGAAACATATTATTGTTCTTCTGGTTTGTTTAAAGAATTTACTAAAGAACTAAAGTCTTATAAAAAATTAAGAGGTGTTTATTTAGAAGGACTATATCTTACAGAAAAGCAAGAGAGATTTGATAACTATGGCCTTAATAATTTATCTTATCCAAGTATAATTTTTGGTTATGGTGATGCCTTTTTAATAACACCATATAATGCTTTGCAAGACAAAGGCAACAGTTATTTTAATGATGAATTTTTAAAAACCCCTAGTGTATTAAATGAGTTAGAGCGTGTAAAAACTATTGATAATATTATGCGTGGTGATTTTCAAAACGAGAAAATGGGTTATCTTTTTAGAGAAGGGGGAAGGAATCTTATTTTAGAAAGTATGGACGCGAATGACATTTATAATAGTTCTAAAGAAGACTTGTTAAGGGCTGGTATCATCGATGAAAAAACTTATTTTGCCTTGCAAGATAAAAGTCAAAGACGTCTATAAATAAAACTTAAGACATATAATTAGATAGGTGATTATATGGCTTTTTTAATTCCTTTTTTTATATCATTCTTGGCTGGTATATCAACTATATTAGGCGTAATTCCTATTTTCTTTAAATGGCAAAGAGAGAATATTAATAAATTTATTACATTTTCTTTAAGTTTTTCTTTAACGATTATGATTGCCATTTCTATAACTGAATTAATACCGGAAGCCTCATATGCTATTTTAAGTAATTTTAAATTATTTAAAGGTGTTTTTTACTCTTTATTAGCCTTTTTAATAGGCATATTAGCAATTTATTTTATTAATAAAAAGATAGAGAAGGGGAGTAGTAATGATTTTGATTTGTACCGAGTTGGTGTTTTATCAATGCTTGCTCTTATGCTTCATAATTTTCCAGAAGGTATAGTTACATTTTTAAGTAGTTATCAAAATATTCAACTTGGACTTAAAATTAGTCTAGCTATCATGCTTCATAACATACCAGAAGGAATAAGTATTGCTGTGCCAATTTATTATGCCACAGGTGACAAGAAAAAAAGTATTAAAGCAACTTTGCTATCTGGTATTGCTGAACCCTTAGGAGCAATTGTAGCCTTCATATTTTTACGAAAATTTATAACTGATATCATGATAAGTTTTATATTAATATTTGTTGCAGGCATTATGATAACTTTAGCAATTCATGAATTATTGCCAAAGGCTTTGAAATATCATCAAAATAATTATATTTTATTAGGAGCATTGATTGGGATTATGTTAACAATTATTAATCATTGTTTCCTATAACATATATTTAATATTTATTGTGGTTTACATAATATCTATTATGTGACAATTAAATTTATTAAAAATAGAGCAAAAATATTATAGTTTATGTACTAATTATTTAAATAAAATGCATAATTATTCATTTATTATATATCCGATGCAAAATATTAAAAGCTACTTTTATTCCACCATATTTTTAATTATTCATAATTGATTTATCTTGCATCAATTATTTAAAAATTTTATTCTAACATTATGTATTACCAATCCGGCTTATATTTTGCTGCAAATTATAAAAATAACTTAACTACATTGTTGTTTTCATATGGATAATTATTCATTATTAAGTATTTCGATGCAAATTAGAGAGTGCCATAAAATTACATACATCATTATAAGCATGTATTTTTTTTAAAAACTCCCCTACTAAAAATATTAATTTAATAGGGGAGTTGCCAGTTAAAATTTATAATTTATTATTCAATTGAATAAAATAAGGGACTAAATTGTTTTTATAAAATACAGCGAAGTTTTCACTAATCGCTTTAGCAGAAAATATACTTACTAATTCATCAATGTAAGTGTAACCAATGGTTTTATGATAATTAATATTTTTAGCAATATAATCAGATTCCATGCATTTTGCAGCCAAATATACTTGTATAGTTCTAACTACATATTCATTAATAAAATCTATCTTGTCATAGTAACATTCTTGCAAGCCATGCTTTTTGGCATCTGCTAAAAGTTTATCTAAATTTATTTTTTTAAAATACTCTACCCCTAGTTTATTGACATATGGATGAGAATATTCATGAAAACATATTGTTACAATTTTATCAGAAATTTCTTTTTCAGCATTAATTGATATGCAACTTATAATCGTGTTTTCATTTATATAGCCAAAACTACCACTAACAAAATTGAATATTTTAATACCAAACTTTCCTGCACTATAACCAAAGAAATCTGTTATAATATTTGATTTAAAATTAACGTATGCGTTTAAGGCTTTAGTAAATTTATTACATAATGCATTATAGTAATTTGCATTATCACTGTAAAACTTTTCATAATTTGCTTTAGTCGTAAAATCTTTTAGTAAAAAACTTGCCTTTTTTTGATCAAAATATTTATTATTTATTTTTATTTGTTCGATATATTGATTATCTTTTATAGTATATTCATAATCCATGGCTAGGGCAATTTGCAATGTTCTTTCGTAATAGTCAAACCCACCATTTTTGATGTATTCTTTTAACCCTAATGAAGCGTATTTTTTATACATATTATAAAAGTTTTGATAATAATTATTATTGCAACTTTTGAAAAAGAAATATTTACCATAATTTTCAGAAATTATACCATCTATATAAGCACAATAAAGCAGACCAAAAACTAATTCAATTCTTTTGTCAAACTCTGTCTTAATATCCATATTATTCTTCACTCATCATTGAACCACGTGATTCAATCTCGGCGATTTTTTCGATAACTTCTTCAGCGTTACTTGTATTAAGTTCTGTATAGCCAAGTTCTTTTAAGGCTTGATCTTTAATAGAGAATAGCTGTTGTGTTCGACCTAATTTTTCTTCCTTTTTTTGTTCAATTTCTTGAGCAAATCTTCGATGTGATTCGGCAAGTTTACTACGTGAGGCTCCCCCATTATTATATAATGTTAAAGCTGAGTATAAAATGCTTTCAAATATAAATTGTCTATCTTCATTAAATTTAAAATCATCTGGATTAGTGAAACCTGTTATTTTTGACATATAGCCAAATATATATTTAATTTCAGGCACACTATTCATTGATTGTAGCATATGATAAAGATATAAAAAAGCATAATAATTTTCTTCTTTCTTTCTATCATCACTTAATTTTTCTTTCATTAAATTAAACATATCAGATAATAAATTTTGAGCATCTTTATTTAAGCTTTTTATATCTAAATAAGCATCTTCACTGGCATTACTTTTAATACTTTGATTAAGTCTATTTTCAACATTCATTAAGTAATCAGTTGTAATATCTACGTTTTCAATATCTTTGCTATCTTGAATATCTAGTAATTTAAATAAAAGAATTTTCTTTTCTTTTGGCCATTTGTTAATATCATCAAGTTCAAGATAATTGTAAACCATTTGTCTTGATACACCTAAGTATTTTGCTAGTCTTACCTTTGATATACCAAGTTCTTGTAATAGTTCATTTAATTTATTCATTATCATCATTCCTATCTCTTTTATTTACATTTTAATTATAAGGCACTATACATTTTAGTGTCAAGTAAAAGTAAACAAAAAGTTAAAAAGTAAGAAGAAAAATTTAAGTTTTCTTCTTATAAATACCAAAGTTTCTTATTATCTTTATATACTTCGTTTATAACGCCACTACCAAGACACTCTTCACCATCATAGAAAACGCAAAACTGGCCTGGTGTAACGCTTTTAACGCCTTCATTATAGCGAACAATTAAATTACCATTGTCTAAATATTCCAACGAAATAGGATAGTCTTCTCCCCTATAACGGAACTTAGCAGTGCATTCAATTGGTCTTTTATCACTAATCCAATTAACATTCTCAAGTGAACAAGCATCACTAATTAAATACTTGCTATCTTCGCCAAAAGCAACATATAAAATATTTTGTTCAACATTTTTACCACATACATAGTGTCTTTCTTGATAGCCATTTATACCAACGTTTCTTCTTTGACCAATTGTATAATTCATTAAACCATTATGTTGACCTATAATTTCTTTTGTTTCAACATTTACAATATTACCTGGATTTGGTTTTAAATAATTTTGCACAAACTCTTGAAAATGTCTTTCACCAATAAAACAAATACCTGTTGAATCTTTTTTGCTAGCTACATTTAAGTTTTTTCTTTTAGCTATTTCTCTTACTTCAGGCTTAGTTAAATTTCCAACTGGAAATAACACGTTTTCTAATTGCTCAGGTGATAACTGGGCTAGAAAATAGGTTTGATCTTTGTTAGTGTCAACACCTCTTAGAAGCTTACCATCAACAAGTCTTGCATAATGGCCAGTTGCCATGTAAGTTGCCCCAAGTTTCATCGCTTCTTTTTTAAAAACATCAAATTTTATATATTTATTACAAAGTAAATCTGGATTAGGTGTTCTTCCTTTTTTAAGTTCCTCTAAGAAATAGGTGAATACATTATCCCAATACTCCTTAATGAAATCTACACGATGTAAAGGTATATCAAGAATTTCACAAGTTTTTTTAGCATCATTATAATCAGTCTCTTGGGGACATATATATTCATTTAAAGTTGGATTTCCTAAGATGTCATTATTTACAAGGGCATCCCAATTACGCATAAAAAGACCTTCTACTTCATATCCTTCTTTTTTTAATAAATACGCACTGACAGCTGAATCAACTCCCCCACTCATACCTACAATTACTTTTTTTGTCATAAACATTCCTTCTTTACATGTTTATTTTAACAAAAATATAAGCATAAATCTATCTTAAATTTAAGTTAATAAAAAAGAAAAGTTCTGAATTATTTTGGTTCCTGTAAACATAAGTAACGTATCATAAAAAATAATACCTATGACTATAACTAGTACTCCTTTTACTAAATGAAACAAGAGTTCATTATTATTACTCTTATATAAAAATCTACCAATCATTCTTCTTGCAATTTGTAAACATTTAGAAAAAAGAAATATTAAAAGAAAGATATATATAAATTTGGTTATTAGTAAGAATATTACACTAAATAATAAGCCTTTTAAACCGTATGTTAAACTAAAAATACCTAGTAAAAAACCGCTACTCATTCCTTCATAAAAAATAATCGTACATAAAAGGGGTACACCAATTAAGCAAAATGATAAAAGAACACTTATAATTACCATAAAAAAATGAAAATACAAGTAATTGAAACTCGACCCGCCCATATTACTTGCATAACTTATAACACTATATCTTAAGGCTTCTATATTAGTTATACCTAGAAACATACCAATACCAAAGCCAATTAAAAGAAGAACCATCAAAAACAGTAATAAATATTTTCTTGCTTGCAAATATCTTTTTATGTTCATTAGTCTCACCTATCAAAGTATATTTACAAAAGCTATTTTTTATGATAAATTGATTAGAGAAAGAGGTGCAAGATGAATAAGAAAGTAAGAACTATTGTAACTTGGATTACATTATTTATTATGGTTGCTGGTATTGCTGCTTCCATTGTTGCTTATACTATTAGTTAAATCGCTTTCATATAGTGATTTTTTTTAATATTTAAAAGAAGGCTATAATATTTTATCACCTTCTTTTAACATTGTTGTAATAAATATACCATAACCTTTTAAAGGATGATCCACTATAACATGGGTAACCGCGCCAATAATTTTGTCTTCTTGAACAATTGGTGAACCACTCATGCCTTGAATAACGCCACCTGTTTTATTAATAAGTTCTTGGTCAGTTATTTCAAAAGTTAAGTTCTTAGTATCTTTATTTTCAATATTAGTAATATTTATATCGTAATATTTTTTTTCACTGCCAGATAAAACTGTTACGATTGTAGCCCTACCTTTTTTAATATCACTAGGATTACCGACAGGAATTGTTTTTCTATCAACGCTTTCTTTATATATACCAAATATTCCATGATTAGTATTATTTTTTATATCACCATATATATGATTAAAGTTAAACTTAGCATTCTTTTCACCAGCATTACCTTCACTACTTTTTCTAATACTTGTTACAGTACTTTCAAATATATTACCAGTTTTAACCTCAACAACTTTAGAGGAATTACTTTCTATAATCTCATGTCCTAAAGCACCATATACTTTTGTTTCTGGATCAATGTAAGAAATAGTGCCAAGTCCCGTGATGCCATCTTTAACGTATAAACCAGTTTTATAAACACCGTCTTGTTTTTTTAAAGACATTTCTATTATTTTATCTTCTGTGCCTCTTCTTACTGTTAAAACAACTTTGTTATCTTTTATTTCTTTTTCAATCGCATGTGTTAAATCATCAATACTAGCAATTTCTTTATCATTTACTTTTAAAATATAATCACCAATTTGAATACTAGGATTTCCTCTTAAGTTTTCACCATCTACTTTATAAAATCCTATAACCATTACGCCAGTCATATCAATATGTATACCTACGTTTTCACCACCAAGCATAACTCTATCTGAATATGCTAAAACCTTAAGTGGTAAGAGACTAAATATACTAAGATTAACTAAAAAAGTTTGTAATTTTTTCATCATCATCACCATTTATATTATGATAAATTATAGTTATTTAATAATGGTAATATTTACTAGTTGGAGTTTTTTCATAATAAAAAGCCCTTAATAGGACTTAATATTGTTTACCAAAGTATATTTTATGTTTGGCAGGTTTACCACAGTAGGCACAAACACCATCGGTAATATCTTCTTTTATACAACGGCTCTTTAAACCAGTTTCTTCTTTAATCTTGTCTTCACAAGCAGTATCACCACACCAAGCTGTTAGAATGAATCCTGGTTTTGTTTTAGCTGTATTTATAAATTCTTCTTTAGATGTAACCTCATAAATCATGCTATCACGTCTTTTTAAGGCTCTATTATACATATCACTTTGAATAATTGGTAACGTATCTATAATTTTATTTACTACTTCATTAGTAGGTACACTTATTTTTTCTAAGGTATCTCTTCTAACCAAAGTAACAGTATTTTGTTCTAAGTCTCTTAGTCCAACTTCAATTCGAATGGGAATACCTTTCACCTCAGCATCAGCAAATTTGAAGCCTGGCGATTTATTAGAATCATCAATACTATAAGTAATGTTATCTGATAGTTTACTCGCAATATCATTAACTACATTTAATATTTTTTCATCATTACTAATTGGCACGAATACTACTTTTATTGGAGCAATATTTGGCGGTAGTACAAGACCGTGATTATCACCATGTGTCATTATAAGGGCCCCAATCATTCTAGTAGAAACACCCCAGCTAGTTTGAAAAGGGGTCTTTAAAGTATTATCTTCATCTAAGTATTGAATGCCAAAGGCTTTGGCAAAATGATCGCCAAAGAAATGACTTGTTCCGTTTTGCAAGGCCACTCCATCATACATCATTGCTTCAAGAGTATATGTTTCTTCAGCCCCAGCAAACTTTTCTTTTTCTGTTTTCTTACCAGTTAATACTGGTAAAGCAAGGATATTTCTTTGAAAATCTTCGTATACCTTAAACATTCTAAGTGTTTCTTGTTTTGCTTCTTCTTTTGTTCTATGTAACGTATGGCCTTCTTGCCAAAGAATCTCTCTACTTCTAAGGAAAGGTCTAGTTGTTTTTTCCCAACGTACAATCGTACACCACTGATTATATAAAATTGGTAAATCACGGTAAGACTTAACAATATTTTTAAAGTGATCACAAAATAATACTTCACTTGTTGGTCTAACGCACATTCTTTCTTCTAATTTATTTTCGCCTCCATGGGTTACCCAAGCAACTTCGGGAGCAAAACCTTTAACATGTTCTTTTTCAATATTTAGTAATGACTCAGGAATAAACATAGGCATTTGCACATTTTGGTGTCCTAAGCGTTTAAACTCTTTATCTAAAATACTTTGCATTTGTTCCCATATTGCGTAACCATAAGGCCTAATTATCATGCTGCCTTTCGTATTACTATAACTTACTAAATCAGCTTCTCTTACTACGTCTGTATACCAAAGAGCAAAGTCAGTATCTCTGTCTGTTATCTTTGTTACCATTTTACTCATTTGTATCACTCACTTCACTTTGAAAATCAGATATAGTTCCGTTTTCATTTAAGATCTTATTTACTTGACTAGTTGCATTATCAAGTTTTTCTTGACAAATTTTAACTAAGTTCATCGCATCTGTATAAGCAGTAATGGCTTCTTCTAGTGGTGTGCCACCACTTTCTAATTTCTTAATAATTTCTTCTAATTCTTTTAATGCACTATCAAATGTTTTTTCATTCATGATATTATCTCCTTTACCTCTACATTAATTTCTCCATCATGTAATATAACATGTAGATTATCTTTTATTTTTAAATTTTTACTTTCTTTGATAATAACCCCATCTTTTTTAATTAGAGAATAACCTTTATCTAAAATATTTAAGGGATTAACTAATTTTAATGTTTGTAATATATATTGTAAACTAGCGTCATTCTTATCAATGATACTTTTAATTTCCTTTTTTAACAATTTCTCTTTGTTACTTAGTTCTTCTTGTCTACTTGTTAAAAGCATATAAGGATTTTCTAGGATATAATTAGATGTTAAATGACTAAGAGTAAGTCTTTTTTCTTTTAAAATATTAGTTATATCACTATTTAGATTATCTACTAAAGTATCTAGTTTTTGAGCCTTTATTTCATATAAAGTCATTGGATTTTTAAGAATATAACTAGATTCTAATTTAAGTAATCGTTCATTATAAAAATTAATATTATTTTTAATAGCATTACCAAGTTTACTTTCTAATAATTTAAATGTGTTTTTAACCTCTGGTATTGTTGGTACAGCCATCTCCGCTGCTCCCGTTGGTGTTGGGGCACGCATATCGGCAACATAATCACTAATTGTCACGTCTACTTCATGCCCTACAGCACTAATAATTGGTACTTTAGAATTATATATTGCTCTTGCTACAATTTCTTCATTAAAAGCCCACAAGTCTTCGATAGACCCACCACCTCGGCCTACAATTAAAACATCTATATCATAGTTATTTGCTAAATCGATTTTTTTAGCAATATCACTTGCAGCCGATACACCTTGAACTAAAGCCGGAAATAAAATTGTTTCACATAATGGAAATCTTCTTTTTATCGTACTTAATATATCTTTAATGGCTGCCCCGGTAGGTGCTGTTACAATACCAATTTTACTAGGATATTTAGGAATTGGTTTTTTATGTTCTTTAGCAAATAAGCCTTCTTGTAATAACTTTCTTTTTAGTTTTTCAAACTCAACATATAAAGAACCTAACCCGTCTACTTCCATGTGATCAATATATATTTGATAATTACCACCAGCTGGATACACACTAATTCTGCCACTTACTAAGACGTTCATGCCATCTTCTGGCACAAATTTTAGAGTACTTGCTGCACTTCTAAACATAATTGCACTTATTCTTGATTCGTTATCTTTAAGAGTTAAATAAAGGTGTCCTGATGAATGGTGTTTAAAGTTACTAATTTCACCCTTAAGATATATTTTCTTTAAATGGGGATTTTCATCAAATATTGTTCTAATATAGTTATTTACTTGGGTTATTGTAATATAATTTTGATTCATTGTCTCACCTAATTCTATCTTGACTTTTCAAGATACTTTGAACATATGTATAATGCTCAGAATAGTTCTTTAAAATTTCATTTTTGTATTCTTCTGGAAAAGCAATGTTATGTTTTCTAGCAACAATGGCAATAGAATTTTCAATAGCAAATGGCGTCAATAAAGATAAATAATTATCAATTTCTTTTTTTCTTTCTGTACTAGCATCATTATAGAAGACTTTAAAATCTTCGTAAACATTATCACAAGGTATCATTTTGTATTTTAAGGAATTATTTTTGTTTGAATCGGCAAAATTTTTTCTAAAACTCATGTCCATATCAAAACAAGGTGTTAGAAATGCTAAATTATCTCCTTCAAAAATTTCCCAATTACCTAGATGAAAATCAGATTGCATCATCAAAAATAAAAATACATATCTATCACATAAACCGTTTAATATATTGCTACATAATTCTTTTTTATTAGGCTTACTTTGAAAATGATAATCTAAAGCATGAGCTACCATTTCTAAAGAATTATATTCTAACAAGGAATTATTTAAATCATCTAGACTAGATATTCCAAGCGTACTTTCTAACTTTTCATTTTCTTTTAAAAAGTTTAGATATTGAAGCATTATCTCTTTACCAGAAAATATTTCTTTGTCTTCCATTCGGTAATCTTCAGAAATAAGTCCATAAAGGCCATGTCCTAAAGATACAATTTCTGATTTAATCGTAGGAATTTGAACAACTTGAGCTAGATGTTCTAAGAGAAGTTCAACATAAAAACGATATGGTAATTTACTTTCACAAAAAATTTTCATAAACCAGTTTTTTTCATCAATATTTTTAAGCCACCAACCTTGGTAATGCGGTCCACATCCATTTGTGGATTCTAATATTCCCTCTTTAATAGCTTTTCTTTGATTTGGAATAACTTATTTAAAATCGATATAACCATTACTGTTCTTTTTCATTATTCTTCCTTTAATAATTTATCTAAAACGGCATTAATCATTTTTACAACGTCACTATCAGTATAAATTTTAGCAAGCTCTATGGCTTCATTAATAACTACTACAGGTGGTGTATCCATATATTTCATTTCATAAATACCCATTCTTAAAATGGCCGCCCCTGTTTTATCTAGTCTTTTAATATCCCAATTATTTAAATAACTATTAGCTAGTTTATCAATTTCATCAATTCTTTCCATGACACCAAAAACTATATCTTTAACAAACGCATTATCAAAACCTATATTTTCTTTAATAACGTTCTCTATCTCATACGGCACTTTATTCTGACGCAAAATGTCTATTTGATATAAAATAGTCATACATTCTTTTCTAAGTTCACTTCTTTTATGCATAAAACATCACCATCATTATTTTATCAAAAAAGACTAGTACATACTAGTCCTAATCCATCTTTTTACGACGATATAACTTAATTTCTTCTGTATCTATAGGCATTTTTAAAGAAAACATATTAATTAAATAATGATAAACTGGTCTTTTCAAAATAAATTCAACATTTTCTTGCAATGTTTTAGTATCCCCATTTAAAATAGCTTGATTTATTTCTTCATATTTAGTCTTTCTTGCTAATTCTTTATCATCTTTATGAATTCTCACTAGAGGTATATCAGCATTTTTATCAAAATAATAATCAAAACTAAATATAGCTTTTTCTTTTCTTCTTTTTCTATCACTATTAAGGGGCATTTCTTCAATAAAACCAATTATTACTGGATAAGCACTTGTTGTATAATTTTTAAGCATTGTATTAAATTCTTTGTAATGCTCTGATTTTTTAAGAGCAACAACTTGACCAGTTTCTGTAATACTAGAGCTATTAATTACTTTTTTGACATTTTTAATACCATACTCCGAAAATAAATAACCTAGTTCTATTAAAGCATTTTCTGAATTATAATTATTAATAATATTTTTTAATCCTTTTTTTATTTCCATTTCTTCTTTTTTGGTCATATTTTCATTACCAAAAGAAATACAATTTTTTAAGAAATAAGTTTTTGTTTCTTGTTCCATATCATCAGTCCTTTTCTAATATTTATGATTATTTTCTTCTTTTAATTCATATAAAATATTTATTGCTTCCATTGGAGTCATTCTAAGGGGGTCAATAGTGTCAAGTTTTTCTCTAATGGGGTCTTTTTTCTCATCTTGAAAATCCATTACTAATTGAATTTGCGATTCATCATATTTTTTCTTTGGTTTATTTTCATAAACACTTAGTATCTTCATTGCGTCATTTATGATTTCATCAGGTAATCCGGCAAGTTTAGCTACATGAATACCATAACTTTTATCAACAGCGCCATTTTTAATTTTATGAAGAAATGTTAATTTACCATTTTCTTCTACGGCACTTACATGAACGTTTTTTATTGATGGTATTTTGTTTTCTAAAACAGTAAGTTCATGGTAATGGGTTGAAAACAATGTTTTACACTGAATATGGGTTGCTACAAAATTTAATATAGCTTCAGCAATACTCATACCATCATATGTCGCGGTTCCACGACCTAGTTCATCAAATAATATTAAACTATTTTCAGTTGCATTTAAAATTGCGTTACAAGCCTCTTTCATTTCCACCATAAATGTAGACTCGCCACTTACTAAGTCATCACTGGCGCCAATTCTTGTAAAAATCTTATCAATAATAGGCAACTTAGCGCTTTTGGCTGGTACAAATGACCCCATCTGAGCTAGAATAACAATGATTGCTAATTGCCGCATAAATGTAGATTTACCACTCATATTAGGACCTGTTATCAAAAGCGTATTAATAGAATTATCCATAATGCAATCATTTGCTACATAAGAAGAATTACTAACTACTTCGATAACTGGATGTCTACCGGCTTTTATTTCAATAAAATGCTCCTCATTTAAAACGGGTCTTACAAACCTATATTCTTCTGCTACTACTGATAAAGAGGTAATCGCATCTAACTCAGCTATAACATTAGCCGTATCTTTTAAACTTAAGATATTTCTTTTAATTTCTTCTTTAACTTCATTAAATAAATTGTATTCAATATCTATAATTTTTTCTTCAGCATTTAAAATAAGAGCTTCTTTTTCTTTTAATTCAGGAGATATATACCGTTCAGCATTTGTAAGGGTTTGCCTTCGTTCCCAATGTAAATCTTCTGGTACATTGGCAATTTGGCCTTTGCTAATCTCAATAAAATAACCAAATACTTTATTATAACCAACTTTTAAATTTTTAATACCAGTTTCTTCTTTTAAATGATTTTCAAAATTAGCAATAAACTCTTTACCACCACTTCTAATACTTTTTAATTCATCAAGTTCACTATTATAACCTTCTTTAATTAAATAGCCTTCTTTTAACGTAATAGGAGGATTTTCATAAATAGCCTTATCTAGTAAGTTATATAAGTCTTCATGGGTAGTAATTTTTTCTTTAAAGCCTAGCTCTTTTACTATTTTCTTAATATTAGGTAATTCTTGCAAGCTTACCTTTAATTGTAGTAAATCACGGGCATTAACAGACCCACACGTAATCTTACCACATAGTCTTTCAATATCATAAACTTTATATAGTGAATCTCTTAAACTATCTTTTAAAATAAACTGATTATTAAGAATTTCTATTTTATCATATCGACTTTCAATTAACTTACGATCTTTAAGAGGATTTAAAAGCCAACTTTTTAATTTTCTAGAACCCATACTAGTTCTTGTTTTGTCAATTAACCAAATAAGGGAAAAATTTCTTTCTTTAAGTCTTAGTGTTTCTACTAATTCTAAGTTTCTTATTGTATGCACGTCCATCTCTAAATAGTCATCTGGTATTACTATGCTTGCTGGTTTAAAGTGACTTAAATCTTTAAGTTCTTTAACTACTAGATAATATAGTAAATGTTTAATCGCGTGAACATAATGTTCTTCTTCTAAATGACTATATAAAGACTCATACTTTCCTTCTAGTTCTTCAGTACAAACTGATACTTCAATACCATAAGTTCCTTTTAAAAGAGCTAGTAGTTCGGTATCTTCATTATCTCTTAAAATAATCTCTAATATCCCTAATTTCAAAATAGTATTAATAAGTTTTTCTTTTTGATGGGGTAATATTGAGACATAACAATCACCTGTAGAAATATCTGCATAACATATAACATATATATAATTATAATCAGATACACTAGCAATATAGTGGTTATTGTGCTCGTTTAATAATTCTAAATCAGCAACAGTTCCCTTACTTATAACATTAGTAACACCTCGTTTAACCATTCCTTTAGTGTTTTTGGGGTCTTCTAATTGTTCACATATAGCTACTTTGTATCCCTTTGTAATTAACTTTTCAATATAGGGCTTTACAGAATGAAATGGTACCCCACACATAGGGATTCTTTCTTCTAATCCAGCATTTTTACCAGTTAAAGTTAATTCTAATTCTCTACTTGCAAGTTCTCCATCTTCAAAAAACAGTTCGTAAAAATCACCAATTCGGTAAAATAATAGTTCTGTTTCATAATCTTTTTTAATATCTAAGTATTGTTTCATCATTGGGCTTAGTTTATCATAATCAACTTCGCATCTTTTCATCGTAACACCCCCGACGTTTTATAATTATATCAAAAAACAAGCTAAAATTGTTATATATTGTCAATATTTTGTAAAATAAAATACAATAAACTAGATCTATTATTTAGATTTACTATACTAATGTTTTTATTTTTTCTTTGTATCGCGAAGTTACACTGGCAATATCATTAAAACAAGCTAAATCTTCAAAAAGCTTAACTCTTTTATCAAGTATTCCTTCCTTAACTAAGATAGTCTTACTTATATCAAAATTAAAATCAAAGATAAAAGCAAGTTCAGCAAGTAAGCCATCACTCTGTGTTTTTAAAATACTATAATTAATTAGCTTTTCTTTTTTAAATGTATTTAAGACAGAGGAACTTATCTCATCTAGTTTATCATAATCTCCTACTCGATATAAAACACCTAATTTATCAGCATCCCTAATATATCTTGCATATTCTAAGGCATCTTTACTACAACCAGTAATACTTAGTTTGTTATGATAATATATTGCTTCACACATTTTCTTTTGTAAGTATTCATCGATATTATTATTTTCAAAAAACTTATTTTCTTCTAATACTTTAACACTTTCTAAAGCATGATCAAAATGACTTTCAACGTCGTCATACACGCTATATCTTTCTAACTGTACAAATCTTCCTAAATCATGAAAGATAGCAATTGTCTTTAAAATGTCTTTCTCTTCTTCACTTAAATTATAACTTATTTTTTCCATCATATTAACAACATCATAAGTATGTCTATATTTATAATAATATGTATTAGTGATATTTCCTTCTTTTATATTATATTTAGAAACAAACTCTTCAAAAAAATTTTTTGCCATTATATACATTAAAACCACCAATAAAATTATAAAATATTGTTAACTATAAAGTAAAGGTTATTATATATTTGTTTACTTTCATTTAACTTATGAACTCCATAAACAAATATTTTAATATTTTGGGCTTTAAAGTAATTAATAAGATTATTACTTAATACAGATTCTAAAAGAACAATAAAATCATAGTCATGATACTCTTCTTCACTATTAAAAACATAATTTAAAACACCTAGTGGGAACACACAGCCTGCTCTTTTTAAATTTTTTATCACTTTATTATAGAAACTCATAATATAAATATTTTGTTTCTTATAGTTATTTATAACATTTAAAAAATTATCTATATCTAAATCTAACTCTTTTATTTCTAAAAGAATAATCTTATCAGTCTCTAGCTCCAGTACTTCTTTAAGAGTAGGAATACTATATTTTTTCTTAAGAGTAGCATAATTTGTATTTCTAATTAGATGGTTACCTATAAAAGCATCATGAACAATAACTAATGTATTATCTTTAGTTGTTCTAATGTCACATTCAAAACCATTAAAAAAAGGGCTTTTGCATGCTTCTTTAAAAGCCTTTAATGTATTTTCTTTAATTTCACTAGTATGTAACCCCCGATGGGCAATAAAATGATTCATAGTACATAATATGCTAAGATTTATCTTTTAAAACCTAAAACAATTATCTTAAATAAAAGTAAATTAATAAATACAACTCCACTTATAACATACCATTTTAAATGGGGTATTATTTTTTCTTTTTCGTCTTCTTCATAACTTGTAGCAAAAACAGGTGTTGCAATGTCCTTTTCTAAATAAAAAACATATTCTTCCTTTTTTCCTTCTTCGTTAACTGTTTCATAAATGACTTTGTTTTCTTCCCCTGGTACATACTCGTTATTATAGATATTTATTGTTGTGTCACTTTCAGTTTCACAGTTCATCATTAAAGAAGTTGCATCATCATTTAATATAATAGAATAGATATTATTAGTTGGTTCAAATTCACGTGATAACGTACCATTTAAAACCTCCACACTTTTAATGGAACTTGCAAAGACACTTGTTGGTAAAAGCATTAAAAAAAAGAATATTTTTTTCATACACCCTCCTATATCATTTTCATGAGAATTTCATTCATCACATATAGTTTGTCCGGGGCAATAAAAATATATTCTCCTTTTTTAATTAAATCTTTATTTTTTAGTAATGGTTTAATGGGGTAAGCATCTTCAATATCTATGCCAAATTTATTTTTAAATTTTAAAATGTTAATTCCCTTTAGTTTGCGCATACCAAGCATTATTTCGTTATCCATAATATCTTTCTTGGTTAAAATATTTCTTTCACCATCATATTCACCATTTAAATACTTTTTAAAGTTGTAAGTATTAGTATAACGAATACCATCATAGTAACCTGACGCACTAAGACCAAAACCGTAATAGTAATCATTATTCCAATATGTTAAATTATGTTTAGACTCGTGTCCTTTCAAAGCAAAATTACTAACTTCATAATGGTTATAACCCTTTTTCTTTAATATGCGACATATATATTGGTACATAGCATAGTCTTCATCTTCACTTATAGGAGAAAAATGTCTTAAATAAATCTTTGTATGAGGCATAATCATTAAACTATAAGTACTAATGTGATCGGGCTTTAATTTTAAAAACAATTTTAAATCATTTTCTAAATCTTTTAAAGTTTCGCCAGGTACTGCATAAATTAAATCAAGATTAATATTATTAAAACCAAGTTTTCTTGCTAGCATTATACTATCTTCTGCTTCTTTATAAGTATGTCTTCTTTCTAATATCTTAAGATTTTCATGATTAAAACTTTGAATACCTATACTAAGTCTTGTAACACCTAGTGTTTTTAAAGTAGTAAGTAGTTTTTCATTTATATCATCTAAGTTACATTCAAAAGTAAATTCTTCTAACACATGTAAATCAAATAAGCCTAAAATTTCTTTTAATTTAAGTAATGCGGCACTGCTAAGAGCAGAAGGCGTGCCCCCACCAATATAAAGAGTATGGATCTCTTCTTTTAAATATCTATCTTTAATTTCTTCTTTTAAACAATCTAAATACTTATAACTCCATTCACTTGTAATAAACATTTTACAAAAATCACAATAAGAACAAATATTTTTGCAAAAAGGAATATGAATATAAACAGCATTATTCATGATTTTGTTCTTTTCTCCTTAAAGTCTTTTTTAAAATAGTTGGTTTTTTAGATATTTCTTCATTATAGGCATTTAATTTTTCAGTTTCTTCTAAAAGTTCTGCAGGTACTTTCCAACCATCTAAATTATATCCTGATATTTCTTTTAATTTATTAAAACTAAGCGCGTATTTTAACCGATATAAAAAGATAGTTCTTTTTTGTTCTTCGGTTAATTTATTACCATTTTTTCTTTGCACAATTATTTTTTTAAATTCATAATCATTAAGCATTTTTAAATATGAGTCTTTAACTTGGGCATCATTTTTAAGACAAGCAATGGCATATTCGCGATCAAACTTTTTGGCTTGTTCATAATGAGAAAAGTCAGTCATAGGACGAGAGTTATCATCAAAATTATATCTAATAGCCCATTTTTCTAAAGGCTTACAATTATTTAAAATAAAGTCATATAAATATTTGGATGGTTCTAAATGAACAAAATAGGCAAATTCCTCGAAAGATAATTTAAAGGTTAAAATCATTTTTATATAATAATTAAGATTAGGATAAAGACGATTTAAACCTTTACTTGGAATATTGGTATTATGAAAGGTATTTTGTTTTATTGGTGTTTCTTCTTTTTCCATAGTTAAAACGTAGTTTGCTTTATTATAGAACTTTTTTACTAATAAGGGATTCATTACTTGTTCGGCAAATAAATCTTCATTTTTTAAGTAAAGACATAATGTTTTATAGTCTACATTATAGACATTGGCTAAGTTTTCAAGCGTTGTATCATAATTGATAAAAGTATATAGCAGGTCTTTTCTTTTTTTATATTTACAATATTCTTTATATGTTTTGGAATTACTATATTGTTTTATATCAATGCCTTGTTCTTCTAATTTTACTAGTCTTTTAAAAACAGTATACATATTTTTTTCAACTTTAGATGTATATATATTTTTAAGTTTATTGTATTCATCTTTAGTTTCAGGATTTCTTTTTAAAGAAGAAAATATATTTTTAACGTTTTCTTCTGTTCTATCTAATAAAATGGCTATTTCTAGAAATGAGTATCCTGCTTTTATATAGTTAGTTACTGAATTTTGAAGGTCGTAATCGATTATTTGAATATTTGCTAGTGATTGTTCCATCATTATGGCAGAGTATAAAGCAATATTATAATTAGAACTTGTGGGACATTTAAGAGAATTAATGATCTTGGGTATATTATAATAAGGTAAATTATATTTTCTTGCTATTTCAGCATATGAGACACCTGAAAGAGCTTCTTCAATGATAGTTCTATCAAAAGCATTATATTTTTCTAAGTAATATTTTGTCATTTGATTTTTTTACTCCTTTCATTTAATGTTTCTTCTGGAAGACCATAATTATACTGTGTTAAATTAGTTAGTTTATGTTCTTGTAATTTTTTCTTTACGTCATCCGCTATCTTCTTATCTAACTTAGGTAATCTGCTAGTCAAATCATCATATATGGTATCACGAGTTGACTCAAGTTCACGGGCTGTTTCATCAACAGTATAATCTAAAAGTATACACTTAGCAGCAGCAAAAACTCTACTTTTTGTCGAGGCATCTTCTACTGAAGCAGGAGTATTAAACTTTAATATTTCACTAACCTTTTGATAACGTACGGGGTCAAGTTTTATTAGATTTTTTTGAAGCCATGTATGCACGGTTACATTAGATATTGGAAAATGATTATCACTAATAAATTTAGCTGTTAATCTAGTGGATGCTTTATTTTCAATAACATAATCGGCCACTAAAAGTATTCTCTTTTTTTTCTCTTCATCACTTAAATTACTATAAGTTTTAGCCATTATTTATCCCCCTCACTTAAAACTGCTAAAAACGCTTCTTGTGGTACTTCAACATTACCAACCATTTTCATTCTTTTTTTACCTTCTTTTTGTTTTTCTAGTAGTTTTCTTTTTCTAGATACGTCACCACCATAGCATTTAGCCAAAACGTTTTTACGCATTGCACTAATGTTTTCACGAGCAATAACTTTTGAACCAACTTGAGCTTGGACTGGTATTTGAAATAATTGTCTAGGTATTAGTGTTCGTAATTTCTCTACGATAGCCCGTCCTCTTTGATAAGCAAAATCTTTATGGACTATAATAGATAAAGCATCAACAACCTCACCATTTAATAAAATACTCATTTTAACTAATTTGCTTTCTTTATAACCACATATTTCATAATCAAAAGAAGCATAACCTTTAGTCGTACTTTTTAACTTATCAAAGAAATCATATACAACCTCACTAAGCGGTATTTCATAGTGAATATTGACTCTTGTTTCATCGATATATTCAAGTGATTTATAAATGCCTCTTTTATTTTGACATAATTCCATGATAGCGCCGATATACTCGGCTGGGACAATGATATTAGTATAAATAAATGGTTCTTCAATTTTACTAATTTTGACTGGCTCTGGCATTTTATTTGGACTATCAATTTCTATTACTTCACCATTTGTAAGTGTTACTTTATATATAACACTAGGACTAGTAGCAATAACTGGTAAATTAAATTCTCTATCTAGCCTTGTTGTTATTATATCCATATGTAAAAGACCTAAGAAACCTACTCTAAAGCCAAACCCTAAAGCATCTGATGTTTCTGGTTCAATAGTTAAAGCGGCATCATTTAGTTTTAGTTTTTCAAAAGCTTCTTTTAAGGCTTCATAACGATTTGGTTCAACGGGGAATATACCAGAATAAACCATTGGTTTCATGGGTTTGTAACCATGAATTGGTATACTTGCTTTTTTCTTTAATAGAGTAATCGTATCTCCTACTTGAACTTTGGAAATATCTTTAATAGCCGCGGCAAAGTAACCAACCTCGCCACTTTTAAGTTCTTTCGTGTGTAACTCATGTGGTGTATGTACACCAAGCTCTGTTACATTAAACGCGGCATCTCCTGCCATAAAGTAAATATCATCACCACATTTTAAAGAACCATCTTCAACTTTAATTAAGCCTACAACTCCTTTATATGGATCAAAATAAGAATCAAATACTAAAGCCCGAAGAGTATCTTCATTATTTATTTTAGGTGGGTCTATTCTTGTAATAACTGCTTCAATTAAATCGCGAACACCCTCACCAGTTTTACCAGAACATAAAACCATTTCTTCTTCTTTAAAACCAAGTACTCTTTTAAGCTCTTCTTTTACTTTAGGAATATTAGCATTAGGTAAATCTATTTTATTAATAACGGGAATAATTTTTAAATCCGCTCCCATTGCTAAATACAAGTTTGCAAGGGTCTGAGCCTCTATCCCTTGAGCTGCGTCAACAACTAGTATTGCTCCTTCACATGCGGCAAGACTTCTTGAAACTTCGTAAGAAAAGTCGACATGACCCGGTGTATCAATTAAATTAAGTAAATATGTTTCGTTATTAAAGTCATAATTTAAAGAAACGGCATTTAACTTAATAGTAATACCTCTTTCTCTTTCAAGATCCATACTGTCTAGTACTTGGCTTGTCATTTCTCTTTCACTTAAAGCGCCAGTAATTTCTAGTATTCGATCAGCAAGCGTACTCTTACCATGATCTATATGGGCTATAATTGAAAAGTTTCTAATATTTTCTTGTTTAATATGAGTATATTCCATGTCACATCACCTAGTTAGTATTATACAAAAAAAGATTACTTTCGTAAACCTATTTTTGTTGTAGTTAACTACTACCAAGAACCGTTGTCTATAGGTGTATTACCTGAGACTGTACCTGAAGAATGAGTATAAGTAGAACCTGATGATGTATTGACATTAATACCGCCAATACCATTACTAGCTGTGCATCTATTATTGATGACGTTTCCACCTTGAATATATAAATGATTTGGGCCTCCTTCGGTGCCTGAGCCAACATCTATTCCAGCCGCAGAACTACTTGCTACATTATTTTGAACTTTTCCACCTTTAAAATATAGTGTTGCACCATAAGTAATTGAAATTCCTGCTCCATATTGTGCATTGTTACTTGTTATGTTTATATTATTTATGGTAACAACTGATTTTCCTAAATTAACACCTCCACCACCATATGATGCACTATTACCGGATATAGTTCCTCCTGTTATAGTACCTATTGTATTGGTTGCTGTTGTATCAGATCTAATAGATATACCCCCTCCAAAATTGGCTTTATTGCCAGTTATAGTTCCAGCTGTCATATTAAAAGTCATTTTTCCACTATTACCACCGACCCATATGCCTCCGCCTTCAGAAGTTGCCGTATTTCCAGATATGGTGCCACCTTTTATGTTAACTGTCGCTTGCCAGCCTAAAATACCAGCGCCGGACCCTCCAGAAGTAGTGAACGAATTATTTGAAATTGTTCCTGAATTAAAATTTAAAGAAGCATCACTAACATAAACTCCTGCTCCTTGATTATTACTTTTATTAGAGGTTATAGTTGCTCCATTGATATTAAGCTTTGAACCACTAACACTTGCAACTCCACCTCCTGAATATATCGCAGTATTTAAAGCATTTTGAACTGTTACTCCACTGTTTAAGTTTAATGTTGCAGAGCCAGCTGAAATCAACAATGGCTTACTAGCTGAAACATTATTACCATTAAATTTAATGTTGGTAACTGTTGTTGTACTAGAATTATAAAAGTTTATTATACTACCTGTTGTAAGGCCACTACCTCTAGTAATAGTATATATACTACTACCATTGCTTTTTAAAGTGACAC
>URPE01000006.1 GCA_900549625.1 uncultured Mycoplasmatota bacterium
TACATTCAAATAACTCTTTATATTCATCGTTAACAAACACAGCCTTAAACACGCGATCACGACTAGCGGTATACCACTTCTTTGACTTGGTACATTCTTTTGTCATATGCTTACTCCTTTCTAAGAGATAAGTATCTCTACTTATATTATTCAAGATGAGTAGCCCATTTTCTTTTTTTTTACGTAAATTTTTTAAAAAAAGTTCAAGAAACGTTATTCAACTATCAAAAAATAAAAAAAGAACTATTAAAAATCATTTATTTAATAGTTTCCTTTTTGCTAAATTTTGCGGCAAATTAAAATACAAGCTATTATTCTAACTCTTTATTTTCCATATCTGCTAACTCCTAAAATAATTCCAATACTAAGCATACTTATTAATAAACTAGAGCCACCATAACTAAAAAATGGTAAAGTAACACCAGTAACCGGGATAAGGCCTATAACAACGCATAAATTAAGTGAGGCTTGAAATATTATGCCAACAGAAAGCCCAAAAACCAAAAACTTGCTAAATAAGTCATTTGTATTTAAAGCAATTTTTACCGAACGATAAAAAATAAATAAAAAGAATAACGTTACAACTAAAACTCCTAAAAAACCAAATTCCTCACTTATAATTGAAAAGATAAAATCAGTCTGCGGTTCTGGTAAATAAAAATGCTTTTGATGTGATTTCAAAAATCCTTGTCCTAAAAGGCCACCAGGTCCTATTGCATATAAGCTTTGAATTATTTGAAAACCACTCCCTAAAGGGTCTGTCCAAGGATTTAAAAAAGAAACAATTCTTGCCATTCGGTAAGGGGCTACAATTATAAGTGCAACTATTCCCATAAGTCCTAATAAACCAATTTTAACAAAAAAAGATATCTTAACACCACTCACAAAAATCATCGATACTAAAGTAAGAACAATAACCATGCCAGTTCCAAAGTCAGGTTCTAACAATATAAGTAAGAAAAAAAGACCAATAATAAATAAAATAGGCATAACTCCTTTTTTTATATCTCTTAATTCTTTTTTATTATTACTTAAATATTTAGAAACAAATATAATAAGAGCAAGTTTACTAAATTCACTTGGTTGTATACCAAAGCCACCTAAACCAAACCAACTTCGTGATCCATTCCTAACTGTTCCAATACCTGGTATTAAAACTAAAATAAGCATTATAAGCGTGCCAAGCAAAAACTTATTCGCGTGTTTCTTCCAAAAACCTGGTGGTAGTTTACTAACTAATAAACATAAAAAAATACTTATTAAAAAAAATATACTTTGACTTTTTACAAACTTAAATTCATCATGAAACTTGTAATTTGCCCATATTGAACTAGCTGAATATATCATCATAATCCCAAATGTCCCAATAATTATGACTGCTATAAATAAGTATATGTCAAATGATTTCTTTTTCATGTAATCACCTAATAAATTTTATGAAAGAAGAATAAAATTATTTGTTTATAAAACATAAATCACTAAAAACTTTCTAGTAACAAATACTAAGGTATATTAATAATTACTACAGAACTTTACAAGGATCAAGAAAAATAAGCAAAAAATCATCTTTTTTATAGTATAATATTACTAAGAGGTGTAGAGAGTGAAAATAATTGTTTCAGCAGGTGGAACTATGGGCCATATTAATCCAGCCCTTGCTATAATAGAAGAATTTAAACGTGAAGAAAAAGATTTAGAAATAATATATATTGGCACACATAATAGAATGGAAAAAGAAATAATTCCTAAAAAAGGAATTCACTACGAAGAAATAGAAATATATGGTTTTTCTAAAGATATTAAAAGAGATATAAAAAATATAGGTTGTATAAATAGAGCTACTAAAAAATGCTTGCAAATAATGCGTGAATTTAAACCAGATGTCGTTATTGGTACAGGGGGGTATGTCACATATCCTGTTTTAAAAGCAGCTCACAAATTACATATAAAAACATTTATCCATGAACAAAATAGTATTCCAGGTAAAAGTAATAAGATGATTAGTCGTTATGCTGATTTAATAGGTGTAACATTTACATCTAGCAAAAAGTACTTTAAAACTAATAAAAAAATAATTTATACTGGTAATCCTAGTGCTTCTTGGGCTTTACTTGTTCCTAAAAAAGATAAAGAAGCTCTTGGCTTTACCAAAGGCAAAAAACTACTCACCATTGTGGCGGGAAGTCTAGGTAGTGAGTCATTAAATGAAAAATTTAAAGATTTTATTATTAATGTAAAACCAGATAACTACGAAATATGTTATATAACTGGTAAATCTTTATACGATAAATTTATGACTAACTTTCAAGTTCCAGACAATGTTAAAGTATTTCCGTTTATGGATGAATTGCCTGGATTAATTAAGTGTAGTGATGCTGTAATATCAAGAGCCGGCGCCGGTAGTTTATCAGAAATTTTAGTATTAAAAGCACCTGCTTTAATTATTCCTAGTCCTTATGTTGCAAATAATCACCAGTATTATAATGCCAAAGAATTTAGTGATAAAGGCTTAGTTTTATTCATGAATGAAAGTGATATTACGAATGCTAAATTAAAAGAAAATATTGATAACTTACTATTTTCTACTGAAACAAGATACAATCTAATTAATAATATGGAAAAAGAGGCAACACTTAATAGTGCCAACTACATTTATAAGAGTATAAAAAAAATAATTAATAATTAAAAGAGGGGTGATATAATGCCAAAGAAAAAATTGGTTAAAAAAAGAAAATTAAAATGGAAGTCTATATTAAAGCTTTTAAGTATTATAGCCCTTATTAGCTTAGTTATTTTTGCCCTTCTTCAAATTAAAACAAAAAGAATAATTATTAAAGGTAATAATTATGTAACTGATAATGAAATAATCGAGGCCTCTGGATACAAATATTATCCTAAACTATCTTTATATACTAGTGAAACAATAAAAAATAATCTTTTATCTTTACCATTGCTTGCAAGTGTAAATATCAAAAAAACAATATCAGGATCACTCATAATAACAGTTAAAGAAAATAAGCCTTTATTTTATAACAGAAACTCTAATAAGTTAGTCTTAAGTGATAAAAAAGAAATAACATCTACTAATCTTTATGGTGTACCAGTTTTAGTTAATTCAGTTCCTAATACTTATTATGAGCGTTTTATTGAAAAACTTAATACTATTGATGAAAATGTTTTAAAGCTAATTAGTGAAATAGAATATGACCCTTGGAAAAGTAACGATGTTTTAATAGACGAAACTAGATTTATACTTAGAATGAACGATGGCAATACGGTCTATGTTAATTTGATTCACTTAGATAAACTAAATAATTATATTGAAATATTCGCGTCTTTAGAAAATAAAAAAGGCATCTTGTATTTAGATTCATCTAGTGATAAAATATCTTTTAGTTTATATTCATAAAGACTAATATAGTCTTTTTTTGGTGGTGATAAAATGGAAAAAGTTAATTATGATAAAAAAATGATGGATATTATAAATTCTTTTGGTGAGCAAAGACCCTCTTTACTTTTGCATACCTGTTGTGCGCCTTGTTCAACCGCGGTTATTGAAAGATTAAGTAATTATTTTGATATAACAGTGTTTTACTACAACCCTAACATTGAACCATATGAAGAATACTTAAAAAGAAAAGAAGAACAAAAAAGATTACTTAAAGAATATAAAAGCGTAAGACCCATCAAATTTTTAGACTGTGATTATGAAAATGAAGAGTTTTCCAAGTTTGCTAATAATCTTGCCGAGAATCATGAAGGTGGCAAAAGATGCATGTTATGCTTTCATTTAAGACTTAAAAAAACAGCTCACATAGCCTCAGTTAATAATTTCGATTACTTTGGTACAAGCCTAACAGTGAGTCCTTATAAGAACGCTTATGCCATCAATAACATTGGTCTTGCCTTAGAGAAAAAACAAGGTGTCAAATATTTAGTTAGTGATTTCAAAAAGCAAAATGGTTATAAAAGAAGCATTATTTTAGCAAAAGAATATAACTTGTATAGACAAGATTACTGTGGTTGTAAGTATTCAAAAATAGAAAGAGAAGAATATAAAAAAAACAAAATTTAATTGTCTTTAGGGGGGTATTTGTTTTGGATATAAAAAAGGAATTAGATCATGAAAAAAGAAGACTTTTGTTTATTAAAAATAATTATAAAATACTTAATATAAGAAATACTTATATATGTAAAATAACAAATAAATTATATAGTTATAAAAAGTATTATCCTTTTGTTTTGAGTTTGATTATGTCTTCTATTACTTTAAAAGGAGTAGTCTATTATGATTATGAAAAAAATGTTATAACATGTGAAGGACTAGAAAGCACGAGTGCTACAAATTATGGTGATAACACCTTTTCGTTCACTGAGCCTTATTATGTTTTAGATGATAAGCAATTTTACAAACAAACCCTTTATGATAGTTTTGAACTAGATAAAATAAACTATTATTTATCTTTAAGCAAATTTAGATTGTTTATTAGATGTAAAAAAAATATATATCACAACAAATGCTGACTATTTAGGGTCTAGTTATACAACTTATGAAAAACATATGCACATTAATGAAGAAAAAGTATTATGTGCATCTTTAACATGTTTATTTGTAACTTTATTTAATTTCTTTATCCTTGGGCTTGGTGATGCATTATTTGTATGTGATTATGTGAATATGATAAATAAGCGATATGCAAGATTTAGTGATAGTGATTTAGAAATGATTGATAACTATCTTTATATGATTGAAAAAAACATTGACACTTTAGGAGAAGAAGAAAATGCGACTAGAAAAAGAAGAGCTAAACAAAATTCTTAATACTAAACTTGTTTATCGTGATAGTTTAGATTTACCAAGTAATGTTTCATTTGGCATAGAAATTGAAAGTGATAGAGTTAGTTATAATAAGATTAAAGAAAAACTAAGGGAAAAAAATATTAATTGGTCTGTCCAGTATGATTCAAGTATATATACGGGAGCTGAGATAGATAGCCCAATATTAAAGGATTCAAAAACTACTTGGCAAGAATTAAAGACAGTTTGTGCTTTACTAAAACAAAGTCATGCTAAAATAACCTCATATACGGGTGGACATGTCCATGTTGGCACCCATATTTTTCATGATGACATTGAGTCTTTAAAAATTTTTTTAGAAACTTATATGATTTATGAACCATTGTTATTTCGGTTTTGGTATGGACAATATTTAACCGGCCGATCTGGCATGAGAAGTTATGCTAATCAAATACAACATTTTTTATATGATAATATGGAGTTCATTATGAAAAGTGATAATTTAAAAGAAATACTTAGTTTACTTAAATTTTCTAATAAGTATTGTGCGGTTAATTTTCTTAATATGATTGATATTAAAACTTATTCTTTTAGAAATACAATTGAATTTAGAGGCGGTAATGGTACACTTGAACCAGTTATTTGGCAAAATTATGTTAATCTGGCAACAAAACTATTATTCTTTGTTAAAAGAAAAGATATTGATATTGATTTTTTAGATTGGGAATTAGAAATTTAGTCTTAAGCAATTCTCTTTATATGCTTTATGAGGGAATAGATTTAAAAGAGATGATTGAATTTGTTAATTTGATATTTACTAGGGAAATCGATAAGTTATATTTTGCCAGACAATATTTAAAAGATATGCGTTTCGGGTATAGGAATGAGGCTAAATTAAGCCGTAAATTTATTAAATAAAAAAGACACATAGATGGTAAAGTGTAACCTTTGTCAAGGACTAAATAAAAAAGAGAGAGTTTAGGCAATGGATTCAAATAGATGATTTCGGTATTGAACTGGAGTCATTTTTTTTAAATTCCATTGATATCTATAATTATTGTAATACTCGATATAATCTTTTATTTCATTACATACATCTCTAAAAGTGAAACAAGTATCTAAATTTAGTTCATCTTTCATATGTCCAAAATAAGATTCCTGAGGTGCATTATCCCAACAATTACCTCTTCTAGACATAGATTGCTGAATATTATATTTTTTTAATAAATTATGAAACTTAGGACTTGTATAATGAACCCCTTGATCAGAATGAATTATGACATTTTCATTTAAAATTACATTTCTCTTACGATGTAATTTTTTTACTGTTTCTAATGAAATGTCTAAAGTCATATTTTCACTTATATAATAAGCAAGTATTTCATTAGTTTCCGCATCTTTAATAGTTGATAAATAACATTTTTTGTTATCACCATAAAATAAATATGTTATATCAGTTAAAAGTACATTATATGGTATTCCGGTTTTAAATACACGATTAACAACATTTTCACAAGTCGTATGTTCTTGTGTAGCCTTCATCATTCTTCTATATGGATTTGCTTGTCTAATTGGACATTTTAGTCCGAATTTTTTCATTAATCTTCTTATTTTCTTTAAGTTAAAATGAATCTTAAATTCATTATCAAGCACCATCATTATTTGTCTAGCACCTTTTTTACGTTTTTTAAACTTATATGCTTTTAAGATTAAATCAAAATCTTTTTTGTCTTTATTATCTCTTTCAAATCTTTTTTTCTTCATTTTTTAAACAATTATAACATCCTGATTTAGAAACACCAATACATTTACATAAATATGTAGTCATGCCTTTTAATTCATATTTATCAATAATATATTTTATTGTTTCAAATTTGATATTGATTTGATATCTGTTAAAATTTTCATTTCTATCAATTCGTTTTTTTTTAATAATTCGTTTTCAGCTTCAAGTAATTTGATTTTTGCTTCAGCTCGTTCTAATTTTTCTTTATCTGATAACTCATGTTCTAAAGGTCTTCCTGAAGCACCTTTTCTAGTATCTGTTATTTTACCGATAGAATTTAACTGTTTTCTCCATCTATGAGCTGAATTTGAGATTCTTCTTTCTCCAACAATTTCTGGATTTATACCACATTCTCTAAAAACATTTTGGGGGAACTTTTTATAGTTTTCACATTCTTTTACCAACTTATACTTGAATTCATCAGTATAAGTTATTCCTTTATTAGTAATGTTTTTAATCCATTTATTTTTACTTAATTTTTTTACTTGAGCATCTGTAAATAATATTTTTGACATTATTATCACCAACTTTCTTATATTATACAATAAGACATAATAAAAACCTATAAAGTATGTCTCTTTTTTTTAGAGTCCACTTTATAGGTTACATTTTATGGCGTTTATATGTCTTCATTTAATAAATTTTTTTTATATTCATTATAAGCTTTTATTTCGTTTTTATCTTGATATTCTTGATATTCTATTTTTTTCTCTTTTAATATTTGTTTTACTAAGTATTCAGTAAAATAAGGATTTCTAATTAAAATAGGGCCAAGTATGTAAGTGCCATAAAAATTATTTTTCTTAATACCTTCAGAAGTAGACTTTGGTTGGTAGCCTGTACCAGATTTAATATCGAATAGATGGGGATCTTTTACAAATTTTAAGACAGAACTACGATTTTGAAAACCAATAATTTCTTTTTGTAACTTTTTCATCGTTGCCTCCGTTTCACCAACAATTCTAAAATCAGTCTCACGGGCTTCATAATTAAATAATCCTAATGTTTCTTTTTTTATATTATCATTAGTGTAGTAGGCTTTACCAAAGAAATCTAGTGCATTACCAGTAACAATAAAGAATTTATTTTCTTTATAAGTCTTTATAAACTCACTTTTATGTTTTAACATATTATCTAAAACAAATAAGAAGTTTTCTTTGTTACCACTGCCAATATAAAAAATGTCATATTTAGAAAAATCAATATTATCTTCCACTGACAAATAATGGGTAATAACTCTTACTTTATGATTTTCTAAGTGATGACGAAGGGCAAGTACATTTCCATGTTCTCCATAAAGATTCATTAAATCATAATATAAATGGGCTATCTTAATCGTTTCCATTCGCTGCCTCCTTAAATTTTGTTTTTAAAATAGATGTCATATCAAAGCAAACCATTGTGTAAATATCGCCTTTAGTTTCATTTAAAAGAATTTTAGTTATGTCATTTAAATCATCAACCATAATAATTTTATCTTCCTTTACGTTAGCATAGTTTAACCTAACTAAAATATCCCATTTAAAACGACCAATTAAAACAATATGTTTGACAGATTCTTCATTTAATAGTTCAAAATCAACATCCCATAGCCAAGATAAATCATTATACTTGTATCTTCTTGAAACATTATCAAAACCTAAGATAACAGTTTTTTCGCCATCAGCATCGGCAATATATTTAAGACTTTGATAGTAACTTAATGCATTTTCATTTTTACTTTCTAGCATCATAATATCCCGATTTAATAATTTTAATTCTTTACCACGTTTAGTACTAACTATATCTTTATTTAAGGCATATAAGATTTTACTTTCCTTAATACCAATGGTATTACATAAAGCATACGCCGCCACTTCAGCATACACTGTAAACAAAAAGTTTTTATTTAAAGAAATTGTTTCATTATTAATAGTAAATGTTTTATTTTTAAGATCAACATTTTTAGCAAGATAATCAGGATTTCCTCTTTTAAAGTCACATCCAGGACAATAATATGAACCAATATGACCATAATGATAATAATAATAAATTAGTTTTCTATGACATACAGGACAATAAGCATTATCTAAACTAAAGTTGTCTTTTTTATTATAAGAAAGGCTTGTTTTTGCAACACCATAAGTAATAACTTTACCTTTAAAAAATTCTTTTGCTTTCATAAGCCCTGGATCATCAGCATTTAAAATAAGGGCTGTTGATTCATCAATCGCGTTAAATATCGCATCATATACCATATCAGGTGAACCATTACGAGCCGGTTGATCTCTTGTAATATTTGTAACAACTAAATGAGTCATCTTATTTTTACCAAATGCTAAATGTAAGTGTTTTTCATCTAATTCAAGTAATAAAACATCATGTTTAAAACGCCCAAATATTGTACAATTATTTAAAACAACTGTTGTAATACCCCGAATACCATTACTACCTGTTTCATTGTAAACAACATCTAAACCAGCATCTTTTAAAATATGATAAATAAAACTAGTAGTAGTTCCCTTACCACTTGAACCAGTAACACCAATAACATATTTAGGATATTTTATTTTTTCTAATACACGCTGATTCATATTGTAGCTAATAGAACCGGGAAATTGAGTACCATTCTTTTTAAATAGTTTACATATATATGTTAAAATTTTATTGACTATAATTTGTAAAGTCATCATGTTAATCACTCCTTAAAACCTATTATAGCACGGGGTTATAGTCTTTTCATAAAAAAATAATAAAAAAGCTCTTATTTGACGACTTTTTTTATATTTGGTATATTTATTAAGAGGTCATATGGAAAAATTAATTAAAGAATATTTAGATTATTTAAAATATATAAGAGGGTATCAAGAAAACACTATTAATTCTTATTTAATAGAACTTACTAAGTACTCGTCTTATATAAAAGAAAAAAAGATTAATTATCTTATAATTAGTAAAGATGAAATATATGCTTATTTAAAATATTTAGATGATTTAGGCTATAAAAATAGTTCAGTTGCAAGACACTTAAGTGCTTTAAGAGGTTTTTATGACTATTTAAAAAGAGAAGGGCAAATTGATACTAATATATATAAGTTAATTAAAAATCCTAAATTAGAGAAGAAATTACCTAATGTTTTAAATGATGAAGAAATAGATAAGATTTTTGCTTTTCCAAAAGACGAAAAACCAAAGCATATACTTACCCGTGTTTTATTTGAAGTGATATACGCAACAGGTATAAGGATATCCGAGTTTATTAATATTAAAGAAAGTGATATTGATTTTACAGAAGGAAGTATTAGAATACTAGGAAAAGGTAAAAAAGAACGAATCGTATATTTTGGTGAGTATGCAAGTCTTGCCCTAAAAGATTACTTAGTAGTAAGAGAAAAGATTAAGAAAGAAGATACGGATTATTTATTTTTAAATGTCAGTGGTTATAGATTAAAAAGAAGAAGTGCCGAGCAAATTGTATATGACTGGATTAATAACGTTTCAATAAATCACCATATTTCCCCCCATACTCTAAGGCACACTTTCGCAACAAGCTTACTTACACATGGGGCAGACATTAGAACAGTGCAAGAACTTTTAGGCCATGAAAAACTAGGCACAACCCAAATATATACGCATCTTACTAGTGATTACCTAAAAGAAGAATATTTTAAAAAAATGAAGCGTCACTAAATTAGCACTTGAGCATTGACAATGCTAACTATTGGTGTTAAACTCTTTAATGAAAGGTGATGAATAAATGAAAAAAGAATTTAAAACAGAATCTAAAAAATTAATGGATTTAATGATTAATTCAATTTACACAAATAAAGAAATATTTTTAAGAGAGATTATCTCTAATGCAAGTGACGCGATTGATAAACTGCATTACATGTCACTAACTGACAAAAGTATCAAAGTAAAAAAGAGCGATTTTGCTATTTTTATTAAACCAGATAAAAATAATAAAACTCTAACTATTTCTGATAATGGTATTGGTATGACTAAAGAAGAATTAGAAAAAAACCTTGGTACTATTGCCAAATCTGGTTCAGAAGAATTTAAAAAAACTGAAGAACATAAAAAGGGTATTGATATAATTGGCCAATTTGGTGTTGGTTTTTACTCAGCTTTCATGGTAGCTAAAGAAGTTACTGTCATATCTAAAAAATATGGAACAGATGAGGCTTACATGTGGTCTAGCAAGGGTATTGATGGTTATGAGATTAAAAGCACTACTAAAGATACCTATGGAACAGATGTTTTACTTACTCTAAAAGATGATACAGAATCTGATGTATATAGTAAGTTCTTAGAAACATATGAACTACAAAGTTTAATTCATAAATATAGTGACTATATTACTTATCCAATTAAAATGGATATTGAAAAAAGTGTTTTAAAAGAAAAAACAAGTGAAAATGAAGAAGATGAATATGTTACTAAAGTAGAAACAGAGGTAATTAATTCACTTACTCCAATTTGGCACCGTGATAAAAAGAAGATTACAGAAGAAGAATATAGCACTTTTTATAAAGATAAATTTAATGACTATGAAGAACCTCTAAGACACATTCATGTTAAAGCAGAAGGAGCCATTTCTTATGATGCTTTATTATATATTCCAAGTCATGCCCCATACGACTACTATTCTAAAGAATACAAAAAAGGCTTACAACTATATTCTAATGGTGTTTTAATAATGGAAAAGTGCGAAGATCTCTTACCTGACTACTTTAGCTTTGTTAAAGGTGTTGTTGATTCACCAGACTTAACCCTTAATATATCAAGAGAAACATTACAACAAAATAGAGTCTTAAAAACCATTGCAAGTTCTCTTGAAAATAAAATAAAAAAAGAATTATTAGATATGGAAGAGAGTGCAGAGGAAAACTATCAAAAATTCTTTAAAGATTTTGGCCTTCAAATTAAATATGGTATTTATAACGACTTTGGTATGAACAAAGATAAATTATCTGATTTATTAATCTTTAAATCTTCTAATACTGAATTACCATTTACTACTTTAAAAAGTTATGTTACAAGATTAAAAGAAAATGATTCACATATCTATTACGCATGTGGTGAAACAATATCTAAAATATCAATGCTACCAAAAGTTACCGCGGCTCTTGAAAAAGGCTTAGAAGTATTATATTGCACTGATTATGTTGATGAATTTGTTTTTATGACTCTTAATAAATATATGGATAAAGATTTCGTTAATGTCTGCAGCGAAAAAATGGATTTAGATACAAAAGAAGAAAAAGAAGAACTAAAAAAAGCTAATGAAGAATATGCATCAATGTTTAAAGAAATGCAAGGCTTTATTCCTGAGGTCTCATTAGTTTGCTTTACCAACAAACTAAGTGAACATCCTGTTTGCTTAAGTAGTAAAGGAGACTTTTCCGTTGAAATGGAAAAAGCTATGAACGCTATGCCAATTAATAACGAAATGAAAGCAAGTAAAGTCTTAGAAATCAATAAAGACCATGCTATAGCAAAAAAACTAGAAGCCTTAAAAGATAACAAAGAAGAGTTAGAAGAATATACCAAAGTATTGTATGCTCAAGCGCGTATGATCGAGGGCTTACCAATTGAAAATCCAACAGAAATTGCAAGCTTAATCTGTAAATACTTAGCAAAATAACTTACTAAAAAGGAGGATATCCTCTTTTTTTATGCGTTTGACTAACTATAAACATTATGCTAAAATCTTAGTAGATATGGACTGATATTATGAAAAGTAATGATAATTCAAAAAAATTTGCTCAAGGTATGTGTTTTTATAAAATATTTTGGCTTTTTCTCTTTGGCTGCATTTTTGGGGCTTACTATGAAGAAATTTTAAATCTTGTTGTTCATTATCACTACCATCATGAATTCGTTTGGCAATTAAGAAGAGGAGTTATATATGGTCCTATTTCACCAATATATGGTGGGGGAGCAGTCATTATGATTGCCTTATTAGGAAGAAAAGAACGACCAGACTGGCAGACATTTTTATATGGTGCTTTAATTGGTGGTGGATTTGAGTATTTAGTAAGTTTTTTACAAGAAACATTTTTAGGAACTGTATCATGGGATTATACCAATGAAATTTTAAATCTAAATGGTCGAACAACAATTCCTTTTGCCTTTGTTTGGGGGGCTTTAGCCTTAGTTTTAGTAAAAATATTTTATCCATCTATCTCTGCTCTTGTTGAGAATTTACCTCAAAAATTTGGCCGTATCCTTACTAATATTCTAATTGTTTTAGTTGCCATAGATTTTACCATTTCTTGGGGTTCATTATTTAGACAAATACTACGCCACAATAACATTCCTGCCTATACTTTTGTTGGTGATTTCTTTGACAAATACTATAGTGATGAAAAATTAAAAGAAAGTTATACCAATATGGTTATAATAGAGGCTAAAAAATGATTTTGTTATATTTTAGCCTTTTTTTCTTAATAATAACAATTATTTTCAAAACTATTATTAATATAACTATTAAAGATAATCAATTAAAACTAAATAAAAATATCAAAAAAGACCCTAGAATATGTGTGATTATACCAGCTCGTGATGAATCAAAAGTAATAGAAGAATTACTTAATTCTCTAGATAATCAATCTTACCATCTTAATAAAGATAATATTTATGTAATCGTAGAAAATGAAAGTGATAAAACAGTTGCCATAACTAAGAAACATTGTATGCAATATTTTGTTAGAAAAGAACTTACTAAGAAAACCAAAGGATATGCAATTGATGAATTAATTAAATATTTAGATAAGAAGAAAGAATATTATGATTTATATTTTATATTTGATGCTGATAACGTATTAGATAAAAATTTTATAATTAATATATTAAATGATTACTATAAAGGTTACTATATATCAACCGGTTTTAGAGGCCTTAAAAATCCCCATCATTATCTTTCCCTTAGTTCTTGGCTTACTTTTTCTATATTAAACGATACTCATAATACAAAACTTCAAAAACATAATGGTAATTTAATTTTATCTGGTACTGGTTATTTTATTGAAGGATCTATCATTAATAATTTTCATCGTTTTCCCTTTACATCTTTAACTGAAGATTACGAAAGCTCTTTATATTACACACTAAAATCTCTTTCAACTAATTATAATAAAGATGCTATATTTTATGATGAACAACCAACTAAGTATTTAGTAAGTATAAAACAACGTGCAAGGTGGATAAAAGGCTATTTTAAAAACTATTTTCTTTTCTTTCCTAAATTATTTCATAAACTAATATCTAAACCAATAAATAAAGGATCTGTAATAGAAATGATGTTAGGCATAATCCCTCTAATAACATTTATTTTATTCTTAGTATTTCTTCTTTTATACACTTTATTAAAGAGTAGAGTATTATTTATAATAGAATTACTAATTATATATTTAGCTTTATTATTATTAACAATTATTCTTATATATAAAAATAAAAAATATATTATATCTTCAAATAAAGTAATCATTAAGACTATTTTTTATCATCCCATTTATCTAATTAGTTATATTCATTCTTTATTATACTTAATTATAAATAGCAATTTAGGCTGGGATAAAATAGAACATAACAGTAATTTAACAAAAAAGAAAAATTAGACTTGTATAAATGTCAATTTTTTTATACAATTTATTTAGAGTATGGATAGGTGAATTAAAAATGAAGAAAAAATATACTATTATGTTATATGTTATAGCGTTATTATTATCTTTTGCTATTATATTAGGTGGGACGTATGCTTATTTTGCTGTAACACTAAATACGGCTGGTAATGATAAGAAATTAAATATCGTTACAGAAGACTTAGGAAGTATCAAATGGGTAGGAACAAAAGTATACACAAGTGACAGTTTGTTACCTGGCGAAATAGGTCTTCAAACATTTACAATTGAAAAAAATAGTGCAACAGGCAAAGGTATTTATGAAATTGATCTAAATGGTATAGTAGATGAAGCTTTTAATAATGATATTGAAATAACTCTATATAAAACAACTGACACAACCAAAAACAATGTCTCAGTAACCAGTGGAAACACTAGTATGACTGGTACAGGTACACTAAATGTGGCTAAAGAAGATACTCTAAATATAACTGGAACTCCAGAGAAGATATATGGTCCAAAAACTTTCAAAACTAAAAACCCAATTATCTTAGAACAAGCAGACTTTGATAACAGTACCTTACAAAAAACAACATATTACTTAGTATATCATTATAAAAATAATGGTAATCAAAATAGTCAACAAGGTAAAAGTTTTAGTGGCGAAATAAGTGTAAGATTAATATTAGAAAAAGGCAGTCAAGAAGAGACTGGTACTAACGCAGTAGAGTACATAACAACATTAGCCCAAACAGATACAACAAACTTAGCCACAGATGATTATGGTAATACAAGATATATCGGAAAGGACCCTAATAACTATGTCAGTATTGATGGCGATATATGGCGAATCATCGGTACAATGAAAGATGTGGATGATGGCACGGGAAATAAAGAAGACAGAGTAAAATTAATAAGATCATCATCAATAGGAGATTATTCATGGGACACAAGTGAATCAAGTATTAATAATGGCAAAGGTATAAATGAGTGGAGTCAATCAGATTTAATGAAATTATTAAATCCCGGGTATGAAAGCGAGTCAGTAGGTGGATCATTATATTGGAATAATCAATCAGGAACATGTTATGATGATCAGAACAATGGAACAAGAAGTTGTAATTTCACAAGTACAGGTTTAAAAAGCACCTTAAAAAGTTTAATAGGCGATGCAGTATGGAATACAGGAGCAGATGATGGTAAAACGTATACATACAATAATATATCAACTTCTAAGTTCTACGAATTAGAAAGAAGTAATAATGGTAAAATATGTTCAAGCAGTAGTGATTGTAATGATGTAGTAACAAGAACAACGACATGGACAGGAAAAGTAGGTTTAATGTATCCAAGTGATTATGGATATGCCACAAGTGGAGGAAGTACAACAGACCGAGCAACATGTTTAAATAAATATTTATTTAACTGGAGTAGCAGTAGTGTAAGTGATTGCAAAAATAATGACTGGTTATTTTTGACTCAATGGACATTAACACCAAATGCAGACTCTTCCGATGCGTTCTTTGTTTTCTTTGCGATGCATGGTTACATCAACGGCAGCTACGCTGCCAACAGCATTGGAGTTCATCCTGTTGTTTATCTGTTATCGAATGCGGGAATCCAAAGCGGAGATGGTAGCATGGGTAATCCGTTTATTTTATCAGGGAATTAGTATTATCAGGAATTTTAAGATTGGTGTCAATAATTTGTCATCATTCTTTTTTTATAGTTTGTATTTTGTTATACTTATTTAGAAGGGAATGATTGATATGCAAAAAGAATGGTTAGGTTTTAATGAAGGAATATGGACTAGTTCTATTAATGTCTCAGATTTCATTAAAAGAAACTATACTAAATATGATGGGGCTAGTAGTGATGAATCATTTTTAGTTCCTAAAACTAATAAAACAACTAATATATTAAAAGAATGTACTAAATTATTAAAAGAAGAATTAGAAAAACATGTTTTAGATATTGATACAGAACACATGGCCGGTATTGATTCTTTTGAACCAGGTTATATATGTGCAGATGATAATGTTATTGTAGGCTTACAGACTGATGCACCTTTAAAAAGAATTGTTAATCCTTATGGGGGCATTAGAATGGTTTATAGTGAACTTGCTTCTTACAATTATAAACTTGATCCTAATGTCGATAAATACTTTAATGAATTTCGTAAAACTCATAATCAAGGGGTTTTTGATGCGTATCCTCTTGTTGTTAAAAAAGCTCGTCATGTAGGACTCTTAACAGGATTGCCTGATGCGTACGGAAGAGGACGTATTATTGGGGATTACAGGAGAGTGGCATTATATGGTATTGATGCTTTAAAAGAAAATAAAATGCAAGACCTTGCAAATCTCGTTGGCCCGATGACTGATGAGTTAATTCGCTTGCGTGAAGAAGTATCTATGCAAATAAGAGCTTTAGATAGTATTAAAAATATGGCTAAACGTTATGGCTTTGATATATCTCATCCGGCCTCTAATGCTCGTGAAGCTGTACAATGGACATACTTTGCTTATCTTGCGGCCGTAAAAGAAAACAATGGCGCAGCTATGAGTTTAGGTAGAGTAGATGCCTTCTTTGATATTTACTTTGAAAGAGATTTAAAAAATGGCCTTTTAACAGAATCTGGTGTTCAAGAAATAATAGACGAGTTTGTTATCAAACTAAGATTAGTAAGACACCTAAGAACGCCTGAATATGACGAATTATTCTCAGGCGACCCAACCTGGGTTACTTGTGCAATAGGCGGTTGCTCTTTAAATGGAGACACCCTAGTTACTAAAACAAGTTATCGTCTAATTCATACTCTTACTAACTTAGAACCTGCTCCAGAACCTAATATGACTGTTTTATGGAGTGAACATTTACCAGAAAATTTTAAGAGTTATTGTGCTAAAATGTCTATTTTAACAGATTCTATTCAATATGAAAATGATGATATTATGCGACCTATCTATGGAGATGATTACGCTATTGCTTGTTGTGTTTCTGCAATGCGCATTGGTCGTGATATGCAATTTTTTGGTGCTCGTTGTAACCTTGCTAAAGCTCTTTTATACTCACTTAATGGAGGTTATGATGAAATTAAAAATGAACGTGTTTTAGATGACATTCCGTTTAATACAGAGAGTATTTTAACTTATGATAAAGTTAAGAAAGATTATTTTAAAGTATTAAGTGTCATTGCCTCTATCTATAGTGATGCAATGAACACAATTCATTATATGCATGATAAGTATGCTTACGAAAGCAGTCAAATGGCCCTTCATGATACCCGTGTTCGCCATCTAATGGCTTATGGTGTTGCGGGTCTAAGTGTTGTGGTAGACTCTCTATCGGCTATTAAATATGCTAAAGTAAAGCCAGTTCGTAATGAACTTGGTATTGCAACAGACTTTGAAATTACTGGTGATTATCCAAAATTTGGTAATGATGATGACCGGGTTGATGAAATAGCCTGTGAAATAACATCTTACTTTTATAAAGAACTAGAAAAGCATAAATGCTATAAAGATGCTGTACCAACACTTTCAGTTCTTACCATCACTTCTAATGTGGTATATGGTGAAAAAACCGGTTCAACACCAGATGGTCGTAAAAAAGGTGAAGCCTTTGCGCCTGGTGCCAATCCAATGCATGGTCGTGATGAATCTGGTGCCATTGCGTCATTAAACTCTGTCGCTAAACTTTCTTATACCGAATGCTTACGTGATGGTATATCTAATACTTTTAGTATTGTACCAGACACATTAGGTCATACCGAGACTGAAAAAATAGAAAATCTTGTATCTTTATTAGAAGGCTATTTTTATAAAGGAGCCCATCACTTAAATGTCAACGTCCTAAATCGTGAAACTCTTATTGATGCCATGCATAATCCTAGTAAATATCCTCTTTTAACAATCAGAGTATCCGGTTATGCCGTAAGATTTAATCGTCTAACTAGAAAACAACAAGAAGAGGTTATTAAAAGAACCTTCCATACGAGTATGTAATGACAGGCTTTATAAATAGTATTGAGACATTTGGTCTTGTTGACGGACCAGGTATTAGAACTGTTGTCTTTATGTCTGGTTGTAAATTAAGGTGTCTTTATTGTCATAATCCGGAAATGTGGGTCATGCGTGGTAATAAAATGACAAGTGATGAACTACTAAAAAAAATCGTTTCCAATAAACCATACTATAAAAGAAACAATGGGGGAGTTACATTTTCTGGCGGTGAACCCCTTTTACAAAAAGACTTTTTACTTGATATTTTACCCAAACTGAAAGAAGAAGGTATCCATGTTGCACTTGACACTTCTGGTGTTGGCATAGGTGATTATGACGAAATTCTCAGGTTTACAGATCTTGTTATATTAGATATTAAACATACTAATGCTTCTGGCTATGAACACCTAACAGGTTACAAAATGAATGAAGTTGAAAACTTTATCAAACACTTAAATAACTCCCGTTGTGAGGTTTGGCTAAGACAAGTTGTAGTCCCAGGGCTTACTGATGAAAAAGAGTATATGGCTTCATTAAAAGAATATATTAAAAAAATTAACAATGTTACTAAGATTGAATTTTTACCATTCCATCATTTAGGCTTTCAAAAATATATTGACTTAAATATTCCCAACCCTTTACTTGCTACTCCTGAGATGGATAAAGATGCTTGCACAAAACTATACGAAGAATTTATGAAAAGAGATTGAAAGATCTTCTTTTTTTGATATAATTAATTAGAAGTGATGATATGAAAAAAACAATTTGTATAAATAAAGATCCTAATATAAAAGTTAGCAGCCAGATAGTTTCTTTTATGCTACCACCAAGTGTATTTTTGCCTATTTCTAAAGATGCAAAAATTATGTTTGCTAGTAAAAAAGTAGTAAAAGGAGAAGCACTATTTAAAGATGAACACAATACAACCTTTAGCCCAATCAGTGGCACAGTTGAAAAAATAGTACCTATAAATGATAAATACTATCTTAAAATAAATAATGATTATTTAGAAAATGATTCATATAAAGGAACATCTGAATTAACAACTATTCGTATTAGAACTGATTTTGCCGAAAAAGTAAAAGAACATCCTTTTTATTCATGGGATAAATTTACTGGCAAAAAAATTCTGGTTTTAAATGGTATAGAAGATGAACCCTATGTAGCGTGTAAAATGATGATTCATAAAAATTATAAAAAAGAAATCATTACAATGCTTGATGTTTTAAGAGAAGCATTTAAACTAGAAAAAGTATTTATTTGTCTAAAAGAAAATGATCGAGAAAGCATTGAATCTTTTATGGGTTATATTGATACATATCCTGCTATATCTTTGAAAATATTAAATGACACATATCCTTTAGAAGATAATAGTATCTTAAAAGAAACCTTAAATTTAAAAGATGAAGTTTTTTTAAGTACTCAAGAAGTATATGATATGTATGCTGATATAATAAAAGAACGTAAAAGAGATATATCTTTTGTAACATTTACTGGCGATGCAATAAAACCCTTTGTATTGCAAGTAAAAAAGGGAACACCTTTAGAAAACGTTATTGAAAATGAAAATATCCAAATCGATGAATATACAGAAGTATACCTAAATAGTTTGTTACATGGTCATCTTGTTAATATTAAAGAAGTATATTTAAATGATGATACTCATGCACTATATTTTATGAAAAAGAAAAGTGTTAAAGAAATACCATGTATACATTGTGGAAAATGTGTTGAAGTATGTCCTTATAATTGTAATCCATATATTGCTTATTTAAAAAGAAATAAAGTTGTTGATAAAAAATGTTCTGAATGTGGTTTATGTACTTATATCTGTCCAAGTCATATTTCTTTAAGCGATTGGATTAGAGGTGATGATAATGTATAAAACAGCTTTATTTTATGATGACCATCAAGAAAAACGTAAAAAAATTATTTTGGTTATCTTACTACTATTACTATTATTTGGAATTTATAAAAATGGCTTACAATACCTATCTAGTAATTTAGTATCAAAGAAAGATATATTTAAACTTTTTCTTTATCTCATCATTAGTTTTATAGGAGTGTTAGGATACTCACTTTTAAAAAAAGAAAAGATTACCATTGATAATGCCTGTGAAGCAATAATTCTTGCTCTTTTAGTACCATCAAGATTTCCTTTAATTATTTATTCAATTATTATCTTTGGCTACTTTCTTTTAAAGAATTTTAATTATAAATGCTTAGAAACAATATCATTAATAGTTATTTATAAAGTCATTTTAATACTAGTAGGGTCTATAATACATTTAAATAATCTTAATCTAGTAGAACTAAATCATTCTTATCATTACGGAATATTAAATAATTTCTTTGGTTATAGTGTAGGGGATTTAGGCACAACTAATATAGTGCTTATAATAATCTTACTTATTACAATGTGTTCTAGTTTTTACTATAAAAAAGATTTAGTTTTCTATTTACTTTTGCCATTTTTTGCTTGGCAAGTAATAAATGTTTTGCTATTAAAAGAGTTAAATACGACAATTTTACAGTCAACATATTTTTTTGCTAGTATTTTAATTGCCCCACTAAATGGTAAATCACCAGGATCAAAAAAAGAAATAATTATTTTTGGTTTCGGCATAAGTTTATTAAGTATAGTACTAGATTATGTATTAAAAAGTACAAATAGTATTTATATTGCTTTATTAATCTTTCAAATATTATGGACAATTAGTTTAAGAATCAGAAAAGAAAAATCATAGTTTTAATAATTATGATTTTTTCTTTTATAAAAAAGACTATTTTTTTGTTGACAAGAATATATATTATATAGTAAAATTTAGTAGTAATCGCTTGGTAATGGAGTAGTACTCAAGAGGCTGAAGAGGCGTCCCTGCTAAGGATGTAGACCGGGTAACTGGTGCGAGAGTTCGAATCTCTCCTGCTCCGCCATAATAGTTATATACCATTTTATGGATTGTATAAAAAGTTTTTTATTAAAATAGTAAAAAACACTTGTCAAACGATATAAAATAAGGTAAAATTAAGAAGTCGTTGACAAAATGGGCTTGTAGCTCAGCTGGTTAGAGCGCACGCCTGATAAGCGTGAGGTCGGAGGTTCAAGTCCCCCCAGGCCCACCATTTTGTTTATGGCCCGTTGGTGAAGTGGTTGAACACACATGCCTTTCACGCATGCATTCATGGGTTCAAATCCCGTACGGGTCACCAAATATGTTTTAAAAGCCCTTTATTTAAGGGCTTTTTTCATGCCTTTTTTAAAAATTACTCCGAAAATTACTCCCAAACAAAAAATCCCCTTAAAGGAGATTCTTTTTCTTTAATACAAGTATCAAAATAAGAGCTACTAAAAACGATATTAAAACAATTAACAAAAATGAAAAAGGATTAGTCCCAAATTCCCCAAGAGAAAGATTCATACCTAAAAAAGAAGAAATCATTGTTGGTATAGAAATAACTAAAGTAACAGAAGTTAAAAATTTCATAACATCATTTAAATTATTAGAAATAATAGAACTATATGTATCCATGGTACTTTCTAATATTTCTCGGTAAATATTAGCCATTTCAATTGCTTGATTAATTTCTAACTCAGCATCTATAATAAGTTCTGTTTCATTATTACTAAAATTATCAATCTTTTTAATCTTTTCTAATAAAGAACGATTTCCTTGCAAAGCAGTAGTAAAATAAAGCAAACTTTTTTGTAATGTTAACATATGTTCCAAATCTTTATTACTAGTTGATTTAATTAATGTTTTTTCTTTTTCTAAAATATCTTCTTGAATTTCATTTAAATACTTTATAAAATACTCAGTACTTTTCATTACCCAAATAACAGGGTTAGTAATATCAATATTTTCATTATCCTTTAATTCGTCTATTAACGGATGTTCATTTAAAGAAATAGAAAGCAAAATATTATCATTTAAAAATAAACTAACTGGATAAGACCTATATTTTTTATTATCGTTAGTCTCTATAACATAAGGCATTTTAAAAACGTAAGTTGTAACATTACCATTTATATCTATATGTGGTGTTTCAAACTTATCAGTTGCCTTAATTAAATCATTATAATCAAAAGCATATGTATTACTTAATTCTTTTAATTTCTTTTCACTAGGATTACTTAAATTTAGCCATTTAAATTCTTTTAAATCTTTACTATTCATATTATCACCATCTTTATGATACCACATAATCGTGCTATAATAAATCGGTAAGGACGTGTTTTATGCAAAAAGAATTATTAGTGCCCGTAGGCTCATTTGAAATTTTAAAGTACGCTATTTGTGGTGGCGCAAACGCAGTCTATCTAGGTGGCCAAAAATTTGGGGCTCGTGCCTACGCTAAAAACTTTTCAGAAAGTGAAATAATTAAAGCTAGAGAGTATTGTCATTTATATGGTGTAAAAATTTATGTAACTGTAAATACTATGATTTTTGAAAGTGCTTTTACAAGTGCTACAGAATATATTGATTTTTTATATAATGCTCATGTAGATGCCTTAATTGTAAGTGATTTAGGCTTAATTTCTTATATTCATGAAAATTATCCTGATTTAGAAATTCATGCTTCAACCCAAGCCCATACTTTTAATCAAGATGAAATATCATTCTTAAAAACTCTTGGTGTTAAAAGGGTAGTATTTGATCGTGAAATGTCTTTAGAAGAAATAGAAAATATTAAAGATATCGAAAAAGAAGTTTTTATTCATGGAGCTTTATGTGCCTGCTATTCAGGTCAATGTCTTATTAGTGCCTTGCATAAAAAAAGAAGTGGTAACCTTGGTAGTTGTGAAGGTAGTTGTCGTATGCCTTATAAATTATATCGTCATAATAAACAAATAAATGACTATGGAGCCTATCCTTTGTCTACTAAAGAACTAAATACTAGTACTTCTTTTGCTAAATTATTAAAAAGTGATATAACTAGTTTTAAAATAGAAGGACGAATGAAAAGTAAAGAATATGTTTATTATGTTACTCATCTATATAAAAGACTAATGGAAGAATATAGTAAATATAAAACTTGTACCATTAACAATGAAGATACTAAAACACTCGAATGTCTTTTTTATCGTGGTTTCACTAATGGTTATCTATTTAATGAAAAAAATATCTATGAACCTAAAACTAGTAATCATCAAGGTTCATTCTTAGGTGAAGTTGTATCTATTAGAAAAGACCGACTTGGTATTAAGCTTGCAAGTGATTTATATCAGGGTGATGCTATTCGTTTTACGTTTGATAACACTGGTATGTATGTTAATTATTTGTATGATGCCAAAGACAATTTAATATCCCATGGTGTAAAAGGAAGTATTGTATATGTAAAAAATAGCAATGATAAATTAATCAATTCTTCTGTTCGTAAAACAGTTAATTCCGTGTTAATTAAAAACTTAAACAATATAACAGAACCAAAAATAAAAATCACTATGTCATTTACATGTACAATGAGTGTTATTTCACTAACTATTTCAGATTTCCAAAATAATATTACTGTTAAATGTTCGGGGGCAGAACCTGCTACAAACAAAATAACAACTAAAGAAGAAATTGAGTCCAAATTATTAAAACTTGGTAATACTCCCTTTATATGTGAAAATATTACGATTAATATTATAGGTGATTTGTTTATTCCTATTTCAAAAGTCAATAATTTAAGAAGAGAAGCAATTACTAAACTAATAGAAAGGAGATCTAAATAATGTTAAATCTTTTTGCTTTTATTACTACTGAAGAACAATATAAAGAACTTTTAAAATATCATGTCCATGGTATTTGTACAAATAATTATGAATTAGCTTTAAAATATCAAGATATTTATTATGAAATAGGTAGTGATGAGACTTTAAAAGTAATACCAACTAATCTCCTTGCTAACGATGTAGGTATAATCTATAAATACAAAGACTGTCATAATATCATAACTAATTTTAATTTAAACGTAGCTAATACGGCCACAATTAAACTTTTGAAAGATAATAATGTTAAATATATAGGTATATCTTTAGAATGCTCTATTAAAGATTTAGAAAATTTATCTTTTAAAGATAATATTATCTGTTATTTATATGGTAGACCAAGGGTAATGATATTAAAAGTCCATCCCTTCTTGCAAGATGGTGATATTTTAAAAAATATTAATAATAAAGAATACCAAGTAAAAAAAGAAAAAGACAAAATAGTTTTATATCATTATGATGTGTTAGACAAAAGAAAACAAATAAGTTCTTATACAACTAATGGTATAAACAATTTCTATTTACATTTTACGAATGAATCACCATCTGTGATAGCAGATATTATAAAAAGTATTATTGAAAAATAAAATCATGTCAAATTAGTTATAACATATGACTTTTATTAAAAAATTTGATATAGTATAAGGGTAATATAGAAAGGGGTGTGGTTATGCAACCACCAAAAGTAATGGCTCATTTAAAACCAGCGCATATTTCTTGCTCTAAAGAAGATATTGCACCTATTGTTATTATGCCAGGAGATCCACTAAGAGCTAAATATATATCTGAAAAATATTTAGAAGATGCTAGATTAATTAATACTGTTAGAAACATGTATGGCTATACTGGTACATATAAAGGCACCCGTGTAACTGTAATGGCTCATGGTATGGGTATGCCTAGTGTAAGTATTTATGCATTTGAATTATTATATTTCTTTGGTGTAAAAAAAATAATAAGAATTGGTACATGTGGAGCATTAGATGAAAGAATTAATGTGCCTGAGCTAATTATTGCAAACGATAGTTATACAGAAGCAAACTTTGCTTATTCTTATAATGGTGATCCTACACATATCGCTTATCCTAGTGAAAAACTTACTAGCATTATTACTAAAAAAGCTCAAGAAAAAGGTTTGAATTACCACGTTGGAACAGTTATGTGTACCGAACAATTTGGTTTTTATTCTGATAATGAACATGTCTTAAATAGAGTTCCTAAAGATATTCATTTATTAGGTGAAGAAATGGAAACTTTTGCTTTGTTTCATATAGCAAATAGTTTTAAAGCCGAGTCAGCTGCGATATTAACAGTTGTAGATAGCAAATTTAATGAAGACTTCTTAACTCCAGAACAAAGAGAAAAGTCATTAGATGATATGATAACACTTGCTTTAGATAGCATAGTAAAAGAGGACTAAAAAGCCCTCTTTTATTATGCGGCTGGTCCCGTAGGTCCTTGTGGAATAGTCAAATCTAACGAATAAGTATTATTACCTAAACTATTAATAGTTGCAGCTGCATTAGTTCCTGGATTTCCAGTTGTTACTGTTCCAATTTGTAAATTAATCGCTGGTCCCGTAGGTCCGGTAGGCCCTTGTTCACCAGCAGCTCCAGCAACACCTTGAGGTCCGGCAGGTCCAGTAGGTCCGGTAGGCCCTTGTTCCCCAGCAGCCCCAGCAACTCCTTGAGGTCCGGCAGGTCCAGTAGGTCCGGTAGGTCCTTGTTCCCCGGCAGTACCAGCAATACCTTGAGGTCCGGCAGGTCCAGTAGGTCCAGTAGGTCCTTGTTCCCCAGCAGTACCAGCAATACCTTGAGGTCCGGCAGGTCCAGTAGGTCCGGTAGGCCCTTGTTCCCCGGCAATACCGGCAATGCCTTGAGGTCCCGTAGGTCCAGTAGGTCCAGTAGGCCCTTGTTCCCCGGCAGTACCGGCAATACCTTGAGGTCCAGTAGGTCCAGTAGGCCCAGTAGGCCCGGTAGGTCCAGCAGGTATAACAAAATTTAATATTGCGTTTTCACTAGTTCCAGCATTAACAACAGATGGACTTGAACCAGGTAGACCTTGTGTCGTCGTTCCAACGTTTATAGTCGCGGGACCCGTAGGTCCGGTAGGCCCAATCACACTTCTAGTTGAACAGCAACATCCCTGTTGAAAATTACTTTTTTGGGCATTTTTAACATAGTTGTATGCTTTTTCATAATCTCGATTCATAATAGACTCCTTTTCTTCATAAAGGATTATAACAAATTAATTCCTTTATTATAAAGTATGCTAAAAAAATCTATTTGTACCTGCTAAAAACCCAAGTCAACTTAAAATAAAGACGTATACTATAACTAGGAAACTATATAGCTCATTAATATCACCACTCAATTTAAATATATTTTTGTAAATTTTTTGAAAAAGTATGATATAATTTTTAAAGTAGAAAGAGTGGTTAAAGATGAGAGAAGAAATAATAGAAGAATATATTGCTCAAATTTCCAAAATTGAAAGTGAAATCCAAACTTTAAAAGAAAAAAACAATGATTTGCTAAAAAGTTATGATGATTATATAGAAGTAATAAGTAAAATAAATAATGAATTAACACACACGGCGGATAAAGAAGAGACTATGTTAGATAATTACAAAATGAAACTTGCTACAGCAACTATCGAATTTGATAAGCTTTTATCTGAACTAGTACATAATAAAGAACGCCTTGCTAGTACCGAAGCACAATATGATTCACTAAAGGATCTTAAAAAATTGTGTACCAAAAGAGTAAAATTGATTTCTATTATGGACGCTATGGCAATAAATAAAGAACAAGAAGATGCACCTTTAGAATATATAGAAAATTATGATGGTCAAAAAATATCTATTTTAAAAACACAGGTCCCAGAATATCAAGAATATATGCTTGAACTAGAAAAAATAGATGCTACTATAGAAGAACAACTTAATAATTTAGCTAAAAGCAATACAGAAAGTGAAGTAAACTCATCTGCTGATTATCTTGTTAATAGTAGTTATTTATCCAATGAACTTTCTGGGTTAAATCTAGATACTTTACAACAAGAACGTGCCCAAATAATATCAGATATGACAAGTATTGAAAACATGCCAGGCAAAAAATCTTTATTTAATGTGAAAGTAAATGATAAACAAATAAAAAAACAAATATCTTCAAAATATATTAATAAATATAAAGGACTATATAATAGATTAGTATCTATTGATTTAGAAATAGCATCTTTAAATAATTTTGTTCCCCAAATAACTTTTGATGAAGATCTATACAACAATATGACTGAATTACAAAAACTTGCTTATGCTGCCAACTTAGAATTACAAATCGAAAATAGTGAGCATAATAGTCTTGTTTATATTGATAAACATACAAATAAAAAGATACCTATGCAATATAAAAGCTTATATGAAAGATTACTAAGAATTACTAACCAAAAGAAAACACCTAACTATTTAGAAAGTCCATTAAGTAAAGAATATTTAAGTAAAAGAACACTTCATGATCAAAAAGATTATTATAAATCACTTGCTTTAGAAATAATAAAAGCCCCAAAAACAAATCCTGTAGTATATTCTTACAAAGATATTTTTGTGACAATTGATAAAAGTTTAGAGCCTTTATTTAAAGAGACTATTGAAAATTATGATTTAATATCAACTAAAGCTAAAGAAGAATTAGCAAATGCAAATATTAAGATAGAAGATATTACTAGTCTAATACCTAAAGAACCTATTACTGTGACTGCTAAAAATAAAAGTGTAACAATTGATAAAAGTAATGTTGTAACCCTTAGTGAACTAGAAAGTAGTGCAAGTAACTTAGAAGAATTGATGACTGATGATTTATCATGCGCTATTCCAATTACTTATCCCGATAATTTAGATATCACAATTGATGAAGAATATATAAAAACTTTAAACAAAGAAGAAGAAAAAGCTTATTACAAATTAAAGCTTCATGATATAGAGCTTCATTCCAAAAACAAAGCCAAAGTTTTAGAAATAGTTGATAAACAACCTTATCGTTATGATGAAAATTACAGTGGATTATTCCACGAAATAGTAAGAAGATATAATAATATTATAAAAGATGAGGAAAAACCTCTTACCGTTACCGAAAAAAGAAGACCTAAATTCCTAGATAAAATTAAAAAAGGTCTTAAAAAGAAAAGTATTCAAATAACTCTTGGGGCTGTAGCTTTACTTGGTGTTTTGGCAGCTAATCGTAAAAATGATTTTAATTTAGATCAAAATGCTTATGAAACACCTACAGTTACTAATATTGAATCTTTAAGTGATGTCGCTGATAATGCGCCAACTAAAGAAGATGAAAAAATACTTGATATAGTAAATAAAAATTTAGAGACTGATGATACAAAAATAGAAGAAGATATCTTAGGACAAACATTTAGACTTAATAAAGATGCAGGACTATATTCTCGTTACTATTCAAGTACGGCAGAAACACCACTTTATAAAAACGATCTTTATACAACCATTGGCGTTTTATTAGAAACCAATTATGGCGAAGAAATAAGAGTTGATTATAACACCCCAGACTGCGAAGAAATTATATATAATGTGTTAGAACAAGGTGGAAAAATTATAAAAAGACAAGCAGTTTGTGCCACTGGATTACAAGATTTTCTAAATACAGGAATTCCTACTGGTATTGTAGATGAAAATAAAATTACCATTGTAAATGAAAACTCAGAATTAAAAAACATGATTATTTCTTCGTTAAATAATGGAAGGAGTAGATAAAATGAATTATCAAGAATATGATATTGTAAGAATTGATGATAAAGAATATGTTATAGCTAAAACTAGTGAAATTAACTCAAACAAATATTTATTGTTAGTTAGAACAGATGAAGAAGAAAATATTTATTCAAATGATATTTTAATTAGAAAGCAATCTATTTATAATAATATTGAACCTGATAAATTATATCCTTTAAGTGATGAAGAAAAAGCATCTATTTATCCAATGTTAAAAGATTTATTAGAAGAGAGTTAATCTCTTTTTCTTTTAATAATATGGAAAACGCCAAAAAATAATTAAATTACTTTTTTTAGTTGAAAGATTCTTTGTATTATTAGATAATATGACTAGGTGATTACTACTAGCAGATGACTTATAAAGTTATAAGAAATTTATGTTTTCTCTTATTTTTGGAAAGGTGGCTAATTATGAGTAAGAAAAAGTATTTATTATCAATTTTATTATTTTTATTTTTAACTTTTGGTACCTATTACTTTGTATTTAAAGATTATTCATTTTCTTTATTTTTATCTTCTTTAAGTTATTGTAATCCACTTTTTATAGTAATATCATTTGTCTCTATGTTTTTCTGGGCTTTTTTTGAAGCACTATATTTAAAAGTAATGTGTTTTTATATGGGCTATAAAATAAGCTATTATAAGGCCTTTGGATATGTCTTTACTGAATGCTATTTCTCGGCTATAACGCCTAGTAGCATTGGTGGCCAACCAGTACAAATGGCCGAAATGAGTCACGATGGTATTCCTTACCGTGTTAGTAGTGTAATAATTCTTTTAAATACTCTTATATATAAGATAGCTTTAATAATTATTGCTACAATAGGTATAATTCTTTTTAAAGATATATTATTTTCTTTTAATACCCTTTTTAACTGGCTAGTCTTACTTGGATTTATTACGACTATTCTTTTAATAATTTGTTTTCTCATATTAGTATATTCTAAAAAGTTAATGTATTACATAGTAAAACTTGTGATATGTGTATTAAATAAACTACATATTTTTAAAAGTATAAAAGAAAAAGAAAATAAGTTAAATGCATCTTTAAAAGATTATCAAGAATGTGCACTTCTTACTAAGAAAAAACCAGCAATATTAATAATAAGCCTAATTATACTATTATGCCAAAGATTAAGTATTTTGGCTGTTAGTTATTTTATATATAAATCCTTTGGTTTAAACGATAATTCTATTTATTTCATCATTGCTATGCAATCATGTATTACCCTTGGGTCTGATTTTATGCCTTTTCCTGGGGGAGTAGTAGTAGCAGAAGAATTACTATTTGAAGCAAATAAAATTATTTATGGCTCTAATTTAGCAACACCAGCGATGATTTTACTTCGTACCATTAGTTTTTATAGTATAGTTATATTTAGTTTATTGTTTTATATTTATTTTCATTTTAAAAAAAGAAACAAATCGGAAGTTATAGGAGGATACCAATGAAAAAAGGTTTTACATTAATTGAACTTATTATTACAATCGCTTTACTAGGTCTAATTGGAACTATCATTGCCACAAATATGACTGGCATATTAGATAGTGAACAAGAAAAAGAATATAAAAAATTTCAAAAAACATTAACTGAAGCGGCATGCGTTTATGTAGATTCAAATGCTTATTTGAAAATTAATGGTACAGAATGTTCAAAACAAGATGGATGCCTTGTAGGGGTAGGAACAATTTTATCCCAAGGCTTAATTACTGAAGATGATTTGCTTAATCCTAAAACAGGCCTAAAGATTAATACTTTCGATTCTGTTATTATTGTAAATTATGAAAATGGTGTAAAAAAATGTATTTATGATGAAGCAAGAATTAAAGAAGAATAAATTTAATATAGAATGGGTGTGTAGATATGGAAAAAAATTATTTAATTTTGTTTGGTTTTGTAATGGCTATTATCATTATTAAACTTATTATTGCTTTTTTAATAACTAATAAGTTAGAAGAAATTATTCTTTTAAAAAAGGTAGACATAAATGCTTGGGGTTTAATGCTTTTTTTGAATTTCTTTTTTGGTATTGTTGGCGTTATTATCTCGGTATTAATAACCATTGCTATTCCAAGTAACCATCTTGAAGATGATATTAATGGTGAAGAGTAGGTATTTTTTATAACAGGTAAATGTTAAAGAGGTTAAGAATTATAGAAATTCTTAATTTTTTTGTAAAAATAATTAGCAATGTGTATTGACAAGTGCTAAAATGCATATTATAATGTATGTAGCATTTGGATTTTACAAGTGCTAAAGGAAGTGAGCTTTAGTGAATGATAGACAAGCAAAAATATTAAAAGAAATTGTAGAGAACTATATTGCAACAGCCAAACCTGTTGGCAGTAAGTCTTTGATGAGTAAACTAAAATGCTCATCAGCTACGATTCGTAATGAAATGGCTCACCTAGAAGAACAAGGATTCTTAGAAAAAAATCATATTTCTTCTGGCCGTATTCCATCAGAAAAAGGCTATAAATATTATGTGACTCACTTAATGAAACCTAAAGAACTATCAAAGAGTGATGCTATTGCTTTACAAACAATTTTTCATAATCATGAACTTACATTATCAGACGCTATTACATCATGTGTTGATATTATAAGTGATATGACCAATTATGCTAGTGTTATTCTTGGTAAAAATGGTTTAGAAAATGCTTTGCAGCAAGTTAGTATTATTCCCTTACAAAATCAAAGCATTGTTGCTCTTGTTTGTACTGATAAGGGGATAGTTCAAAACAAAACTTTTGTTTTGGCAGATAATATATCTGTTAGTGAGGTTGTTAAAACGTGTGAAATAATTAACAAAATGTTAGTTGGAACGCCAATTGATGAAGTATCAAGAAGACTAGAATTTGATATTAAGCCAATTATTGCTGAAAAAATTGAGGCATATGAAACTATTTATTCTATATTCTCTAAGACATTTAGCGATTTTGCTAGTAAACAAACAGAAACCGTTCATGTTAGCGGCAAAAAATATTTGTTAAATGAACCAGAATATAACGATGTTGAAGAAATCAGAAATATCATTAAAAAATTTGATGATCCAACCTTAATAGGTAAGATTGAAAGTGATTCTAGTGAGGAAGGCGTAAAAATCTATATTGGTGAAGATAGCGAGTTTGATCCTAATGTCACAGTTATAAAAACAACTTACAAAATAAATGGCGAAGAAGGCACAATAGCAATAATTGGCCCTAAAAGAATGGAATATGACAGAGTGGTAGGTTTGTTATCATTTCTAAATAAAGAATTAAATGAAAGCGAGGGTTCTCATGAATAACGAAGAAAAAAAAGTAAAGACTGAAGAACTAGAAAAAAAAGAAGAAAAGACCAAAAAGAAGCCTGAAAAGAAAGAAAATAAAAAAGAGCTTGAGAAACTCCAAAATGAATTAAAAGAAAAAGATGAGAAAATATTAAGATTGTCAGCTGAATTTCAAAATTTAAAAAGACGTACTGATGAAGAAAGAATGAAACTTCTAAAGTATGATGGTGAAAAGTTTATTACTAGTATCTTACCAGTATTAGATAACTTTGAACATGCAATTGTTATGGATGATACTGATTTGACTGATGAGGTTAGTAAATTCTTAAGTGGTTTCAAAATGATTTATGGTAATCTACTAGAAACCCTAAAAAACAATGAAGTTACTGAAATAGAGTGCTTACATGAGCCTTTTGATGAAGATTGTATGCATGCCGTTTTAGTTGATAGTGTAGATGACTTTGATGATAATGTTGTCATTGACGTCTTGCAAAAAGGCTATAAATATAAAGATAAAGTATTAAGACCCGCTATGGTTAAAGTTAACCAAAAGAAAGAAGATGATACAAATGAGTCAAAATGAGTATGAAATGGCATTACAAACCATATATGAAAATTATTTAAATACAAAAGCTACAATCGAAACACTTACTAACATGGGATTCAAAAATCCAATGTATAGAAGTTCAATTGCTTTTTACAATCAAACAATTGCCAATCTAGAAAATCAAATGATAAATATTTATTATAGTATCAATGGTATTCCGAAAAATGCTGAAGAAATTAAAACTATTGAAGAACACAGAGAAGAATTTGCTAAAGCTAAGAGTATTATTGAACCAGAAAATGTAAGAAAATAAAGAAAGGATGATTAATTATGAGTAAAATTATAGGAATAGATTTAGGTACAACAAATAGTTGTGTATCTGCACTTGAAGGGGGTACACCAAATGTTATCCCAAATGATGAAGGAGGAAGAACTACACCTTCCGTTGTAGCTTTTAAAGGTGACGAGGTTATAGTAGGTGATCGTGCTAAACGTCAAGCTGTAACAAACCCTAAAAATACTATTGCAAGTATTAAACGTTTAATGGGTTCTGGTAAAAAAGTTACGGCTAATGGTAAAGAATGGACACCAGAAGAAATATCTGCCAAGATTTTAGGTAAATTAAAAGCCGATGCTGAAAGCTACTTAGGTGATAAAGTAACTGAGGCTGTTATTACTGTTCCAGCTTACTTTAATGACGTTCAACGTCAAGCTACAAAAAATGCTGGTAAAATTGCTGGCTTAGACGTTAAACGTATTATTAACGAACCAACTGCTGCAGCTCTTGCTTATGGTCTTGATAAACAAGATAAAAGTCAAACTGTTTTAGTTTATGACTTAGGTGGAGGTACATTCGATGTATCAATACTAGAACTAGGTGATGGAGTATTTGAAGTTAAATCTACTGCTGGTAATAACAAACTTGGTGGTGATGATTTTGACCAAAGAATTATCGATTACTTAGTTAAAACATTTAAAGATGATAATGGTATTGACTTATCAGGTGATGCTATGGCTATGCAAAGACTTAAAGATGCAGCTGAAAAAGCCAAAAAAGATTTATCTGGTATGAGTAGTACCCAAATAAGCTTACCATTCTTATCACAAAACGAAAATGGTCCATTACACTTAGAACTAGATTTAACTAAAGCTAAATTTGAAGACTTATGCCGTGACTTATTTGATTCAACTTTAGACCCAGTTCATAAAGCATTAAGTGATGCAAAACTTTCTAGTAGTGATATTGATGAGGTAATATTAGTTGGTGGATCAACTCGTATTCCATATATTCAAGAATTAGTTAAAAAAGAACTTGGTAAAGAACCACATAAAGGCGTTAACCCAGATGAAGTTGTTGCCATGGGTGCAGCTATCCAAGGTGGTGTCTTAACTGGTGAAATGGATGACTTAGTTTTACTTGATGTCACACCATTATCACTTGGACTTGAAACACTTGGTGGTGTTATGACTGTCTTAATTCCAAGAAATACAACTATTCCAACAAGTAAGAGTCAAGTATTTAGTACTGCTGCTGATAATCAACCTGCTGTTGACATTCATGTCTTACAAGGTGAAAGAAAGATGGCTAGTGATAACAAAACATTAGGTAACTTCCAACTTTCAAATATTCCACCAGCACCAAGAGGAGTTCCACAAATCGAGGTTAAATTCGATATTGATGCTAATGGTATAGTTCATGTAACTGCTAAAGACCTTGGTACTAATAAAGAACAATCAATTACTATTTCATCTAGTACAAACTTAAGTGATGAAGAAATTGATAAAATGATGAAAGATGCTGAAGCAAATAAAGAAGCTGATGAAAAACGTAAACAAGAAGCTGATACAAGAAACGATGCTGACGCTATGATTTTCCAAACAGAAAAAGCTATTAAAGACCTAGGTGATAAAGTAGATAGTAAAGATAAAGAAGAAGCAGAAAGTAAAATTAAAGACTTAAAAGATGCTTTGACAAAAAGTGATATTGATGATATCAAAAAGAAAACTGAGAGTCTTCAAGAGGTTGCTATGAAACTTGCTACTAAAGTTTACGAAAATGCATCTGCAAGCAATAATGCCAGTGCTTCTACTGAAACTACTACCGAAGAAAACTCATCATCTAAAAAAGATGACGTTGAAGAAGCTTCATACGAAGAAAAATAATATATTAATGGGAAAGTTCTAGGTGACTAGAACTTTTATCCGGTTATAGAAAGGAATATACTGTGGAAAAACTAAAAGAACGTTCTAAAATAAATAAAAATGATTGTTGGGATATAAGTAAAATAATTAAAAATGATAATGAATTTGCAATGCTCTTATCATCAGTAAATGATAAAAGTGCGGCTAAAGTAGCAATGAAAGGGCATATACTAGATTCTAGTGAGTCATTAGAAAAATTTATTAAATTAGATGAGAGTGAAGAAAGAGAGTATGCCCGTCTTCTAATATATACCAAGTTTTTATATGATGAAGATACAAATAACAATGTATCTAAAGAAAAAATGCTTAAAGTTGAAAACTTAGGCCGTATGATAAATGAAAGCGAATCATTTATTTTAAGTGAATTAATGGCAAGTGATTTAAAAAGTATCTTGAATCTTATTGAGGGACATCCCTTTTTAAAAGACTATAAACTTTATTTTACAAGACTATACAAAGATAAAGAAAGAATCTTAAGTGAGAAAGAAGAAAATATTATTGCTCTTGCCATGAATGCTTTTGGCGTGCCAGATGATGCGTTTACTTCTTTAGATATTGCCGATGCTAAGTTTACTCCTGTTTCTAAAAAAGAACTAAACCATTATAACTATGCTTTATACTTAGAAGATGAGGATCAAAAAACTAGGAAAGAAGCTTTCTTAAACTATCATGCATATTATGCATCTCACAAAAACACCTTTGCCTCATTATTAAAGGGTAATTACGAAGAATTAGAGTTTATAAGAAAAATAAGAAAATATAATACTGCTTTAGAAATGGCTTTAGATAGTATTAATGTTTCACCAAAAGTTTATGAAAATCTAATTACAAAGGTGCATGAATATAACTACATTAATATAGATTATCAAAAACTTAAAGCCAAAAAACTAGGTTTAAAAGAATACCATTTATATGATACCTATGTTCCGATTGTCGCATCTCCTACCAAAAAATATACTAAAGAGGAAGCTATTAATACGGTAACTAATGCTCTTAAAATATTAGGTCCAGATTATTTAAGTCATTTTAAATATATGTTTGATAACCAATGTATTGACTTCTATCCTAATAAAGGTAAACATAATGGGGCTTATCAGTGGGGTAGTTATGACACAGATTCTTACGTTTTACTAAACTTTAATGGTACATTTGATTCTGTTAGTACGATGGCTCATGAACTAGGTCATGCTGTTCATTCTATGTATTCTAAAGAAAACAATTCTTATCCATATTATGACTATGAAATATTCTTAGCTGAGATTGCTTCAACCGTAAATGAAACATTACTTTCCGTTTACATGTATGAAAAAGCAAAAACAAAGGAAGAAAAAATATTTTACTTATGTGAATTTTTAGATAAAGTAAAGGCAACCATATATCGCCAGACTATGTTTGCCGAATTTGAAAGTATTATGAGTAAAAAATGCCAAGATGGTGTTTCTCTAACTGAAGAAGAATTTAGTAATACCTATTATCATTTAAATGAAGAATATTTTAAAGATTCTGTTATTGTGGATGAAAGTATTCGTTACGAATATATGCGTATAAGTCATTTTTATAGTCCTTTTTACGTTTATCAGTATGCTACTGGTTTGATCGCCGCTATTAGTATTGTAAGTGATATTTTAAGTGATTCTAAATTTAAAGATAAATATATTAAATTCTTACAAAGTGGCTGTAATAAAGACGTTTTAGAACTATTAAAAATAGTTAATATTGACTTTACAGAGTATACTCCTTTTGATAAATCTTTTACTTTTATCAAAGAAAAATACAATGAATTAAAAACATTATTAGAAAGTAGTGATTAACGATGAAAAATAAAGATTATTATGAAATGTTAGGCGTTGATAAATCGGCTTCTGCTCAAGAAATAAAGTCTGCTTTTCGTAAACTTGCCAAGAAATATCACCCTGATAATAAAGAAACTGGTGATGAGGCTAAGTTTAAAGAAATAGGCGAGGCTTATGCTGTTTTAAGTGATGAACAAAAAAGAGCCCAATATGATCGCTTTGGCTCTAGTGCTTTTGATGGTACTGGTGGGTTCCAAGGTGGTTTTGACCCAGGTGATGTCGATTTAAATGATATCTTACGTCAAGTTTTTGGTGGTGGTAGTGGTTTTTCTAGTGGCTTTGGTTTTGATGATTTCTTTGGTGGTGCAAGAAGCACTACAAGTACACGTGAAAGAAAAGGAAGAGACACTTTAGTAAGACTTGATTTAAGTTTTGAAGAAGCAGCCTTTGGGGTTGATAAAGATATCGAACTTACTTTAAATGATACATGTAGCGAATGCCATGGCAAAGGTGGCTTTGGTGTAAAAACTTGTGAATATTGTAAAGGCCAAGGCTATGTTGTAACTGAACAAAGAAGCTTATTTGGTGTTGTTCAAAGTAGAAGTGCCTGTCCAAAATGTGGTGGTGAAGGTCATACAGTTGAAAGAGTATGTACAACTTGCCGTGGTACTGGTCAAGTAAGAAATAAAAAAACTATTTCTGTGCATATACCAGAAGGCGTTGATACAGGTCATCAATTAAGAATATCTGGAAAAGGCGAGGCTGGAACTAATGGGGGACCAAATGGTGATATCTATTTTGAAATTCATGTTGCTAAAAGTGATTTTTATAAAAGAGATGGCAGTGACTTATATATAGATTTACCACTTACTATTACTGAAGCCATACTAGGTTGTAAAAAAGAAGTTCCAACAGTCTCTGGTAATGTCATCATGGATATTAAACCAGGCGTTCAAAGTGGCGTTAAATACAAATTAAAAGGTAAAGGCCTAAAAGTACCAAACTCTATTCGTAAAGGTGATGAATATGTTATTATTGACGTTATAATACCTTCAAAACTTACAAGAGAACAAAAAAAGATAATTGATGAACTATCTCATACTGAACTAGATAACTCGCCTGAATTTAAAGAATTTAGAAAACATTTATAATAAATTAAAATAGTCTTTAATAAGGCTATTTTTTTCGGGAATTTGTCAACCTTTTGGACCACTTTTATAGAGGGTATCAGCGTAAGCTGCAAGATTTTTCAAATTCAATTGGAGATAAATACCCTATAGAAGAGTGGAGTCTGGTTGGATTGTAAAACCCTTCAATGTAATCAAAAATAGCCCTGTAAGTATCTTCAAAATTATATAGTTTCATTTGATAAAGTTTTTCTTTTTTTAAAGAAGCATGAAAAGATTCTTGAGCAGCATTTTGGTCACATGAATGATCTAGTTCAGTATAGCTGAAGGGAAAATTATGATCACGTAGGAATTGTCTATAATTATTAGAACGCATTTGAGAACCTTTATCTGAATGAATAATAAGACCAGGAGAAGGCTTTCTTTTTTTTATGGCATCTTGTAAAACAGAGATGATTTTATCAGTTTTTTGATCCTCAAATAAACCCCAAGAGACAACTTTTTTAGAAAAATAATCAATAAATGAAATAAGATAAAAAGTTCCCTCATTAATGGTTTTGATATAAGTTATATCGGTAGTCCAAACCTGATTAATTCTATTTATATCTAAATCTTTAATTAGGTTAACGATAAGAGCTTTTTCTCCATCAGTCATTGAAGATTTCCTATGTGGAAATTTAGATGATACAATGCTTCTAATACCAAGTAAATGCATAGCTTTAGCAACTTTGGAACTTGAACAAATAATACCACTTCTGTTTAAAACAGCAGTAATTCTAGGCGAGCCATAAATTCCATGTGATTCAGAATAAACTTGTATAATGTTGCAATAAAATTCACAAATATTCTTTTCATTAAATTTACCAATGTTTTTCCAATATAGAAAAGAATTTTTATTAATATCTAAAGCACGGCAAATTTCATTAAGTGAATAAAAATTGCTTTCAAGCAATAATTCTATACTTCTATACATGTTTAATCCTTTTTTGCAAGTAAGGTAATAGTTTTTTTTAGTATATCATTATCTTTTTTTAACTTGTTGTTTTCACGCTTTAGATCATCAATAATTTGACTTTGAGTTTTGTAGTCAGCATCAAAGCAGTGATTGTCTTTATTGTAGGCAGTAACCCATTTTTCTACAGTTTTAAGAGGTATATCAAATTGTTCAGCAGTTTTAATCGTAGACCTTCTTTCAACACAGATAAAATTAACAATCATTGATTTTAAATCATTAGAATACTTTTTGCTCATTATCATCACATTCCTTTCTTATATTATAAATCATGTAAACCCTCTATAAAAGTGGTCCAAAAATATTATGGTTAAATAAAGAGATAACGTCTCGCGAGAGTTAATTATCTCTTTTTTTATGGAA
>URPE01000007.1 GCA_900549625.1 uncultured Mycoplasmatota bacterium
TCTCTCCTTGGGCCCTCTCGTTCGACTTGCATGTCTTAGGCATGCCGCCAGCGTTCATCCTGAGCCAGGATCAAACTCTCAATAAAAATCTTTTATTTTAGTTTAATCTAAGCTACTCAAATTGACTTTTTTACTTAGTTTTCAAAGAACGTTTTCTTAAGCACTTTTGTCAAGTGCAATATGAGTTTATCAAAATCAGTTCTTAATGTCAATAGATTTTTTGACATTTTTTTCTTTTTTTTAATTTTTTCGTTTTCTTGATATTATCTATCAAAATAAAACTTTTTTTACAAAACTCACTTTACACATTTTCCTCAAGTACGTTTTACATTCTACACTACTTAAAATGTAAATGCAACTGTTTTTTTCGTTTTTTTGAAATTTTGACGTTTTTTGCTCAAATTACTGTTCAATTTAATCAAATATTACTTTAAATATACTTAATTCTTTTATATTTATTATATAATTTAAAAAAATGTTAATGATTTTTGACAATTCTTACATTTTTACTTTGCAATAGTAATAATAGATTATAATATATTTATTTTATTTTATTCGGCTTTTTTGATTTATTATCACAAATGCCTTATCGATAATATTGTAATAATCTTGCTCATTGTTAACTCTTAATTTCATTAATTTATTTGAAATCAAATATAAATTATCTATTACCATATTTTTAGTGTTTTCATATCCATAAAAATATTTGGATATTGCAAACAATTTTATTGTATCATTAATTATATTTTTGTTTTTTAAATTAATTAATTCTAAATTAGCATTAATTATTTCATCAATGTTTTCTGATACAAGTTCTCTAAATTTGTATAAGAATATATATTGTGGCTTTTTTGCATAGAATCTTAAGCCATTTTCTGTTTCATAGCACGATAATGTAATGATTATATCATCATCTAGTTCATCATTTGAATCAACAAAATTATATGTTCTTTGCTCTTTAGAAATTTCATAAAATTTTCTTGCTTCATTTGAATTTAAATCAAATTTATATGGTCTTACAGGTCTATAACAAATATCAATATCACCTTTTGGTATTCTAACAAAATCTTTAAACAATTGGTTCAATTCTGGTGAAACTAATTCATCATCGATTTTTTTGACATTTCCTAAAATATTACATAAAACTGAGCCATTTAAAATCCAGTAGATTTTTCCTTCTTTGAACTGAGGTATTTCTTCTAAGCATTTTCTGTATAAATTTTCACAAATGTCAGAAATTAACTTTTTTTCCATATTTATCGCCTTTCAACAAATATTATACATTAATATGATTTTTTTACTAGTTTTTTGTGTATTATGAAATAACGGCTTTTGATGATTTACTAATCTCTGCTTCGTATAGTTGCTTATATTTTGAACATTTTTCTAGCAATTCATAATGACTACCAGAATCAATAATCTTGCCATCTTCTATATAAAATATTTTGTCGCAATTTAAAATGGTTGAAAACCTATGTGCTATAATCATAATTGTATAGTCATTTTTTAAATTAGTAATGGCTTCTTGTATTTTTGCTTGTGTCTCATTATCTAACGCACTTGTTGCTTCGTCAAATAAAATGATTTCTGTTTTTTGAATTAGGGCTCTTGCTATTGCTAGTCTTTGTCTTTGTCCTCCTGATAAAGTTACACCACCCTCACCAACAACAGTATCATATTTTTCTGGTAAACTTTCAATGTAATCATCTAGACATGCTAAATGACAAGCTTCTTTTATTTCTTCAAGTGATACATTTTCCTTAACTAATTTCATATTATCGGTAATGCTCATATTAAATATATATGGATTTTGCGATATAATTGTTATATTTCCTCTTATCGAATCTTCATCTAATTCATTGATAGAAATTCCATCAATTAAAATATCCCCTGAGTTAACATTGTACATTTTACATAACAAACTAAATATTGTAGTTTTACCCGAACCGCTTTTTCCTACAAAGCCAACGGTGTTATTTGCCTCGATTTTAAAACTAATATTATCTAATACATTTTGAGTATTATCATATGAAAATGTAACATTTTTAAACTCAAAATCGCCATTGATTTTATTTATATGCTTATTTCCAAAAATTTCTTTAGCAAATACTTTGTTATCAAGCAGTGAAAAAACTCTTTCAAATGACAAGTTGAAGCGATTTATTTCTTCCAATAAATCTGAAATACTAGCCATAAAGTTTTGCATAACTCTATCTCTATAAGAAAATAAGGCAATGCTCATCGCTACGCTTAAACTGTTTATGCTAATTAAATATATAAGTATAATTATTAATATAAGCTGAAATAATTCTCTTAAAGTATCAATAAAAAAATTGTAAAAAATATCCACGTTTCGCATATCTAGATACTTTTTATTTTTTGATTTAATATTTTCATTTAAAATGTTAATGAAACTATTTTTGGCATTTAACATTTTAACGTCCCTAGTTCCTCTTACCAACTCACTTGTTAAGCCAGTTACTTTTTCTTGAGCTTTTCTTTTTTCTTTGTCTAATTTATTAATTTTCTGTGATTTTGATAAATGAAGCATAGTTAATATAATAGAAACTAAAAGATAAAACATAAAAATATACTTATTAATAATAAATACCGAAATAAATACGCCTATGCTAGAAATAATGCCAATTAATCTTCCATAACCAGTTGTAAACATATTTGCTAGTTCATCTGTATCGCTAGTCATTCTTTGTACAAAAACACCGCTGGAATGATTGTCAAGATCTGTTTGCGTAATTTTCAATATCTCAGCACTAAGTGATTTTTGCAATTTTTCAGTTACTCCAACTGTAAATTTTTGAGTATTTTTTCTTATAAGAACTGTTTTAGAAGCGCTAATTAATCCTGTCACAAAAATAATTAAACTCATGAGTATCAATTGTGTCCAATTATTATCTGTTAAATATACTATTTGATTTGCTGCTAAAATTGGCAATAAAATTCCGATTATAATGCCTAGTATTGAACCAATTGTTTCAAATATTAAAGCACTTTTGTATTCTTTACCATAACTATATACTTTTTTTAAATTCCTAACAGTTTCTTTCATTTATATCACATCCTTTAATTTTTCTATAACGTTATTTATTAAGACTTTTATCTCTTTTTCATCTATTGTAATACTTTTACAAGCAATTTGACATGATAATCCATGAGTGTAAAATCTAACGGTTATATAAAGCTCTTCTGCTTGGGTTTTCGTTAAACCATAACGCTTAGGAATTGATTTTATGGTAGCAATGTTTTGAGGTGAATTTAATACCTCTTTTATTGTTCTTGTACCACCCAAATCACTCATAAATAACGCCTTAAAAATATTAGATTCTTTATATGCAAATAGGGCATAAGCGTAACTTATAGTGAATAAGTAGTCTTCTTTATTAACTATTTTAGTTATAAATTCATTGTAATAATCATGCAAGTATTTTTTTAATTCGATTTTAAAGTTATCCATACTATTAAAAGTCCTAAATAAAGGTTGAGTAGAACAACCAATAAATTTGCTTAATTCTCTTGTGTTTAACTGCTCTATTCCTTTTTGACTTATAAATTCTTTGGTTTTCATTAGTATTTGTTCTTTTGTAAACGATATAGTTCTCGCCATAGTTATCCTCCCCAAAAATAAATATCATTTGTTATTTATTATATCATATACATATTACATTATCAACGTAAAAATAACAAGTGTTTTTTTATTTGCTTTTTCTTGAACTCGACCACACAAAAAGCCATCAGTTATAGATGACTTTTGTATTTAAATGATATTTTTATTTACCACAACAATTTTTATATTTTTTACCACTGCCGCAGCTAGTGGATGCTCCCATATTATCAGTATTATTTATACTTATAGTATTATTCGAATTTCCTTGTTTATCAGACTAAGTAACATCTATATTATTTGTATTTATGATATTATCTGTACTATAAGTATTTCTCTAATGTGGACTTCTTGTGGACATTGTCCACATCCGTTCATCTAATATGATTACATCAATTTTTGTTTTTTTATCCGATGTGCAATTTATTTATTTTCAATTTGCTTTGTTTCACTTAATAGTCTATCAAAATCTGACACATAATTCTTATCCTGTATAACTTTATATTTTTCATATTCATTTTCTGCTTTTTCGACTGCTTGTTTATGTGAGATTTTTCCTTTTCCCTCTAAAACTTCATAATGGAAAACTTTTAGGGCATTTTCTACTTCATTTTTCCAATTTTCCATATACATTGTTATATTTCTCTCTGCATTATTTTCAGCAATATCCAAAAATAAGTTTACTAAATTATTTAAATTTTTAATTTCTTGTTCATGTAAATAGTTCTTGACAATAATTACATCAGATTTCAAAACCTTCCCATCAGGTGAATTTTCCCAGGTAGTAAGTCACATATTTTCTTTTTAGAATCTACCCTTTTATAAACTATTTCAGCAGCAGTGTTTCCAGTAATTGCATAATGAAATTTATTTTGAATAGTTTTATAAAAAGTTATTGCAGTATCACTATTTTTATCATAATCAATAGAACATTCAGCAAATATATCAGTAATTTTTTGATAAAACATTCTCTCATTTGTACGAATTAATTTAATTCTTTCAAGTAGTCTTTTAAAATACTCTTGATCAGAATTTATTGCTTTTAAAAATCTTTCATCATTTAACGCAAAACCTTGTACCATATACTCTTTAATTATTTTATTTGCCCAAGTTCTAAATTTAATTGCTTTTTTAGAGTTAACCCTAAAACCAATAGAAATAATCATATCAAGATTATAATATTTTTTATTATAAACTTGTTTGCCATCATTACCCATATGTGCAATTTTTGCACACGTGCTATTTTCATCTAACTCCTCATCTTTATAAATATTGTTAATATGTCTTACAATCCCACTTCTATCAATATTAAAAAGTATTGATAAGGCATCGGCATTTAACCAAACATCTTCATTTTCTAATAGTACTTCTACTTTTGTATTGCCTTCTTCATCATTATAAAACAAAATATTTTTCTCATTTCCAATTAATTTATTATCCATGTTTTATCCTCCTTTTCAAAATATTTTTAGTTAATTTATAACAGACATTATTCTATTTTTTATATTATTAAACAAGCAATTTGCTCGATTCGACCAAATTAAATCTTATTAAAAAAGACACAATATTAATTGTCTCCTCTTACTATTTTAATATATTTATTATGTTATCTATGTTAACAATTTCTTTTTTATTTGTTTTTGTATCTTCTACTTCATAATTAATTCCATCAAATTTTGTACCTAATATAATCATTTTTGGTGTTCCTAAAACATAAACATCATTTATTCTATTTCCAATATTTAAATTTTCTCTATCATCAATTATTGCATTAATATTATTTTGAAGTAAGTAATTATATAGTTTTTCTCCTTCTTCTTTATTATTTTCATTATATATTATTTGTACTTTATAAGGGGCTATATCATATGGTAATGCAAAACCTTTAATTTTATCTTTTTCTTTAATAATATTATTTTCTATTAAACAAGCAATTATTCTTCCTAAACCAATTCCATAACATCCCATATAATATGGTTTTTTCTCATTATTTTCATCCATATAGAAAAGTCCCATACTATCAGAATATTTTGCTCCAAGTTGGAAATTATTTCCTAATTCAACAGTACTATATTCTTTTAAACCAGCAATATCACTTACTCCTAATTGTTTAAGATATTCATCCTTATTTTCAAATTCTAAAACTTCTTTGTTAATACCAATATTATTTTTTTCATCATAAAGAGTTTTATCTTCTCCTAAATTTGTAATTGCTTGAAATTCTTCTGCAACTTTTCCACCTATAACACCATTATCACTAACGGTTGGTATAATTTTGATGCCTAATCTTTTAAATATATTTAAATATACCTGATGCATTAGTTCATATGTCTTTTGCATATCTTCTTCAGTTTTATCAAATGAATAAGCATCCATCATAACAAAAGTTCTTGGTCTAAATAAATAACCTCTAGTTCTGATTTCTTTTCTAAATTTTTCACCTATTTGATAATAAATGGCTGGTAAATTTTTATATGAAGATAATCTATTGGCGCCAAATAAAGTAGCACATTCTTCTGCAGTTGGAGCAAGTCCATATTCACCTAAATTATTTTTTATTGTAAACATTATATCTCCATTTTTTGTATAGGTATCCCATCTGCCTGATTGATTCCATATTTTTCTTGGTTGAAGTTTTGGAAATTCTACTTGAATACATCCTGCCTTATCTAATTCCTCAATGATGACATTTTCAACTGTTCTTTCTAATTTTGTCCATAAATTACCATAACCATAAATACCACTTTCAAATTGATATAATTCTCCTAATTTCATCAAAATATTTTGGCCAGAGTAATCACTATCAATATCATTTAGATTAATCTTTTTAATATTTAATCTACTTAATCTCATTTTATTCACCCTTTCTTTAAAACAAAAAAGAATAGCACATAAGGAGTCATTAAGACGGTGCCATCCTTTTATTTTACTTAATTTTGATAACGGCTATTTACCGGAAATGTTTTCATTTCACTCTGAAGATAGGAATTAAATAGTATCATAACTTGTTCACACTATACCAAGCTCACTTTTATGCTTAACTAATTAATATTTCTTCGTCACTGATTTGTAGCATATTATATCATAAATTTTAATTGTCCGCAAATTATTTTTGTTCACACCTTTATTTCACTACATATTTTTAATATTTTGTGAACAAGTTCAAAAAATCGAACCAATTTAATATTTTTTTAATTTTAAATATTTCCTTATTTTATGCTACTTTCCACAACAATTTTTATATTTTTTACCACTGCCGCAGCTACATAGGTCATTACGACCAGGTTTCTTTTCTTTTCTTATAGGTTTTCTTGGCTCTTCGCCTTCTGTTTCATTAGTTTTTCCTTTGACAGTTTGTTTTCTTTCAGTATTTTGCTCAATGTTGGCCTTTAACAAGAATTGTGCTATTGTGTCATCAATTCTATTTAAAAGGTCTTCAAACATATCATATCCTTCCATTGTATAGGCTTGTAATGGATTGGTTTGAGCATATTGTCTTAAGAAAATACCTTCCTTTAAACCTTCCATAGCATTTAAGTGTTCTACCCATAGTGAATCTATTATTCTTAGTGATATAGCACGCTCAAATTCTTCAAAGTTAGGAGCATCTTTTATTTTAAGTTCATAATCATCATTAATCATTGTTGATAAGTACTCAATTAATTTACCTTCATCTAAATCTTTTAAATCGTTTTCTTTAACTTTTGTAGATTTCAAGAAATTAGTATTAACATATTCAATTATTTCCTTTAAATCATCTTCAGTAATTTTACCTTCTTTAGAATGAGCTGTAACTAAATCTTCAATGGTATTTCTAAATGTTTCTTTAATTGAATCATGGATACTTTCGTTATCAATAATTGTATTTCTTTGTTCATAAATGATTCTTCTTTGTTCATTTACAACATTATCATAATCAAGAAGATTTTTACGCATATCAAAGTTGTTACCTTCAACTTTCTTTTGAGCTGATTCAATTGACTTAGTAAGAGATTTAGAGCGAATTGCTTGATCGCCTACCATGCCTAAAGCTATAACCATATTTTTTACTTTATCTGTACCAAATCTACGCATTAAATCATCTTCAAATGAGACAAAGAATTGACTCATACCAGGGTCTCCTTGACGACCAGCACGACCACGTAATTGGTTATCTATACGACGTGATTCATGACGTTCTGTACCAATTACACATAATCCGCCTAATTCTTTAACACCTTTGCCTAATTTAATGTCAGTACCACGACCAGCCATATTAGTAGCAATTGTAATAGCGCCTTTTTCACCTGCTAGAGCAACTATTTCTGCTTCACGAGCATGGTTCTTAGCATTTAACACTTCATGTTTTAAACCTTCTTTTTTTAGTAATGCAGATAACTTTTCATTATTTTCAACAGATATAGTACCTACTAAGATAGGTTGTCCAGTTTCATGTATTTTTTTAATAGTTTTTACTATGGCAGTATATTTTCCTTCTTCAGTTGAGTAAACAAGGTCTGCTAAGTCTTCACGAATAACAGGCCTATTAGTTGGAATTTGAATTACATACATGTTATATATATTTCTAAATTCTTCTTCTTCAGTTTTAGCTGTACCTGTCATACCAGATAGTTTATTGTACATTCTAAATAGGTTTTGGAATGTAATTGTAGCCATTGTTTGAGTTTCTTCATTTATTTTAACGCCTTCTTTAGCCTCGATGGCTTGGTGAAGACCTTCGCTATACTGACGTCCTTGCATTAAACGACCAGTAAAAGGATCTACAATGATAATTTGCCCAGCATCAACAACATAATCAACATCTTTTTTAAAACCATAGTTTGCTTTTAAAGCGTTATTAATATGATGAACTAAAGCAGAGTTTCCATAATCATATAAGTTGTCTAGATGAAATATTTTTTCTAATTTAGCAGCACCAGCTTCTGTTATAGAAACATTTTTAGTTTTGTTATCAACTTGATAATCTTCCTCATCTACCAATTTTTTAACTGCTTTATCAGCATCCATATATAAGTTTTTAGAATTTTGTTTGCCACCAGAAATAATTAATGGTGTTCTTGCTTCATCAATTAATATTGAATCGACCTCATCAACAATACAGAAATTAAGTGGTCTTTGTACACGATCTTCTTTATGAACAACCATATTATCTCTTAAGTAATCAAAACCAATTTCATTATTAGTTGAGTATAAAATATCACAATTATAAGCCGCTTGTTTTTCTAAGACATTCATTTCACGAGTGTTAAGACCAACGCTTAAGCCTAAAAATCTAAAGATATTACCCATCCATTCTGAGTCACGTTTTGCTAAAAATTCATTAACAGTAATAATATGTACACCTTTACCATCTAATGCATTTAAGTAAGCAGGCATTGTCTCAGTTAAAGTTTTACCTTCACCGGTTTTCATTTCAGCAATATTGCCATAGTGAATAGCAAGTCCACCTAAAATTTGGACAAAGTAAGGTTTTTCACCTAAAATACGATAATCTGCTTCACGAACAACTGCAAAGGCATCAACCACTAAATCGTTTAGGCTTTCTCCTTTTTCTAGTCTTTCTTTAAATTCTTGTGTTTTATTTTTTAATTCTTCATCACTAAGAGCGGACATTTCACTATCTTTAGCAACTATTTCATTTGCAATTTTTTCAAATCTTTTTAATTCTTTATATTCTGAATCTATTAGTTTTCTAAATAATCCCATAAATATAACCTCCATAATGGATATTTTAGCACAAAAGTCTGGACAAAAAAAGAATAATTCTATCAAGTCATAAAAAAATACTCACTTTTTAGTGAATATTTTTGTTTTTTTATTTATTTTGTATTAATAATGCCGTATTCGCCATCTTTTCTTTTGTAAACTACTGAAACGTTATCAATGTCACTATTTTTGAAGATATAGAAATCATGGCCTAGTAATTCCATTTGTAAAACTGCTTCTTCTTCATCCATTAAATGAAGTGTTAATTCTTTTCTTTTAGTAATATTAGAAACTTGTTCTTCTTCTATTTCCATATCAATCATTTCATATTTTAAAGCATCTTTAAATTTCTTTTTTAATTTAGTTTTATTTTTTCTTATTTGTCTTTCTAATTTGTCAATGCTAGTATTAAGGGCTGCATAAAAGTCTTTATCACTTGTTTCACTACGAAGTGTAAATTTTGGTGTTGGCACGGTTACCTCAATAATATCCTCATTATTTTTCACTCTTACTACAACGTAAGCTTTTAGGCTTTCAGGTTCTTTAAAGTAACTATCCAAGTGGCCAATTTTCTCTTCAATTTGCGTTTTCATTCCTTCAGTTATTTTAATTTTATCCCCTCTTATGTCAATTCTCATTCTATCACCTTCCTTATGATTATTTTAGCATAAAGACAAGAAAAAAACTACGAATTGTAGCTTTATTCACATTTTTTTCTTTTAGTTGACAGTACAATATACTTCTTCAACATCAATAGCTTGTAACCCTTTAGTTGTTTCTATTAATTTAAATTCTACTATTTCTCCTTCTCTTAATGATTTGTAACCATCTTTTCTAATGGCTGAGTAGTGAACAAAGATATCTTCTAAGTTTCCATACTCAATAAAACCATATCCTTTCGTATTATTGAACCATTTAACAGTTCCTTTAAGCATCATAATCCATCATTCCCTTTCTATTTTGCTCTATGCTTAATACTAATCATGCGCCCGTACTACTTTAATACTAAACTTCAAACTCTGCAGCCATTTGATTTATTAGATTATAATTCGTACTCAACTCACGATAATCAAAGTTTATCTTAAAAATATGTCTATGGGAGTTATTTTTGCTTCAAATAGCGTTTTTGATGCTTGAAATGCATTTTTTGTATAATTTTTGATATTTTTTTTATATATTAATCTTTAAAAGAAACTATTGATACATGGAAACGGTTATATTTTTATATTTTTGATAAACTTGGTTTGTAAGGAGAAAAGGTATGAAAAAAAAGTTTATTGAATCTTCCTTAGACCTTATAAAATCAAAAAAAGAGGTTGATAATCTAGAGGAAAAAAGATTAAGATATGGTCTTGAAGGATTTTATAACACATATACTAAATTTATGGTAATGCTTATATTATCTATAATACTTGGTATATGGCGTGAATATTTATTATTAATATTAGTTTATTCAAGTTTGAGACTATACGGTTTTGGAATTCACATGGAAACAACTTTTCAGTGTTGGGTGACTACTGTTCCATTGTACATTGGTGGTTGTCTAGTTATTAAATATTTTAATTTTCCATTGCAAATATCTCTTCTATTATGGCTATGTGGATTTATATCATTCTTGATTTTTGCTCCTGCTGATACACCAAAAAGGCCCTTAATTCATAAAGAAAAAAGGGTAAGAGCTAAAGTGTTATCAATAATAATATTATTAACATATTTTTTGATATTTAATGCAGTAGAAAGTCAAATGATTAAAGAGGTTATATTATTAGGAGTTATCTTAGAAAGTATTTCGATAAATCCTTTATTATATAAGTTATTTAATATGCAGTACAATAATTATAAGTATTTTGTGAAAAATATGGGTTAAATTTATTTAATATAAGTTTTAACAAAGAAAGGAGTGGGTCTTAATGTTCTTAGTTAATATGTTATCTGGAATAGCAAATTTATTTGCTAAGTCAATATCTACTGCTTGTTGGTGGTTTGCACTTGACGAACCTACTGCAGATAAAGACCTATTATAAAAAGTGAGCTTTTACTCACTTTTTGCTTGGCTTTTTTTGATAGCTATATCATTTATAAATAAGTTGTTCTTAATAGAAGTTTTGATATTTAAGTTCTTTCTAAATAGAGAATACAAACCTAAGCCATGCCCTTTTTTCTTTGATGTATAGTTAACTTCTCCTAAAGAATCTAAATCTACACCACCAGAAAAAGTATTAATAACAGTTATTTTTATTTCAGTATCGGTTTCTTTAAACTCTAAATAAACAAGTTTTTCTTTAGTATTTTTAGCAGATTCTAAGGCATTATCTAAACTAACACCTAAAGCCTCACAAAACAAATTATAATTTCTTGGACTTACAACATCTAAAATGTTAGATGTTATATCATTGGTTATAGAAATATTTACGTTATTTTTCTCATGCTTAGCAAGTTTTCCCATAACTAGACCATTAATACCAAGTGGCATAGCATTAATATCATTTTTAATATAAACTGATGAATTAGTATCTTCTAATAAGTCATCAATTAAGATTTTAGCTTCTTTATTTGCAACATCTTTTATCCCTAACAATTTGCTTTCAAAATTATGTTTAAGAATACTATACTCAGTAATAACTTTCTTGTTAGTTAAATTATTTTCTTCTAATAGTTTGTTAGTTAGTTTTAAAACCATGATTTTATAATTTTTAGAAATTAAAACAGTAATCAAAACAAAACCTAACATACCAATTATAAATGTTAATCGAACTAAGGCATTATCTCTAATGTAACTAAGTTCTAAAATATTTAAAAAGACAAATGTTATTATAATCATGTAAATGTATTTAATATCAATTTTCATTTTACTTAATGAATTATAGGCTTTTCTAAGATGTTTAATATATATATTAGAACTAAACGTTAAAATAATGACTAAAATTTGTGAAAGCGAACATACTGTTTTTGTAGCAAATTCATGTGTTTCATAGAATTTACTCAAACCAAAAGTTGTTAAAATTAGTACCATTAGTAAATCATATAATAAGCAGGCACCCCAAACAAGTATTCCATAATTCTTGGCTTCTTTTTTGGTACATTTAAATAATTTTTGATACATAAAATAGAAATATATTACTGTTAACAAACTACCTGATACCTTTAAATCATTAGCATTCAATATTAGTTGTATAATAGGAACAATGACTAGCAAGATTGAATAGTAAGTGCGAAACTGAACTTTTCTTCCAGATAATTTTCCAAACGCATAAAAGGCTGCAAATTGAAATATAATTATTGAAATTAATGACACTATTATCTCTTTCATTCTCCATCGATCTCCTTTCTATACTTTTTAGATAGGTATTCGACCTTTTCACCATTGTTTAAAACAAAGTAACCTTTAGCATAATTTCTTTCAATCATTCTTTCTTTGTTAGCTAAACAACTTTTATGAGTTTGAACAAATCTATCATCCAAAAGATTTAAAAGTTCTGTTAAAGAATAATTAACCTTAAAATTAACTTGATCTGTATCTGTATAAATAATTGATTTTCTTTCCTCTTTATCTCTTAAAATATATAAAATATTTTTCATATAAATTGATACATCGGCATGTTTACCTTTTATATTCAACATTTTTTTATCGACTTTTTTGCTGATAATCTTGTTGAAATCTTTTTCTAATCTTTCGGCCATATTTTGAAATTTTTCAATAAAATCAAATACTTCTAATATCTGCCTATGTACCGATTCAAACATGTTATCATGACAAGTTACAAAAATAATTTCGCTATCCCAGTCATTTTCCCTAATTTTACTAGCAATTTCAATACCACTTATGCTGTTTTCTAACTCAATGTCCATAACATAGATTTTTGGATACAACGTATTTTCCAATTCTTTTTGCAAATTGTTATCATACTTGGAGAAATAAGCGATATCTAAATTAATGTCTTTTTGAATGCTTATTTTTCTTACAACTTGCTTAATTTGTTCTTGTACTGCCTTGTCATCTTCGACAATAATGATTTTTACCATAAAATCTCTCCCAATCTCAATACTACACCTTTGAATTATATTACAAATAAAAGAAAAATTAAAATACCCCGATAAGTGGTGAAAAAGAAAAAAATATCCTCAATCATTACTTAGACGGGATATTAGATATTTTTTAGGTTCTTCATAATAATAAATTGTATTACTTAACTTTTCTTTAACATAACTTTCTATTATTTCGTTATTGCCAATAAGAAAGAAATTTATTTTCTTCTTTTTTTGTTTCATTAGGTAATCTAAAGCAGTTTTGGTATCCTTAAAAATACTAGTTTCTATGGTTTTAACACCTGAAGAAGAAATTATTTCTATGTGAGTATTGTGAACATTATAAATTAAATCATCTTTATTTAATGTGTATAAGTCTATTTCATTAAAGTAAGTGGGATACAGCCCTAAATCATTAAACGACATTGTTAAAAGATATTTGTCTACCTTAGAGTAATGGCAAGGTATGATAATTTTAAATTTTGGTGTTTTAAAGAAACTTAACCAATGCTTAATGATTAAAAACTTTTCTAATTCTATTTTAAAGTTTTCTAGGTCAATTATTTTACCACATCTTAAGTATTTAAATGGTTGCTCTTTTAACTCTTCTTTTTCTATGTATGCAATAATATTGTCATATAAATATAAGGTTTTATAATTCATAAAAAATCCCTTTAGGGATTAATTTAATTCGGTCATACTTTTTCCTAAGACATTGTTAGGATTAGTAAGAGTTCCATTTACATATGTTTCAAAAAGAAGAGTATTTGGCTTTGAAGTTTCTAATTTACTTGTACTTGAAGTAGCAATATGGTCACCAGTTTTTACTTCATCGCCAACTTTTACAGTAACGTCTTTTATACTATAATAGATAGTAGTTAATTTTTCGTTGTTTTCAATAGTTAGAACTGTACCTAGTATTTCATCTTCTTTAATGTCTTTTACTAAACCATTGTAGACGGCAAGAATAGCAAATTCATCTTGAGATTCATACAATATACCTGTGTTTGGCATATATGTGCTAGCATAGTAGATTAAAGCGTTTTCTTGACTTTCTTTGGACTCTTTTTTGTCGTAATAATTTTTGGCTATACTTACTGATTCACTATTGTAAGGATTAATTATTTTTTCTACTTCTTTTGGTTGTTCTTCAGTAGTTTCTTCGTTATTGAACACACTCATTGAATAGTTATAATTTTCGTCCTTATTAACAGACTTATTTAATAAGTTTTTACTTAAGAATGTAATTGAACAAGCCATAACTCCTAGAATGATAAGGTAAAGTGTTGGTAATACAAATCTTTTTAATTTTCTTTTTCTCATAATTTTCCTCCTAATTCTATTTTGAGTAGAAGGATTTTTTTTATACATTTATTTTTGATATTTCAGTATTTTGATAAAAATAATTTAATATTTCCTTGTAATTGTGATTTTCCTTGGCCATACCATTTGCTCCGTATTGACTCATACCAACTCCATGACCATAGCCTTTGGTAGTAATCTTTATATCGTTATCTAGGCATTCTATGGTAAAGTCAGTGGATCTTAGACCAAGTAAACTTCTTACTTTAGTTCCTAAAAAAGTTTTATCGTTAATGGTGAGACTTGCAACCCGATTAGATGATGTTTTTTGGATATTTTCTATTTTAATGTTGTCGCAAGGAATTTCTAAGGACTTGCAAAAATCTTCTTTAGATATGGTTTTAGTAAATTCGTAATTTTTAATGGATTCATTATCCCAAGTTGATGGTACTGATTTTAAGTAAGGTAAGTCGGACTTAAAAACTGATTCAACATTTTCGGTATAACCATTACTCATTGAAAAGTAAAAAGCATTAATTGTTTGGCCATTATATGTTAGTATTTCACCTTCAGTAGCTAGGACAGCATCACGGACTTTTAAATAGTTTTTGAAGAATGATACGCCCCATTTTTTTAATAATTCTTCATTAGTTTGATAGGCTTGATCTTTAGTACCTATAATTAAATCATAATCTAAGTTTCTAGTTTCTTTTTTATACATAGCATAAGTTCTTGCGGCAACAGCTTGGGCTTTTATGGCTTCAGGCTCGAAAGATGCTGGCATTTCAGCTGCGACAACACCAATGATGTAGTCTTCAATGTTAACATTTTTAATTGAGCCATCACTTTCATTTAATAAATTGACGGTTATTTTTTTAGTTTTATTACTTACTGGGACTGGCTCAAAGTAAATTTGCTTAACATTTTTGGTAACAATAAATAAAATAATAGTTAATATTAAAACAACAGCAAGAAGAATTTTATTTTTCATAAGGACCTCTTATAGAAATTCTAAAATAAATTTGGCTACTAAGTACCCTAGGGCTAGGCTTAATAATAAAACGAGAATACGTGTTTCCCATATGCGATTTTTTTTAATTATTTTTTCAAAGTTGATACCGGATAAGGCAAAACATGAAAAAAGAGTACATATAAAATACAAATAGACTTTACTATTCATAATATGCCCCATTTTCATAACTAATGATTTTTTCTACTCTTCTTAAGTGTTTTTCTTCATTTACATATGGTGTTTCAATAAATGTTTTTACAATAAGAAGAGCATCTTCAACACTTATTCCACCAAAAGCTAACATATTGGCTCCATTGTGATTTCTTGCTTGATAGGCTTCTTCTTTTTTTACTACTCTAGCACAGCGAATACCTTTAACTTTATTAGCAGCGATGGAAACACCAATACCATTGCCACAGATGATTATACCAATACTACTTTTATCATTCACAACTTTTTTGGCTACATCAAAGGCAAAATCTGGATAGTCATCTAAGGGATTGTTTTCAAGTAAAGATTTTTCCACTGTATAACCTAATTCGATAAGTTTATTTATTAAATTATTTTCTAGTTCAACACCACGATGATCTGATGCGATATAAATTTTCATTTTTTTTCCTCCTTTAATAAAATACTTTTGAATAATGGCCACAGTCTTTCTTTTTTTAAAGTGTAATTCAAAATGTATAGGTCATGGCCTGGGTATTCATTTGCTTCTATTATAAAACATTTTTCCTCACTAGTGCAAACGTCAAAGCCAATATTGCCTATTTCTTTTAATTCTTTACTTAGTGTTTGACATAATTTTTTTACTTCTTTCTTTTTTTGATAATTCTTCCATATGAATTATGTCATAATCAGTATAACCTACTTCGTAAATTAAGCCACATTTTATGATATCTAAAGCTACTAAAATCTTGTTTTTGCCAGATCTTGCCGACACTTTGTTAATTGTTTTTTTAAAGTTTTTCATATTCATATTTTTTATTCTTGTTAATAAATACATTTTTTTCATCACCATAAAAGAGTTTAATTAAGAAATGTGTTAAAAATGTGCACAAGTGATAAAAAAAGAAAGAAGATTAATTTTCTTCTTTCAAATTGTATTTTTTGTTAAATTTTTCAATTTTACCAGCTTTTTTAGCTTTTCCTTGTTGTCCTGTATAGAATGGATGACATTCTGAACAAACTTCAACGTCGATATGTTCTTTAGTAGACTTTGTTTTGAATGTTGCTCCACAAGCACAAGTAACAGTAGCATCTTTCATTTCTGGGTGAATATTTGCTCTCAATTTACTCTCTCCTTTCGCCATACCAAAGTCCTTGGTATAGTATTTCTTCGTCTAATGTATTATATCATACTTTTTTAGATAGACAAGTCATATTTTATAAGTTTTGACAAAATTTTAGTAAAATAAAGATTAGTTATAGCTATTTATGATCAACTGGCCATCTCTTTTACCATTAATTCTTGTAATTAAACCTTTTTGTTGCATTTTAAGCATTTTTGTTTTGGTTGTTCTTAATGTCTAGTTAATCACGCTAGCAAGTTCTGTTTGAGTTATTGGCTAAATTTTTCAAAGTGCAAAAATTGCACTTTGAAACTATTATATCTTAGAAATAATTTATTATTTTTTCACTAATGTACTTATGTCCTTTATAGTTTAATTCGTAGTTATCATTGTCAAAGAAGAAATCTTTATTTGTGGTGATATCTGTTATATCTATAAATGTGGTGTGATATAAACTCGATATTTCTTTTAAATTATTGTTTAGTTCTTTTACTTGTTTCAAACTTAGTTTATGTGTAGGATAAAGGCTTATTAAAAATATTTGTTTTTTATTATAAATATCTAGTATTTTTAAGATTTTGGTCATGTTTTCTAAATAATTATTTATTTCTTTAGAAGTTATTTTAGTTTTACTATTTAATTCTTCCATGCCTAAAGCAATAGTTAAAACACTTGATGAATAAATGGCCTCGGTTATGGACTCTTTATTATCTAAAGTATAATTATTATCTAATTTTAAAAGTAAAGTTTCGGTAGTTTCATATTCATGACTAAAAGAGTTTATATACTTTAAAGTAATTTTTTTATTTTCGTAGTAATCTTTTAAATAGTCATTAAAACTATAACCTCTTATGTGATAAGCTGTATAACCCAAAGATAAGTTATCACCAAGGGTTACGATGCTTACTTTTTCATGATAAAAAGCTTTATATACAATAAACGTTAAAAAAATTCCAATTAAAATTGTAGCTAGTATTTTCTTTTTCATAGTTACCTCTAGTACATTTTATGGAATTATCTTTATCTTATTCATCTATTATAGCAATGTCTGCTCCAACCCTTGATAGTTTTTCTATAATATGTTCATAGCCCCTTAAGATATGGTCTATTTCATTTATAATGGTTGTTTTATTAGCAATTAAACCTGCTAAAACTAAAGCAGCGCCGGCTCTTAAATCACTAGAAATTACTTCTTCACCTGTTAGAGGAGTTGGACCTTTTATATAAGCCGTGCTTTTTTGAATAGTTATGTCGGCACCCATGTTATTTAGAAATGGTACTTGGCCCATACGATTAGAATAAATTGTCTCTTCTAAAATACTTGTACCGTCACACTGAGTTAATAAAACACTCATGGGTTGGGCTATGTCAGTTGGAAATCCTGGATAAGTTAAGGTTGTTACATTAATTGGTTTCATTTTGGCTACTTTGTTAATAACTACACTGTTTTCTTTGATATCCATATCAATACCTATTTCTTCTAATTTAGAAAATAAGGCTTGTAAGTGTTCTCTAATAATATTGTTGATAATTAAGTTTTTACCTAACATGGCACCGGCAATTATATAAGTTCCAGCTTCTATTCGATCAGGTATAACCTCAATCATGGCTTCATGAAGATAATCTACACCTTCAATAGTTATTTTACTAGTTCCAGACCCCGTTATTTTGGCCCCCATATTATTTAGAAATGTTGCTACATTAACTATTTCTGGTTCTTTGGCGGCATTGTTGATAACGGTTGTTCCTTTGGCTTTTACGGCAGCAAGCATGATATTAATAGTAGCGCCAACACTGGCAAAATCTAAGTATATTTTAGCTCCATGCAGTTCTTTGGCATCAAGAATATATAAATCATCTTTTTCTGTTATGGTAGCGCCTAAGGCTTCAAATCCTTTTAAATGAAAATCTATTTTTCTTTCACCAATTTGGCAACCACCAGGAAAATGAATTTCAACATGTTTAGTACGACCAAGCAAGGCTCCCATAAAATAGTATGAAGCTCTAAGACGGGTTGATAACTCGCTTTTTATTTCCTGGGAAATAACTTTACTGGCATCTATTGTTAATAATCCCCTTTGTTCACTTACTTTTCCATTTAAGACTTTTATAATATCTATTAAAGCTAATTTATCTGTTATATCAGGAACATTTAAAATATTGGTTTCTTCATCACAGAGAATCGCAGCTGGCAAAAGGGCCACGGCAGCATTTTTAGCTCCACCAATATTAATAACACCTGTTAGTTCTTTACCACCCTGTATTTTTATTTTTTGCATAAAGTTCACCAAACTTTCAATTTATAATATAACAGAAAAAAGACTAATTTTAAAGATATTAGACTTAATGTTTACAGATATGAAAGATTCCTAGAATGATAAGTAATATAAAGCCAAGAAAGTTTGCCTTACTACCAACTTTATTATATATTAAAGAACCCAAAGATAGGCCTATAAAAGTAAAGGTGAAACTTACTATGGAAAAAATAGTCATGGCAATAACTTTTGACTCTGTAATAGCTGATAAGGCAAGACCAGTGGAAAAGGCATCAATCGAAACAGCAAAAGAAAATAGAAACATACCAATAAGACTCATATTGTAATTTAAAGATTCGTTTTTAAAACTATCAATAATTAAATTAATAGCAATAAATATCAAAATACAACCAAGAAATAAATTACTATTTAAAGAAAAGAAAGCCATAATGTTACTGCCAATAATTGTACCTAGTAAAGGCATAAAAAAGTGCATAAGGCCAACCATTAAACTAAGGGTAATTTTATTTTTTCTAGTAACATTGTAAGTACCAAGACCTAAAGAAAGAGAAAATGTATCCATACTAAGGGCAATGGCTATAAGGAAAATATCAATTATCATGGGCTACACCTAATATATTTTATTAAACTTGATTAGTTTTATGACGTATATTTAGAAAGTATTTCTTTAACAAAGAACTTATAGTTAATATTTTCTGTACCATTATCTTTAGCTTCTAATAAACATAAGGGAGGAAACATTACGCACCACCAGTTCTTACCGGCCCCTTCACCTAAAGTTATTACTAGTGATTCGTAGTTGCCGCTTGGTATTTTAACACCTTGATATTCTTTTTCAGGAAAGTAGTTTTTACCTAAAGATATTTGATAATCAACATTATATTTATCTAAAGTATTTTTAATAAGTGTTTCATTTTCCTTTAATAAAGACTTAGCTTCGTTACTATTTTTAGCTTTTGACATTAGGCTATTTAGTTTTGGCTCTAAATCATTTTTAATAGTTATTTTTGTTTCTTGGTCTATATCACTATTACTACTAGCTATAATTCTAAATCTAATAGCATAGGAAGGTATTAGAATATCACTTTTATTAGTAAGTCCATAAATTAAAAAGAACACAAATAAGATAGGAATTAATTTTTTCATTTTATCACCTAAATCATTTATGTTATTATTTTGATTGTTTTATTCAATTTTTGTTAAAAAAGCATATCTATCTTTACCAGCAAGGTCTTTTTCAATATCACAGTCATATTTTAAGTATTTTTCGTTTAATAGTTCAATTTTTAAAGCCTCATCATAACCAATTTCAAAAGCAATAAGTTTTGGTTTAATGTTTAGTTTACTAATTTTCTTTAATATTTCTTGATAAAAATACATACCTTCATCAGGAGCAAAGATGGCGTTTTGGGGTTCAAAGATGGTGTTTTTACTAACTGGACAAGATAAGCTTACATAAGGGGGATTAGATATTATTATGTCATGGTCTTCGTAATCTTCTTCTAGCATATCTTTGGTTACAAAGTCTACATCCACATTATTTTTAGAAGCATTTTTTTTCGCTGTTAAAACAGCTTCATTACTAATATCAACACCCTTTATTAGGCATGGAATATTCTTCTTTAAGGCAATGGATATGCAACCACTGCCAATACCTAATTCTAAGATTTTAGGGTTAGATAGTTTTAGTTCTTTAATTTTTTTAATAGTTTTTTCAACTAGAAATTCGGTTTCATAACGAGGTATTAAAACTGATTCATTAACTAAAACATTAATATTGTAAAAATCAACATTACCAATTAGATATTGAATAGGATAGTCTTCTTTTGTTATTTTATCTAGTATTTTAGGATAAGCACTTTGATATTTTTCTTTTAGTAAAGTAATGTCTTTTGGATTAATGTCTTGTAATTTCATTTTCTAACTCCATTTGATGGTTGTAATCTTTTGACCAAAGTTTTCTTGGTATTAAAACACATGTAATGTAAGCGCATCCATTAGTGACAAATGTATCCATCACTTTAACTAAAGACCCACGATTTATTAAGTATTCAGATTCATCAGTGTAATAACTGTTAAAGATTGGCACCTCTTCTTTACTTTCACGAGGGATAATGTACTTAACTAAAATATTATATGTTCCAAAGTAAGTTGTTTCTTTTTGGAACATACAGCCGCTTTCTAAAAGAGAAGTACTAACAAAGCCGTTGTCATAAATATAATTACCTTCAAGGGATTTTAAATCCTCTAGTGATTTAATATTATAAGTAGCAAATGTTTTTAAATTAGTACCACGATAAGTGACTATATTAGAGGGTAATTCTGAAACTTTATTTAGGCTTTTTTCCATTTGGATAGCCATTTGTTGATAAGAATCTTTAGTTTCCTTGGTTAGTTTGCCATTTATTTCATAGTCCCAAGTACCTCTTAACAATTCATTTACCTTAGTATAAGAAGACCATGTGTAATAACGGAAATTATTTTTATCTTCCGCATTGTTTTCTTCTTTAAATCTTTTGTTTATGTCACTAAAATAGTCATATATTTCTTTTTCATCATGAAATGTAACAAGTTGTTCTTTTGCTATATCACTGGCATAGTTTTCTATTATTGTATCCTTTTGTTCTGCCTGTAGGTCAGACATAATAAAACGCATGTAAATGTCTTTTTTATAGGCCATAGTATTCCTCTTTTCTAATTAATAAAAGAGAGAGTTTACTCTCCTTTTAGTTTTCTTTTTAAGTCTTCCGTAATTAAAGCGTCTATTATTGGATCTAGTTCCCCATTCATAACGCGATCAAGGGTCATAGTTGAGAAACCAATGCGATGATCTGTTACACGGTTTTGAGGGTAATTGTAAGTTCTTATCTTTTCAGAACGATCACCAGTACCAATTTTACTTTTTCTTACATTGCCAACAGAAGCTTCTTTTTCTTGCTCTAGAGCATCATATAATTTTATTTTTAGTAGTTGCATGGCCTTATCTTTATTACGTAGTTGGCTACGTTCATTTTGACAAGTTACAACTGTGTTAGTTGGTAAATGAGTGATACGTACTGCTGAGTTAGCTGTATTTACTGATTGGCCACCGGCACCACTTGAGTGATAAACGTCAATTTTTAAATCACTTTCTTTGATTTCAATGTCAACATCATCAACCTCTGGCATTACTAAAACTGTTGCTGTAGATGTGTGAACACGGCCTTGTGTTTCTGTAACCGGTACTCTTTGAACACGATGAGCACCACTTTCATATTTTAATTTGGCATAAACACTATCACCTTTAATAGTACATTCAACTTGCGAAAATCCTCCACTTGTGCCTTCTATTTGATGATTTATTTCAATCTTCCAGCCATTTTTTTCAGCATAGTAAGTATACATTCTTAATAAGTCGCCAGCAAAGATATTAGCTTCATCTCCACCTGCAGCACCTCTTATTTCCATGATAACATTTTTGCCATCATTTTCATCCTTAGGAATTAGCATTATTTCTAGTTCATTTTTGATTTGTTCTAGTTTATCAGTATTTTCAACTATTTCTAATTCAGCCATTTCTTTTAATTCCGGATCACTAACAAGAGTTTTGGCTTCATTTAAGGCGTTTTCTGCTTGTTCATATTCTTCATATTTTAAGACAATAGCTTTTAAATCGCTTTGTTCTTTAGATAATTTACTTACTTTTTTAAAGTCGGACATGATATCACTTTGCATAAGTAAAGCAGATATTTCCTCATAACGAGCTTTAATATTTTCTAGTCTTTCTTTCATTTTTACCTTCCGTTCTAGGATTAGTTTTCTTCCATATCGTCAATAACTACAAAATCTTTTAAATCATCTTCCCCAGTATCGTCATCACTATTTTCATCATAGTAGTTGTCTAAATCTTCTTCTTGTTCTTCAACAGGTTCTGGTTCTTCTAGCTCTTCTTCGTATTCATCATCATCTTCTTCAACAACCATTTTTTCACTATGACGTGTTCTTAAATCCCAGTAACCATTTTCTAACATAATAAATTTTTTATCAGTTGTTAATAGTTCAAAGAAATCTGCTATTTGGCTTTCATAATCAGCCTCAGTAAGACCTAGTAAATCACAAATAGTTCTGAATAAGTCAGTTACTTTCATTTTCTTTTTTGTTTCTTCTAATATTTTATAGGCAATATCACTATAACTCATTAGTTCTAACTCTTCTTTTCCAATATCTTTTAATTTCATATTTTTTTCTCCTTACATTTTCTCTGGAATGGCAATAATTAGTAAATTTAACATTTCTTTTAATATAGTATTACCTATCTTTAAAAGAGTTAACCAATTATCTTTTTTTATTTTATCTTCTAAATTATTAATATGATTTATTTCATAAAATGCGTTTAAGTTTACACAAAGTTCATAAACATAATTTGCTAATACTGAAGGTAGTCTTGTATAAAAGGCATTATTTAAAATACTTTCTAGTTCTAATATTTTCATTCTAAGATTTCTATCTTCCATATTATAGATAACCTTATTTAATGTGTTACTTGGTGGTTGTTCACCATTTATAACCCGATTAATTCTAGTATAAGTATATAATAGATATGGTCCTGTTTTACCAACTACTTCTGAAAATTTTTGAATATCAAAAATGTAGTCTTTTTCACGATTGTTTTGTAAATCAGCAAATTTTATAATAGCATTTACAAGAATATCTAAGTCTTTATTAGACATGGTTTTATTTTTTTCATTGGTACTAATAAATGTTTCTTTTGTTTCTTTAAATAAATCATCCAACTTAGGAGCATTACCAGCTCGCGTTTTAAATGGTTTATTATCAGGACCATTTACTGTTCCAAATGGAAGATGCTCAAAAGTACTATTATTAGTAAACCCAAGTAATTCACATACTCTAAAAAGGGATTCAAAGTGAAGGGATTGTCTATTATCTGTTACATATAAGAAGTGATTAGGATTATAATCTTTTATTCTTTCTAAAATAGTAGCTAGGTCGGTTGTACTATATAGATAGGCTCCATTACTTTTTTGGTAAATAAAGGGTGGCATTTCTTTAGTATCGGTGTCTTTTTTGATATTGATTATCTTTGCTCCATCACTAGTAGTTAATAAGTTTTTACTATTTAATATATCTGTTAATTCATCAATGTATTTATATGAATCAGATTCACCATACCAAAGAGAGAAAGAAACATCTAGGTATTTATATATTCTTTTAATATCTTCACCAGAAACATCTCTTATTTTCTTAAAGTATTCTTGATATAGTTTATTACCATCTTGCATTTGTTTTGTAATATCAGCACAGATAGTTTTTATTTTTTCATCTTCTTTACATAAGCCACTTATTTTTGGATAAATTTCTTCTAATTTGGATAAAGTTATATCTTCTACTTTGATATTTTCTTCTTTTAAACCATATATTACTTGACCTATTTGTAAACCATAATCACCAAGATGAACATCACTTATACAAGTAGAACCCATATATTCAATTATTCTTTTGATTGATTCACCTACTATCGCACTTCTTAAATGACCAACGTGTAATGGTTTGGCAATATTAGGGCCACCGTAGTCAATAAAGTAAGTTTCTTTTTTTGGTAGTTTGATACCAAATTTCGGCGTATTATTCATGGTATTTAGTAAATCATTTATATATTCATCTTTTAATTTGAAATTAATAAAGCCTGGTGGGGCAAATAGGATACTTACTAGTTCATCACGAGGATATAGTTCTTGCCATTTATTAACAATATTTTCGCCAATAACCATAGGACTTAGGTGCAATTCTTTAGCTTGCTTAAAAGAGCCATCATATTGATAATCGCATAAATCCTTACGATTAGATAAAATTATTTCATTGTAGTTAGTATTATAATTTAACTTTTCTAAAACACTTGTTAATCTTTCTTTTATATTATCTGTTACCATATTATTCGTCCTTTCTAATAACCAAAGACATAGGATTATCATCGGTTTCAATTAGATAGTTCAGTTTTAATTCATTTTGATTCTTCAAAAGAATAGCATATTCTACATTTACTTGCAATAGGTAATCTTCTTTTTTTAATTTGATTTCACATTTCTCTTCTTGGATATCTAATAAAAATATGTATTCTTCATTTTCTCTTGTAAATATTTTTCTTTCTAAATCAATAGTAGTTATACAATCTTCTAAATTAAATTTAAGTAAATTATTGATTTTGTCTACTTTTACTTTTTGATTTAATACTACTTCTTCTCCTTTATATAAAGTTAGTTTGTGCATAAACTCACCTCTTTTTTTAACGCGTACATTGTACCAAAATATTATCATAATGTCTATTAGTTTTTTAGTGGTTCTTTACTAGTTTTATTTATAGATGATATTTCACATATTTTTAACTTATATTTTTTTTATAATTACTCATATTAAATGATAGGTGGAAGACATGAAGAAAGTTTTTAAATTTAGTTTATTTCTTTTTTTAGCTATTATAGTAGCAGTTTTAGGTATTTATGTGTATGCTTTTTTTTCTCCAAAATTGGAACTTAAAAATGCTGGTAAAGTGTTTATATATGATAAAGATGAGAATTTAATGTATCAAGGAAGTGGTTCTAATGATTGGATTAGTTTAAATGATATATCACCAGATCTTGTACATGCCGTTGTTAGTGTAGAAGACAAGAATTTTTATAAACATCAAGGATTTGATTATTTAAGAATTTTAAAAGCTTTAACTAGTAATATTCGTTATAATACTAGAGTTGGGGCTTCTACTATATCGCAGCAATATATAAAGAACTTGTTTTTAACTTTTGAACAGACGTGGAAAAGAAAGATTGAAGAAGCATTTTTAACAATTGAACTAGAGGTGCATTATAGTAAGGACGCTATTTTAGAAGGTTATTTAAATACCATAAATTATGGAGAAGGCAATTATGGAATTGAAGATGCTAGTAGATATTATTTTCAAAAAAGTAGTAAAGATTTAACCTTGGAAGAAGCTATAATGCTCGCAGGTATTCCAAAGAACCCTAGTAATTATAATCCAGTAAGTGATTATGATGCTTGTATTAAAAGAGCTATGGTTGTTGCAGAGTCTATGTATAAAAATGGTTATTTAAGTGAAACACAATATAAAAGTCTTTTTAATGATAAAATAACGGTTTATGGTAGTCGTGGAGAAGAAAATTTACAAATGATTATGTATTATCAAGATGCCGTTTTAGAAGAATTAGAAAGTATTAAAGAGTTTCCTAAGTCATTAATTGATTCAGGTGGACTTAAAATATATACGACATTTGACCGGGATGCTCAGGAGAATATGGAAAATTCTATTTTAAAGATGATGGGTAATCAAGATGATTTACAAATAGCAAGTGTGATTGTAAACCCAAAAGATGGTGGGGTTATGGCTTTAACAGGTGGACTTAATTATGCAAAAAGTCAATATAACAGAGCAACTAAGTCAAAAAGACAGGTAGGAAGTACAATGAAACCATTTTTATATTATGCAGCCTTAGAACAAGGCATGGTATCATCTTCGACTTTTAAGAGTGAGAAAACTACATTTTCTTTTTCTAATAATCAGTTTTATTCGCCAAGAAATTATAATGATATATATGCGAATAAAGATATTACTATGGCAGCAGCTTTGGCTTTTTCAGATAATATTTATGCGGTTAAAACGCATTTGTTTTTAGGAACTGATGTGCTTGTTAATATAGCACATAAAGCTGGTATTAAAGAAGAGTTAACTAGTGTACCATCACTTGCTTTAGGAACAAGTGAATTAAATATGCTAGACTTTGCAACTGGTTATACAACTTTGGCTAGTGGTGGTGATGAAAAGAAACTACATTTTATTAAAAAGGTATATGATAATGATGGTAATTTACTTTATGAGTTTAAAGAAAAACACAACTATGTTTTTAATAGTAATGATGTATATATTTTAAATGAACTTTTAACGGGGACTACTAATTCGGTTTTCTCTGATTATACGACCCCTACTGCTTTATCACTTGCTTCTAAAATGAGCCGCAAGTACGCACTTAAAACGGGAACTACTAATACTGATTCTTGGGTTTGTGGATATAATCCGGAGGCCCTTATGATGGTATGGGTTGGTAAGGATGATGCTGATGATATAGATAACACGGCCAGTTATTATTCGAAAAATATATGGCTAGATACTTTAGAAGGTTTTCTTAAAGATAAAGAACTTACTTGGTATGAAACACCAGTAAATGTTATAGGAGTAGTTAAAGATGGTATAACAGGAGAAGAAAAACATGATGGGAAAAACAATACAATATTATATTATGTAAAGGGAACGGAGCTTGGGGTATCTATGGCTCAGGAAAGTATTGTAAACAAAAAAAATTCTAGTTAGAACTAGAGTTTTTAATTGTCATTTTTTTAATATTAATAGTCATTTGATAGCTATCCTGTAAATCTATTTCTTCTAAGTTTAAGTTAAAACCTGTTTGTTCCATTTTGCTTACTAGGCCTCGGATCTCGTTAATGGCTGTTTTTAAATCAAGACCTTTTTCTTCTTCAAGCATTTGATTATAATTAGGGTCTAGTTTGATTACTGAGTCCATAGGATCTATTATGGTATCTTTGGTGGCTGGTTTTATTTCTTCTATTGTATTATTACTTTCAGTATTTTTTGAAGCACCAAAATTAAATGGCATAAATGTTTCTTCTTCCTTTGGTAATGGACTTTCTTTAGCCTCATCTAAATCATCAAAATCACCTAAAACTTCAATTTGATTATTGACTCCATTAGATATAACTGGTTCTACAGGTGATATTTCTTCTTTTAAAGCGGAGTTATTTATACCCATATTCATATTAGCAGCTTCATCTTCTAGGAAATTAAAGAATTTATTTGGCATTTTTGGTTCTTCTCTTTTTATATTCTCAATGGTAGTATTATCATCTGTAGGAACAGAACCTAAATTATTGTTATTTATCATAGTATCACTATTTGTAGTTGGAGATTCTTTAATTGGTTCTTCAACTAACCCTCCCTTTTCTTTTTTTATGGCTAAATCAAGTTCACGAACGTTCCATCTTTTAGAAATGATTTTTTGTAACCATTTGGCTTGTTCTTCTTTAGGAAGGGCAAGCAGACTTCTTGCATGACGTTCGCCAATTTTATTTTGAAGAAGTGCATCTTGAACTTCTGGAGCAAGGTTAAGTAAACGAAGTTTATTAGCTATGGTGCTTTGACTTACACCCATTTTTTTAGCTAGTTGTTCTTGAGTCATATAGCCTCGGTCTAATAAATTTTTATAAGATTTTGCTTCCTCGATTGCCGTTAAATTTCTTCTTTGAATGTTCTCAACTAAGGCAATTTCAGCACTTTGGTTATCATCAATATTAGATATTATTGCTGGAACTGTTCTTAGGCCTGCCATAGTAGATGCTTTATATCTTCTTTCACCGGCAATTATTTCAAATTTATTACCAAGTCTTCTTAATACTAATGGTTGAATAACCCCATGTTGTTTAATAGATTCAGAAAGTTCTTTTAGGCCTTCTTCATCAAACGCTAAACGTGGTTGAAAACGGTTTGGTATAATGTCCTCGATTGGCACTTGTATAATCTTTTCTTCTGTATTCACTTAAATCAGCCCCTTACCCTTATTTTTATCTATAATTAATTTTATCAGCAATTTGCTATTTAAGCAAGATAGAAAAAGAAAAAATCTCATGCTTATTTGAGATTTTAGTTACTACTCAACCATTAGAAAAAAATAACACAAAATAATAAAAACGAATTATAATTTAAGTACGAGGTGGACTACTCTAAACCAATCGTCAAAAAACACCTCGTTTTTTTATTGATATTATCATAAACTATTATTAGCTTAGTGTAGTGATGAAATGAAAAGAACTATAAATAATGATATATATATAATGTACAAAGAAGAATATTTGAAAAATTTAAAATTAGAAAATGAGCAAAACAAATTAAAACTAGAAAATGCAAATCTAAAATACGAACCAGAATATAAAACTTATATTTTTGAAAAAAAATAAAGTCAGAAACAGAAAAAATGTTATCCCCTTAGTAAAAGAAAATGATACCTTAAAAGAAAAATCAAAGGGTGCTTATGAAGAAATAAATAGATTAAAAAATCAACTAGAAAATTACAATTATAATATAGACAAACTTGAATTAAAGATTCACAAAATAGTACAAATTAAAGAATACCAACTAATAAAGAAATAATAACATCTAAAACTGGTGCCAATGTGTATAATCATCGAGAAAAGAGTTCTAACAAAACAGGTGTGCAATATGGTCCTTACTTAAACTGAGATTATATTACATTGTAATTTGTCCACAAAAATGTGTCTAAAAAATTGAGATAGATCCATTATTACTATTTCTAAATTCTTAGGATATACTAAAATAGAAGAAACACTTAATACATATACACATTTATATAAAAATGCTCTAACTGATATAACATCATTAATTAATGATATGAATGAAGCTAGGATTAACTCCTAGCCTTTTATCTTTTGAATCTATATTTTGCATCATCAGTATATTCTAAAATATCACAATTAATTAATTGATTAATTATATCTAATGCTCTTGATTTTTTTACACCAAATGCTTTTTCAACTTTTTCTCTATTGAAGAAAGTATCATATCCATAATCATTAAATAAGTTCTCTAAATTTGATAAATAGTTACCTCTAACTTTTCCAGAAAGAGTTTTATACATTTTTACTATGAAATAATCTGAATCTTTAGAAAGAATTACTTTTTCTCTTTCAACTGTTTTATTTTCTTTAACATATCTTTTATTTGGAAAAATCACAGTAAAGCTTGATACTCCTGAAGTAAATTTTGGCTTCATTGAACAATCAGAATAAGATTCTAAAATTCTTGTTATTCCACTTCCTCTTCTATCCATATAATGAAGTCTCCCAAACAAATCGGAAATGATAGTATTTCTTCTTAATGATGGGATCATCGTTAAATCTAAATCCTGAATTTGACTGCCATCAACCATTCCTCCTGGTGATGTAATTTCAAGCCTATCATCAAACATATCTATATGTATTTCTGATCCTAAAATTTGATAATCTCTATGTATTATTGCATTAACCAAGGCTTCACGAATTGCCTTAGTAGGATAATCTTCAAATTCTTCCCTGTGCATACCATTTATCTGCCATGAAGTTTTTGAATTATTTTTTATAAATGTTTCTGCATTTGTTAATATACTAATAATGCTCCCATTATATTCCTTATCATCTTCGGCATCTCCCTCAACAGAGCCTTTAACTATTCCTTTCCATTTAGTGCAAAAAGCTTTTGATTGTTTTAATAAGCCTTGATCGGATAATAAAAGTCCAGCATTAGTAACATATCCATCTTTATTAACCAAATTAAACGAAAGGTAATCTCGATCTTTGTTCACTATAACATTTGCTTCCTTTTTTAGAGTTGCATCTAATAATGTGAAACTAACATCATCAATTTTATATTCAGAAGCAATCCCATCAAAAGTTCTGTTTTGCCCTTTTAAAATCAAACTTTTTAACATATGATCAGGAGCTTCTATACTTTGATCTCCAGACCTAATATACGCAGTTTTTCTGCCATCACTACTATAATAATAAGGTGTTTCTGGTCCATCTCCAACTTTAACTTCCAAAAACGACTTTTCATCTTCTTCAAAAGGATTTAATTCATATCTTGGTACAGGAGATATTTTCGTATTAATTAATTCTGTAATTTTTGACGATACTGCACTTATATTATCTATGCCTACCGGTTTTTTATCGGTATCTCTTACGCCATATAACAAAATTCCTCCCTTTGTATTTGCAAAGGCAGATACAGTTTTCAACCAGCTTCTTGGCTTGTTTGTTTCCAAAGTTTCTTTAAAGTCTATATATGTGGATTCTACATTTTTATAATCTGATAACTTCATTGCATCATCTCCCTTGTGTATTATTATACAACAATTAATTTCAATTTTTTTGCCGAATTTAATACTTTTTTTAATTTCCATAGTACTCTGTATTATTTGCAAAAATCTGCATACCGTCCATACATAACCGGACTGTATTTCCATATATAACCGGACGATTATTTTTTTATATAATATACATTAATAATATACTTCCATATTTAACCGGACTATATTTCCATACATAACCGGACGATTGTTTTATTGAAAATAAGCAAATCTCTTTTATTTCTTATGCTAAATAAGACATAATGTGTAAATATGATAAATAAAATTGGGTCAAAAATTACAATTATAAAAAACACAAACCCTTATAAATACTGATCAAAAAAAAGCAAGCCGATTTCTCGGCTCTTCAGGGGGATGTCCCTATAAAAGAAGATGATATTTTAACAAAATATGTTGGAACAATAATATCAGATCATTAGGTTGGAATCTTCAAATACGGTACTAATAACCAAGATTGTATTATTCATATAGGCAGATATTGTATTGAAGGATAACAAAATATAATAAAGACCCAATGTCAGATGTAATTTTATAGATTTCTTTTAAAATTAGATTGAGAAAGAAAAATACTTCCAAGTTTTGGAAAGACTAGTTTTTCAAATAAAAAAACAGAATTCATAGAGAAAAAAGATTATGAATCACTGGACAAAGCAGAAATCCAAAGCAAAGAAATACAGTCAACTATTGGAAAGAAAAAGAAGAAAACTCATAAGAAGATTAAAAAAATACAAACATACATTATTGTTCTTTATTCATTATTTTGATATTCCATGTGAAAATAATTTTATAAAACGATGTCTTAGAATGATTATAGGAAAAGCAAAAACATCTGGGTGATTTAGAAACGATAAAAGTGGAGAAAGATTTGGTAATATTATGAGTGTTATTAAAACTTCTAAATTAAGAAAATTAAATCCCTTTAAATGCATTAAAGATATTTATGAAAGCAAAGCATTATTTGCCTAATTTTTGCATTCAAAAAATTAGTAAATATTTTCTATTCACTAACTTATGGCTGAGTAGTAACAGATTTTATAATGGTCTTTTTTTTATTTTATCGTAGTTTCTGGGATAAATAGATGGTGTTTCTTTATTTTTTTTGATTACCATAATATTTCTTGTACCTGAATTAAAAGGTAAAGTAAATTCTTCTTTTTTAGTAATAGTACAAAATAATTTTTCTAGAGCATTTTGGCTTAATTTTAGTTCTTCATCTATGTTACCTTTCATAACAAGGAATTCACCATTTATTTTTAAACTAGGTATGTTTAGTTCTAGTAATACTCTTAAATCTGCGACTGCACGGGATGTTACATAATCGTATTTTTCTCTATTAACCCTAGTGTAGTCTTCAGCCCTACTATAAACAGTTTGGACATTGGTTAAATTTAATTTTTTAATTAGTTCTTCTAAAAATTTAATTTTTTTATTATTAGAATCTAATAAATCAACTTGTAAGTTAGGGAAACATATGGCAAGAACCATACCCGGAAAACCGGCTCCTGTACCAACGTCTAGTAATTTACCATTATTAAAGTCGACTAGTTTTGAGATAGTTAAAGAATCATAGAAATGTTTTAGATAGATGTCACTCATTGTTTTAATAGCTGTTAAATTGGTATGCTCATTATATTCTAATAAAAAGGAAGCATATATTTCTAAAGCATCTTCTGCTTCTTTAGTTAGATGAATATTTATATTATTTAGAGCAACTATAAATTCTTCTTTAGTCATTTTTACTATATTCCTTTTTTAAATAAATACTTAATATGCTTAAGTCACTAGGATTTACTCCACTTATACGAGCTGCTTGGCCTAAGGATATTGGTCTTACTTTGGCTAGTTTTTGCCGGGCTTCACTTGCAAGGTTAGAAACTTTATTGTAATCTATGTCTTCAGGTATCTGTTTTTCTTCTAGTTTTTTCATTTTTTCAACATCTTTATAAGTTTTTTTAATGTAACCTTCATATTTTAACATTATTTCTATTTCTTCTAGCGTATCATCGGTAAAGGGAATTTCAGTAAAATTTTCAAGAAATTTAATTGTTATTTCCGGTCTTTTTAATAAGTCGTAGAAGGATTCTGTTGTTATTGGTACAACCATGTTATTTGACTTGAATGTTTCTTTTATTTCAGGAGTTATTTTTAATTTTGTTTCTTTTAAGAAGTTTTCACAATCTTTAATATTTTTAAGCCTTGTAAGATAGTTTTGATACTGGACTTCGGTAATAGTATTTAATTTATGGGCATACTCACGTAGTCGTAAGTCAGCATTATCATGACGAAGAATTAATCTAAATTCAGCACGGCTGGTTAACATACGATATGGTTCGGTTGTACCTTTAGTTACTAGATCATCAATTAAAACTCCAATATAGGCATCATTTCTTTTTAAGATGAATGGCTCTTTATTTTCTAGTTTTAATGCGGCATTAATACCGGCGATTAAGCCCTGACCTGCTGCTTCTTCATAACCACTAGTGCCATTTATTTGACCAGCAGTGAAAAGACCTTTAATTACTTTATTTTCTAGAGATGGCTTTATTTGTAATGGGTTTATAGCATCATATTCGATAGCATAAGCATATTTGGAAATAACAGCATTTTCAAGACCACTTAGAGAATGAACCATTTTTTCTTGGATGTCTCTTGGCATGGAGGTAGAGAAGCCTTGTAAGTACCATTCATCATAGTAAAGACTTTCTGGTTCTAAGAAAAGTTGGTGTCTTTCTTTGTCTTTAAATCTTACTAATTTATCTTCAATACTTGGACAATATCTTGGACCAATACCAGTAACATAACCACCATACATAGCTGATTTGTCTAAGTTGTCTAAAATGATTTTATGCGTATTTTGATTTGTGTAAATTAAATAGCATTTTTGTTGCGTATTTGGTGTATATGAAGCAGGTTCATCATGGGAAAATGTCCAAATTCTGTCATCGCCTTTTTCTTCATGCATTTTAGAAAAGTCTATTGATGAAGCTTTAATCCTTTGAGGTGTACCAGTTTTTAAGCGTTGTATCTCTAAACCATATTTTTTTAGATTATCACTTAAATGATTACTTCTTCTTTCACCATGAGGACCACCTTCAGTGTTTTCACTACCTATTAAAATATTAGCTTTTAAATATGTTCCAGTTGTTAATATTACAGCATCAGCATATAATTTATCGCCATTTTCTAGGATAATACCTTTAACAGTGTTATTTTCAATAATTAAGTCTTCAACCATACCTTCAATGATACTTAAATTAGACGTATTTTCTAAAGATGCAAGCATGTTTTTAGGATATGTTACTTTATCAGCTTGAGCACGAAGACTTCTTACAGCTGGGCCTTTTGAGTTGTTTAGCATTTTTATTTGGAAATGTGATCGGTCGGCAACAACTCCCATTAATCCACCTAATGCATCTATTTCTCTTACAATTATTCCTTTTGCGGTACCACCTATAGAAGGATTACAAGGCATATCGCCAATATTTTTTTTATTCATTGTTACTAAAGCAGTTTTGTGTCCTTTAAAGGCAGCAATATGACTGGCTTCAATACCAGCGTGACCTCCACCGACAACAATTATTTCATATTTCATATTTAACCTCACTTTCCTAAACAAAATCTTTGAAAAATATTATCTACTAGTTCATCTTCGTAATACTCGCCTATTACTTTGCCTAAGTCTTCCCAAGCACTTTTAATATCAATGGCTAGCATATCTATAGGAATATCTAAAGTATTTTGTTTAATTACATTTTCTATTTTATTAAGACTAGATTTTACTAAGCTAATTTGTCTTGTATTTGATAAGTATGTTAAATCTTTATTACCTAAATCACTTAGAGAAAAATCATTTAAAATGGTTTCTTTTATTTCTTCTATTCCTTCTTTTGTTATAGTGCTACCTTTAATTATTTTTTTAGTTGTTTTAAATGGCTCTAGTAAAGATGGTAAGTCATTTTTATTGATAAAAATTAAGCCTTTTTTGCTTTCTAGTTCGGTGATTAAACTTTTTTCTTCACTTGTTAAGGATTCATTATTGTTGATAACTAAAATATTGTAATCAGAACTTGCTAATAGTTCTTTACTTTTTTTAACACCTATTTGTTCAACGAAATCAGTAGTTTCTCTAATACCAGCTGTATCTATAAAGTTATAAACAATACCTTTATATACTATGCTACCTTCTACTATATCTCTTGTAGTTCCAGATATATCGGTAACAATGGCTTTATCTTTTTCTAAAAATGTGTTTAAAAGAGATGATTTTCCTACATTTGGGCGACCTATTATAGCAATGTTTATGCCATTTTTTATTAATTCACCATTTTTCGATTCGCTAAGTATACTTTGTAAAGATGTTTTTATTTTGGTTAATGTTGGGGTGATATTTTCTTTGGTAATAACTAATTCATCAGTATACTCAGGGTAATCGATATTGACCTCGATGTTGGCTAAAAGAGATACCATTTCTTCCCGAAGAGATTTTATTAATTCGGTTGTTTTTCCTGTTAGACCTTGTAAGGCCATTTTGGCTTGTTCTTCGGTTTTTGATTCTAACAAGTCACTAATGCTTTCTGCCTCAAGCAAAGATATACGTCCATTCATGAAGGCTTTTTTGGTAAATTCACCCGGTTCTGCTAACGATGCACCATTGTTAAGTAATAATTCTAATATTTTATTAGTAGTAACGTATCCACCATGGCAATTTATTTCGACCATATCTTCTTTAGTATAGGTTTTGGGAGCACGCATAAGGCTTACTAAGACCTCATCAATTGTGTTTTCACCATCTTTTATAAAACCATAATGAATGGTATGGGAACTTGCTGTTGCAAATTTTTTGCTTGTAAATATTTTAGCAACAATTTGGATTGCTTCTGGACCAGTTATTCTTACTATGTTAATAGCAGATGATCCAATGTTATTTGTTGAAATTGCCGCGATTGTATTTTCCATAAGAATCACTTCCACGAGCGTATTATAGCATTAAATACAGGAAAAGAAAATACTCTCATTAAATAAAAAAGACTAATTAAGTCTTTTAGTTTATTAGGATACATTAATTAAAAATGGATCATCAGCTGTACCAATTCCCCTGCTTATTTTAGAGTCACCCCTAATATTTATAACTGGACGTAAGCCTAAATTATTCGTTGTATGTGCAGCCGTACTGATGAGTCCATTACTTACTGAAAAAATACGAGCCGCGGATGAGTAATAATCATAATAAGTAGGAGTCATCGTTGAATATCCAGATGTAGAATATGTGTAATTTGATCTATTAATATAACCATCAGCATATCCGCTTAGCATTAATTCATCAACTGTTATTAAACCTACTGGATAAGTTAGTGCCTTATTACCTTGAGCATTAGTCGGCATAGTAAACAAGTCATTTTCTTGAGGACATTTTAATGTTGGGCTCATGGTTTCTGCAAATCTTACTCTACCTTGATAAACTGTATGAGAGCCAGTTGAACTATAACCATTACCACTTGATATACTTCTATCATTACAAAATCCTGCATCAGCAATTATAGCACCATTATTAGTATCTAAAATGTTTGTTTTATACCATTTGTCTAATTCAGTTTTTACATTACTATCTACTTCATTAGCTGTAGTCTTATCATAACTAACATTTAAAGTATTACCATACTTGAACCCTACATATGCTGGATTATCTTTCATAAGATTGTACGAAAGAAATTGAGTATTTAAATTATATCCTTCAGCGTTATATTTTTTTCCAGCATACAAAAGTCTAACACTTTCATCACCATTTATACGGATGATCCGCCAGTAAAAGCCTGCAAATTTAACATAGTTATTTTTTACAGAACCGCGATAATAATAACTTATGCCTGTATCATCTTCCATTTGGTATAATCCTTTGTCTGACTTGTCACTTTCGTTTTCTTTTTGATCCATAACATAACCTTTTAAACTGTATGTTCTTGTTTTAATAGTAGAGCCATTAGGACCTGTTTTTTCACCATCTTCCACATTTACACTACTTAATTCATAAATTCTAGCACAATCGGTTACATTATACCACGGTCTAACTGCATCGTTAGAATCAATATCAAAACCTGCAGAACAATAATAATATTTAGTATTGCCATTATAATTTAAAGTTGCAGGATCTAGCCTAGAAACATTAGTTAATTTGTACTTTCCTGTATCTTTGTTAAAAGTATAACTAGTACCTATAGGAATTAAGACATTTTCACTTGTTAATCTTTTAAATCTTTCATCAGTGTCTTTTAAGGCTACTAAATCAGGATGTGGCATTATAGATGTTACATTCACTAAAGAATTACTTTTATTTTCATTCCAAATTAAAATGGGTGCAGTTTTAGTAAAGTCTGGACTTTGCTTTTCTGCAATTTTTTGTTTTGATATTTCAGGACTTGTTTGATATTCATTAGCAAGTATTGCATCACTTATCTTGTCATACCCTTGTTTTAATGGGTCATATATTCCTGCACTGGCAGTTACTGTTACTTTAGCATTAAATAATTTATTCATTGCATCTGTGTCTTCTGGTCCTACATCTTCACTTAACCATAATCTTAATTTATAGTTATTGGTTT
>URPE01000008.1 GCA_900549625.1 uncultured Mycoplasmatota bacterium
TCAAAAATTTTAAAAATTTATGTTTTTGAAGGCTTTTGGCATGGGATAATTTCCACTTTATAACAAACTACTAAAAATTTCCATTTTACTATTGACTTTTAATAGTTAGTCACCTCTTTCTAAACATGGCTAGCGATAAAATCTATTACATCACTTTCATCAATATTAGGTATTTTATCTTCCTTAGTAATATCCGTAAAATATTTATTAATTTTCTCATACTTAGATATAGAGTTTAAAGGATAACCTGGATTTATAACGTCTGATTGTTTATTAGTTAGATAAAATCCACCTTTTTCCCATGTATAAGTATGAGTATTACCATTTGTATCTACCAAAGCCATACCATAAACCCATTTAGCTGGTAATTTGCCATCAGTGCCATACTGATTAACTAAAGAGATATAGTGTTCAATCATTTCTTTATCACTTAATACACGGCCACCTACTCTTCTTACAAAAAGACTAGGTTGTAAATCATCTGGTACACCACATAAATATAGGCTATCATCCATCCCAATAGTATTTTTTTTAGTTGCCACATGACCAGCATAAGCTTTTAAACAGGCATTTTCGATTGCTGAATTACCGTTTTCATTGACATTTATACCAACACCTTCATCAAGCAAAGATAATAATTTTATTTCTTTCTTTTCTAAGCCCTTTTTAAATCTTTTTAACTTGCTCTCATTACTAGTAGCAAAAACAACTTCTTTCATAACGCCTCCATAAGCAAAAAAGAACCATAAATAATTACAGTTCTTTTGGTTTAATAACTTCTAAACCACCCATATATGGTTGTAAAACTTTAGGAACTAAAACAGAACCATCTTCTTTATAATTATTTTCTATCACAGCAATTAAACCTCTAGGAGTTGCAAGACAAGTATTATTTAAAGTATGTAAATAATAATTTTCTTTTTCACCTTTTACTCTTATAGATAATCTTCTTGCTTGGGCATCACCAAGGTTTGAACAAGATCCAACTTCAAAATATTTTTGTTGTCTAGGACTCCAAGCTTCAATATCACAAGATTTAACTTTTAAATCTGCTAAGTCACCACTACAACATTCAAGTTGTCTTACTGGTACATCCATGTTTCTAAAGATTTCAACAGTGTATTTCCACATTTCTTCATAGAATTTCATAGAATCTTCTGGTTCACATAAAACAATCATTTCTTGTTTTTCGAATTGATGAACTCGGTATAAGCCACGTTCTTCAAGACCATGAGAACCACCTTCTTTTCTAAAACATGGTGAGTAACTTGTCATTTTAATTGGTAAATCACTTTTTTTAACCATTTGCCCTTTAAAGCAACCTATCATACTATGTTCACTAGTACCGATTAAATATAAGTCTTCGCCTTCAATTTTATACATCATTGCTTCCATCTCAGGAAAAGACATAACACCTGTTACAACATCACTATGGATCATAAATGGTGGAATAGCATAAGTAAAACCTTTATTAATCATATAGTCTCTTGCATAGGCAAGCATTGCTTCATGGAGTCTTGCAATATCACCAAGTAAATAGTAAAAACCTTCCCCACTAGTACGGCCTGCACTTTCTTTATCCATACCGCCTAGTCTATTAATAATGTCAGCATGATATGGTATTTCATAAGGTGGTTGGGCAGGTTCTCCAAATCTTTCAACCTCAACATTCTCACTATCATCATGACCAATTGGTACAGATTTATCCATTATATTAGGAATAACCATCATTCTACTTTTAATTTCTTCACTAAGAATATTTTGTTTTTTATCAAGACTTTCTATTTCTTCATCAAACTTTTTGATTTCTGCCTTTACTCTATCGGCTTCACTAAGATTTTTTTCTTTCATCAAAGTCCCAATTAAAGCACTCATACGCTTTTTCTCAGCAATCAAGTTGTCTTTCTTTGTTTGTGTTTCACGTACCTCTTTATCATAGTCATAAACTTCATCTACTAAACATATTTTTTCATCTTGAAATTTATTTCTAATATTTTCTTTTACTAATTCTTTATTTTCTCTAATTAATTTAATATCTATCATATTCTTCTCCTTCTAACGTTTCAATAATTTTAATATACGCATTTAAATATTTCTTTGCTCTTTTAATATCTTTAGGGGTTATTTTCTTAAGTCTAGTTAAGTCCATATTATGTAGTAAATCTTTAACTTTAATATTTAAAGCTATTTTATTATTACTATTTAAGATATTATCAATATATTCTTCATAGTTATCCCAAGTATTAGTGAGTATCTCTAAAACCGAAACCTCACTTTTACTATAGCCCAAGTTAAGTAAATCACTACTAGTTACTTCTGTATCTTCTAATATATCATGTAATAAGGCTAAACTTTTTACTTTTTTATTTGTAAAATCTTCACTAACGTGTCTTAAGTGTTCACGGTAATCATGACTTGACTTATCGATTTTACTTTTAAAAAAGCGATTTACTAAAGCTTCACTACGCGAGTATATATCTAACCCTCTATAAAATGCAATTTCTTTCTCACTAAACATAGACCCTCCTAAAAAAGAAAAAGATACCACATGCTAAGGAGCAAACAAATTATGCGGTACCATCCTTTAATTAACTTACTTTACAATAACGGCTTATCACCGGGAGTGATTAACTCCTCTTAGAAAGGAGATTCATAAGTTTATTTTCTATTGTTTCCACCAACCACAATATCTCTATATAAAATAATATCTTACTACTAATCTTTCTTTAACGATTTACAATACATAGTTTAGCATAAAAGGAAATATCTTTTCAAGTCCTTATCTGACTTTTTTTAAGGTATAATCTTTATCAGTATCAAAATCATCCAAAAGTTCTATATTGAAAGTAAAATTTGGCTCATTAGAAAAAACTTTACCTAACTTTTGAACAAGTGCTGAATTAACACCTAAAGAATCTAAATAATCAATGTATCTATAATATGTTTCATAATCCCATTTATAGGACTTGTCCATGCTTATAGAATTTAAAAAGATATAAACAAAAGATAAATAAGTAGTATTCATATTTGCAATATATCTTTCATTTCTGGAATCAGTTGGATATCTATTTGGCAAGCCACATAAGTTTTTATTAAAACTCAAAAATTTACTTTCTGGTGCCAAAGCACCATTAAAATAGCCTCCATCAAGATCAACGGCTTTAACTATTTGTTCATCTAAATCAAATATAAAATTAGCCTCATGAATATCACCTAAGTAAAATTTATCAACAAAGCCACTTTGCTTTTGTTCAAGTTTGGTTAATATTTTTAATATTTCTTTTAAGTATTTAAGTTTTATTTCATTTGCAACATTAGGGTTTTGCAAATATAATATTAAATTAACATTATCCTTTATCCAAGGCATTGAATATCCAGATAATATATTATCAACACTTATTAATGCTTTTGGAAAAACAAGTTCCTCCATTTTAATTTTATCATTTAATTCTATTAGTTTTGTTATTATATATAATTTGTCATTCATCTTAACTGGACTATTGTCATAAAAAATTTTTAATAGTTCTTGAGCACCAATCCATTTATTTTTATATGCATGCAAATATAGCATAGCCTCAGTATTAACAACTTTTTTTGAAATTTGCAATTCTGGATAACTTGCAAGTTTTCTTTGACTTATATTCAAAACCTCAATCCCACTCATTATAAATCCCCCATTAAATTGCTTTTATTTTAAATAAAAAAAAGAAAATAGTCAATGCTAAATTTTCTAATTTCTTTTATCTATTCTTTCTTGTAAATAAGAAAGAAATTCTTCTACACTAACTGTATGGGTTTCTTCGCTGCCATATAAACGATAACTAATAAGTTTATCATCAACTTCTTTTTGACCTAGAATAATTGTTACAGGAATCTTTTTAATAACGGATTCACGCATTCTGTAACTTAGTTTTTCATTACGATTATCTAAATTAACACGATAATTAGAAGCAAGTAAATCTTTAATTTGTTTTGCATATTCTAAATGATATTCTAAGTTTACGGGAATAATATTTACCATTACTGGTGCAAGCCACATAGGCAATACTCCTTTTGTTTCTTCAAGAAGAAAAGCAATAAAGCGATCTAGTGAACCTAATATAGCTCGGTGAATAACAACGGGTTTTTCTTTTTCGCCAGCCTCATTTATATAAGATAAATCAAATCGCTCTGGTAATTGATAATCAAGTTGTACAGTTGATAAAGTAACATCATGACCAATGGCACTTTTAACTTGGACATCTAATTTAGGTCCATAGAATGCAGCTTCTCCTTCTGCTTCGTAATAGTCAGCATGAATTTCTTCTAAAACTTCACGTAATTCTTGTTCACTTTTAGCCCATAATTCATCATTACCAAAGTATTTTTCTGTATCATTTTTATCTCTTAGTGAAAGACGAAAACGATAATTTTTAAAGCCAAAGTCTTTATAAACATCTAATATTAAATTTATGACTTCTTTAAATTCTTCCTTAATTTGGGAAGGTGTGCAGAAAATGTGGGAATCATTTTGTGTAAAGGCTCTTGTTCTTTCAATACCGCATACAGCACCACTTGCTTCATATCTAAAATCGTTTGCAATCTCAGCAATACGAACTGGTAAATCTCGGTATGAATGCATAGTATTTTTAAACATCATCATGTGATGAGGACAGTTCATTGGTCTTAAAACGTAAGATTCATTATCTAATTCCATAGCAGGAAACATATCTTCTTTATAGTGATCCCAGTGTCCACTAGTTTTATATAAATCAACACTACCTAAAGACGGGGTCATAACATGCTTATACCCATGGGCAATTTCTTTATCAGTAATATAGTCTACTAATGCTCTTCTTACAATAAAACCATTAGGTAACCACATAGGAAGTCCTTTACCTACTAAATCAGAAAACATGAATATTCCCAAATCTTTACCAATTTTTCTATGATCTCTTTCTTTTGCTTCTTCTAGTTCTTGTAAGTGATTATTTAATTCTTCTTCGGTTTTAAAGCATACGCCATATATACGTTGAAGCATTTTATTTTTACTATCACCTTTATAGTAAGCCCCTGAAAATTTAAGTAATTTAAAATACTTACACTCTTTTACAGTATCAGCATGGGGTCCCCGGCATAAGTCTGTAAAGTCACCTTGGGAATAGCAAGAAATTGTCTCATCATCTGCCATATTATTAATTAAATCTATTTTGTATGGGTCACTAGAAAACATTTCTCGGGCTTCACTCTTAGTTATTTCATGTCTTACGATACGTTTACCATCCTTAATAATTTTTTTCATTTCTTTACTTATTTTTTCTAAGTCTTCATTAGTTAGTGTTTTACCTTCTAAATCTATATCGTAATAAAAACCTTCTTCAATCACTGGGCCTACCCAAAACTTAGCCTCTGGATACAAATGTCTTACCGCTTGGGCTAAAACATGAGCACAACTATGGTTAATCTTACTTAAATATTCATCTTCTTTTATATTTATCATTATAATTCCTTCTTTCTAATATCTTGTTCTTCTTTTATTAATTTTTGCAAGTCTTCCAGGTTTATCGGTTACAATTAAACTTTCTTCTTCTCTTTGAGTTTCTGCTAAAGTGTCCATTTCTCTTCGTGCTTCTATTTCTAAAAGGCCTTTTTTAGCCTTACGATAAAGATATTTCATATAACCTGGTTTCATAGATTGGTTAGGAGAATACTCACTTAAAGCTTGTTCTCTTTTTAAAGCTCTTTCTTCTTCGGTACCATTATTTAAAAGAGTTATACTACGATTAATATGATAGCATTGAGTTTTACCATAATCATCAAATACTAAGTACATATCTCCTAGAAGTAAATCTTGTTCATTAATAAATTCTTTTTTAACCCTTTTTGGATATTTAACTTGTTCTGGAAACTTTTCATTCCTTAAACTTAGTTTTCTCATCATTATTTCATGTGATATTTTAATATTTTCTTTTTTTTTACATAAAAGACCACATAGACTCATAAACTGATATACACTTATCGCATGGCCAGATTTTTTTTCTTTCATAACATCCCCACTAAAAAAGGAATGGTACTAAAAGGAGTCTAATTAAGACGGTACCATCCCTACATTAACTTAATTTAAGATAACGGTTTAACCCGGATTTTATTAAATCTCTACAAAAGGAGTAACAAAAAGTTACTTTAATAGTTTCCACCGCCACTATCTCTCTTTAAAAAGTAGTTCTTTTTATCATGTCTTTTGATCACTGATTTATAAATAAATGATAACACTTAAAAGTTGTATGTTCAAGTTTTTTTCATTATTTTTGACAATTTTCACAATAATATGTGCTTCTACCACCTATTTTAGTTCTTTTAATAATGGTACCACATACCTTACATTTTTCATTTTCTCTTTTATGAACACTTAAACACTGTTGAAATCTGCCTGTAACCCCTAAACTACTGGTATAGCTTCTAATAGTAGTACCACCCATAGCGATAGCTCTTGTAATTATGTCTTTAGCGGCCTTAGTAATTTTTTCGCACTCTTCTTCTGTTATAGTAGTTCCAAGTCGCATTGGTAAAATACCTGCTTCAAAAAGTACCTCATCGGCATAAATATTACCAAGACCAGATATAATCGTTTGATCAAGCATCAAGGTTTTCATAGGGATTTTTTTATTCTTTAATTTTTTGTATAAATATTCTTTTGTAAGTTTATCACTTATCGGTTCTATCCCTTGTTTTTTAATACCTTCAAAAGTATATAACTCTTCTTTTTTAAGTATTTTCATGCGGCCAAATTTCCTGGTGTCATGATATCTTAGTGTAACGCCATCAACAAAGTTAAAAACAATATGTTCATGTTTTGCGATGGGTTCATGCTCATCTTTAATAAAATATTTACCTTCCATTCTTAAGTGACTTAACAAATAGTACGTATCAGTTTCAAATAATAACCACTTACCAATTCTTTTAATATCTATAAATTCTCTACCAATTAAAGCATTTTTAAAAGTATCTTCACTATCTAATAAAATCCCATTATAATAAATATCAATACTCTTTATTTTTTTATGCAATATTCTTTCTTTTAACGTATTTCTAACTGTTTCTACCTCTGCTATTTCTGGCATAAAATAACCTCCTACTAAATATAACAACTGCTTAATGTGCAACCATAGTATAACACAAATAATCAAGAACAGACAATATTTGTAAACACTTGCACTCCAAATATTTTTTACGTAAAAAAAAGAACTACTTATTTAGTTCTTCATTAAGTATTTCTTTAGTCATAACAGGATTTGCTTTACCACGAGTAGATTTCATGACTTGACCAACAAAATAATCAAACAAATTAGTCTTACCAGATTTATATTGTTCTACTTGACTAGCATTATTTTTAATAATTTCAGTAATTAAAGATAATAATTCTTCTTTATTAGATATCTGGGCATTATCCTTACTAATAAATGTAACTGGTTCTTTTTTACTTTCTAAAGACTTATAAAATATTTCTTTAGCTTGTTTGTTAGAAATAGTGCCATCGTTTATTTTATCAATAATTTGTTTTAAATACACTGGTGTAATATAAAAATCACTAATGTTTAATTCTTCTTTATTTAATTCACCAACAATTGTAACGGTAATCCAGTTAGCTCCCGTTTTAGCGTCTATTCCCAGTTTTAAACACTCTTCAAAATAGTCTGAAATTGCCTTTTCTTTAATTAACACACCTGCATCATATTCTGATAAATGATAATTTTCTATATAATCTTTTTTACGTTCCATAAATAGTTTAGGAATAGAGGCTCTTATACTTTCTAGCCAAGAGTCTGTAACTTTAAATTTAGGAATATTCGGTTCAACAAAATACTTATAATCAACTGCGTCTGCTTTACTACGCATATAAATCGTACTAAAACTATCCTCATCCCATCTTCTGGTTTGCTGAGGCATTTTGTCATACTCGCCATTCTCTTTTAGCTCAGTTTGTCTTTCAATTTCATAATTAATAGCGTCTCTTACACCACCAAAAGAGTTAACATTTTTAATTTCAATCTTTGTTCCCCAGTTATTTGGGTCAGTTTCATCTAAACTACTATCCATAATAGAAACATTAACGTCACATCTAATTTGGCCTTTTTTAGTATCAGCATCAGAAATATCCGCATATTGATAAGTTCTACGCATGTGTTCTAGAAAAGCTACGGCTTCACTTGCTGTATGAAAATCTGGCTCTGTTACAAGTTCAAGTAAAGGTACACCTGCTCGGTTATAGTTAATGGTACTTGTTGTTTCATAGTGATCTAGACTTGCTGCATCTTCTTCTAGGTGAATATTGTTAACACGTACTCTTTTTAACTCGCCATCACATTCATAATCAACATAACCATATATACCAACTGGAATTGGTTTGGTTTCTTGTGTAATTTGGTAACCTTTTGGTAAATCAGGATAATAATAGTTTTTTCTTTCAAACCAAATGTATTCTGGTTGACTACAATTAGTGATCATACTAGCCCTAAGGGCAAGTTCAACGGCCTTTTTATTGACGACTGGTAAAACACCAGGAAAACCCATATCAACGGGTCTTACACTTGTATTAGGTGAAGAACTATAATCATTTTTGGCACTAGAAAAAACTTTTGTTTTTGTTTTTGATATTTCGCAGTGCATCTCAAGACCAATCTTAGCAATATATTTACTCATCTTTTTTACCTCCTGCCGTCATTCCTTCAAAATTCATATTTTTCTCTAAATTACGTGCAATAGAAAGAACTATTTCATCTTCATAACAATTACCTGTTATATTAACACCAACTGGTAAGCCATTAATAAGCCCATTTGGAATAGTGATAGATGGGAATCCTCCAAAATTACCAATTTGCAAATGTTCTTCTAGTATCTCGGTATTTTTATCTAAAATATCGGTTGCCCCATCTAACTTTTTAGCAGGTCCAGATCCAACTGGTAATACCACGGCATCATACTCTTTAAATAGATCTTTATATGCATCGACAATTAATCTTCTTACTCTTTGTGCATTTCTAAAATAACGATCTTGATTTTCTTTTTGTAAAACATAAGAGCCAATTACAAAGCGACGTTTAATTAAAGATGAGAAACCTTTTGTACGGTGGTCTTTCATCATATCGATGTAGTTATCGCCTTTCCCACGTGGGCCAAAGATAATACCTGTTAAGTTACTCATATTACTTGTTGCTTCGGCACAAGATATGATTACGTATGTGCTAGCAACAGCCTTTAATAAGTTATCATCAACACTTACTTCATCAACGGTATAACCAATACTTCTTAATTTTTCTACTGTATCCTTAAAGTTACTTAAATGACACTTTAATTCTTCACTAGCACTAGGATAACGATTAATATCGCAAATTTCTTTAATATAACAAAGTTTTTTACGGCCTAAGTCTTTATCACATGCCTCATATAAATGAATATTACTAGAATCCCAAGTAGTCATATCATTTTTATCAAGGCCTTTCATTGCATCTACAACTAGGGCGGCATCTTTAACACTACGTGTTAAAACACCACAGTGATCTAAACTTGAAGCAAAAGCAAATAACCCATAACGGCTAATCATGCCATAAGTAGGTTTATACCCTACAATACCACAGTAAGCTGCAGGTTTTCTAATCGAGTCTCCTGTATCACTACCAGTGGCATATGGAAAACATCCGGCACTTACCGCACAAGCAGAACCGGCGCTAGAACCGGCTGTCATACGTGTTTTATCCCAAGGGTTTCTAACTATCCCTGTATGACAAGTTGTTCCAGTACCTCCCATACCAAATTCATCCATTGCGCACTTACTAACCATCACTGAACCATGTGAATCTAAATTTAAAATACTAGTTGCTGTAAAAAATGGGACATAGTTTTTTAAAGTATTAGATGAACCAGTCGATAAAACGCCTCTGGTTGAATAATTATCTTTGCAGCCATAGGGAATACCTGATAACACGTCTTCGGTAACTAGACTCCCTTTTTTATCATCTAAAATAGTTACAAAAGCGTTAAATTCATCATTTACTTCATGACACTTCTTAATACTTTCCTTAACTAATTCATCACTTGTAATTTCGTTATTTTTTAAAGCTTCATGAATTTCTAAAATACTTTTATTTAACATTTATCCCACCACCTTTGGTACGACGATTTCAGCCCCATCTTCATCGCCACTATTTTGTAAAAGTTCATCGATTGGTACAGACTCTTCTGGTTCATCTTCTCTAAGAACATATGTAAAATCATCTAGAGCATGAGTCATTGGTTCTACTTTGCTTATATCAGGTATTTTGGTAACACTACTAATAGAAGCATCAATAATATCAAATTCGCTTAAAATCATGTCTTTTTCTTCTTCTGTTAAACCAATAAGTAACTTATCAGCATAATCATCTATCATTTCTTTTGTAAATTTACTCATTTTTTTATCTCCTCAAACTTAATTTTTAATTCTTTTAATTGTAACGGTGTAAGCGTACTAGGTGACCCCATTAAGTTATCAGCTCCACTTGTACTAGTTGGGAAGGCTTGCACTTCTCTTAAATTTTCTTCGTCAAGTAAAAGCATTAGCATACGATCAATTCCAGGGGCCATACCACCATGTGGAGGACAACCATATTTAAAAGCTGTATATATTGAATTAAAACGTTTTTCAACTTCTTCTTTTGTGTAACCCACTATTTCAAAGCCTTTTGTTAAGCTTTCTAAATCATGATTTCTTATGGCGCCTGAAGCCATTTCATAGCCATTGCAAACAAAGTCATATTGATAAGCTAAAATACTTAAAACATCATCGTTATCATAATCTTTAATACCATGATGTGGAAGACTAAATGGATTATGACAAAACTCTATTTTTTTCTTTTCATCATCATATTCAAACATTGGAAAGTCTTTTACTATACATAGTTCAAATCTATTTTTATCAATAAGGCCTAGTTTTTCCCCAAGATAAGTTCTAATTAACCCAGCATATTTTCTTGCTGTTTTAATGTTTCTATTTGCTATAAAAAACATAACAGAATTTTCTTGCATATTAAAGTTTTTAATTAAAGATGTTCTTTCTTCTTCGCTTAAGAATTTATCAATAGGTCCTTTTAAAGTACCATCTGCCATAACAGTTAAATAACCAATCCCAGGCATACCAATGCTACTTGCATAATCTACAATATCATTAAACCAACTATTAGGTTTATCACCAATATTATCTACTACAATAACTTTAACAACACTTTTACTAAATGGTTTAAAAGTTGTATTTAAAAGTTCCTTGCTGGCATCTTTAATAATAAGGGGATTTCTTAAATCTGGTTTATCAGTTCCGTAACTTTCCATAGATTCTTGGTAACTTAGTCTTCTAAAAGGTATGTTACTTACGCTTTTATTAGAAAACTTTGTAAATACATCATGAAATATTTCTTCCCCAACCATCAAAACATCTTCTTCTTCACAAAAGCTCATTTCCATATCAAGTTGATAAAATTCTAAAGTTCTATCACTTCTTGCATCTTCATCACGAAAACAAGGAGCTATTTGAAAGTACTTAGCAAAGCCGCCACACATTAATAATTCTTTGTATATTTGTGGAGCTTGTGGTAAAGCATAAAATTTACCTGGAAAATTTCTACTTGGAACAACAAAGTCTCTTGCTCCTTCTGGACTTGATGCGGTTAAAATTGGTGTTTGCACCTCTGTAAATCCCATATCATACATTTTATTTCTTAAAAAATGTAAAAGTTCACTTCTTAATTTAAAGTTTTTAGCCACACTCTTATTACGCATATCAAGATAGCGGTATTTTAGTCTTACGTCTTCACTTATATGTTTACTTTGTCTTACTTCAAAAGGTAAAACATTTAAAGATTTACTTAATACTTCTAAATCACTTACTAATAATTCAACCATACCAGTTTTAATGCCTTCATTAACTGTTTCGGCATCACGTTTTCTAATTACACCTGTAACTTTAATAACGCTTTCTCTTGTTATCCCATTAAATATAGAATCATCATTACTAACAACTTGTAATATGTCTGTATTATCTCTTAAATCTAAGAATAAAACGCCTCCATGATCACGGATATTTTCAACCCAGCCGCTTAAAGTAACACTTTTTCCAACATAACTTTCATCTATTTCTTCACATAAACAATTTCTGTAAATATTATTCATTACAATCACCTTCCTAAAATTCACAAGATCCTGGCACCCTAGGGTACGGGATAACATCTCTTATATTTTCTACTCCGGTAAGATATATTAATAGTCTTTCAAACCCCATACCAAAGCCAGAATGTACACAAGTGCCATATTTTCTTAAATTAATGTACCAATCCATTTCTTCTTCATTCATATTAAGTTCATGCATTCGTCTAGTTAGTTTAGTCATATCTTCTTCTCTTTGACTGCCACCCATTAACTCACCAGCACCTGGTACTTCAAGGTCTACTGCCCTTACTGTTTTATTATCACTATTTTGTTTCATATAAAATGCTTTAATATCTTTGGGCCAATCTGTTATAAATACTGGTCCCCCAAAATATTCTGTAATATATTTTTCATGTTCTTTTTGAATGTCTTCACCATATTCTGGTACATGTTCAAAAGTAACTTTAGCATTACGCAAAATAGTTATAACCTCTTCATGAGTTACTCTTGTAAATTTACTTTTTAATAAATTATGTAATCTATCTAATAAACCATTTTGCACAAACTTATCAAAGAAAGCCATTTCATCTTTACAACGTTCTAAAACATATCCTACAATAAACTTTAACATATCTTCTTCAATATCCATAAGTCCTTCTAAATCACAAAAAGCAATCTCAGGTTCTATCATCCAAAATTCTGCTGCATGTGTTTTCGTATTGGAATTTTCTGCTCTAAAAGTGGGACCAAAAGTATAAACCTTAGAAAAAGCCATTGCAAATGTTTCTGCTTCTAACTGTCCAGACACTGTAAGACTCGTTTTTTTACCAAAGAAATCTTTACTATAATCAATCTCCTTAATATTTTTATTATCAAAATGGATAGTTGTTACTTGAAACATTTCGCCTGCTCCTTCACAGTCACTAGCTGTTATTAAAGGGGCATGAAAATATACAAACCCATGACTTTGAAAGTATTCATGAATAGCCATCGCAGCAACACTTCTAACTCTAAATACTGCTTGAAACAAGTTAGCTCTTGGTCTTAAATAACTAATACTTCTTAAAAACTCTTTTGAATGCTTCTTTGGTTGCAATGGGTAATCACTTGGGCAATCACCTAAAACTATTATTTTTGAGGCTTTAAGTTCAATATCTTGGCCTTTACCATCACTTTTAACTAAAGACCCAGTAACTTCTATAGAAGATCCATTGGTAATGTGTGGTAATGAAGAAAAATCATCGGTATCTTTATCATAAACAATTTGTAAATGTTTAAACGCTGTTCCATCAGAAAAATCAATAAAACCAAATTCTTTTTGAGGACGATGATTTCTTACCCAACCATGAACAGTAACCTCTTTACCAATAAGTTCTTCTTTTATCCTAAATAATTCATCTAAATACATATTAACCATTCCTTTCCAAAATAAAAACCTAGATAAAACGTAAGGACGAGAATTCTCGCGGTGCCACCTTACTTTACCTAGGGTACTCTTTCTTGTTATAACGGACACTCCGTTCTTAAGTATTAAAGAACTGTTTTTCTATTTTTCTTTATGTGGCATTTCCAGCAATCTAGCCTTCTCTTTTCATAAAGGGATAAAATATACTCGTTTCTTTCTTAAGATAAATATATTTTATAGTATTTTAAAACCTAAGTCAATATTAAATTTCAAGTGTAAACGGATCACTTTCTGATCCTGTACCAGAAGAGATTTTAACATTTGATGTCAGATAAACTGTTGGACAAACGCTACAGTTGTACGAAATGTTGTTGTGGACAGAGCCTAAGGAGTACACAGAGAACACATAGTTCGCATTGTAAGAGGACGCAAACGGCGACAATGTCCATTGATAACCACTATTAAATAACCAATCATTATTATAACAATCACTTACATTATCATCATCCCAATTGTATAGGTCTTTATTTAAACATGCTGACCGATCTGTTGTACTGCCACCGCTTGTTGCGTAACCGTAATCAGAGGGATACATTAAACCAACCTTACCCGTCCATGTCGTTGTTCTTTCGACTGTATCATTACATAATTTACCGCTTTTATATGCAGTACCAGCACAAATTTTGCCAGCATTATTACTTCTTTCATATGTATATAAATGTTTTGTTAATCCTCCGCTCGCAAAGTTTCTTTCGTTACTTCCTGTATTCCATAAAGCATTCCCTATTAATGTTTTTAATTTGTCTTTTATACCTGTACTTGTAAAATTACAACTTGTTGTACTATTATCGTCTTTGTAATAACATTTTCCTGATTGGTTATTCCAATATAATGAACCACCTACTGTCTCACTTTCATATCCTGGATTTAATAGTTTCATTAGATCAGCTTGACTCCATTCATTTACTCCATATCCATAATTGATACTTGGATCACTTGTGTCCCATGAATAACTACCTATTGATTCTGAGCGAATTAATTTTACTCTATCTTCCTTATTTCCAGCGCCATCATCAACACTCTTCATTGTTCCAATTATTCGCCATATATCACCATCGATACTGACGTAGTTATTTGGATTAGTCCCTATATATCTTGTGTTACCATAATCATCTACTGCTAAATTTATTGAATCATAATCAGCTAACATAGTAACTGCATCAGTAACTTTTTCCCCAATTATCTCTGGAGCAGTTTTTTCAAGTATTAACTTAACACTTATTTCTCCACTAAAGCTTTTACCTTGTTGAGCGTCTTGATTACCATTATTCTTGTAACAATATACTAAGTAATAGGTGGTCTTAGATAATGTGCTATTATCAAAGTCTCTTTGTTCTAATATTATTTTATCTTTATTTTGTAAAGCTTTTGTACCATATACTTTCTCTGGTGTACCATTTAAGACTACACTATCTTCTTTATAATATTGTTTTGTGGTGCCACCACTTATTGTGCTACTACCATCTTTAATAGTAACGTTATTAGTAGCAGTATCTGTTGATTTATAAAGCGTTATTTCAACATCGCTACCAAAAGACTCATCAAGTATTCCTTTTAAATCTATTTCATAGATGCCTTTACCAGATGTGCTATTTTTTTCAATTGTAAATGTTTGGATACCACATTCACCTGGTAATAAGTCACCACTTGTGTAGACTTTTGTTCCTTCCCACTTAATGTTACCTAAATCTTCTGTTACGATATTTAAGTCCTTATCATTTCCACTTGTCTTATTTACTGTAGCAAAATAAGCATAAGAGGCGCCTACAGCACCTACTAATACTAGTAATAAAATTACTACAGCTATTATTATTGATTTTTTTTCTTTCATCTCTATACCTCACTTCTATTACAAATACATTATAACCCCCCCCCCGCAAGTGATTGTCAAGAAAAATTTTTTGTTAAATAACATATTAAAATTTCCTGAAAACAAAATAAAATGATTGATTATTTTGTTCAATTAAAAGCAAAAAAACTCCACTATATATTAGTTCAAATTTGACCCAGATCTTCTAAAGTTTTCTGAGCGCCACTCATATAACAGTATATTAACTACAATTTTTTTCCTACTAATTAATTCAGAATTTTATATTATCAGTAGCACCAATTAAAAGAAAAATAGGGCGCCATCAAAAAAGACAGTGCCCTTGCAAAAGTATTTCTACTTTTTCTTCACATGACAATAGTACCACATAAAAATAACTATATCAAACTATTTTATAGATTATTTCCAATAACATATTTTCTACCTTTAAATCACTTTAAATTGTCAAGAAAAAATTTTTATCATTAATTGAATTGTATTCCTTATCAATTCATGATAAAATTATTAAAGAATAAAAGGATTGGTGACTAGTATGTTTACAGAATATGATTATCAAAATCAACCTATAGTAGATATAGTTAATAATATGCTTATTGATGCTGCTAGAAAAAGAGCGAGTGATATTCACTTTGATCCTACGCCAACAGTTCTAAATGTTCGTATTAGAGTTGATGGTGAATTAATACTTTATGCAACTGTTCCTGAGTCCGTTAAGAAAAACTTAGTAACTAGAGTTAAAATTATTTCTGGTATGAATATCACTGAATCTCGTATCCCGCAAGATGGCGCTATTAAAATGCAAGTTGATGGTAAAGACTTAGACCTTCGTGTTTCTACACTACCAATAGTCTATGGTGAAAAAGTTGTTATTCGTCTTTTAGATTATAGTTCAACACTAAGTACACTAGAATCCTTAGGTTTCTCTGATAAAAACTTAGAAAAAGTCAAAAAAACAATGACTAAACCAAATGGTATAATTTTAGTTACTGGTGCTACTGGTACCGGTAAATCAACTACTGTTTACGCGATGCTTCAAGCCTTAAATACAATTGAAAGAAATATTATTACTGTTGAAGACCCTGTCGAAATGAAACTATCTGGTATTAATCAAGTACAAGTTATGAGTGAAATTGGTCTTACTTTTGCTAGTGCTCTTCGTTCTATTTTAAGACAAGACCCTGATATCATTATGATCGGTGAAATAAGAGATAGTGAAACAGCCAAAATTGCTGTTCGTGCATCTATCACTGGTCACTTAGTATTATCAACAATCCACACTAATAACTCTCTTACCACTATCGAAAGACTTACTGATATGGATGTTGAAAGATACTTACTAGGTTCAGCCCTAGAAGCTATAATCTCCCAAAGACTATGTAAAAAACTATGCCCTAAATGTCGTTCCGAAAGAGAAACAACCCCTTATGAAAAAAGAGTATTTAAAGAAGCGCTTGGCATGGATATTGAAAAAATATATAAACCTGTTGGTTGTGATTCTTGTTACAAAGGTTATAAAGGACGTATTGCTCTTCATGAAGTATTATTACTTAACCAAGATATCAGAGACGCTATTGTAAACAACACTCCAAAAGAACAAATAAGAAACCTAATCTACAAAAATGGTAATACAACAAGCCTTCTTGATGATGGTCTAATAAAAGTAATAAATGGTTTAACTAGTTTTGAAGAAGTACTAAGAGTCATTGATGTTGAAGATGACTTAGGTGAAGAACAAAAAGAACTTAAAAATGCCATTTATGGTAAAGGTATAAAAAAAGAAGAAATATCTTCTTCCATAGAAACTCTAGAATTCTAGAGTTTTTTACATATATAAAACTTTTAAAATATAACTAAATTTATCCATAAAAACAAATACTATTAATGTTGCCGAAATCAAAAAAGGCCCAAAAGGAACTTCCCTATTTAATTTACTTAATAAAGCATAAGTAGCATAAGGTAAAGCTAAAAACGTTGATAATACAAGTGCTATAAAGCCATAAGGTATCCCTATACTAGCGCCTATTACATAAGATAACTTAATATCTCCACCTCCAAGAGCTTCTCTTTTAAATACCTTACTACCCAAAAACCCTATAAAAAGCATAAACAAAAACAATATAAACCCACTAAAAATAGAAACAAAAGCACTCTTTAACCCCATATAATACCATTTTAAAATAAAAATTAATATACTACTAATTATAAGCGGTGAATCTAAAATAATCATTTCTTTAAAATCAGTCACAAAGATTAAAACAACTAAAGAAGATAATATTATAATCATATAAAAATTATAACTTAACCCATAAACATAATAAGATAAAGCAAAAATAATACCTAATGATATTTCTAAAACCCAAGTCCACCATTCTAACTTTTCTTTGCAATAACGGCATCTTCCTTTTAAAATTAAAAAAGATAACCCTGGTATTAAATCATACCATTTTAAAGGATGTTTACATTTATCACAATGACTACCAGGCCTTACTATAGACTCACCCCTTAATAATCTAGTTGCTACTACACCATAAAAGGAAGCTAAAACACTTCCTAATATATAGAACATTAATATATAAAATAACTTCATAAACCCTCCTACTGCACTTTATTCATTAAATCAAACATTGGTACAATAACAGCTAATACTATAACCCCTACTACTACAGCTAAAAAACAAATAAGTATAGGTTCTATAAAAGATTTCATATTATTAATTATATTACGATGCATTTCTTGATAATAATTACTTACTTTACCCATCATTGAAGCAAGTTCCCCAGTTGATTCACCAGTAACAATCATATAATATGCAACATCAGGTACTGCCCAATGATTTTCAAACGCTTTACTAATCTTTTCCCCTTTTAATACATTATCAATAGTATTATACATAATTTCTTTATATATCTCATTATTAGTAATCTTACTTAATATATTAATACTATCAGTAATAAAAACATTATTACGTAAAAGAGAAGAAAAAGTCTTAGAAAAAATAGTCATTTCATTATATTTAATTATATTACCAAATATTGGTAATTTCATAGCAAATGTTTGTAAAGCTTTTCTAAAAGCTTTAATCTTTTTATAACAAATAACAATAACTACTACTCCAAGCACCAGACTAAATAATATCATCCCTAAATAATTTTGTAAAAATTCACTTAAATGAATAATAAATAAGGTAAGTCCCCCTATTTCTGATCCAGAACTATCATAAATTTTAACAAACTCAGGAATTACCCATACCATAATAAATGTTATAACAGCTAAACTAAATATCATAATAACAGATGGATAAGTAATAGCAGAAATCATTTGTTTATGTGTTTTATCTATTTCTTCATAGTAATTAGCCATATCATCTAGTGTTTCTTCTAATTCACCAGTAGCTTCAGCAGCTTTTATCATATTGATTAAAAGTGGTGGAAACATATCACCTTGTTTTTCTAAAGCTGTCGAAAAATTCTCCCCCATAGTAAGTTCATAAATTATTGATCTAAACGCTCTTTTATGACTTGCTTTTTTATTCATTTGTAAGTTTAAAATACGAATAGACTCCGTAAGAGTAATACCACTTTTTATATAAGTAGATAATTGAGTTAACCAAAACAATAAATCTTTAGTACTTAATTTAGGAGCAAAAACACTAGATTTACCATAAAACATTTCAATATATTTATTATTTTCTATTTTATAAACTTCATATCCATCTTGTACTAAAAAAGTATTAACATCTAATTTAGAAAACCCATTAATATAACCAGTTTCTAATTTACCATCACGTGCTTTAGCCGTAAATTTATAAACATGAGCTTCTTTAGAACGAACAGCCCCAGGCCCTTGCAATTCAGATAATAAACTTAACTTTTCTTTTTCTAATAAAGCTATCTTTTTCTTCATATAATGTGTATTTCTAAGTAAATCAGAAACATCCATATTTAATAGACTTTTCTTCTTATCAGTATTTTCTTTAGACTTATTACTAGTACTACTTCTATAAGCTTTAAATACTACATTACTAACATTATTCCAAATAGTAACAGGAATATCTATGAAAACATATGTAAAACCACGTATAGCATATTTAAAAATAGAAAGAATAACTAAAAACACATACTTAAAACTAGCAAATAGCCCAAGCCCTGGATACTTCAAAGGCTTTAATGGACTACTTTGATTCATAACTTCATTGTTCACTAAAATCATCCTTTCTATTCTACTAAATAATTATTAATATCTATTATACGCTCACTATTTATAGTCTTTATTTATTACAAATAGTGAGTATAATTAATATTCTTTATAAACGTATATCTACTTTTTAAACTCATGATCTATTTTCTTTCTTTTTTTAAAATTTGATCGGTCCTAGGCTCCGCCTAGACGACTCTAGGGCGGATATACTAAACGTCTCGTGGTTTTATTACACCCTAACTAAGGATGAAGGGATTTCCTGAGCTGCCATCTCCGCTTTGGAACAACGTATTCGATAACAGAAAACCGACGGGACGGACGCCTAAGCCGTTGGCCGCATAGCTCTGTCCGACGATGCCAGAGGAGTTCACATAGCCAGTGCTGTCCACAGAGAACACACTGTAAGCACGGATAGAGTCAGTATACGGCGATAATGTCCATTGTTCGATACCATTTTCATATAGCCAATCATTATAATAGCACTCCCTATTACTACTATTACTTGCCCAACTGTTTAAGGTTGTATTTAAACATGTTGCTCGGGCTGTTGTACTACTGCCACTTGTTGCATATCCATAATCTGATGGATACATTAAGCCTATCTTTCCTGTCCATGTTAAGGTTCTTGATACCGTGTCTGTACAAGAAGTTCCACTTGTACAAATTTTTCCATTTCTTGTTCCTCTTTCTTCTGTGTACCATTTACTTGCTATTTGACCATTTGTCGTTGATGCTCCTGTATTCCATACGGCATTCCCTATCATATTTTTTAATTTGTCTTTTATACCTGATCTTGTGAAACCACAACTTGTTTTTTGATTTTTAATATTATTATAGCATGTTCCTGACTGGTTATTCCAATATAATGATCCACCTACAGTTTGACTTTCATAGCCTGGATTTAATAGTTTCATTAAGTCTGCTTGGCTCCATTCATTTACACCATAACCATTATTAATTCTTGATATACTTGTATCCCATGAGTAAGCACCTATTGATGTACTTCTTATTATTTTTACACGATCTTCTTTATTGCCTGTACCATCATCTATATTTTTCATGACACCAATAATACGCCATATATCGCCATCAAAACTTACATAGTTATTTGGATTTTTTCCAATATATCTTGCGTTACCATAATCATCTGTTGCTAAGTTTGTTGTATCGGTTGTTGCTAATTGTGTGATTTTTGTTGTTAACAGTATTGTGATAGCTACTTGATTGGTAGTATTTTCCACATTTCCAGCATTATCTGTAACTCTTAAATATATAGTATAAGTACCAACACTTAAACCAGTAAATGTATATGTTGAACTTATTGAAGAATAATATGTTGTATTATCAATACTATATTCATACTTTGCTATACCACTATCAGTATCACTAGACTTACTTGCATCAACTGTTATTGAATTACTTGTTTTTGTTAATGTCATACTTGCGGTTGGAGATGTGGTATCGACTTTGTCAACTGAAACACTAGTATGACTTATTAATCCAGCCAAATCTTTAACCCATACATAATATGTACCATTTTTAGTAACTTTTTTAGTTATTGTTATACTACTGCCTGTAAGATATTCCCATGATGTTGGTGTTATTTCGGTGGTTGTAACTGCATAACCATCAAGACCAGATTCACCATCCCTAAAATACATACTGATTGTATTTGATGTACTCCATTCATTCGAAGCACTAACACTCAAATATGGAGCAATACCATCCACTTTAGTAACAGTTATTGTTTTATTTACTATATGTCCCGCTCCATTTTTTACCCAGAAGTATATTGTACCATTTTTACTAGCCTTATAAGTATAAGTACTTTCAGTTATAACATTGTCTACACTTGTCCAACTAGTAGGTTCACTGCTAGATTCAGTGAAGGCATAACCTATTATACCAGACTCTGTGTCTTTTGCTACCGCGGTTATTGTACTAGTTGCCCCATAGCTACTTTGTTCAGTTAAACTAACAATGGTTGGTGCAGTAGTATCAACATGACTTACTACTACTTCTTTATGACTAATATTACCTAATGCATCTTTTGCATATACGTAATATGTTTTATTACTAGTAACATCTTTAGTTATAGTTGCTGTTTTACCAGTAACACTTGTCCAATTAGTAGGCTCTGTTTCAGTTTCTGTTAAAGCATAGCCACTAAGACCTGATTTATTATCTTCTAAAGTGATATTAACGGTATTACTAGCATTCCAATCATTTGAAGCGGAAACTGTTATAACTGGTCCTGTTTTATCTAACTTAGATAAAACAACACTTTCACTTTTTAAATTACCCATTTCATCACGAAAATAAATAGTTTCATCTTTATCTTCTGTATACGTCTTAGTTATTATAACATTCTTACTAGGTGTATCAATACTTGTATAAGTTATATTATCAGTACTATATTCTATTAAATTATAATTAGTACTTGTAGCATTTATATCTACTGTTTCACTATCTTTTGTATATTCAGTTGTCTTAGTATTGTAAGTAATAGTTATATCATTTGTTAATTTATCTTGTTCAATATAACTTGCAATAACACTTATCTTACTTTTAAATGATGCACTCATAGTCTCTTCTAAAGCTGGTGTATCATAATCCATCCATAATTTTAAATTATAATCTACCGAGTCACCCACTTCACCATTAGGTGCTAATGACCCACTAGTAAGTTTAAAAGATGTATCAGCCCCAGTAATTGTCGGACTAACTTTATTATAATTACTTAATAAACGTGGTGCACTACCATTTAAAGATACTTTAATATAAGCATTATCTAGTCTTTTTGTTATATCTGCATCTAATATATCTTCTAAGTTTACTTGATAAGCAGCATATGTTGTACATGTATTTTTAATTGTAAAAGAATAGCCATTTTCTTTTAATCCTTCATCATCTGTTATAGGATAAGTCTTTTGTAAATTAATAGAATCACCCTCATTAGTTAATATTACTTTAAAGCACTCACTACTAGCAATATTAAAATCCGTTTGAGTTGTTACCATCATCCAATAAGCAAAAGAGCCCCCTATAAGCAAACATAATAAAGATACAAATATTAATAACATCTTTTTCTTATTCTTTTTCATACAATACCTACCTTTACTCTAATTAAAATTTTACTATAAATTAATTATAAATTCAATAAAATAATGTTATATTTTGCATATACTATAATAAGTAGGTGTTAATATGTATCCAGGTATACTTAAAACAAGTCTTAATTTACCAAAGGTTATTAATGGTGTTTCAAAAACACTATCTGTTGCTAATCAACTAATACCTTTATATGTAAAAGCAAAACCCTTAATTAATAATGCTAAAAGCACTTTTAATGTAGCTAAAGAAATACTTAGTACTACAAATACTAATAATCATGAATTACCTAGCAAAGTAAATCAAACCAAAGAAAAAAGAAGTGTTAATACCGTAACACCTCCCACTAAGAACACTAATAATCCCGTTTTCTTTTTATAAGTAATAACTTAAGTATTCTTTTTTTAATTTTAATTCTTTATTTTTATCCTTTGGTACTTTATCTAATAAATAATCTAATTTTTTATTTATATATTCATAATATTCTTTATTATCTTTATTGTATTTACCATATAAATATTCATATGGCTTTAAAGTATCTTTACCACATATATACTCTATAATAGAGTAGTAATGTCCTTTTTCATAAACAACTATTTCTTTATTTATTTTATAATTAATAGATTCCATATACTTTCTTAATACATCTAAATCATTATTAGATTGAATAATTATTTTTTTAATAGGTATTAATTTTTCTTTTAAAGATAAAATGCTTATTATAGTAGTAGTCCCCATACCAGCAATAACAAGTGTATTATAATCAGAAGTATCAATATTTTCTAAGCCATCAGTAAGTTTAGTTTGAATAATATTTTCTAACCCTTCTTTTTTTATATTATCTTTAGCTATTTGCATAGCCCCTTTATGAATATCAGTAGCAAGTATTTTTTTAGAACCCTTATGTGCCATTAAAATAGCAACATACGCGTGATCACAGCCAATATCGATAATGTTATCACAAGCGTCTAATAAAGATAAAATAGCCTTAATTCTTTTACTTTGCATATTAATCATTTAAGAAGTCTTTTAATTTTTTAGCCCTTGATGGATGACGTAATTTTCTTAAGGCTTTAGCCTCAATTTGTCTAATACGTTCCCTTGTAACATTAAATCTTTTACCTACTTCTTCTAGTGTATGACTAGTCCCATCAATAAGACCAAATCTAAGTTCTAAAACTTCTTGTTCTCTTTCTTGTAATGTTTCTAATACTGCTTTTATTTCTTCTTTTAATATTTCATTAGTCGCATATTCTTCTGGTGTCATAGCATTAATGTCTTTTACAAAATCACCTAAGTGTGAATCATCTTCTTCACCAATTGGTGTTTCAAGTGATACAGGGTCTTGACTAATTTTAATAACTTCCCGAACTTTTTCAACCGTAATACCCATTTTTTCAGCTAGTTCTTCTTCACTTGGCTCACGGTTTAACTCAAGTGTTAATTGTCTTTGAATACGGGCCATCTTATTAATTGTTTCAACCATATGTACAGGAACTCTTATTGTTCTTGCTTGATCAGCTAAGGCTCTAGTAATTGCTTGTCTAATCCACCATGTAGCATATGTTGAAAATTTATAACCTTTGTCATAGTCAAATTTATCAACTGCTTTCATAAGACCAATATTACCTTCTTGAATTAGATCTAGGAATAATAAGCCTCTGCCAACATAACGTTTAGCAATAGACACTACTAATCTAAGATTTGATTCAGCAAGTTTATTTTTAGCTTCTTCATCACCCTCGGCAACACGTACTGATAAATCCATTTCTTCTTCTGGTGTTAATAAAGAAATACGTCCAATTTCTTTTAAATACATTCTTACAGGATCATTTATATTTACATCCTTAGTAATTTCATTATCATCTAAAATAATTGGTTCTTCAGTATCACCCTTAGCTCCATTAGAACTTACATCATCATCTTCTCCAACTATTTCAATATCATTATCAACTAAAGCCGTATACAACTCATCTAACGAATCATTATCTACATCTAACCCTTTTAGGGCCCCCGCTAATTCTTCAAAAGTAATTTTGCCCTTTTCTTTACCAAGTTTAATTAATTCTTCTTTACGTTCTTCAAAAGGCTTTATTTCACTTACTTTAACAACACTCTCTTGCTTTTTCTTAACAGGTGCTTTATCAAGTATTTCAATATTATGAAGACTTAATTCTCTTTGAAACTCTAAAACCTCACTCTCAGAGATCTTACATTCTTTTGAAATCTCAATAATCTCCCCTATTAAGACATATCCATCTTTTTTCCCTTTTTCAATTAACTCATTCTTTTTCATTTCAAATTTTGTCATTTTTTCACACTTCTTTCTTCTATAATCTTTTCTAATTCACTTTTTAAAGTAATAATTTTTTGCATTTCTTTTTCTTGCTCTAAAATATCACTAGAATCTTTTATAATCTTCTTACATTCTTTTATACTACCCTTAATACGACTTTCTTTTATATTTAATATATAATCTAAGAAAGTACTATCACTAAAGTCTTCTATCTTAGTATCCCGAATAACTGTTTCAAATTCTTCTTTTAATGGACTAACCGCAACATATGACATAAAATCAGCAAAATTCATAGTTTTATTTTTAGTCATATAATAAAGTATTTCATTAGCCATACCTCGGTAATTTGCACTTTTAAAGTACCCTAAATTAGTTTGGTACATTTTTATATATTTATAATCATTCATCATATAATAAATAATAGATTTGGCACTTATCTCTTCTTTATTAATTTTTTTCTTTAATGATTCTCTTGCAACCACTTTAACATTCACGTTATTATTAGTTGCCATTTTTTTGAGTTCATTATTAAGTAAGTCTTTATCTAATTTATAATCTTCTACTAATTTATTTATCGTAACTTCTTTAGTTATTGCATCCTCATCACTTATACTTTTTAAAACACTTTTAATATAACTAGAAAGAACAGTTGCATCTGTTAAATCTTTGTTATCTTTTAAAGCTTTTATTTTAAATTCTAAGTAAGACTTAGCATGGGCAATATTAGTTATCATTTGTTGAACCCCATTTTTTAATATGTATTCATCTGGGTCTTTCTCGCCACTTAATCTCACAACTTTACAAGTAATTCCCGCACTTTCTAAAGCCTCTCCATTTGTAAGAGTAGCCGTCCGGCCCGCTTCATCATTATCAAGCATTAAAATAACAGTCGCATGTAAATTTCTTATTAAATCAATTTGTTCTTTGGTTAAACTTACACCCATTAAAGCAATAGTATTTTTAATACCACTAACATACATTCTAATTGCGTCCATATTGCCTTCTACAATAACAACTTCTTTTTTTGTTCGTATAGCATCTCTTGCTCGGTGATAATTAAACAAAATATTACCCTTTTTAAAAATATGATTTTCTTTACTATTTAAGTATTTAGGTTTATAATCCCCCTTATAAACTCTTCCTGTAAAACCAACCACATGTCCTTTCGCATCATGTATCGGAAATAAAATGCGATCTTTAAAAGTATCTTTTATACTTCCTTCTTCTTGTGTTATAAGACCTAAATCAAGGATAAACTTCTCATCCATGCCTTTTTGCTTAAGAAAAGGATATAATTTATCACTAGTTGTACTAAGACCTATATCAAATACTTTTTGCATTTCTTCGTTAAGTCCTCTTTTTAAAAGATATTCTCTTGCCGCCCCGCCATCTTTTGTTCTAAGTGTATTCTGATAAAATTTTAAAGCTAAGTCCATCGCGTTATATTCCCGTTCATACTTTTCTTTTGGTTTAGTAGTAGTATAATCACCAACCGAAATACCTAGTATTCCAGCAACTTTAACAACCGCCTCTATAAATGTTATATTTTCATAATTACTAACAAATGTAAAAACATTACCAGCTGCACCACACGAAAAGCATTTATACATTTGTTTTTCTTTTGAAACACTCATACTTGGTGAATGATCTTGATGAAAAGGACATACTCCAAAATAATTTTTACCTTTAAGTTCTAGTGGAATGTAATTTTTAATAATATCCACTATATCAGCTGATTCTCTAATTTCATTAATTTTACTCTCGCTAATCATTGGCATAATTACACTCCCCCATATATATAAATATTCAAGATACCCCCTCGATTTTCTTTTTTTAAGCAAAAAAAATTGCCAAAATCGACAATTTTCTTCAAACTTTACGTAAATTTTACGCTTTTCTATAAAATTTATGTCTTAAACCTAGTAACCATCCTAACATAACTAATAATGGTAAAAAACTATAGTCATTACTAATATCTCCCGTTTTTGGTACATCATCTAATGTATTATCTTTAGTTACTAAAGTAGTAGTAGTTAGTTCGTCTTTAGCATTTTTTTCTTCTTTAGATTCATCCATTTTTATATACATAGCCGTTATATAAATATCACTACTAGACATTATAAAAGTGTTATCTTTAACTTCAATAATATTACCAAGTTCATCATAAACAATCATATTAAATGTATTAGTATTTGGTATTAGCAAAACTTTGTCACCCATTTTATAACTTGATGCTAAGTCTCTAAATGTAACTTCTGCACTACTTAAATTATAGACATTAAATATGTTCTTTTGTTTACTTTTTAAAACAAAATGTATAGTCACATCACTACTAGGCATTATAAATTCATTCTTATCTAAACGTTTGCTTTTACTATCATAAATAAGTTCAATATAATCTATTGCATAATCATTTACTATATTATATGTAAATGTTACTTTTTCATTTTCTTTACCAGTACTATTTATATTTAAAACTACGTTTTTACTAGGAACAACATTTATATTATAAGTAGTCTTATGATACTTAGTTATAAAATGAATTGTCCCACTACCTAGAAACGTAAAATGATCCCTTTCAATTTCATAAGTACCATTATCTGTTATATATAATACTTTATCTAATGTATAACCATCTTTTAAAGTATAAGATAGTCTCACGTCTTCCCCTTCATAAAACGTTTCTTTTATTAATTTAGACTCAATACCTTCATCATCTATAACATTAATTTTTCCTTCTTTTTTAGGTTCTTCTAAAACAGAAATATTAATAATTGGCTTTGGTTGTACATGTTTTTTTAATTCAATTAGAAAACTGTATTCTCCTTTATAATAAGAAACATCTTCATCAAAATATTTAGAATCTACTTCATATGTATAATCACCTACTTCTTTAGAAATAAACGTAAGACTATTATTATCTTTAGTTAAAGTAGTATCATTATAATTATTAGTTATATTATAAGCACTTTTAAAAAAGGGCAAAAAATCAATTTTTAAAGGTCTATTTACAACTGTTTCATAATTATAAACTTGAGGTGTTTCATATTCTCTTTTCTTATCAGCCATTTTAGGTAAATAATCAACTAAGAAACCAGTATCACAAGTCCACTCTAAAACTTTATCAGTATGTGTACTATAAACATCCCAAATAAGAGCTTGAATACCTATTAATTCAGTCATAGAAAGTTCACTAAACTTTCGGCCATCTGTAATATAAAAAATATCATCTTTTATCTTATTTAATTCATTAGTACTTAGTATTTGTTCACTAGTTTCTCTAAAAAAGAAACCTTCTTCATATTCAGTACCATAATCAAGTCTAAATAAGGGATATCCTGTATCTTCATCATAATATAAGTTATATGAATAATGTTTTCCATCAACTGTATACCCATATCCCGTTCTATCAATCATTCTTATTTCCCCAGCGTATACATTTACTAAAGAACAAAGTACAACTGTTACTACTATAAAATATATTTTTTTCATAAACTCTCCTTTATTAGGAGTTCATGTCTTTTAAGCACTTATACTATATAAAAAAAGATCCTACTTTGCAATAGGAACTTTTGTCGAATAAAGTCACTTCATATATTTAATAGCATAATTATTTAAACATTTTCTTCTTAAAGTAATCGAACTAACAATATATATTAAAGAAAAAATAGTTAAAATAACAGCTAAAAGGATAGTTGCCCAAGATAACTCATGAGATAAATATCCACTTATCAATAGAAATATAGAAAACAATAAACCAACCACACCAATAATAACTAAACGATTAAGTCTAGAACGCATAGCTTGTCCTTTTTCTGTATTATAATAAAATTTTTGACATTGTTTTTTTTCTTCTTTTGTCATTCTTTGATATTTATTTTTTTCCCTCATAATAACACCTCTCTTACATAATACACTATTTTTTGAAATATAAGCAACTTTTTTCATAGAATTTAGTATGGATAAAGTTACAAAAACATTACATGAACTAGATATTGAAGATCTTATATGGGTAATATATTTATTTATTTCGGCCCTAGCCATATATTCTAATCATTTAGAACGCAGTTATGTTACGAAACATGATGTTTTAGCCAAAAAGAAATATAAAACTATAAATATAAGTATTTTAAGTATTGGCTTTTTTATCTATCTTTATTTTCTTATTTTAGCCTATCAAAAGCGCAAAGAAAAAAACGATAGAACCACTTTAAAAGACATTTTCATTAAAGATGCCAATTTAATAGCCAGCATTTTATTAATAATCGGCGCTATTATAACATTATTAAGTGAGATTATGAGCGACGATGATACCTATATTGACCTACTCGTTTAAAAGAAAAAAACTTATTAAATTGAAAGCCAACTTAATAAGTCTTCTTTAGATAAATAACCAACATGTTTTTTTATTTCTTCACCCTTAGAAAACAAAATAACCGTTGGAATAGACATAACGCCGTATTTTTGAGCAATATCAGAGTGTTCATCTACATTTACTTTTAAAATATCTAAATCATTAATATTTTCTAAAACCTCACCCATTGCCCTACATGGTCCACACCAATCAGCATAAAAATCAACTAATACTTTTTCTTTATTAATTTCTTCATTAAAATTTTCATTATTTAAATATTTAATCATTTAAATCCTCTTTTCTAATATTTTTTTAGTATATCACTGGCCCCAGGAACAACAAGTTTACCACTATCAAGTAAGCCTATAACTGACTCTTTATCAACAATATTATAACGAAGCAAAATATCTAAACATTCTAAGTTATAACGATTTTTATCTCCTTTAATATCAGTACTAACATTTATTATATCTTTAAAAGCTGTAAAATATTCATTACTAATATTAGATAATACAGGACTTGATGTAGTTATCTTACTAGCAATAGGTCCATCCATTATAACGCCTGCTGTACTTGGTAAACTAGAAAGTAAAAATAAAGCTACAAACAAAAATAAGTATGCTTCTAAAAACCCAAATATAGCTCCAAGTATTTTTGATGGAATACCTAAAATAATAGTAAAATCAAGTATTTTCTCAAAAACACCAGTAATTTTAATTAGTACTTGTAAAACACTCATTAAAACAATATAAACTAAGACAAAAGCAAGAGCCTCATAAATAATAATATTTAAAACACTAAGGCCTTCAAAGTTCCCAGCAAAATCAAAAAATGGTAAGTAAGTATACATTAATTTAGCAACTGGATTTTTTAAAGAAAAAGCAAGAAAGATAACAATAATCGCGCCAATAAACATAGTTGCGCTTTTAATGACACCTCTTTTTAAGCCAACAACTGCCCCCATTAATAAAAACAAAATACAAATCACATCAATAGTTAAAGCCATTTTTCATTCCTCCTACTTAATTATATTGAATTTTTCTTTAAAAGTAAAGAAATTTATGGTATTCTATTGGTGGTGATGTATATGACTATTGTATTTAAAGCAAGTAAAAAATTAATGGAAAAAATGACTGAATATTATATGGATACTAAAAGAGATAAAACACCCCCTTATGCTGTTTTTCAAGCTGAGGAAGCTGACACTATCATAACACTTTATGAATCTGGCAAAGTTATGTTTCAAGGTATAAGTGCCGATGTTGATGCTAATATGTGGGCTGATATTGAATATAAATTAACTGGTAATAAAATTGATATTAATGAACCACAAAAAAAGAAAGAAAAAGAAAAAAAGGAAAAAAATATGCTTTATCAAAAAGCAACGATTGGTTCTGATGAAGTTGGTACTGGTGATTATTTTGGCCCAATCGTAGTAACAGCCTCATATGTAGCAAAAGATAAGATTAGTTTTATAGAAAACTTAGGTGTACGGGATTCCAAAGTTTTAACTGATGAAAAAATCAAAAAAATTGCCCCTACTCTAATAAAAGAAATACCCCATTGTACTTTTATATTAACTAACAAAGATTACAATAAATATCAAAGTATGGGTTATAATATGAATAAGATTAAAGCCATTTTACATAATAAAGTTTTAGTAGAAATGAAAAAAAGAGAAAGTAATTATGATAGTATCGTAGTTGATGAGTTTGTTTATCCAGCTAAGTACTTTGAACATATTAAAGACGCTAAAGAAATAGTAAGAGATATAGATTTTACAACTAAAGCTGAAAGTAAATGTGCTTCAGTGGCTGTTTCAAGTTGCATTAGTCGTTATATCTTTCTTATGAAAATGGATGAACTTAGTGATACATTACATATTCCTTTATTAAAAGGTGCTAATACTGAGGTTGATAAACAAGCAGCCGAGATTGTTAGTAAATATGGCAAAGATATGCTTAATGATGTAGCCAAATTAAACTTTAAAAACACTTTAAAATTAGAAGAATACTTATAATTAAAAAACTAGGAAAGATTAAATCCTAGTTTTAATATTCTAAATTTTGAAGTAAGAATGCATACATAGCGGATGTTTTATCAAGTTTACCAGACTTTATTTTATAGTCTAGTTTTGATAAGTTAATCAAGTAGTCTTTTAAGTCATCAGTATGATAAAAACTAGCTTCTTTCATTAATTTTTGAACTTGCCAATCAGCTAAACGTAAATTACTCATAATATCACTCATACTATATCTCTTTCTTTCATATAACTTATAATAATATAATAAACGATACTCTCTTACTAACATATTAATTAATTGTAAGGGATCTAGTTTCAAACTCAAAAACTCTTCATATAAAGTCATACTAACTCGTAAATCCCGAGCTATAACAGCATCAACAAATTTAAAAACATTATCACTTGCATTACTAGCAACAATATTTTTTATATCTTCATATTTTATAGTATCATCTTTTTTATACATTAATGCAAGCTTATCTAGTTCTTCTAATACTAAGTCATAATTAGATAAACAAGCATCAACAATATATTTAATCGATTTATCACTTATATTATATTTACTTGTTCTTGACTTAGTTTCTCTAATCAAATCATAATTTTTAGGACTTTTTAATTCAATTAGTTTATAATTATCAATAATTTTTTTAGTAATACTCTTACGTTTATCAATAGTATCATAAGTTGTAAAAATAATAGTTGTACAAGGATAAGGATTATCTAAGTAAGAAAGAAAACTTTTTTCTTCTTTTTCTGTTAATTTAGACTTACCAAAAAAATCACTATTTTTAACAACTAAATATTTCATATCATCAAAAAGGGATACATATGAAGCCTCTTCTAAAACATCATTCAGACTCGTTTCTTTCATATTATAACGAACTACCACTGAATATGCAGGAATTAAATCATTTAACTTTTCTTCAAGTAAATGTACTGAATCAGTACTTATTAATATAACTTTCACTGTAATCACCATAGGTATTGTACCATGATTATTCATAAAAGTCTTATAATTTTCTAATATTTTCATTAGCCTCATTAATAGTATAAAACTTTTTAAAGTCTTTAAATTTAATCTTTATAATATCAATTGGTAGCATTTCTTTATGAGCTTTATATTGAATCATGCCTTTTCTTTGTTCATATTTATCATTCCAATCAAAAACATAAATATAGCCTTCTAATTCATCATCAACAATAATATTGTCCATTATAACATATATTTCTTTGGCGTATTCTGTTACTCCTATTGTAATGTTATAACGAACTTTTTCACTTAGTTTTATAATAGAATCTCTAAAAGCATAGGCACTAGCCAAAATAAATAAAGGAGTTATATATACAGCCTCACCCCTATTATTTATTAAATAATTAAAACTGGTTGACTCTCTAGGCTCAATAATTTTTAATTTTTTTGGACTGCCATGAAATAAATACTTAGGATTATTAACAGAATTCATTAAATATTTGTCTGGTAAATTAATAGTGTTTTCTTTGAACTCGTTTTTTGATTTTCCATAAATATATCTTTTTTCTCCCATTACAATCACTCCCTTAACAATATCATATCACACCAATTCATATTCTCTTGCAATAATTCTATCATCAGAACAATAATCTATTACATACTGATTATTTTGTTTACAAATGATAATGCCAACAGTTTTATTATCATCAATGCCTTTTACATTTTTATCAATATAATTCATATAATTTTGAATTTGACCAGTATGATTTGAATTCAACTTAATCACTTTCAATTCTATAACAACATAGCATTTAAACTTAATATTATACAAAAGTAAATCGATATAATTATAACTATCTCCTACTTTAATTTTAAATTCATTATCTATAAAACTAAATCCAGTTCCTAACTCTTTCATAAAAGATACAATATCTTCAAGTATTAATTTCTGCAAGAGTTTTTCTGATATGTTTTCATAATTATAACTATTTTTAATTAATATTGGATTTTTAACAAGATCTGTTACATTATTTTTTTCTTTGTTTCTTAACTTATTTTTAGCTACTTCATCAAGCCTTTCGTATTCATTTGATTTTATTCTGTCTCTCAATTGTCTAACAGATAAATTATGATCAACAGATAAGTCTATATAATAGTTTATTTTATTAAAATCTTCCATCCATATTAATTCACAATAATGGGAATAAGATAATTTGTCCGACAATGTCGGACATTTTGAAAAAACATTATAAAATCTTCTAAAATATCTTAATCTTGATTGAGTATACCCCTTTCCTAATTCATTGGTTAATTTAATAGAGTATTCTTTAATAATACCCTCTCCATAATGCTTGCCGGCTTCACTTAATATTTTTCCAACATTATAGTATGTATTTAAATCACTTCTATTAATTGAATATTTTTTTACTTTTCTATTTATTTCATTATCTATTAATTTATTTTTTATTTCATTATAATAATTCATATTTACTCCTTCCTACTGACTACAAGTCTCTATTTTTAATTTATTATTTTTTAATGTGTCTAAAACACATGCCTTATGGTGCCCGTAACGATTATTTTCGCAAAGAAAAAACAGCAATTAAATAATAATTACAGTTAATCATTTTGATATGTTTCTAAGTCATCAATTATATTTTCAATTTCATGATATATTTTAAAAATATTTTTTCTTCTTTTTATTATATTTTTAAGTCTATTGATTCTTCCTAATATTTTGCCATGCTTTTCAATTTCTTGATTTAAGAAATATTTAATTGGGTAATCTCTCTTTACTGCTCGTATAAAGCATTTTATTATTCCAGTTCTTTTAACTATTATAGTCCCTTTTAATAATGTTATTGGTTTAATATCATAGATTACATTACCTTCAATTAAAGCCTTTTTATTTTTACTTTTGATAAAATCTAATATGTCATTATAGCAATTTATAAATTCCCCACCTTCACATATTTTTCCATATTTATTTTTTAATAAATCTTTTATTTCAGTTAAATATTTATCATCAACAACTTTATCAGTTGGCATTTCATATAATCTATCACAATTAATTACTATATAATCTTCATCATCAATATATTTTAGTGTACTTGTTGTTTTACCAGAACCTTTTGTTCCAATAACATTTATTACATCATCATCAGTAAGTTTCTTTATATAGTCTTTTCTATCTATAAATAAATATAATTTTGATTTCTTTGACATATAACCACAACCTGTAATTATTATATCACATTCATAATACCTTTTAATCTTGAAGTAACTTATTTGAATCTTTTTTCTCTTTCTCTAACTCTTTTAAACTTTTCTTTGGTGTTGGTAGAACTTCTAGCATAGTACCACCTGCTTCTTTAATTGCTTTTCTTACTATTTTACCAATTTCGTAGTGAACTGAATTTGCAGTATATTCATTATCTACTTTATCTCTTTTTAATTTAGCATCAGTTTGAGCAATTCTAAATATATTATCTGCTAATTCTTCGCTACCCATGTTATCTAATATATCTTCTCTATATCTTAGCTTCTTCCTTTTAAAAATATCATCTGCTGTTTCACCATTATAAAGCCCCTTATATCCTGCATTATGAAATCTAGCTAAATCTTTTACTCCACTATTAACTGCTGTTTTATTTAAATTATAATTTCCTTTTCTTGCTTGATTTCTTCGATATAGTCTTTTCCCATTGTTCAGAATTCGGAATTCCACTCCGTATTCCTGCTTTGCCTCCAGGATCCATTTATGGGAAAGAATAGTCTGATTTTCCAGGTAAGCTACACAGGAATTTCCATTATTCAAAAATCGCTCGTAACTGTTGCGCGCAAGTCCCCGCTCAAAAATCACAAGACTGGCAGCCGCCATCAGGATCAGGATTCCGCTTGTGATCAACGTAGAAAATAGTGTCATTTGCCTGTGCAGCTTTTTAAACATCTTAAACTCTCCATACTGCGTCATAGCTTCTGCTTTGCAAACTTCTATGGCGTTTCTTCCTATTTGCTATTTTATTTTTATATTCTGTTTATTTCGTCATTTTCCAACTGCCGGATTATTCCGCCAGATACAGGTTCACCTGCTGTATCACCGCATTTACAGCCTCATCAAGGCCGATTTCTCCATTCAGGTAGCGCACTCCGTTCTCGCAGACTGCACTGGTGATGATCGCATTGTCCAGGATCGGGGTTGTCAGTGTTTTGCCCAGCTGTTTAAATGCCTCCACTTTATCTGCTGACGGCACCTTTATCTCATAATACAGCTCCTGTCCAGTCACACTGCTGCTTCCTCCGGAAGCCAACACCTTGCCTTCTTCCCCCTGGTTCCAGTAATCCGCTCCATCGTACACCTTCTCCACAACCGGCAAGCCATCACTCTTTGACAGAAGCTGTCCTTCCTCAGAAAACAGATACTGCACAAATTCCAGAGCTTTGTCCTTCTCTGAGGATTTGGAACTAACGCCGATCTTATTTATGGGAATATAGCAGTTGGATACCTGCCCATTCCAAAGCTTATACTCCTGATTTTCCAGCAGATCACCAAAAGATGTCACAGTTGCAAAATCATAGGGTGAAAAAACGCCGCCTACTGCAAACAAGCTTGTTCCGGAAAAGGCTGCAACATTTTCCCCTGCAATTCCATAGCTCCGGTCATACTCTGGCGCCTGGCTGTCATCAAAAG